>CAYLYZ010000020.1:0-64131 GCA_964387885.1 uncultured bacterium | reverse complement strand
CTTCAGGATCCGAAACATCGATTACCCGCAGACCTAGTTTGTAGCCCACCACATATGCATGACTTCCACTTACCGTTACGTCACCGCAAGCTCCGGGAGCATCAAAGAATCCAACCTCAACGGGTTGACTGATGTCGGAAATATCAATTACCCGAAATCCCGAGTGCCCACAGGCTAAATAAGCATAATCACCACTAATTGCAACGTCATCGGTGCTTCCGGGAGTTTCACAATATCCGGATTGACGGGGACGCTCCGGATTGGAAATGTCAATTATGCTGAGCCCCTGCTGATAACCAACTACAAATGCATATTCATCACGAATTGATATGCCTTGAGCCCGTCCGGGTGTGGGGCGGGACCCAACTTCGGTGGGATTTTCCGGATCAGAAATATCGATTACTCGAAGACCTTCGAGATTTGCGGCAACATAGGCATAATTCCCACTTACCTTGACGTCGTAGGTGTGCTGGAGCTCATCATAGAATCCAACTTCAACAGGACATTCGGGGTCAGAGACATCTATCACTCGAAGACCCTCTGAAATGTCCGTTAAATAAGCATAATCACCACTGAGAGCAACATTTCCTGCCCCTCCCGGAGTGTTGCAAAAACCGGTTTCAATTGGATTCTCCGGATTAGAAATGTCAACTATTTGAAGACCAACCGTTTGATGCGCCAAATATGCATATTCTTCACGTACGACCACACCTTCGGCATATCCGTCACAAACATCTATATAACTTACAAATTCCGGATTTTCAGGATCAGAAATATCCACTATATTCAGGCCAGCACCGCTTGCAGCTATGTAGGCATAATCTCCCTGAATGGAGATATCAAGCAGGGATTCCCAAAAATTATAGATACTGCCAACCTCCTCGATCTCCCCGAGGTGCTGGGCGTCAAGCTCTGAAGCTGCAATCAAAACAACACAGACTAAAGTAAATAAAACGATTCTTCTACGCATTGTTTTTCTCCTCTACCTTATCAGCATTACTTTCCTTGTGAGAGACAGTCCCGAACCTTCCAATTTCATAAAATACAACCCCGAAGCCATATCCCTCGCATCCAGCATCACCCGATGCACCCCCGCCTGCATTCTACCATTGACCAATGTTTCAATCCTACGTCCGGACAGGTTGTAGAGGTTCAGAGTGACTTCTGACGCAAATGGGAGGATATATTCGATTGTAGTCGTTGAGTTGAAGGGGTTGGGGTAGGCTCCCATCAGTGCAAATTCTTGAGGATTCACAGCTTCAGCCTCAACCTCAAGATCAATCAGGGTATTCCTCAGGATGAATACACATTGGTCAAATGTCACATAAACCAGATTGTTATCAGATTGAATATCAATTATTCCCTCAAACTCCCCGAAATCAGCTCTTCCGACAACCTCAACAGTATCTGGATTTGAAATATCAAGCAATACCATTGAATTGGAACCACCCTCTAAATATAAGTAATCACCGGACAACTCTAAATTACATTTTTGCCTGCCTCCGTAATTACCAAACCTATTCGTCCAGATCGAATCCGGTTCAGCAGGATCAGAAATATCAAACATAGTCAAACTACTCAAACGTGATGACAAGAACATTTTATCATTCCTGATTACAAAATCCCCCAAATTACTTGCACGATAATTAAAGACCTCCCGGGGATTTCGAGGATCAGAAATGTCAAGTATTTTTAGTTCCCATTTCGCCATTAGATACAGAAAATTGTCATTGAATTCCATTTCCCTCAAATCAGAGAAATATGATGAAAGCAATTGATAATTTGATATGATTTCGGGATCGGAAGGATCTGAGATATTGATGATATACAGATTAGAAGATTCATCATCTTCTGGGGAGATTGTTGCTAATAATGTATCCTCAATTCTTAAATTTCTACTGTTTATTTCCATACTTTGAATATCATTAATTTCCCGGATATTCGAAATATCCCAAATAGCCAATTCATCCCCAGCAGTAAACGCAAGGTTACCCTCAATAACAATATCGTTTACTCGTAACCCCAGATAAGTAATCGTATCTATGTTTTCGACATCTTCAATGTCGAAGACCTGGACACTTCCACCAGCATTCCATCGGGAAAAATCATTAAACTTTCTCACCAGAAATAGATTATCCCCATTAATCTCTAAATCCCAATTAGAACCTCCGGATTCAAAATATCCGGTTGTCCCAACATCTTCGGGATCAAAATAATCCATGATCTTCATCCCGGCTCCCAAAGCGACAAAAACATTATCCCCTGAAATCTCGATCCCGCGTGAATAGTGACCAAAATCGCACACCCAGGGCGGATCATTGTAACCAATTACCTCGAGTGAATTCGGATCGCTTATGTCAATTACGGCTACGAAACTATCCTCATCACCATCGCGTTCGGGAGTGTTGAAGCCACCACAGTAGCTGTTGTTATAGGCTACATACAAGAAATTATTCGAAATTTCCATATCGAATACGTGTCCACCACAGCCCCACTCTGGTAAATTACAACTACCCAAAATCTCGGGATTCTCAATATCGGAAACATCAATACATACAAATTCTGAACCATAGTTATATGAAAGGTAAATTATATTATCCCTATATAGTGCATAGGCAAATCCACTCAATTCCACTTCCTCAAATAATGGAGTGGCAGAAATGTTATCAGGATCTGAAATGTCCAATATCAGGAGGTTTCCGTTATCATTATATCCTGTCACAATCAGAAAAAAATCATCCATAAAGCAGACATCCCGAATGAACTCCTCTGCTGACCATAAGGTTGTTATTTGCGGGTTTTCCAAATCAGTGTAATCGATTTCCTGGAGAAATCCCTGAGATTCACCATCGCTGGAAAAAGTTATTGTGGTGAACACATGTCTTTCTGAAATAATGAACTGTGAAACCCAACCATCATGAAGTTGAATTTCAGAAATCAGCTCGAGTTCAGAAGGATTTTCAGCAGAATAAATTGCGAGAAAATTACTGGTGGAATCGCTACGGTATGGATAATCACCTCCCACCTCAGAATAAATAAGAAAAACCAGGTCATTAAGCGACCTGATCCTGCGAGAATACCCCTCTATATCGTCAACTGAGTTAACCAGGTCAGGTTTTTCATAATCGGAAACGTCCACGACCTTTATCCCCGACTCACCTGCAGCGATATAGGCATAATCACCATTTACAGCAATATCATAAGCGCGGTCCCAGGTATCGATGAATAATTCATTGACAAGATCAAGGTTCTCGCCCTCGTATGCTTGAGTCGAAGCTGTTATCAGGTGTGTTAAAACAGTTATTAACAGAATGAAGTTCTTCACAAGATGCTCCTTTTATTTTACAACCGCAATTTTACGGATTGCCGAATACTTTCCTGAGTTTAATCTGGCAAAATATATTCCGTTTGACAAATGCTCTGAAGTGAATGTAATAGTTTGATAACCTGCTTCTTGCACCTCATTGAAAAGGTTATAAACCTCCCGACCATTGAGGTCAAAGATTTTCAAAGTTGTCAAACCACCTTGAGGTAAATTGTAACTTATCCTCGTTGTTGAGTTGAAGGGATTGGGGTAGATATCGGTTATCGCGAATTCGTCAGGGATTGCATCTTCACAGTTATCACTCACCACCTCTGGTCGAATCGTAAGTGTAACCGGCAGTATAGTTTCACCTCCGGCAGCGTTGTGATAAAACACTATCTCACCTTCCCAGAAATTTAGCTCAATTCCATCAGTGAACATCGAAAGCGTCAAATTCTGTGATGCCTCAGACTCGATTTCCCCTGCCATAGGCTCCAGACCCATCCAGGATGTATTGCCGCATACCTGCCTGATGTCGATGGAATCCTCAGCCGCGCAGGATATATTCATAAAAACTGAACTTCTTCTGTCGTATTGATCGGTTATGAAACAACCTCGATAAGAATGACCTTCATCATGTTCAAGCAGGACAACAAGCATAGTGTCACCGTTTTCCGTGTTCATCTTGTAGATCATGGTGTTATCGCTCCTATGGTTGAAGTAGAGATTGTATCCATCTGGATCGTCTTTCCGGTAGGTAGTACCATATGGACGTAAATCGCAGTCTGGTAATCTATCCAAACAATTTCCGTCGGTGTTACATGAGTATATGAAATGTTCCCTTACACTGGCTATCCAAAACACTTCACGGTCAGTATCCCATGTTATCGAAGATGGGTAATAAGGACTTTCAAACGCAGTAACTGAATCTCCTTGAGTAGTGAAACCGATGATCATCTCATTATTGCACCCCCACATTAACTCACCATCCCAGGCAAGGTCTCTCATTCCTCTACCAGATTCACCAAATTGCAGAAAGCGGTTTATCTCATGTCCTTCGCGGTCGAGTACATAGATAGTAGGGTTTCTATTGCCGTCAATAGTATTTGATCCGGGTACGTAAAAATGATCCTCAATAAAGATAACTCCCCAGATAGAGCGATCATCCACAACCTGGTTGACATTAAAACTGCGTCTCAACTCCCAGGGATCGGGCACGTCAATCAACCGCTTTGAAGCCTCCCAATTCAGAGCACCATTACCTGTATTATTAATAGAAAAATCGAATGAGGTGGAATCGCCTGAGTCTAATACCGAGGTAAATCCCTCTTCCGATGGGCTGAACTCGGAATGAAGCAAACCAAAAGTGACTTCAAGTGTGTCGTCAACCTGGACTTCAAAATCGGTTCTTGTAGAATCCAGGTATCCATTTAAGGAAACTGATATATCGAATTCTCTTCCCGCAGGATAACAAATACTCCAGAAACCGTTTTCATCGGTGATTGCATTGCGGTTCAGGGTGGTCATTATAGTGACACCCGGCAATTCCACATCGTCTCCTGCATCTAACACTATACCCTCGACAATTCCATTCAACAAACAGAAATAAGCACCCATGTCAGCTCTTGAGCCATCCTCGTCCCCGAGAGAATTGGGATCCCCGGTGTCTATACAGGGGGAGTTCCCGGTCAGGTGGAAGTCATTTTCATCGGGATCAACGAAAAGCGGATCGTCATCCATGTTACCATCACCCCAGTTCCTGATTCCGCCCCTGAGGCTGTCAGTACCGTCCTGGACATCAGAGTAGGAAATTGTAAGTGTGTCTGCTCCCATATAAATCTGTCTGGGATTATTCGACCAGAGGATTGTATTCCTGATTCGGACATGATTTAATCCCAATTCAGTAAATATTCCACCTCCAAAATTTCGCGCGCGATTGAACACCAGGGTCACATGTTCAAGCACAGGACTGGCACCAGAATAGCAGCCTAATCCACCGCCGTGTTGCTCTGAAAGGTTTCTATAAATACATGAGTGGGATATCAATGGTCTGCAGCCCTGCCGCGAGCAGTAAATGCCACCACCGCTGTATTCTGCGGTGTTGCCGAAAACCGACACGAACTCAATGAAAGGAGATGAAAGTTGAACCATAATACCACCCCCGTATAACGCCCGGTTGCCAAACACCTTCAAATACCGCAAGGTCGGTGATGATTGGAGACACATAATTCCACCTCCTCCGTTGTGTCCCTGAATGTCGGGTGAGCCGGTTCCATTGGTTATACTGAAACCGGTTAAGAGCGAGGTCTCGTCCTCCCCACTGTCAAACCTGACCACGCTGTTTCTCCCCCTCCCATTGATAATGGTCGAGTCGATGTAGGCTTCATCTCCGGTTGTCAGGATAAGACTGGCAACGGTGATAGCTCTACCCCGGAAGTTGATGTTCTCGAGATACTCCCCCGGTTGAACAAGGATAGTATCCCCATCCTCCGATTCACCTATAGCTCCCCGAATGGTTTCAAAATCTTCAGGGACGTTGATGATATCTGAGTAGCAGAGCTGGTTAAGTAAAACAAATAGAATAAAAGTGATAAAATTTCTCATCTCTTTATCCCCCTATTTTACAAACATTAATTTTCGCGTTAACATCTGCCCCGAACTTTCCAACTTCATAAAATACAACCCCGAAGCCATATCCCCCGCATTCAACGTTGCTTTGTGAGTTCCAGGCTGAAGCCTCCCATTGACCAGAGTCTTTATCCTGCGACCGGAAACATCAAAAACTTCAAGTGTAACATTTGATTGACAATTCAGACCATACCTGATGGTGGTTGTTGAGTTGAAAGGATTGGGAGCGATCCTGACGATGCCGAATGCAGATGGCAAATTGACATCTCCTTCAGGTGCAGTATTCTGCTCTACAACAGTCATACGCACAGGGATTATTACCTCACCGCCAGCGCCATCATGATAGATGACTATCTCACCATCATAATCACCAACTTCAAACTCCCAGCTTCCATCGATTGCAGAAGACTGTAAATTGACGTTGATTCGAGATGAACTACCTGCCCGTATCTCACCGTTATCAGGACGTATGGTTAGCCAATCCCCGTTATATTGCACCTGCCAGATCTGCAACTGATCACCACCCAAATTGCTCGGAATGTTCGCCCTCGTCAACAGCACCCAATTCTGGTACTGGTCAAAATTTCGGCACATGAATGCTCCATTCAAACTGCTAGCGTGTTCGGGTTTGAGGAGCAGATGCTCAAATTGCATCTCACCGGACTCAAGGTTGAATTTGCTGATTTGAAACGGGCGTTCTACACCCGGACGGTTTAAGGCATAAAGAGAAGCACCATCCGGATCAGATTCGAAACAAGCCAAACCATAGATACGAAGCTCCTGGCAATCTATTGATCGCCCAAGGTAGTTACCGTCGCGGTCATAAGCGGAGATGTCCGTGGTAAGTCCGCTCAACCATAGGATTCCCTCTTCCGGATCGAAAGCAATATTCGTAGTTGATCTAAATGGCGCAAGCCACCGGTAAACGACTTCTCCCTCTCGATTGACAGCGTATATCGTATCCTCACCACTCCCCCAAATCAGTTCTCCGTCCCATGCAAGATCCTTGAATCCGAGACGGCTGCGCCCGGGTTGGGGGAAACTGTCGAGCAGGGCACCCTGGCTACTGAGTTGATAGATCATATTCGGATCATTACCGTTAGAACCGGCACAGAAATAGGAGTCCCCGTCAAATATGACTCCCTCGATGCGGTCATCGCCTGTGATTTCGCCAACAGGGATGGTTTCTCTAATCGTCCAGGGCACGTTTCCAGCATTGCCTCGAGTGTAGGCGTTTGCTGACCAGGAAACAGAATAATCTCCCTCATTTCGGGTAGAGAGGCGTACCCGAGCCTCGTGATCCAACTCCACTTCGACCGCAATGCTGTCATGGTCAATCTGGAATTCTCCACGACAGCTGCGAGCTTCCGAACACTCGTAAATACCTAAAAAAAACTCTTCCGCCAGAAATGCGAAGTCTCCCGCTACCGCAACTCCACTGCCTCTCCCTGGTATATTATAAAAACCTGCCTCACTCGGCCTCAACGGATTGCCGATGTTCACAATGTAAAGCATTGATGCTTCTGTCCTAAATCCATGTGTCAAATAGGCATAGTTATCTGAGACAGTAATGGTGCTTCCACGTGTATCGAGGAATCCCACTTCCCGTGGTTCACTTGGGAAGCGGACATCTATTAAACTTAGATCTCGGTAGCATGCAACATAGCAATACTGCCCAGCCACTGCGACATCATATACCAGGCTCTGGGTTTCGCACGAACCCATGACCCTTGGATTTGATGGTGAAGTTACATCCACCACCCTAAGACCAATCCTACGAACTGGTACATAACAGAAATTGCCTGATACAGCAACCCCTTCTGCAGGTCCGGTATCGCATACTCCAAGCTCCCGCGGGTGGGATGGATTACTTACATCCAGCACCCTTAGACTGCCGAGGTAAGTTCGCGGATCTGACCGGTGATACTCAGTGATGTAACAGTAGTTGTCTGCAATGACGATTCCATTCGCGCGACCCTCAAACTCATAAGACCCTACCTCCTCCGGTCTGGAAGAATCGCTCACATTAATCACGCAGAGTCTGCCTCGAAAATCATCCTCTCCACCAGTGTAAACTGCCATATAACAATAATCACCCACAACTTCAACGTCCTCCGGGCTGCCTTGAACATCGCAGAATCCAACTTCGCGAGGTTCAGAAGGCTCACTGATGTCAACTATGTGAAGACTTCCAACAGTCTCGCCATCTATATAATCTTTACAGCCCACATAACACAGATTACCTGCAACCGCAACTTCAAGGGGCATGGGGGAATCCAGATAATAAATCCCCAAAACACTAGGTCTTCGTGGATTGCTGACGTCAACTACCTGAAGTCCCCCATTTCCGTTTATATAACAAAGGTCTCCAACAACCGCCAGAACTTTAGTGCTGTAGGAAACAGATATGTCGCATGACCCTATCCGGCGTGGCGAGGTAGGATCTTCGATGTCGAGTACCCGGATTTCGCCCCTCCTATCAGTTCTGCAAGCAACATAGCAGTATTGTCCATCAATAATGAGACTGGAAATAGAGCTATTTGGCATTTCGTAGTATAAAACATTTTCCGGATGCGAAGGATCACTTACATCAAACACATGAAACCCATTGTGTTCCAACGTGGCGATACAAATCTCCCCCACCAAAGCGATATGCCTGACTCCATACTGTCCATAACTAGTTCCGATTCGACGCGGTCTTTCCGGGTCGCTCAGGTCTAAAACATTGAATACGCTCCAAGAAGCTCCGTCATCACCCCGTCTATTGTAAGCACAGTAACCGTAATTTCCCTCAACAATTACACCGGTAGATCCCTCCGGCAGATTATACCGACAAGCAACTCGAGGTTCTGTTGGGTCGGTGATTTCAACTACTATCAGTTCATCTCCACTTACCAGAAAGGCATAGTTTCCCTCGAGCCCAACAATTTTCCCTGGTGTGTCGCATGATCCCACTTCATCCGGATTTAAGGGATTCTCGAGGTTCAGGATATGCATCACACCACCACCAGCGATGTAACAGAGTTGTTCTACAATCCTGACGCTATTGACAGCGCTTCCAGCAATATAGAAACCCACTTCAGAAGGCTCTCCGGGATCACTGACATCCATAATTGAAAGACCGCCCAATCCCGTGGCGACATAAGCGTATTCGCCATTCACAGACATTCCATACCCTCCTTCCCATGTATGATAGAGCGATCCAACTCTCTGCACACCGCTGCTGTCCTGACTAAAGGTAGCACTGCTGGACATTATTAAGACGAGAAAGCAAATCGCAGTGACCAACTTTGGATGGAAACTTGGATTCATGATTTTTGTATACATTGGACTTTCTCCTCGATTTTGAAATTTGGCCAAACTAGCTTTGAGTGTTCTTTTGGCTTCATTACTGTGGCAAGAAGACGACGGAAGTGAGGAATACTTTTTACAAATCATATTATATCCCGTCCTTTAGGTCCACCACCACCTAAAAGTCCTTCAAGCCGTTTTTTAAAAAGGTATTTGGGAATCTTCTCGTAGAGGATCTTATAGAGTCGAATGGCTTCGAGACGGTGTTGCTCAGCCTTGTCGAGGTGGTTCAGGATGTGGTGCATTGAGGTGAGTTCAAAGTGGATTTCAGCGCATTGCTCGTCCTCAGTGGATTGCTCAAGCATTGTATTAAGGGAGTCGATAGCTGCAATACGTGCTGCATTGTCTTCAGTGTTGAAGAAGCTAATCTTGTGGGAGAGGATTTGAGCTTGAAAGATGAATTCAGTGTTTTTGAGTTCTTGCGCCAATTTCAGTGCTTCACAACATTGGTCACTTGCTATTGAGTAGCATTTCAATTCAAGGTTAGTCTGTGACATAGCCGACAGGTAATGAGACAATTCATACTTGGCTTGTATTTCTCGACATAAGTTAATTGCCTGTCCACAATGCTCCTTAGCATTTTCATAGTCTTTCAACTCAAAGAATATGTTGCCCATATTGCCCAGAGCAGTGAGATTACAATATTTGTCCTCCAATTCCTCCGCTATGGAAATAGATCGCTGATAGCATTTCATCGCCTTTTCAAAGTCACCACGAGTTTCGTGGACGACTCCCATTCTGCAAACGGCGTTCGAAACACCTCGCTTTTCCCCCATTTCCTCGTGGATGGAAAGCTGTCTATTGAGACACTTAATCGCTTGAGCGTAATCACCACGATCAAATAGGGCAGCTCCCATATTACCGATAGCGATTGCAATCTGTTGTTTGTGCTCCAATTCCTCCGCAATAGATAGAGCTTGTTGAAAACACTCCAGCGAACCATCCAGGTCGCTCATTTTTCTAAGCAAGAACCCAATATCACTAAGAACGGATGAAGTCAGTGACTTGTCCCCTAATTCTTCGCTGATAGTAAGTGCTCGACGGAAAAGCCCCAATGCTTTCTCATAGTCGCCAAGAGTATAAAAGACACCACCTGTTCTAAAGAGAGCGTATGCCAAATCACTTCTTGCACCCATTTCCTCAGCAATAGAAATACTCCTTTGATGACACTCAAGTGCGCGAGCAATATCACCGCGCATATTGAAGACAACTCCCATATTGCCTATCACAATTAGGATTCCCTGTTTGTCACCGAGTTCCTCTGAAATGGACAGGCTCTTTTGAAAGCACTCCATCGCCCGATCGAAATCGCCGCGTCTACCAAACAGACCACCCAAATTGATTAGAGCGGTTGAAACACCCTGTCTATTACCGAATTCCTCACAAATTGATAAGGCTCGTTGATAGTTTTTTATAGCTCCATCCCAATCACCGCGATTATCGATGACGATTCCCATATTACCAATAATAGTCGAAATCCCCTTTTTGTCACCCAATTTCTCGCAGATTAATAAAGCTCGTTGATAGTATTCAAACGCACCATCGTAGTCACCTCGATTCTCGAAGATGGCTGCTATTTTCCCTAAGGAATTTGCAATCTCTTTTCTGTCTCCCAACTCTGATGTGATAGACAATGTTCTATTAAAGAACTCCAGAGCCCGATCATTGTTGTTCTGCAAATGATAGATGCTTCCCAATGCAGACAGAGACTTGATTATAATCGTAGTATCGTGTAAATTTTCAGAACTTTCCAGTGTCTGTATATACAATCGTTCAGATTCCGCCCAATTACCAATTAACTGCAACACTTCTCCTTTGTCAATCATAGCATTGCAGGCTGTCTGTGGGGAAACCACCTCAGGATGGTACTTGCGCAATGAGAGTAGGTGGTCATATAGTTTTAGCGCTGCTTGATTATCAAAACGCTCTTTTGCATAGTTGGCTGCTTTTTGCAGATACTCAGCCGCCTTCTCCCACTCTTCCCCCTTCTCATAATGCCAGGCAATATCAGCAAGTTTCGACTTATCATCCGGAAAGAGTTTCACTATGGTATCACCTGCAATTCTGTGCAGAGTTCGTATTTGCGCTTTCAATTGCATCTCATACGCCGCCTCTCTCAGCAGTGCGTGGCTGAAGATATAGCGCAACTCCGACAGAGCCGCCCAAATGCGCTCTTTTTCTGCACCTGTAATTAGCGATTTGATGTTTCGATCCCGGTAAATACTCCGCGTTCCGGTCTCCGTCTGATGCAGTAACTTGAGCAACTCTCCCAACACCTGCACCTCGAACTCCCGCCCTAACACCGACGCCACCTGTACCGTCTCCTTCAACTCTCCGGAGAGCCGGTCGATTCGAGCGATCATAATGGCATTGATACTGGTGGGAATATCAACCTGTTGTTTACTCAGTTTGAATCTTTCACCTTCGGCAGGAGAAGAAATCATGTCATTTTCTTTTAAATACAAACAGATTTGTTCAGCGTAGAAGGGATTCCCCTCAGTCCGTGAGTGAATATACTTTGAGAGATCAACATCAGCATCTCCACCGAGTTGAGTTGCTATCAAACGGTTCAAATCTTCTGATGGGAGTTCCGCTAGTATCAATTCTTTTTTGCTGATTTCCTTATCCACCTTCAGAACCGGTTTGGAGCCGTCGTCATTGAAGCGTGAAGAGGCGAGGATGACGATGGAGTAGTCCTCAATTTTGCGGGTAAGGATGGCAAATAGAGCCTGCGACTCGTCATCAAGCCACTGAATGTCTTCAATGAGTAATGCTACCGGCTCAATCAGACTGAAAGCTTTGAAAAACTCCTTGACCGCAAACCGGATAGCCAGAGGTCGGTCCTTTGGATCAATCTGCTCGTATATAGACCCTTCCCAGAATATCCCGACAAGTGAACCGATGAGAGGTTCGACTCGTTTCAGTTCTTCACCAGCTGATCTGGCTCGCTCATCTGAAAGTCGTTCAACTTGCTCAATCAGGGCTTTATAACGAGCCATAAAACAGGATTTTCGTTCGTCCGGAGAATTGGCGTCAGATTGATCGAAGTAGTGATTGAACAGGTAAGTGAAAGGATTAAGACTTTCCTTCAGGATACTATCGCATTGCAGCGTTAGCGTCCTGAGGTTCTGATTCTCGGTGAATTCGTATAGGAGTCGCGATTTGCCAATTCCGGGCTCTCCATAAACGGTGACGATACCTCCAAACTTGCGATTTCGGATCGGACGCAGAAAACGTGACAACCGATTCAGCTCCTTTTTCCGTCCAACCAGATCACCTTCAAAGAACGCGACTCGACCTTTTTGTCTTTCCAACAGCGTGTAACAGGACGTGAATCCACGAAAACCTTTGAGCGAAATCGGTCTGTTGGCTTTTATCTTATAAACCGATTTGATCCGGTTATATACAGATTTATCCAGCAAGACCTTACCCCAGTCCGCCTTCATCATTAACCGAGCAGACATGTTCACCACCTCACCTATTACACCATATATTGCACGTCGTTTCGAGCCCTTCAAGCCTGCAAACACCGTCCCGAACGTAACTCCAGCGCGAATGTCGGAGTAATCGTTCCTCACAGCATTCACAAAATCCGCTGCACGTTCAACGTTGTTCTCATAAGCCGTAGGCGCTCCGAAGATGACCAGACAATTTCCGCCCTTGTCCCCAAAGTTCAAGCCCTCGAAATAGCCACCGTGTTCGTATGCTTTGTCCAGTATATTAACGGCAAATTTGTCTAATTCGCCTGGAGATGAAAGATTCTTAAAAGAAATAAACGCACAGGCAACATCGCGGAATTCACCTTTGCCTGTGAAGTCGACAACGGATTCAGGGAAGAATTTATAATGTAGCCCGGATTCTCCGAATCCGGGGCTTTTCCCCGGCTTACGAGAAGCCGGGCTACTTAATGAGAATGTCCGATCTCCCACGATAGAGATTTGATTTCTCGCGCACAGCTTCTCGGCTCGCACAGCATCATCGATTGCCATTCCTTTAAAATACCATGTCTTATGGTCGTCTGATCCGACAATGCCCCATTCAACGTCACCACAAGACAATCCGATCTTAACCGACAAATCGAATGTCCCAAATTTGGTTTTCTGATGTCCCCGTTTTTTAAATAAGGAGATTATCTTTTTGGCCGCACAATGTAGCCCGGATTCTCCGAATCCGGGACTTTTCCCCGGCTTACGAGAAACCGGGCTACGAAAAACGGCAGTGAACGCATCACCTTCAAACGATGTTATATCTCCTCCATTTTCATAAACCGCGTTGATTACCGGCTTGAAAACATTGTTCAAAATGTCGTTCAACACCTCGGCACCTTCCTTGCCGTGAGACATAAGTTCGCGAGTCATCTGGGTAAAACCGGAGATGTCGATGAACATGGTGGCGGTTTGAAACGTGCCTGTAAGTTCATTTTTATTGAATCTGTCAACAATAAAATTCGGAATCAGGTTGTACATTGCAATTTCCTTTAATTTACCAGTAGAACACAGCCTCGGTAGAACAGTACGTATGTCGTTTCCACAGAGATTTGCTCAGGATTTCAGATGCGTCGAGGGAACCATTGATTAAGCTCATCATTTCCAATTTCACCCGTGAAACTGTCCAGGACTACACCATTCTCAAACAGGAGAAATACCGGAGCTTCTGTCAGACTGTATTTTCCTCTGATCATTTGCCCGTCAGTATTCGATAGCAATAGTATGTGTCTCGTAGAAGGATTCTGACTTGCCCACCCAGTTAGAACTTTCATTTGATAAGTGCGATTTTCTGAGTCCCCGAGATGCGCAACTATTACTTTACCAACCCATTTTGAGATTGTCTTTTCAAATTGCCCCGTGTTGATCAGTCTTACCATTTATCAGCTTTCTTTATAATGCTTTTGTTTCTTACTTAATTAAAAGCAATTGTTGTGCCAGAATTGGTAAAGAGATTTTAAATGTGATGATCTGTTGTAAAGAATTATATCATAATAACTAAGAAGTTAGCATTATCTGTTTGAACACAAGTTAATTGTCATCCAAATTCAAAATGTTACACTTTCATGATACACTTTGTAACCTCTTCAGGTTACAGAATGTTACTAACAGACGCGTCTAATCGTGTTTCAGTTTATACTTTTTTATCAGACGGTGAAGATGAACTCGACTTATGCCGAGACTTTTGGCAGTTTCCGTGACATTCCAGTATGATGCAACAAGAGCATCATTGATTGTATCGGAATCAATCACGGGCTTTTTATGTGAAGTAATTTCTTTTTCGATTGGTTTGTATAAGCCTTTCTGTGGTGCACCAGATGAAGTCCTGAAATCCTGAGGTAGGTAATGTTGTTGAAGCTCAGATTCCCTGCAAAGCAGTATGGCGCGCTCAACAGTATTTCTTAGCTCGCGCACGTTTCCTGGCCAGTTGTAATTCGTCAGTAATCTGCTTGTTTCAATTGAAAAACGTTCAACATTACGGTTCAGCTGTTGATTAAAATGTTTTCGGAAATGATCTGCGAGAAGGGGTATATCTTCTTTCCGGTCACGCAAAGGAGGTGCGAGAATATTCATGACATTTAGTCGATAAAACAGATCTTCCCGGAAAGCTCCCTCGTCTACCTTCTGCTCCAGACTCCTGTTCGTTGCAGCGATAACGCGGACATTGACTTTTATCGTTTTCGATTCTCCAACTCTTTCATATTCACCGGTTTCAAGTATTCGCAGCAAGTATGCTTGCTGCTTTGGTGAGATATCCCCGATCTCATCAAGGAATAAAGTCCCACCATCTGCCATCTGGAACCTCCCAATCCGATCTTCTGTTGCTCCCGTGAAGGCTCCGCGTTTGTGACCGAAGAGCTCACTGGCGAGCAATTCGTCCCCAAGTGCTGCGCAGTTGACACTTATGAAAGCCTCATTATTGCGTTTACTCATCTGGTGAATTGCGATTGCAATCATCCCTTTACCGGTTCCACTTTCCCCTGTAATCATCACAGTTGTATCAGTATCTGACAGACTCTTTATCAACTCGAAAATGTTCTGCATTAACAGACTTGAACCGATAATGTCACCGAATGAACGACTCTGATCGATCTCGTATTGTTCGAGATACAGTTTAGTAAGATGCTGCTTTGTATTGTGGAGTTCGCTGTTACGGATCGTAAGTTCCTGATCCCGTTGGTGGATTTCCAGAGTTAATCTCTTTTGTTCTCTCGCAGCCTCTTCAGCCAGCATTCGAGCCTGTTTTTCACTAATAAGTTGTAATCGTTTGGATACACTTCTCGAGCTGGCAAGTAGGAGTTTGGTGTTGACTTCGTGGGATAATGTATTCTTTCTTGATAATATTAATAACCTGCAATCAGTGATAGTTCTGACCATGGCGGAGGTTGATTCGCCAGTAATCACTGACATCTCACCGAAATGAGCACCTGTTTTCATACTATTAATCTTGTAGAAGTCATCGCTCACATCGTCGTATTTCATCACTTCTACTTCACCACTGTACAGGAAGAAGAATGAGTCGTTCTTCTGACCTTCTCTGAGGATAATTTCACCTGCTCTGTAAGTTCTCTCATGAAGCAAACCTACAAATTGGTCTATCTCAATATCATTATAATCCTTCGTCAGATCGTGTTTTCGGAAAAACGCAACAAAATTCTCTTCCATTTTCTTCCTCGCAGATGATTTCAAACCTAATATCTTACACATGGAAATGCGTTGTTGTCACATTCCATGGTAGGTTTATGGGAATCACATCCTGCACACCCAAATATTGAGAATACTCTCTAAGAGTATAATTAAAACTGTCTTCCGAAGCAATTAAGAACAGGAAAGATAATGAACTTCAAAATGAAATATCCAATTTAATAAATTTGATAGTTTTGTTTGCATTTTGCTTTTCATCTTTAACCACTTATCAATTTCAGGTCCCAGGTGTGATAAAAAGGATTTCTAACCTTTGCAGGAAACAATAGAATCGAAGTGAAGTGAAATTCAGATATCAAATAATTGGAAAGTTGAGATACCTATCCCAAGCGAATAGAAGGAAAGCTTCTGCCGATAAAAGAAGTGTAAATTGTGATCCGATGACAAGACGATAAAACTATCCGTTGAGACTTTATTACGCAATGTAGAATATAGTGATCCAGGAGAGTGGTCGTATATCGAATGAATAGATAGTAAATATCAAAAATTTACGATGAGAGCTTATACAATGAATTTTATAATCAATAATGACCTGCTGTCTGCTTAGAATAGGAGTTAACCTGTGTAATTAATAAACTAATAGCTCAGCAATAGTTTTCTTACTTTTTGATGGTTTTCTTTTATGCGTTTAGTTGCAATTACTGCAAGGTCATGTATCATTATATACCCGATTCTTGGATTCTCCTCAAAGAGATGAATTAAGGCGCTATAATCAAAGCGAAGTATAGAGACTTTCTTTTCCGCCTGAATTGTAGCAGATCTCGGTTCGCCATTGATAAAGGAGAACTCACCAAATATTTCACCTTTACCCAGTCGGGCAACCGATTCCTCCATGAAGTGCATTGTGTTCATTGCCATCTTTACCGAAACCTCACCGTCGTAAATGATGAAAAGGTCACGTGACTCGGTTTTTTCCTCCAGAATACGCGTACCTTTCTTGTATTGTAATTGAACAGCCTGACCCACAACCAGTTCCAGTTCCTCTTCAGCTAATTTGCTTCCCAAGCCGGACTTTATAAGGATTGCCCTGATCGCTTCATCATCGTGATTGATTGATGTCATTTCTTGTCTCCATATTACCTTGCAGCGGTTACAGAAATTGAATTTATCCTAAGATAGTCCATGTAAATTTCATTGTCAAGTGTTTTAGTGTTACTATAAATGGGTATAATAGTTCATTTTCCAGGTAAGATTCTGATAATATATATAAATTATTGTACCAGAATTGAGGGGATATCGACGGAGCGTCCCTGAATTCAATGCTTCACTATTCGGATTGATAGGGCGGTTTTTATCCTGATAATCGATTGGATAAGAAGTGGCGTAACCATTTATCCAATTTATCTGATTTCTATTCTTTTCAGATATGAATTCAGAACAAGACCGACGAAATCTGTACGACGAAAACTGGACAATTGACGATAATTGGACGTTTTAAATGTTTCCAAATTTCACGTAATATCTTCTATATCATTATTATTATATACCTTAATGCTATAAGTGTATTATGGCACGCACTTTGCCTTATAAGGGATAACATCAACCTTTGGGGATTTCATGAACGTCATGATCATAGACGACCAGGTTCAGGCTTTGAATAGCTTGAAATCGGCTCTGGAAGTCAGAGGTTTTAACTGTGTAGCATTTTCAGATCCGCTTCTGGCTGTCAGCAGTTATAATCCTGAAGTTTATGATCTCGTGATAACAGACATCAACATGCCTGAGATGAATGGCCTGGAAGTTAAAGAATCAATTCTACAAAAGAATCCTCACGCCAGGGTAATCCTCATCACCGGTGATCTTGAACGACTTGCCCGTGAAGTTAGGCAACAAATTGATCCACAGTTTTTACTCACAAAACCTTTAGATAGAAATACACTTTCCAACACTTTACAGAACATTAAAACAGAAGTCACTAACAAGAATTTTCAAGATACAAAAGATAATCAGGCTGAAAACAGCCTGTAAAGGGAGAGAGTCATGAAGTCCTTAGCTAAAGTTTCAATACTATTGTTTATTATCTTTGCAGCATTCACGCAGGGATATTGTCAGATCATTGGTGCACCAAATTCGCTCAACGTTGGGTTTTGTGCTCCGGAAGTTCCGAAGAGCTTACAATTTGAGATTTTTAATAACGATACTGCAGGCGCACCGAATCTTGTTTTAGACTACAGCCTTGAGGGAAACGATTACTTCACGTTAGATGATAATCCGCCGGATTATATACCTCCCGGTTATGGACAGTCCGGTGTCATTTTGTATCGTCCTCTCGAAACAGGAATTCATGATGCAATTCTCATAATCACAACCAATGATCAGGATAATCCAGAAGTTAGAATCCCTGTTCAAGGTACTTGTGCTTATCCGGAAATCTCAACCAGGAATAATCAGGATCAGGAAATAGAATCCCTCCATTTCGAAGGAGTTAACCTTGGCGAAGAGGCAACTCAAATAATTCGAATTCATAATGCTGGAGCGAAACTGAGATTTGCCTTTTGGATCTTTGGAGGAGACAATCCCGGTGATTTTACAACCAATTATGGATATTCGAATCGATATCTTGACTATGATGCTTCTTTCGATGTAATTGTAACATTCACACCTCAGGATTATGGAAACCGGGAAACGCAATTATATATTTCCAATGGTGATCCGGATGAAAATCCAATCTTATTCCCTATTAGTGGAACATGCCTGGGGGGACAGGATATAGAAGTTTCCCATGAATCTCTTGATTTTGGTGAAATCTATCCAGGTGCAGATTCGACCAGAACACTTACAATCTCCAATAATGGAGGTGCAACGCTTAATATAGCCAATATTATTGCAGATAATGGATTCACAACTAACTTTGAAGGAGCATTCGATATTGCACCTGATGAATCGAGCAATATTTTTGTGACATTTCAACCGACATCAGATCCGGAGTATAACGGTATGATCACAATAGTATCAGACGATCCTTATGAGGATAAAGATACTCTAACCGTCGCTGTCACAGGCGGAGGTTTGTCCGGTTCGGATATTGAGGTTGTTGATAATTTTAACTTTGGGTATTGTATTCCTGAACAAAGCAGTTCTCGATATCTGACAATTACAAATCACGGTAATGCAGAGCTTCATACTTCGAGTTTACAGTTTACTGGAAATGATGATTACTTCTCCTCTCCGATGCAACAAGTTGATATTTCACCTGGGAGCTCATGTGGTGTTCTGCTAATGTATAATCCTCCGGAACCTGGATCACATGAAAATGTTCTGAGAATATCTTCTAACGACCCGGATGAACCTACTATCGAAGTTAATGTTCAAGGCATTTGCGCATATCCTGAACTCTCTATAACCAACATTCAAGGTCATGAAATTGATTCTGTTCATTTCGATGGAGTTAACTTTGGTGAAAATGCGACGCAAATAGTGCGAATCCATAATGTTGGAGCCCCGTTGAGATTTGCTTTCTGGATTTATGGTGGAGATCATCCCGATGATTTCAGCACTAATTACGGTAATGAAAGTAGATATCTGAACGATGGTGAGTCTTTTGATATAATTGTAACATTTGAACCTGAGGGATATGGTGATCGGAATGGAGCGATTTTTATTTCCAATAATGATCCGAATTATGATGGTTCGATTTCCTTCCCTGTTACAGGAACCTGTCTTGGCGGACCGGATATTGATGTTGCTACAGACCTGGATTTTGGAGTTTGTGATCCAAGACGAATTAATAATCGTTATTTGACGATTACTAACAGTGGAGGCGCAGCTTTAAGTGTAGGTTTTGAATTTACCGGGAATGATCCTTACTTCTCTGTTGAACATCAAAACAGAGATATTCCCGCCGGGGAATTGTTTAATCTCAGAATTCTATATGATCCACCTGAAGAAGGAGTTCACAGCAACATCCTGCGTCTGACAACCAATGATCCGTATGAACCTGTTGTTGATATCAATATTCAAGCAACTTGTGCCTATCCCGACATCTCCATTATAGATCCGCAAGATCAAGAGATTAACTCCATTGAGTTTGATAGCATTGATCTCGGTGAAAACACGACTCAAATAGTGCGAATACACAATACCGGATCAATCATGCAGGTGAATAGCCCAACCTTTCAAGGGGACAATCCGGGTGATTTCAGCCATGATTTCGTGAATCAAGCTCAAGTTCTTCACTATGATGAATATATTGACATGACAGTGACATTCACTCCCGAGTATTATGGAGATCGGAATGCAGAAATGGTTATTCGATCTACCGATCCCGATGAAGGTACTATCACGATACCATTAACAGGAACTATCGAGGGAGGTCCGGATATCGAGGTTGAACGAAGCCTATTTACTGAATATTGCCAACCCTACCAAACCTATGTTGATACCTTGACAGTTTCGAATACAGGGGATGCTCCGCTTAGTATTTCTATATCGGAATTTGAGGATGATAGTGGTTATTTCTATTCATCTCAACATAATTGGACCATCCAACCAAACGAATCCTATTCAATCTATATTCGATATTCACCTCAGGAAATTGGATCTCACGAAATGACTTTAAGATTGACTACCAATGATCCATATGAAGAGGTTGTCGATATTCGTGTTATGGGAATTTGTGTTTATCCGGATCTCTCCATCAGAAACTATGCACATCAGGCAATTAATTCTGTTCAATACGGTGAGATTTACGAGACTGAAAACGGAAGGGATATTGTACGATTATTCAATGTCGGGGCCAGGCTGCAAATTGAAAGTGTAGAGATTCAAGATGACAATTCACATGAATTCAGCACCAATTTTGGGAATCAGCCCCGGATACTAGATTTTGCCGAGTATTTTGATATGACTGTGACGTATACTCCTGAAGACATCCATGAAAGTAATGCTATGCTGGTTATTCACTCCTCTGACCCTGACGACGACATTATTAATATACCTTTGTCGGGTTCATGCGTGGAATTCGATCCTGATTGGGAGTATGAGGATAGTCAACTAATCAGCTTTAACGAGTTTCACCTATGGTTTGGTCTTGGGGGGGAGATCATTGAGGGAGTTCATTTCTATTCCCTGGAGCAGTTTGTAGTAAACCCAAGCAGACAGGCGGAACTCACTGCATCTTACTATGATGCAGCTTTCCTGATAAACCTCGATGAACCTGTTGATTATTTCCAGGCTGAATTCCTGGATAATGACGGGGCAACGGCTAGGATTACTGCATATGATCAAAATGGTGACATGTATACTCTCGAATGTGAGGGTAATGTCATTGATGATGTTCAGGGAAACAACTCAACTGTACTCAGAGCCGAAGGCACTGGAATCCGTTGTGTGATATTTGAGACATCTGGTGAATACATTATTGTTGATGATATCATTTTCGGAGATTATCCGGTGATAACTGTTTCACCCGAAAGTCATGATTTTAACGGAGTTGAGATTGGTGAATCACAGGATATGACATTTCAAATATCTAATGACGGATCAGGAAATCTAGTTATAAATGAAATTTCATTCACAAATGATTGTTTTGAAACTGATTTTCAAGATCCAGTTACATTACAACAGGGAGCAAATCATGATGTCATCGTAACGTTTAATCCTCAAACACGCGGTTTGTTTGAAGGATATATGAACATCACATCCAATGATCCTGATGGAGTGACTCAGGTGTCTCTATCCGGTGAGGGAACTGGACCATACTTAGTTACTTCTGGCAACAGGATTGATTTCGAGGAAGTCAATGTTGCTGAAGGCGATGTTATGAGCATGGCAATACAAAATCATGGGGAAGGAATACTTGAAATTTCCGAGATTATTGTTGAAGGAGAAGGATTTACCCTGGATCTACGAGGTATGCAGCTTCCTTTTGAATTATATCCTGAGGTATATAATGTATATGTTAATCTGTTGTTTAATCCTGATGAACAAATTGGATATAACGGCACTATGACTATAATTTCAAATGATCCGGAAACTCCTACTTACGTAATTCCAATAAGTGGTTTTGGTGCAGCACCTCCTGATATAGAGGTATCACCTGAAAGTTATGATTTCGGATCGGTTGAGATTGGTCAGGCCTACACTCAGAATTTTGAAATTTCAAATACTGGAGAAAGTGACTTACATTTAAATGGAATTGATCGTTCCAGTAATGTATTGAGTACAAGTATCGTAAATAATTGGTGGGATGAATTCGCAAGAGGTCTTTGTGGTGTGCTCGAGGTAACGTTCCAGCCGGACAGAAACGGCAGTTACAACGAGAGTGTAACCATCAGAACAAATGATCCAGATGAACCGAATTTTGTGATTAACCTGACAGCTGTTGTCCTTTACAATGACATTGAAATTTCACCAGGTTCACTTAATTTCGGAGGAGCACCTGTTGGTCAAACTTCTAACCGGACACTGACTATCTCGAATTCGGGAAATATTGATTTAAGTGTTTCCAACATCACAACAACCGAAGGTTTTCATTCGGATTTCGGTGGTGCATTTGTCCTTGGTGCAGGTCAATCACAGCAGGTAGAAGTAACCTTTGAACCGGAGCAGCCGCAGGTCTATAACGGCACACTAACAGTTACATCTGATGATCCCGATGAAGGGACTGTCAACGTAGATATGACTGGAACCAGTATTTTAGCACCGGAAATTGACGTATCAACTGATAGATTGGATCTTGGTTACTGTGAAGTTGGACAGACAGTCTCAGACATTATCGTCATTTCAAACCTTGGTACCGAGGATCTCAGGATTTCTAATATTACAGTGCGTTCGGTATTTACTACTGATTTTGAAGAGCCTTTTGTAATCAGCGGTGGTGAAAGCAGGAATCTGACAGTAACTTTCGCACCCGAGGAACTCGGTGACTTTGGAACTAATCCAGTAATCTATTCCAACGATGAGGATGAAGGAGCATTATGGTTACTTGTAACTGGAACCAGCATGCGTCCACCTACTATAGACATCCCTGCTGAAATAGATTTTGGAGAGGTTTTATGTCGTGGAAACTCGAGGTTGCCTTTCCAGATAACCAATAATGGAGATCGGCAATTGAATGTACAAGGCATTAATATTGCAGGTGAGAGATTTAGTATAGATAGGGATAATAATCTCTATATTCAACCAGGTGACCAAGTTACTCGTTATATAACTTTCAATCCAATATCACGTGGTGAACATGCCGGCACATTGACAATGATTACGAATGATCCTGATAATCCAGAGGTTACGGTTGTTTTAACTGGAATAGGTATCGCAGCAGAATTAACCTATGAACCTGAGAGTTTTGACTTTGGGGAAGTACCGGTTGGATCAGAATCGGTTCAGATACTTCGGATCAGTAATACTGGTGATTGGCGTATGAACTTAATGTACGTAGGAGTATGGGATAATTGTTTCAGTGCTTATCAAGCAAGCCAGAGTATTGAGCCCGGATCACATTTTGATGTAGAGGTGACTTTCACTCCAACCTCGTCGATGGAATATAGCAGTCTTATTGGATTGGCTGTAGTGGCTGATGGTTATGAATGGTTTGAGCTTCCCACGATTGGAACCGGAGTGGCACCTGATATTGAGTTATCTACCGAAACTCTGGATTTCGGAGAAATTCCATTCGGGCAGACTAATACCCTCAACTATACGATCTCCAATGCGGGAACCTATGACCTGATAGTTTCAAATATCTCTGCTGTAACTGAAGATTTTATTCCACAATTCGACGGAGAATTTACGGTTCAACCCGGAGCGAGTCAGGAATTATCCGTTACCTTTGATCCTTCAAGCGGTGGTGAATTCCCGGATGTCCTGACAATAGAGTCCAATGATGAAAATGTTGAAATTCAGTTGGCAGGTACAGGTATCGGAAATGCGGATGTTGTAGGTCAATTCGCGGTTGATGGATCAGCAAGCAATCTGTTCATAGTTGGTGATATTGCTTACGTTGCCGCCCCCGGAGGCAGTCTCCACATCATTGACATTTCTGATCCAGCCAATCCGGTTGAACTCGGGGTACATCATACTCCGGGTCAAACATCTGATGTTGTCGTGAGTGGTGACTACGCCTACATTGCTGACTTTGATTACGGTTTGAGAATTCTGGACGTCAGCGATCCCGGAAATATAACCGAAGTCGGTTACTATGATACTCCCGGAATTGCCTATGGTATTATATTTGAAGATCCCTATGTGTATATCGCAGATGGTACAAATGGGATTGTCGTAATTGACGTCAGTGATCTGGGTAATCCGGTTGAAATATGTACAATTGACACACAGGGTGAAGCACGTCAGGTGTGGATCGATGGAGGATTACTATTCGCTGCCGATGGTGAAAGCGGGATGGTGATTTTCGATGTATCTGATCCTGAGAATCCATCTGAGATAGGCAGCTATGACTCGCCGGGTTTTGCATATGATGTTGCAACGACCGACCAGCTGGCATATCTGACGGATGGTGAAGCGGGAGTTCATATTTTTGACATCAGTTCACCTGACAATCCACAATTAATCAGCACGATAGAAACTCCCGGAACAGCCCAGGGGCTCTATGTAATCGGTGATAATCTTCTTATCGCTGATGGTGAAGCCGGATTCAGAATTGTCGATGTAAGCGATCCTGCGAATCCTCAGGAAGTTGAAGTCTACAACACACCCGGACAGAGCAATGCAATATTCATCAGCGGAGGTCTCGTTTACATCGCCGATGGTGAGAATGGCTTGATCGGATTGGACCTTGGTGAAATGGTTCCGATGATCCCCGAAATATCGCTTTCACCTGCTTCACTCGATTTTGGCATGATTGAAGTTGAACAATCGATCTCCGAAGTAATTAGAATTAGCAATGAAGGTACAGGTGCTCTGAACATCACAGGTATTACATCAGATAATAATTCTTTTACAACGGATTTCAGTAATGCTGTTGTCTTAAATCCGGGAGATGAATTTGATGTAGGTGTGACCTTTAATCCTGATGTGGCTCAAGTTTATAACTGTTCAGTAACGATTGTTTCTGACGATCCCAATGATGGGACAATTGCAGTAGATTTAACAGGCGTCGGCATGGGTCTCGTTGCTTATTGGCCTGCTGATGGTAATGCAAACGACGAGAGTGGGAATGGTCACCACGGGACGATGCACAACGGCGTTGCATTTGCCGATGGAGTCGTAGGTCAGGCGTTCAGTTTCGACGGTCAGGATGACTGGATTATGACTGCCGGCTCCTATGATTTTGGCCGAAGAAACTATTCCGTTTCCGGCTGGTTTAAAATTCCAGGTCCTTCAGACAGTGATAAAGATATCTTCTCAGCATATGAGGATAGAGGTGAGGAATATCCATATTTCGGAGTTCTGATTGAGGTTGAATATGACCGTAACCGGGGTCTGTCATGGGAGAGAAAATACAGATCCACACACGTGTCATTACCTGATCAAAATTCAAATGTTACTTACTACAGTGATGAAAATAAAGACGATAATAAATGGCATCACTTTACTTCGGTCTACAACGATGGAACATATACCGCTTATCTTGACGGAGAAATTGTCGGTACGCAAGACGGTTTAGGAATTATAGATGCTGATCTTGAGGTGGTAATCGGTCAGATCGACCGCTGGAGAAACTGGAGGTTCATGGACGGATTGGTTGATGAGCTTCGAGTATACAATTTTGCTCTTTCAGAACAGGAAATTGAAGAACAGTTCCAGGAGGAATTACCACCTGCTGATATCGCCATATCCACTCAAACAATTGATTTTGGGGATGTCCTGATACTAACAAGTGAAACTCAAACGTTTGATATCATCAACGAAGGTACCGATGATCTAGATGTCACTGACATTACTGCTGACAACGAGTCCTTTTCTACTGACTTCAATGCTGCATTTATCCTTGGTGGTGGTGAAAGTCAAACAATCACAGTCACTTTCGCCCCTGATCAAGTTCAGCAATACTCTGGTTCCATCACGATTACTTCTGATGATCCAGATGAAGAATCCGTCTCGGTTGAAATAACCGGTAACTGCTACGGAACACCGGATATTGAGGTATCTACTGACTTGTTAGACTTTAGCAATGTTGGTTTGGGAGAAACTTCAAATCTCACGTTTACTGTGTCAAATGTTGGTGACATTGAGTTAGATGTTACAGGAATATCATCTGACAATAATGTGTTTACAACTATTCAGGCAGGAGGTTTCACGGTTGGAGTCGGACAATCACAGGAAGTTATGGTCACATTCAGTCCTGATGATTTCGCAGAGTTTATCGGAACGTTAACAATCCAATCAAATGATCCCGATGAAGGAACTGTTGAATTAGCTATGCACGGAACAGGATTTGGTGAATCCCTGTTATTGGCAAATGATGGTGCTGTAAGAGACCGTTTTGGTAATTCAGTATCCATCTGGGGAGACTATGCTGTTATTGGATCTCCATACACTGATGATTATGCCTCCAACTCTGGTTCCGCTTATATCTTTGTCAGACAGGGCGATCATTGGATTCAGCAGGCTAAATTAACCGCGGATGATGCGGCAGCAGATGATAACTTTGGATATTGCGTTTCAATAAACGGTAACTATGTTGTTGTCGGTTCTATTCTTGGTGATGGTGAAGAAGAGTCTTCAGGTTCTGCATATATCTTTGTTCGTGATGGTACAGATTGGACTCAGCAAGCTAAACTGACAGCAGATGATGGTGCTGGAAGCGACCGTTTTGGTATTGGTGTATCTATCAGCGGAAATTATGCTGTTATCGGCTCATTTCTTGATGATGATAACGCTAACAATTCCGGTTCAGCGTACATCTTTGCTCGTGATGGGGATAACTGGACTCAAGCAGCAAAGCTGACGGCAGATGATGGTGCAGCATCAGACTATTTCGGTCTTGCAGTTTCCATCGACAATGACAATGTTATAATAGCTGCCCATGGAGACGATGATGGCGGCAGCAATTCCGGTTCAGCGTACATCTTTGAACGAGAAGGAGATGACTGGACTCAGCAGGCAAAACTGACTGCAAATGACGCGGCGGCGAATGACGGGTTCAGTTATTATTCAGTTTCCATCAACGGAGATTATGCTGTAATAGGCACTCGCTATGATGATGATGATGGCAGCGATTCCGGTTCTGCATACATCTTTGTACGTGAAGGAGATGACTGGACTCAACAGGCAAAACTGACAGCGGATGATGCAGCTCAAAGCGACATATTTGGTTGTTCAGCCTCCATTAATGGTGACTATGCTGTTATCGGTGCTTGTCAAAATGATGATGATGGCAATAATTCCGGTTCTGCATACATCTTTGCCCGTGATGGTGCTGATTGGACGCAACAGGCTAAACTGACTGCGTCTGATGCAGCAGAACCAGATAAATTTGGATTTTCAGTTTCACTCGACGGCAACTATGCCATCATCGGTGCTTATAACAATGGTGACCAAGGGTATCTGTCCGGTTCAGCTTATATCTACAATATTGCTGATGATAATACTTTCCCGAATATAGCAGTCAGCAATAATTCAATGGACTTCGGTGATGTCCTGATTAATTCCAGCGAAAATCAGACATTATCCATTTACAACCAAGGTAATGCTGACTTAACCGTAACTGGGATTACTTCAGATAACAATGCATTCACAACCAATTTCGATGGTACGTTTACACTCGCAGCAGGTGAAAGTCAGGAAGTAACTGTATCTTTCGCACCGAATCAAGTGCAACAGTACAATGGAACCATTACAATCACTTCAAACGATGCTGATGAAGGAACCATAACAGTTGAACTCGCCGGAAATTGCTACGGAACTCCGGATATTGAAGTTTCTACACAAACTATTGGATTTGACAATATTGATGTTGACGAAGTCGTAACTGAAATAGTCAATATCTCCAACACAGGTGATTTAGTTCTGAATGTTTCTGACATTACAATCGATGGTGGTTTCACATGTGACTTCAATGGTGAATTCGCTGTGCAGGTTGGACAATCTGTTGACGTCACAGTAACCTTCGATCCCGACCTTGCCCGTGAATACTACGGAACAATGACCATTACATCAGACGATCCCGATGAAGGAACTGTCAGTGTAGATATTTCTGGAAAAGCACTTGGTATTGTCGCACATTGGGCAGGTGAGGGTGATGCTACTAATACAATCAGCGATGACTACCACGGTGCATCTCATGGCTCAGTAACATATGCAACAGGTGCTGTAGGTCAGGGATTTGATCTTGAAGTTGGTGACTGGATAGAAATTCCCGAACCGATGGAATTTGCAAAGGACGATTACACAGTCGAAGGCTGGTTCCGGATCGACGGTCAAGGTACAGAAAGAGTTCTCCTGAATGGAACAAGAACAGGCACCAACGACTTTGGAATGAGCCTGTTTGTCTGGCCAGATCCCTTCAGGCTCCAGGAATACTCAGGTAAGTTCGGTTTCTTACACCGTATGCCTCCCGGACCTGGAGGTGGTACTGTTATTGAATCCGATAGTCGGATCAACGATAATGTTTGGCATCACATTGTATGTGTAAGAAATGGGACTACGCTTTATAACTATGTTGATGGTAGCCTTCACAGTCAGGGCAATGCTGCGGATGATTACAATTTCGACATGGATATGGTAATCGGTCGTCATGCTCTGAACCTCGATGGCAGATACCTCAACGGTCTCGCCGATGAGATTCGTGTCTACAACTGCGCACTGACAGCCGATGAAATAGCGGCAAATTATGATGCGGAACTCCCGCCACCGGAAATTGCTTTATCAACCGATGCAATTGACTTTGGTGAGTTAGTTTACCCGCAATCATCAGAGATGACCTTTGATATAACCAATGTTGGTACGGATATTCTTAACGTAACTGACATGGTGGTCGAAGGTGATGACTTTGTGGTCAACTTTAACAATGCTTTCGATCTTGATCCGAACACCAGTGCAACCATGACAGCAACTTACACTGCCAACACATTCGGCTCTGTAGAAGGAACCATCACCGTTCATTCCAATGATCCCGATTCACCCCAGATGGTGGTCAATCTTTCAGGAACATGCATTTACCCGGTGATAGCATTATCTGCAGAGGCACTTGACTTTGGCGGAGTACATGTGACAGAAACCTCACAGCTTGGTTTTGCTGTTACTAACGAGGGTACATCTTCACTATTTGTTTCTGAAATTGTTGTCAGTGGCGAGGGTTACACTGGTGATAATGGTGGTCAGTTCGTACTGGCTCCGGGCGGTACTCAAATAGTCACTGTTACTCTCGATCCGGACACTTATACAGGATATGACGGTCTTGTTACAATCAATTCAGATGATCCTGTAAATCCAGAAATCACCGTCGACCTGACCGGTCTTGGACTAGCACAGGATGTTGATATGTCAACAGGTGCCATCGACTTCGGTGAGGTTGTTTATCCACAGGCAAGTCAATTAACATTTGATGTTGCTAATGTCGGTAACTTCGATCTGATGGTCAGTGACATGGTTGTTGAAGGTGACAACTTTGATGTTGACTTTGGTGGTGAATTCACTGTTGCTGCCGGAGCTGCAGCTACAACTACAGTAACCTACACAGCAAACACCTTCGGTGCAGTCTCTGGACTGGTAACGATCATTACAGATGATCCCTACGAACCGGTTCACACTGTCGAACTCGCAGGCACTTGCCTCTTCCCGGTCATTACACTTTCGACCGATATGATCGACTTTGGTGCCGTTCATGTTACAGAAACATCCACGATACCGTTCACCATTACTAACGATGGTACATCAGCGTTAACAGTTTCCGATGTAATGCTTGACGGTGACGGATACAGCATGGACATATTCGGTTCTGATGTTCTTGATCCCGGTGGTGTAATGCAAGTTAACATTACTCTCGATCCGGATACTTACGCCGGATATGACGGTCAGGTTACAATCAATTCCGATGATCCTGTTAATCCTAATGTTACGGTTAACCTGACCGGTCTTGGACTGGCGCAGGATGTTGAAATGTCAACTGGTGCGATTGACTTCGGCGAAGTTGTTTATCCGCAATCGAGTCAATTGACATTTGATATTGCCAACGTCGGCAACTTCGACTTGACAGTCAATGACATGGTTGTCGAAGGTGACAACTTTGATGTTGACTTTGGTGGTGAGTTTGCCGTCGCTGCCGGTGCAGCAACAACAATGACAGTAACCTACACCGCCAACACTTTCGGTGCCGTTTCGGGACTCATTACGATTTTAACAGATGATCCATACGAACCGGTTCATATAGTTGAACTCGCGGGAACCTGCCTCTTCCCGATCATAATATTATCAACGGACATGATTGACTTTGGCGGTGTGCATGTTACCGAAACATCTACTATTCCGTTCACAATGACCAATGATGGTACTTCTGCACTGACAATCAATGACGTCGTCCTTGGTGGTGAAAACTACAGCATGGATGTCCTCGGCGCAAATGTTCTCGCCCCGGGTGAAGCATCCCAGGTTGATGTCACATTCGATCCGGACACTTACATCGGATATGATGGTCTTGTTACTATCACATCTGCCGATCCCGTAAATCCTGAAGTAACCGTCGACCTTACCGGTCTTGGACTGGCGCAGAATGTTGATATGTCAACTGGTGCCATAGATTTCGGAGAGGTTGTTTATCCACAGGCAAGTCAATTGACATTTGATATTGCCAACGTTGGTAATTTCGACCTGACAGTCAGTGACATGATTGTTGAAGGTGATGACTTTGATGTTGACTTTGGTGGTGAGTTTGCTGTCGCTGCCGGAGCCACAGCTGCTATGACAGTGACCTACACAGCCAACACCTTCGGTGCGGTTTCTGGTCTGGTAATAATCATTACAGACGATCCTTACGAACCTATTCACACGGTCGAACTCACCGGTACCTGCCTCTTCCCGGTCATAACTCTATCTACAGATATGATTGACTTTGGCGGTGTGCATGTTACGGAAACGTCAACTATTCCGTTCCAGATCACCAATGACGGAACGTCTGCACTAACCGTGTCCGATGTCGCACTTGGTGGTGAAAATTACAGCCTGAACATTTTCGGATCGAATGTCGTTGCTCCCGGTGGTGTTATTCAGGTCAATGTCACATTCGATCCGGATACTTACATCGGATATGATGGTCTGATGACCATAACTTCCGACGATCCGGTAAATCCCGAAGTATCAGTTGACCTGACCGGTCTTGGACTGGTACAGGATGTGGATATGTCAACTGCTGCTATTGACTTCGGTGAAGTTGTATATCCGCAGGCAACAACACAGACATTTGATATTGCCAACGTCGGTAACTACGACCTTGGAGTAATCGATATGATCGTTGACAGTGATGACTTCGAAGTTGACTTCGGTGGTGCATTTGTTGTTGAGGCAGGTGCTGCAGCCACAATGACAGTGACCTACACCGCTAACACCTTCGATGCTGTTTCCGGACTGATCACAATAATGACCGACGATCCATACGAGCCTGTTCATATGGTTGAACTCGCCAGTGTCTGTATCTATCCTGTCATCACACTTTCGACGGATATCGTCGACTTCGGTGCGGTTCATGTTACGGAAACGATAACGATTCCGTTTACCATGACCAACGATGGAACATCAGCATTAACAATTGGTGATGTCGTTCTTGCCGGAAACAACTACAGTATAGATGTCCTCGGAGCTGAGGTACTTGCCCCGGGTGAGGTTTGCCCGATTGAGGTTACATTCGATCCCGATACCTACATTGGCTATCCCGGATTGGTTACGATAACCTCAGATGATCCGGTAAATCCTGAAGTAGCAGTCGAACTTATGGGTCTCGGTTTGTCACAGGATATTGAACTCTCAACCGATGCACTTGACTTCGGAGAAGTCGTTTATCCGCAATCAACACAACTGACATTCGAGATCAGCAACGTCGGTAACTACGACCTGACAGTCACCGATATGCCAGTTCAAGGTGATGATTTTGCGGTTGACTTTGGTGGCACATTTGTAATCGCTGCCGGCGCAACGTTAACGATGACTGCAACCTACACGGCAAATACGTTCGACGCTGTTGAGGGCATGATCGCAGTCGTCACGGACGATCCGTACGATCCGGTGATGACCATTAACCTCGTCGGTGTCTGTATCTACCCGGTCATAACGCTCTCCACCGATGCTATTGACTTCGGTGCGGTACACGTCACAGAAACATTAGATATACCATTCACAATCTTAAATGATGGAACGTCAGCGCTGACAGTTTCTGATGCTCTCGTCGAAGGTGAGGGCTATACAGGAGACTTCGGTGGTGAGTTTGTCCTCGGGTGTGGTGAAATCCAGGATATCATGGTCACATTCCATCCAACAACATACATCGAATATCCTGGTTTAGTATCGATAACCTCTGATGACCCGGTCAACGGTGTTGTATTTGTTGACCTGTCGGGACTCGGACTGCAGCAGGATGTTGAACTCTCGACTGAAGCTATCGACTTTGGCGATGTTGTATATGGCAACTCAGTTGAGATTACTTTCGATGTCTTCAATGTCGGTAACTACGATATGACCGTTTCAGATATGGTCGTGGACGGAGACGATTTCAGCGTTGACTTCGACGGTGAATTTGTCGTCCCTGCGGGTGGCTACGAGACGATGACAGCCTCCTACACAGCCTGCATCTATGATGATGTAACCGGAATGATCACCATTACAACCGACGATCCTTACGAGCCGGTTGTAGATATCGACCTTAGCGGTACCTGCCTCTACCCTGTCATTACACTCAGCACTGAGTACTGGGACTTCGAAGGAGTACTAGTCGGAGAAGTTAGAACGTTTATGCTTGAAGTCGGCAATGACGGAACATCCGACCTGCACGTTTCCGATTTCATCTGCGAAGACCTGTATTATTCATCTACTGCTGATTACGAATTTGTGGTCGCACCTGGTGAGTTCGAGATGATTGAAGTTGCATTTACACCCGGCACATACGGACAATTCGACGGCATGATCGATATTCTGTGCGATGATCCTGTCAATCCTGAGATGATGGTTGAGTTGACCGGTCTCGGGCTGGCATCCGACATCACGCTCGACGTCGAATCCCTCGATTTCGGGGATGTGGAATACACCCACAACAAGACGATGGGCGTCACCATCGGCAACGTCGGTAACATCGACCTCGTTGTTTCTGAAGCTCTCAATAACGATGCTGATTTCATCGTTCACTTCGATGAGTCAATCGTTGTTGCCCCGGGTGAAAGTACTGTTCTTAATGTCACTTTCGAACCCAACGAGTACCGTGAATACACTGATGAACTTACACTTGTATCCAATGATCCCGACGAGGGTGAGGTTGCAGTTGCATTGAGTGGCCGTGGCGTCTGGATTTACGCTTCGCTGTTTGCGCAACACAAGATAATAATCAAGAAGGATGCTGTGGTCGGTTCAGGCGATATTTGGGTTAACACGGAGCAGGATGGAGAAGATGACATTGAGCTTAATGTCCACCAGAGTGCAGCAGTAGCTGCTGACCTTGATGTCAAGGCGAGCCGAATAAACGTTCACGAAGAGGCAGTAATCGACGCTGACGTTTACTACAACGAACTGCACAACAACGGTACGATCAATGGTTCGCTGTTTAATCCGTTGGGTGACCTGCCGTTGATCGACGCAGCTCACATGCCCGACTTCCCGACGGAGTTCGTGAGCAACGACGAAGATGTTCGTATAGAACGCGCTGAAGAAGGAGTATTGGAAGCCGGTACTTTCGGAGCTGTCAGGATCGAACGTGATGGCAGCCTGACACTCACCGGTGGTGAATACAATTTTGCTGATCTGAAGATAGATCAGGGCGCGAGTCTCATCTTTGCTGATTACAGTGTTGTTTATGTATCCGGGCAGTTACATACTCAGCAGCAGACCTATGTCGGACCTGCAGAAGACGTTGAAATCACTGCAGCTGACATCCTCTTCTACGTCGGAGCAGAACCTGTCGAACAACCACCTGAAAATGGTGATGACGATGAAGGTGGTGAAGAAGGCGAGGGCGAAGGTGAAGGTGAGGACGATGAAGGCAATGAAGGTGAAGATGACGAAGAAGATGGTGAGGACGAAGATAATGGCAACGGCGGCGGCAACGGTGGCGGCAATGGCGGCGGTCGCGGTGGCGGTCGCGGCGGTCCCGGACGTGATAACGGTGATGATGACGGAGATGCCGGAAATCTCGTCAAGATCGGAATGGGCAGCAGATGGTTCGCCAATGCCTACACGTTTTACGGCAGCGTTAAGATCGACAAGAATGTCGTTGCTGAAGGCAGTTTCATCGGTGTGAATATCCTCGTCGATAAGGAGGCTACTGTAGCTTATAACGGTGGATTCAGCCGCAACGAGGTCATCGAGATCGACGCATCACCAGGTGAAGTTTTACTTCTTGTTGATAATCCGTTGATTCCGAAAGAAGCCACGCTCGGTTCTTATCCGAATCCGTTCAATGCAGTAGCTACTATTAACTACGGTTTACCTGAAGCCTCTTACATTAACATCTTTGTATACGATGTTTCGGGTCGTCAGGTCGCTGAGTTAGTTAACGGTTACAAGCCTGTGGGTTATCACATGACAACCTGGAATGCAAATTCACTTTCCAACGGTCTTTACTTTATCAGATACACCGGTTCGAGTAAAGTAATTGTCAGGAAAATGCTTCTGACCAAATAGAATTGCTCCAACAGTAGGAATGAGAATCCCATACCAAAATATTGGTATGGGATTTTTTTTCGTTATTTTTTCTGTTTGTATCTAAAACAAGATATTACACACTAAGATCACTATCTATTTCACCAGCAATGCCTTCCGAACAGCAGTGAAGTTATTGCTTTTCATCCATACAATGTATACACCATTCGTGACTGTTCCAGCATCCCAGACCGCTGTATATTTTCCGACATCTAACCTCGAATCGACCAGGTTTCGTATCTCTCTGCCATTCAGATCGTATATCGTGATTGAAACAGTTGATACTTCAGGGATGTCAAATGCAATCAAGGTTGTGCTGTTGAATGGATTTGGATAGTTTTGGGATAATGCAAATTCTTCAGGTACAACAGACTGCTTCAAAGCTTTAATAACTATAAAGCCATCTTCTTCAAATTGTAGAGCGTCACCCTCAATCATACTCTTTATTGATAGATCAACTTCAACATTGTTTCTTGAATCCCATAACCGAAGTTCGAATGTTTCACCATCAAGCAATCCATCCTTAACGTCGGTAGAAGAATCATCACCCCAGACTGCCAGTCCACAGCGACCGTCATCATCGATATTGCCTACCCCAACCAAACGACCATTAAAATCGAAGGCTGCAATCTGGTTACCATTTATAAGACCTGCATCTGTAAATGAAGTTACCAGTATACTCATATTTTGACCGGTTGGGGTGGCTGTCAAGATATTATTTCCGGGGATGTTTCGACCTGAACGGTGGGGAGGATTGAAAGCCACCTCTTCTTGCATTGGTGGATAGCTCAACGTAACTTCCGCATCAACATTGACCTGATACCCCTGAGTTTCCCGCCAGGGAGGCATGTTGGAGAAATTGAATGCAGGCATCATGAAATTACCATCACCATCTTTTGCTATTCGAACGTGATCGATGATTGGAGATAACACATAATACTCTGGCGCGGTTGCGTCAAGTTCATAAGTTGGAAAATACGCTATCAGGTTCCATTCTCTTTCGATTGGAATATCCGTTTCAGCTGGAATCCGATCGCCTGCCCACACTGCTTCGACGTCCTCATCAACCTTTACTTGATAGCCTTCCGTTAGGTTCCAGTAGGGGATATTGTTGAATCCGAATCCGGGAAGGTAAAATCTACCATCCTCGTCTTTCATCAGTAATAAATGGTGATGTTCCTCATCGATGCGGAATTGTTCTGTCATCAGGATGACATCGGGACCTTCTTCTCGTTCCCACAATTGCTGTGTAGGTGTGACATTCAGCGATATCAGGTTCCAGCCCTGTCCGAGGCGTATACGTTGTCTCTGCAATTCCCGCCCGGTAGTAAGAGTGACCGGAATCTCAAGGTGTTCATGTTCGGGATCATTCGTTTGGATAATTAGATTAGCTTGATATTCACTATTTGCTTCCAGATCATCTGTGTAAAACACCAATTCAACAGTTTCCGATCTTCCTGGTCTTATCGTATCACTAATTGGAAAAATGGCCAACCAGGAAACCTCTCCCGGTTCTTGAATACCATCATCAATAACTTGAAGCATATATCGCTCTTCAGAGTTAATCCAGAAGTTTTCCCCATCGTGTGCAATCATGCAGTCATCATATTCAAAAATGAAATCCTGTACAGCTCTTACATTCAAGTTCTCATCCACGTACGCCTGATAAAATCGAGTTTCAGATCTGCCCCAAAGCTGCCCATTTACATGCTCCGGAACCCAGGTAATTCGCTTGATAGCGTCATTCGCCATTGCTCCAAGAAAATCGAAGTCTCCAATAACCTCACCTTCTTCAGTTGAGTAGATATGGCAAATTGGTCTACTCCAATTCAAGAGTAACAACTGACCGTTACCAATTGAAGTAATACTGTGATAATAGATATACCTTTCGCTTTCCTCCACGAGATTTCCATTCATATCATAACAATAAAGGCTGTACTCACCTACCACCCATAAGAGATTGTCCTCTATTGTAATGTCTCTGATCGAATGATCCAAGTCAAAAAAATCCGGAAATTCCCCTGTATCCGGATTATAATTCAATATATCGGATACTTGACATCCCCACATCAATTCACCGTCAAATGTTATACCACGTGCTCCCTGAAAAGGAATGCGATGTGTTTCCAACAAACGTCCGAAGTCATCCCTTTCGGGGAAATGTTCCTCTACTCTCCTTACTTTTCGACCGGATTGAGCATCTCTAAAATGTTGTTCACCCATATCTTGTTCTGATATTGTAAATTCCAGATCTGCAGCCTGCCTGTCTGCATGATTAAGAATTTCAAAACTTATCCGCATTTGTTCTTGATGCAGTTCGATATGTTCATTGATACCTTCTTCAAATTCCGGTTCCAGAACAACTTCAGGTGGTGCAATTGCTTCACCGATTAAATCAAACCATATTAATCCTTCTTCCTGATCTTCAGTAAAATTAACTGCATTAGTGAAAATATCAACCCGACTTTCAAATTCACCAACATCTTGAGCTGTAATTGAAACGCTTGCTTCCATATAGGAGCAAGGTTCGATTATGGTTCCATTTTCCAAATCTGTTGAAAAAACCTCCTCATCTTCAAAAACAATCCGTTCGATTTCCAACTCTTCCGAACCAGGATTTCGAATCACCAAATCAACGCAGGATTCCAAACCAACAATTACATCATCAAACTCCAGATCACCGTACCTGTAAAATGGTTGACATTCCGGAGTAGTTTCTATCAGAGGACTTCCAGTAACCTCAAGAGATATAGGCAATTCCACGAGAGGCGTAAGAGGATCGTTAGAGAGAATATTTAATTTTGCAGCATATTCACCTCCGGAAAGATGTTTGGTTAGTAAATTAGCGGTAATATTGTCTGGTTGATGCACTGAAAATCCACTACTTTCAGACAATTGAATCCAATTAACTTCGTTTATTCCATCATCAACGATGATGCATATTCTACCATTACCTGAATCTGAAAAATACAGATTAGTGCCGTCGTGTGTAAGTCCTGATATTGACCTTCTCAGATCGAAATGGAGACTTTTTACGACTTCTATTTCCCAATTATCACCTACTTTCAATTGCATCAAATTATCGTGCTCATCAGCAATCCAAAGCTTGCCTTCCTCGTGAAAATCTACCCATTCCATTGCTATTATCCTGCTTATTCGAATGTCATCTAAGTTTATTGATGCAATCTCTTCCAGGTTTCTAATATTGAATACACGAATTTGGTGAGTACTTCGAACAAATAAATTTCCGTTTTGATCCGAAGTCATGACCGATCCACCGAAGTTCTCAATAAATCGACCCCTTCTCCCATTTAGATTATACTGGTAAGTACCTCTTTCACCCCGAGGACTATCATAAATCCACAGATTTGTTCCGTCGAAAGCAATTCCCTTACACTCAAAATCCAGGTCGATGTTATGAGTTATTTCTCTTGTCCGTGGGTTGAACGAAATTAATCTTTCTAAAGTGGGATCTACACCCCAGATTAGTTCTCCATCATACGCCAAATCACTACAAGAATGCACCGGTATTCTAATTTCACCAAGGATATCTCCTTCCTCATCCCTGTTGGGATCATCTGGGATTTGCAAATTCGGAGATCTTCTTGTACTACGCACGTTTCGAAGCTCTTCATCAGGTTCAATCGCTTCTCGGGTAATTTCATAAACGAGTCTGCTTTCTCCTTCATTGTCAATTGTAATTTGTAAAGAAACATTTTCTCCCTGTGTGGCTTCTTCCACAAACTGTTCAGGATTTACTGTTATTACTGGACCTGGTTCAACTGTAACCTCGAGTTCAACTAAAATTTCGTTGTTATCCGGGTCATTACACTCAATTCGGAGTTCTCCCTCGTATTCACCCGGTTCCTCGCAGGCAAAGGAAATCTCAACCGAACGATCTCTGCGGCAGGGAATAATAAATTGTTGTTCCTGGATGGTAAAATGTTCATTATTACAACTGATACTTTCAATTTCGAGAGGACCCGTGCCGGCATTCCTGAAATGCATAGTTAGTGGAAATTCGGTGAAAGGGAATACGTCCCGATAGGACCTGTTCCAAACCATCTGGTTTTGTCCCCGTCTGAATTCCCAATCTAAATCTAATTGTGGAATTCCCTCTACATCTAAACTTACAGGGATGACAATATTGGGATTTACCGGATCATTAGAATTAATTTGCAGGTTAGCGTTATATTCCCCTTCAAATAATCCAGATGGATCGATGAAAATTTCAATCTCGGCCGTCTGGTTGGACTCCAATTCTCCAGAATTCGGTTCAACCTGCACCCAGCAATATTCTTCTATTCCGTCTTCAATAAAGTAGAGATTATTATTTTCGTCCATTGAGTAGAAATATCGACCATCGTGACCTTTAATGTTCAGATCACGAAATCTGCGCCGATCAAGCTCCCAATCAATTTCATTAACAAGTTCAACCTCCCAATCATTATCAAAATCAATAGAAAATTGATATAATGATCTTTCCCCAACTATCCAGAGTGGTCCTTCCAGATGAGTCGGGACATAGATAATTCGACGAATATCATCATTGATAAGACCTTCGATATTTTCCAGGTAGGCTATCTCCTCATGCGTTTCTATTGATAAAACAAAAATTCCACCATCTCTATCTCTTTGTGTAAATATATAATCCTGATAGTCTGAACCTAATGTGGATGGTCGGTATTTATAATGATCTACCGTATCCTGAATAATGCCCTCCCGATCCAAAATAAGGAAGTTAAACTGCCGATTGACGAACCTCGTCCAGAAATTTTCCCCATCGAAGGTTGCACCATTAAAACCACACCCAACGGATATGCATGACAATAATTCACCATTATCCGGATTCAAATGCAATATTAGATTTTCCGAGCAGAAACATACGATAACATCCTCGAAAAAGGTGATACAAGACATTCCAATTGAGGGTACCTGCAGACTCCTTACAACTTCCCCGGGATTTACGTCCGGAGGGTCATAGCCTAATTGATAAGTTGGAAACAGGAGTGAAAATTGATGATCAGTTAGTTCGACCAGTGCTTCCCACCTTAACTCGGAATTACCAGTATTATCAATACATAATTCATGGCTGTTTTCCTCTCCAACCGTAATTTCATCAACAAGATTATCTAAATCAACTTCAATTCTGGGTGGTTGAACTGCTAATGCGCGTAGGCTAATTATTATTTGTTCAGATTCCGGATCGTTTGTAGTCAGGAAGAGACGGGATTCATAAAAACCTGCTTCCTGCGGATTGAACTCAATAAGCAGTTCGTTTTGTTCATTACATTCAATTGTCATTTCATCCTGATTTATGCTGAAAGTACCGCCTTCAATACTTATATTCTCAACAGTTAATACGCTGGTGCCTGAATTAAGAATCGCTACCGGTACTGTCCTTGTGCTAAATGTATAAAGGTCTTCAAAGTAATCGCCCCAGTTAATCAGGTTTTCATTATCATCATGCTCCCAGGAAAGTTCAATATGCGGCTCACCACTAACAATAACGTTTACTCGTACTTCATAAAGTGGTTCAATTGAGTTATTCTCCAAAACTTGTAATATAATCTCATATTCTCCTTCCTCACAAAAATTCCCATTAAAAGTGATTAATAATTCTTCATCACCTCCAGCTTCGATCACACCTGAGTCTTTATCAATGTCAAACCAGGGAAATTCTGAAATACCATCTTCATACACAAACCATCCACGCCACAGATTTTCTCCATTGTGAATAATACTTGATTCATCGTTTTGAAAAGTGAGAAATGATTGGGATAATGTGAGGTTCCAATTTTCATCTACATCAATTTGATAAACTAACATCCTTCTATAAATAGCTACCCACAGCTCTCCGTCCTCATGTTGTGGTACCCAGGTAAAACCACCAACATCAAACCGAATTAACTGTTGGTTTTGAATTCCCAGTTCCTGTTCAAGATCAATTATTCTGATAAGGTTTAGTTCCTCAGGATCAAATACCCATAATTGTCTATTCTTTACCCCCATCAAGCAATTTCTTTCAGCAATATATCGGAGTTTGTGAACACCATCGAATGGAAAATCAAATTGATCAATTAATTCACCATTTCTATTATAAACATATTCGATATCTAAGGGAGTATTTATTTGATGAAACCAGAAATTGCCATCTATAATACCAGTTATCCACATACCCTCTTCTTTATGAAACCAGTTTGTAATCTCACCGGTGAAAGGATTAAAGCCTGAGTATCCACGCCAACCACTATCATAAAACCACACCAATTCTCCATCATAATAAAACGGATTCCCCCCAATTCTGTCATCGTATTGTCTGATTAAATCATCAACTTCATAATTCTCATTGTTGACAAATCGAATCGCATCCTCAACCTCTTGCCCCGCTACCAGGCGAACCTGTCTTGCTAACCTCCATTCGATCGGGCTATCACCCTCGTTGAACAACCTGAGGATTAATTCGAGATTTTCATCTGCAGAGATCTCCTCTTCAAATCGTTCCGGATCAATAAATAGATCTTGTGCGGACAGAGTAGCAACGAGCAGAAAAGTAACAAGTAATTGTAGTGTGGTAAATCGGAGCGTTTTCATCTGTTCAATCCTGAGTAAAATAATTACTGCCTGTTTGATTTATCTATGTATGCACTTTACTAAGGTGCATACTATATGTTGTGGTTTTGAGGTCTTCTACCTCAAATATTTGCTGTTACTGTTATAGTAAGTGAATCTACTTTACGGTATTTTGGAGATGTCGAAGAATAGCATCCCATATGATTAGGTTTTTGTCAATTAATCTAAAATGTGAACTCACCCTGAAACGTAAACAAAAAAAACGGAGACTGCAAGATATAGATCGAAATCTGTTCGGTCTGATTTCAAGACTTCTGATTGACTGGAAAGAAACTCTCCGTATCACAGGAACTCCGGACAGGGATTATTTATATGTTGAAATACAATAAAGAGTAATTAAAGAGATGCAGACTGCGATAGAGCGGATAGAATATACACAATTATAACATCCTTATCTCTCCTTCACTAACAGTCTCCGTAAATGCTTGATATTCTTCTGAAAACTCTTGTTTCCCGGATCAATTCGTAGAGCTTTTTTGAATACCTTTTCAGCCTCCTCAAGACTATCTGATTTTGCAAGATAAATCCCTAACTGATTATATATCATCAGAGCTTCAGGTATGTTGTCAAGAGCACTTCGTAAATGAAATATTGCCAGATTAGTCTGCCCGTTTTTTTCATAAGCAGAAGCAAGGTTTAAATAGTCATGCTCAATTTCCGGTTTTCTATTCAGGATTCTGATCGCAATTGATGAATTGTAAGGTGCAAGAACCTCGCTCGAGATCTTTTCTTTGAGATGTCTTTTGGCATCTTCCAAACAATCACCATCGTCCTCGGAGTATAATTTCCGCTTCCAAAGATCGACATAGAGGTTTTCTAATGTTGGCCAGGCTTTAATAACCTCATGATATGCCCTGATTGCAGCCGGGTAATCCTTGCGTTTCATTTCCAGTTCACCAATTGCATTCCAGGTTGACCACGCATCAATTCCGAATTCAGTTGCAGCAGTTAAATATTTTAAAGCTTTATTAAAATCACCATTTTTAGAAGCAATTGTTCCCAGAAGTTTATAGATGTTATGCTTTCCTCTCGGATTCAGGTTAAGAGCACGGTTTAACCATATTGACGCAAGGCTGTCATTTCCCATTCGGCAGTAAAGCTCTCCCATGTTATAATAGGACTCAACCAGATCAGGTTTTTGATTAATCGCGGTCACAAAACACCGGTAGGCTTCATTGAATTGGCCATTATTCAATGCCCTTTCACCCGTTTTGATCAGCTCGAGAACCTCAGCCTGCATCCCGGATTCGGAATGAGATGAGATCCAGGGAATATCTTCCAGAAACGTAATCAGAATAACAACGGTCAAGGGTACGAATACAACCATCCACCCAATAGAATGCCGCTTTTCCCTCGTTTGATCACTGTTCAGTATGTTTGTTTCTCCTTTAGACATAATAATTAAACCAGATATCTATAAGCCTGAACTGTGAATAACGAACATAACATTTTTCTCTTCTTTTCGCATCTGATTATATATCTTGCATGCGTCTGAGGTGTTCAGAATTATTTTTTGAGTAGCCTTTCCCGTATATGGATTATAAACAAATAGCGTACTCTCCCCTTCAAATTTACCCATGCTGCGATCTTTGGGAAATCCACAACCAATCAGAAGGATATCGGGGTCCTGTCCAAGGAGATAGAAATGATCACGGTCATTGAAAATTGTCTTTTTATCCGACAATCTTGGCATTCCATTCGGATAAATCATCAAATCGAAAAACGGAAACGGAATCCCTTTGTAAACTATTAAATTGGGTGAAGCGAAGTTAATAAAACCTTTTCTGTGCTTAAGAAAACTTCCAGACAGTAGTATTGCCGATAGAAACAATAAACTAATCAAGGCAATCCTGATTCGAGCATGCCTGATCAGATGTATAACACCTAACACTAATAAGATAAATGCAACCCAGGAAATTATAAAAGTGGCAATATAAGCATGATCAGTGAGCAGTGGGCTGAGGAGGAGGAGAGTTAATGCTAAAATGGATATCAGTAACAACGTATGGCACGGATTTCTCAAATAGGAAAAACCCCTTTCATCAATTAATCGACCTAAATTGAATTCTTTCGTTCCGTGTGTTTCTGTCACAAAAAACATCAGTACAAATCCAATGGCAGCTCCCCAGGCATCTTTTGCTATATCACTCACGTCAAAAACTCGCATTGTTAAAAGCAGTTGGAAGATTTCATCTATTACGGACAATCCGACTGCTGAAAAGAAAGCTGCAAGAATAACCCTCGGCAAATGCGAATTTGGTCTATTGAATGCCTGGAAAAACATAAAAATATACGCACCATATGTAATATAGTGCCAATTCATTTGAAGATCGTATAAACATATATTGTAGTATACATCCTGGACGATATGCCCTAAAAGTATCATTGCTATTACTACCATGCTTCCTATAATACGCTTTTTAGTGATTTTTCTTCTCTGCCAGATAAGAAAGAATATCAGAGCTACCACCGTCAACGTACCGATAACCGGAAATTGTAATCCAAACAGGTTCCAGGATGCATGGGATATCTGGTGAATACCTCCCAGCATGAATTTAGTTACGAATACAAAAGGAGTTATGCAAACAAGGAGAACGAATAGTATATACTGGATTAGAGGGACTAAACTGTAGTTTTTTTCCTGAGTTATTTTGTTATCTATTATGTTTGTTTTTTTCTTTTTTTTCAATGTCATTGGAGAAATGTTTAGCTAACTGCATCCCGTCTGAGTCTTAATAACACTGCTTAGAAGTAAATCCACGTAGGGGCTGATTTATCAAGCCCTTTAAATTCGTGATGATAGAAGGGCTCAATAAATTTACCCCTACGCGAGACTAAACAAGTGCTTCAGAAATACTCTTTATTTAGGTAGGTCAGAGAGTTAATATGTATCACACGAATGCTCCCCCGGTAAACAAACCGGGGGAGATTGTGCTGCAAGTTAATGAAAATCCGAAAACCTTCATTTTCTAATGCATCCTATTTAATTAACATTACTTTCCGGACAGCTTTGAATCCGGATGATGTCTGCATTTTAATCAAGTATATGCCTGAAGTTGTTGAACTCGCCTCCCAAATCACTTCGTGATTACCAGCATTTACTTCACCATTGATTAGCGTAGTCACAATACGTCCGGACAGGTCATAAACCCAAATCGAAACATCACCCTTCTCAACCATACCGAAAGCCAATCTGGTAATGTTATTGAACGGATTCGGATAGTTCTGAGACAGGTAATAATCATCAGGTATTGCTACTTGAATATTTGCGTCGACCACAACAAGAGAGTTGACTTCGTAAACCAGACCATTTCCTGCGTGGATTAATTCAACTTCCAAATCACGCTCAACAATATTCACCGAATTCCAGAATTTGAGTTTGAACAGTTCGTCTGGTAATGCACCTTCAATCGATTTAGTTGATTCATCATCACCCCAGATTGCTAATCCAATCCTCCCATTTCTGACATTTCCGGTACCTAATAAGACACCTGAAGAACTGTAGGCAGCGATCTGGTCATCTTCCGCAAACTCGTAATCAGTTATACTATTAACAAGTAGACTCATGTTCTCGCCGGTTGGAATCGGAGCCGCCCAGTGACCAACTTGATCCTCAAAGGCAAGCGCGAAAGCTGCTTCCTCTTGTTCAGGTGGATAGTTCAATACAATTTCTTCATCACCGGACACATTGACCTGGTAACCCTGTCCTTCAGTCCAGGGTAACATGTTTGAGAATCCGAATAAAGGTGACAGAAACCGGCCTTCAGAGTCCTTCGCCAACTCAACGTTATCTATTATTGGGGAAAGGACATAGAAATCCGGACCACTTGCATCAAGGTCGTAGGTCGGGAAATATGCAATGAGGTTCCAACCTGGTTCAAGGGGAATATCTGCATCTGGAGGAATTGGCACTCCTTCAAATACGACCTCGAAATCTTCGGTCATCTTGATCTGGTAGCCCTCAGTAAGATTCCAATGGGGGATGTTACTGAAATTAAATGACGGTGCCCAGAATCTGCCATCTTCGTCCTTGAGAAGCTCAACTCGATGATTATCATCGTCGATTCGAGCCTGTTCAAACATTCTGATTACATCGGGACCATCTGCATCTTCATCTGGATAGAACTCCAAAGGATCGACGTTGATCGAACTTATGTTCCAACCCTCACTCAAACTAACGGTCAGATGAGGGAGTCTAATATCTCCACAGAAACCTCGAAGTCCGACAAATAGTACAGGATTAACCGGATCATTACTTCGAATGATAAGACGACCAACATGCTCACCTTCTTCATTCGGTCGGAATCGTATCCTGACATCTCGGGATCTATCCGGACGGACTGAAAATGCCCGTGCGAAAGAGGTAAATACCTCACCTTCTACTTCGACCTCAACGTCCAGATCATCCCCACCATCATTAAAAACTTCGAGTGTCCAACTCACCCTGTCATTCACCTCCGGAGTAACTCCGAAATCATGTCGGTCAGCAGAAAGACGAATCTCCGGTGCAACAAGAGCGTCTCCTGTGACACTCACTGGATAACCATCCTCCCACTCCTCGACATTAGTCATGAAGAGCAATGTGCCTCGCTGATTTCTTCCCGCCTCAACCGGCTCATATGTGATTGGTATTAACGTTTCGTCTTCAGCTTGAATTACAATCGGGAATTCAACCTCATCCGTGATGTCGAACACTTCGTTGTCAGTAACGATGTCTTCTATTACCAATTCGTCACTACCACTACTGAGCACATTAGCCATAACAGTTGCGGATTGCCCGAGATAAACGTTTTCAAAATCAATGCGTCCATGACCGGAACCACCCGGATCAACATCGATATCCGGAATTCCCGAAACGTCAAAAGTGATCGGAATTGTAACGTCCGGAACTTCGTCAATCTCTACCGGATCGTTGCTGAAAATGTTAAATTCCACCTCATATAGCCCACCAAGAATACTCTCGGCATTCAAAGTGAGTATAACCTCTGTATCTTCATCAGGTTCGAGAGTGCCATCACTGGGCTCATAGGAGAACCACCGAAGTTCGGCAACACCTTCGTCATAGACGATTACCCGCTGGTTGTCCAGACTGTTTCCTCGCCAGAGATTTTCTCCATCGTGCCCAATTGCACACCACTCATTATCTGATGCAACCTGGAAATCCTGAACAAGTTCCGCCCGCCAGTTGTCCGTGTCTACGAAGAATTGCCAGACATGGTTATTTGTACCGAGCCAAAGCTGACCGTCAGGATGATCATCAACCCAGCACATTGCGCGGGACCACTGATTATTCATCTGGTTGTAAACCTGCGGTCCATTAATCATTCCGATGCGCTGGTAATTATCGTTTACATCGTAAACATGGATATTGCGGTTGTTCCCGTTGAAGGCAAATAACCAACCATTTTCCTTACTGGTTCCATAATCCATGATTTCGTCACAATCGCTGTTTACGTTACCAATGTTGTTACCATCGGTATCATACCGGTAGATAGTCCGGTTTGACCATTCATTTGTATAGACAATTCCATCCATATACCCCATCGCCATTGAGTTACGGTTCAACTGGCGATCAAAATCAACTTCGACATTTCCATTGCCATCATACACATAGGAATGAATCCAGTTCGGAGAGTAAGAACCAACCCACATTGTGTTGTTGTCAGGATCCCAGTCAAAACCACCTATCCATTGGTGTCGTAGATCGAATTGGAATAATTGATCCCCTGGATCGTCACGACTGACACTTTCTCGAGGATCGACTCTCCGAATGCCTCGTCTGATTTGATCTCGCTCTTCACCCGGTTCGCGAGCAACATAATCGGTCCACCAAACAAGATCAACTTCTCCCTCATTAGTAATGTTAAGCGCATGTTCTGCCGATTCCCCGACAAACAGAGCTTCCTCGATTGGATCATCCGGATCAACGACGATCCGCGGAGGTGGAGTCGTTTCACCAACGCAACGAATCGAAATCTCACCATTATCAGGATCGTCCGTTATAATGGTCATGTTTCCGGCATGCATACCATCTTCATCTGCGTTGATGTAAAAGTTAACCACGCGACGGAAATCGAATCCAACAATGAAATCCTCGTTTGGCTCAGCATAGAAGAACTCATTCTCATTCACAATTGATTCAACATGCAGGTTTCCCATTCCATGATTAATGAATGTTATTGGAACCGGGTAACTTCCACCTGAATACAATGCTTCCGGATATGCACGATTCCAGTTGATGCGATCGGGATATCCGAATTCCTCATCCCATACAGCCTCAACCTGTGGAAGCCCGGTAACGTCGAGCCCAATATTTACAATAACATCAGGATCGGATGGATCATTATTAAAGATGTGTAGATCACCGTCATAATGACCCTCATATAGTCCTTCACCACCCAATGTCAGGAAAAATTCTTCTTCATTATCCGGCTCGATTTCACCTTCAGTGGTTTCGAATATGCACCATTTCGATCCTCCCATCTCCGTCAGATAAAAGAGGATTTCTGCTGCCATTGAACCCCAGTTACCCTCACCACGCCAGCGGTTCCAACCGTAGCCTATAGGATGCCCCACAGCCATGACTGTACCACTGCCGATTCCATAAGCAACTACGCCTGCTGTCTGACGTCCCTGAGGCACTGCAATGTTTTGCCACCACTCAATGGTTCCGTTATCCAACGCCTGATCGAATTGACCAAGTGAATATGACGAATGGAGGAAGGAATTTCCCTCAATAACCTCACCTTCATTCCAAAAGTCAGGTTGTGATTCGTGGAAGATCTCAGCGAGAAAACTGTAATTATCGGCATTCGGATCAGGACTTACTACCAATGTTCCGTTGTTATTACCATCTGAATCATTGTTGAAACCACCCGGAATGCGAATCTGAGCATTCCGATCACCGGTCTCGGTGTAAACTCCACCACCGCCATCGATGTATTCGACAAATCTCTCGAGGTTCTGGTTGTAAGCATTATGGAAGTTACCTGATTGACGACCACCGGCATAAACAATGGCGTCGTATTCTTCGAAATCAATATTGTTCCATGCATCCCCACCACGGAAAGTGACATAATTAGCATCGTCACCATTCCGCGTCAATAATGGATCCTGTTCCATCATCATTTCATCTAACCATTGCCATGCTCGCTCATCTTGAAGCACAGCGAAAATCATACCGTCAAGATCAACCTCGTCACGTCTGGGACCGATTTGTGAACCATCGGTACGACGCATGCTCCGAACTCCTCTGTCGCGTTGATCACCGGGTTCAGGCTCACTTATAGTCTCAAACTCTGTTTGCCAACGCAGCACCGCTTCACCCTCGTTAGCAATTACAAATGAATGTTCATCGGTTTCACCATCATTAAGGTCATCACTAATTTCAAGCGGTTCGACGGCGATCCTTGGTGGTGCAGAGGCTTCACCATGAAGCCTGATCTCAAGCTCCATTTCATCGGGATCATCGGAGGTAATAACCATAATTTCGTTGTAATCACCTGGTTCTTCAGCGTCAAAGAAGAAGTTTACTTCAACAGATTCATCAACTCCGAGTTCAAATTCACCCTCAAAGTCTGAGTAGAAATATTCATTATCAGATTCGGCACCTTCAATACAAAGAACCTCCAAGCCACCGTTAGTTATCTGGATAGGGATGACATAAGGACCACCAGCAAACACTTCTTCGAACGCTTCATTCCAGTCTATGATGTTTGGCCAGCCGATTAATTCATCCCATTCGACAACTATATCCGGAGCAGGAGTAACATCCATGATGACAGAAACTACTGCATCAGGATTTGAGGGATCGTTATTTAGGAAATGAACTTCAGCTTCATAATCACCTCCCTCAAGACCTTCTGCATTGATGTAAAGCCCGAGATCAACATCTTCGTTCTGCTCAAGTTCAAATGTTTCAACTTCCATAGATATCCAGCTTAGCCACGCTCGTGCAGGTCCAAATGCTATTGCTCGTCCGTCTGTCAGGTAGTTTCTATCATCACCACAGATGAAGAATCCGTGCTCACCATCGCCGAGGTTGGCACCAACTCCCATGCAACCTCGATTCTGGATGTTCTGACCGTATTGCATCACAGATAATCCGCTTTCAAATAGAATAAGCTGGTGATTATGCTGGTTGTTACCAACCCACGAGATAATAGCCTGATCACTCTCGTTAGTCCAGAATCCAACTCTCGCATTACCATAGTCTGTATTGAAGACTGCAATGGTGTTTTCACGTACTCCGTTAGCCTGGATGGGGTAGTTCCGCGCATCAACACCGATATCACGACCACCATACGTAAATGAAGTCCACCCATCTGAGTCGATGTATATTTGTTCGAACTCTCTGTCCCAGAACGGAAATGTCCAACCTAATGGAACAGCTCCTGTATTCTGGTCATCACCGAGCTGGAAATTGCGAACGTTTTCAAAATCGTTGAGATCGAGCCATTCAAACTCGGGTCCATCATCTTCGAGGTTATCACGCCACTCGTAGCCCATATCATCTGGCTCGTTACGTCGATCTCGCAGAGGTGACCGATAGGAATCTATATTTCTCATAGAACGGTAGGTGTTATCACGATCCTCCTCTTCAAGAACGACAATATCAATTTCACCCTGAAGCGTTGCTTCACCTTCATTAGAGACATTAATGATATGCTCTTCGAAAGCACCGCTAAATGCTTCTATTTCAATTGCTAATGGATCAATGGAAATTACCGGAGGTGATAATGCTTCAGCGTGGAGAATGACTTCGAGCTCACCATCATCAGGATCATTTGAGACTATGGTAATTGTCGCATCATAATCACCGGGCTCTTCTGCAGGCGCATTGAAGATGAAATTGACTTCTGTTTCTTCATCCGGATCGAGTTCCAGTTCATCTTCAACATCGGTCATAAAGAATTCATTATCAGAGATAAATTCTTCAATTTCCAATGGATCTGTTCCCGAATTTGAAATCTGCACCGGAATATTGTAAGGACCTCCTGAAAATAATTCGTCATAGGCAGCATTCCAGTCAATCATATCCGGGAATCCATAATCTTCATCCCATTCCAGGACAATGTTCGGGGCTCCGATAATTTCAAGACTGATTTCAACGACCAAATCAGGATTTGAAGGATCGTTGTTAAGGAAATGGAGATTCACAACATAGAGACCTTCCTGTAATCCAATACCATTGATGTGTATAAAGACATCTTCTTCCTCATCCTGATCGATCTCTCCCTCCGTTGGCTCGAATGTAAACCAACCTCTCATACCGCCTGCCGAAGTAAGATAGTAAAGGATTTCAGCACCAATCGAACCCCATTGTCCTTCTTGTGTCCAATTGTACCAGCAATGTCCAACCGGATGACCGACAACCATAACGGTACCACCACCGTAACCATATGTAATTGCACCAGGTGCATTTCGGTCGCGTTCATGGACTGCTATGACTTGAAACCATTCCAGAGTACCCTCATCAACTCCCTCGTTGAATTGGGCAAGTTGGAATCCGGAGTGGAGCCAGGAATTGCCTTCGATACACTCGTCTAATTCCCAGAAATTCGGTTGTGATTCGTGGCAGATTTCGGCAAATAGACTGTAATTACCGTCGTCCGGATCAGGACTGACCGCCAGAAATCCGTTATTGGAATTTATCCCCCAGTCGTTCATTATCCCACCGGGAGTTCTTAACCCACGATTGGCATCACCCATCTCCGCATAAAGTGCTCCACCACCATCAATGTACTCGCAGAACCGCTCGAGATTGGCATTATATTGATTGTTGAATCTCTGATCATAAGTACTCATAACGATTGCATTGAATTCATTGAAATCGACATCATTCCAAGAGTTACCATTCCGATAAGAAACAAAGTTGTCGTTGTTTAACAAGGGATCGCGACGCCAACCTTCGTCGAGCCAGCCCCAGTTTCCATTATCCTGGAAACATGCAAACCTCATCCCTTCTATATCAACTTCATCACGACACGGACCGACATTGCTTTCGGTCTGTCGAACTTGTCGATTTAACCTATCCAGATCCGGTGCTTCCATAACTTCCCATTCGGAATCCCAGATCAGAGTTGCATCACCTGAGTTACTCAGTGTAACCGTATATTCCACTTGAGCACCTGTAATGATTTCATCTTCGATGCCGACAGGATCGGCGTCGATGATCGGTGGACGTTCTGCTTCGGCATGCAGTCGGATACTGAGTTCTTCTTCGTCAGGATCATTGGATTCGATGATCATGTTTGCATTAAAATCACCGGGATCATCTGCCGGTGCATCGAAGATAAATCCTACTTCAATTGTTTCGTCGACACGAAGTCGATCTTCACCTTCGAATGTAGATGAGAAATATTCATGCTCTGAGTAAATATCGGTTATTGTCAGGCTCCTTGTTCCGAGGTTTGATATCTCAACAATAATCTCGTAAGGACCTCCTGTGAAGACCTCTTCATAGGCAAGATTCCAATCAACGATATCGGGATATCCGAAATCTTCTTCCCAGACAGGATCTACATCAGGTGCACCTCTGACTAAGTAATCAACTCCAACCTCAATCTCCGGATTCGCCGGATCATTAGAAAGGAACCTTACAACGCCTGCATATTGACCCAAATCCAATCCTCCGGCATCGAGGGTCATTACCACATCGTTGTCTGCTCCGGGCTCGACTTCAAATTCTTCGGTATCGACCGAGATCCAACTTGTCCAACCTCGTGCAGGACCAAATCCGATAGCACGACCGTCCGTAAGGTAGTTTCGGTCATCACCACAGATGAAGAATCCATGCTGACCGTCCCCGAGGTTAACACCAACTCCCATGCACCCACGATTCTGGATGTTCTGACCATACTGCATCACACCCAATCCTCTATCATTGAGAATAAGCTGATGATGATGCTGATCATTTCCAATCCAGGAAACAATTGCTTGATCACTCCCATTTGTCCAGAAGTTAACGTTGGCTCTACCATAGTCTGTATTAAATACTGCTATAGTATTTTCACGCACTCCGTTTGCCTGACTGGGGTAGTTGCGTGCATCAACACTGATATCACGGCCACCGTACGTAAATGAAGTCCAACCATCAGAGTCTATGTAAATCTGCTCGAATTCTCTGTCCCAGAACGGGAATGTCCAACCCAGTGCGACCGCGCCTGTGTTCTGATCATCACCAAGCTGGAAATTGCGGACATTATCGAAATCATTGAGATCAATCCATTCAAACTCAGGACCGTCGTCTTCGAGATTATCCCGCCACTCGTAACCCATATCGTCGGGCTCATTGCGACGATCTCTATACAAGGTTCGATCCGGACTGGTCTTGCGAACATTACGAACCACAACATCACGGTCAGGCTCTTCGAGAACTTCTATCTCTATTATACCATGGAGTAATGCTTCTCCCTCATTTCCAATATTAATTACATGCTCGACATGGGAACCAATATGAACTTCTTCATCAAAGGCTTCCGGATCAACCACAATCAAAGGTGGTTGTGTAGATTCCGCATGAAGTGGGATTTGATATTCGGGCGTATTCGGATCATCAGAAGAGATGATCATTACACCCTCAAAATCTCCCGGCTCATCTTCCGGTGATTCATAGGTGAAAGTCATTTCTATGGATTCACCCGCTTCAATTTCAAATTCCTGTTCAAAGTCAGCAAAAAAATATTCATGTTCAGACATTACGTCTTCAACATGCAGTACCTCTGTACCTTCATTGCATAGATCAACAACTATATCGTAGGGACCTCCTGAGAATACCTCGTCATATGCCCGATTCCAGTCGATCAAATCCGGATATCCGGCTTCGTTAGCCCAGACCACCTGCAGATCGGGCGCTCCGGTTACGTGAATAATAACAGGGATAATTGCGTTAGGGTTGTTGGGAGCATTGGATGATATCATTAAATCACACTGGTAATCACCTGTGAGAAGACCGGCGGCATCGAGGATTACAATAATATCAGTATCACTGTCGGGTTCGATAACTCCCTCGGTTGGTTCATAAGAAATCCAGTTGTTGCCGCCCATTTCTGTTAGATAGTAGAGAATCTCCGCTGCCATTGAACCCCAGTTCCCTTCGCCACGCCACCGATTCCAGCCATAGCCTATCGGATGTCCCACAGCCATAACTGTACCACTTCCGATCCCATAAGCTACTACCCCAGCGGTTTGTCGTCCTTGGGGTACAGCGATGTTCTGCCACCATTCGATAGTGCCGTTATCTAACGCTTCGTCGAATTGACCAAGTGAATAGGACGAATGAAGGAAGGAATTCCCTTCAATAACTTCACCTTCATTCCAGAAGTCGGGTTGTGATTCGTGGAAAATCTCGGCAAGAAGACTATAGTTATCATCATTTGAATCCGGGCTCACGACCAGTGTCCCGTTGTTATTGCCATCGGAATCATTGTTAAAACCGCCAGGAATACGAATTGGTGAATTCCGGTCACCGGTTTCAGTGTAAACACCACCGCCACCATCAATATATTCTACAAATCTCTCGAGGTTCTGGTTGAATGCGTTATGGAAATTGCCAGATTGTCGTCCTCCGGCATAAACAATAGCATCATATTCTTCAAAATTAATTTCGTTCCATGCATCCCAACCGCGGAAGGTCACGTAATTTGCGTCATCTCCATTACGTGTTAACAAAGGATCCTGTTCCATCATCATATCATCTAACCATTGCCATGCCCGTTCATCCTGAAGAACAGCGAACATCATACCGCCGAGATCAACTTCATCACGACGAGGTCCAGGTGGATTATTCGTGCTTCTAACACTTCGTGAGACCTGATCTCGTCTTTCGCCGATGAATTCGTGATCTACTTCATAAATCAAATCGTGATCTCCATCGTTTACTACAGTAACTGCATATTCCTCAACGTCACCCGTATTCATATCGTCCTCGATCTCATCGAGTTCGATGCTTATAATTGGCGGTAAAAGTCCATTCGCATGTACCGGGAACTGGTATTCAGGTGCATTAAGAGCGTTACTGATAAAAGTGAGCACTCCATCAACTTCACCAGGTTCAACAGGTGATGTATAGATAAAAATCTCAACTACATCACCGGGATCAAGTCGCCAGCCCCTGTCCGGTGGATCTTCTCCGTGGAAGTTGTCAGGATCATCACTGGTTATTTCCTCAATTACAAGGTCTTCATAACCAACGTTTTCGACGAGGATTACGGCTTCATTATCAAAACCAATCCAGGCATCACCAAAATCCCACTCCATCGCTTCAGTATAGATTGCAGGTCCTTCAATGATGTTCATTGATACAGGAATAACAATATCACGTCCTTCGTCAAAAGAGAATGTTACTTCAGCAGCATAATCATCTTCCTCCAATCCTACAGCATTTATATTCAGGTTGACCGGGAACTCATCATCTCCTGGAATATCTCCCGCTTCGGGAGTGACGACGATCCAGCTCAACCAACCGTTACCCGGACCAAATCCAATAGCACGGCCATCGGTCAGATAGTTTCTGTCATCACCACAGATGAAAAATCCATGTTCTCCATCACCGAGGTTAGCACCGACACCCATACAACCACGATTCTGGATTGCCTGACCATATTGCATTACTGCTAATCCGCTCTCATGCAAAATAAGTTGGTGGTGATGCTGATTGTTGCCAACCCACGATATGATTGCCTGATCATTCTCGTTAGTCCAGAAACCAACTCTTGCATTACCGTAGTCTGTGTTGAAGACTGCGATGGTGTTCTCACGCACCCCATTAGCCTGACTCGGGTAATTACGAGCATCAACACTTATATCGCGACCACCATACGTAAATGATGTCCAACCATCGGAATCAATAAATATCTGCTCGAACTCTCGGTCCCAGAAAGGGAAAGTCCAACCTATGGGAACCGCTCCGGTGTTCTGATCGTCACCGAGCTGAAAATTGCGAACATTTTCATAATCCGCGAGATTGATCCATTCAAACTCGGGACCATCGTCTTCGAGATTATCCCGCCATTCGTAACTCATATCATCGGGATCATTACGTCGATCTCGAGCAGGACCAAAATTACGATCCGGATCGATGGTTTCAACTACAGCAGTGAAACCAATTTCCGCGTCACCGTTATTTGTAAGTGTAATCTCCTCGGTGAAGATCGCTCCGGTAGGTGTATCATTGAAATTAAGCTCTTCCGGATCAGCAGTAATCTGACCGAATAAAGGATTTGCTAACAATAAGCACAAAAACAGCAACAAAAGTTTATCATTCCGTTGCATACAATCCTCCTCAAAATATACTCTGAACCATGCACCATCTAAATATAATGTCGATGTTACATGACTTATTTATTGCTTTATTAAAGTTGCCAATTAAGGAAGTATGTTTTCTGTTTTAATAATTTAATATTAGATACACTTTCAAGTGTGCTTTCATGAAAAACAGCTGAAAAATGACTCTCTTCAGAAAATCAATCACCAGGATTAAAAGTGCATTGCGAATTATGAACCTGTTAAAATACTATTGTGGGAGGTTAGTTACTCAAGGAGTAAATCGAAGCGTTTTTGATATTCATATACCGTTTTGAATATCCTCAATCAAGTTATAACATCCTCGACCAGATCGAGTCCCCAAATCTCAAATCTAATCCAAATTACTAAAAATGTGTTCGGATAACAAGAGATTAAATGAAGAATATTAAATTTTATTTGGATTGTAAAATGTAGTTACGCTGCATTTATTTTCACTTTGGATTCTAAAAATGATCGCACTCTATCGTTTGTATTTACAATATCATATGCTAACTATTTTATAAAAGATCCTTTGAAAAGAATCATCTGAAACCTCATTCAGATCGAATCCAAATTAAGAAATTGTCTTTTCAGAATTTTCAGAATCCCTTTTTTAGATTTCTTATTTTAGAGGCTTTTTTTTCGTCACTGCATTTTAAGAGAGGTTCAATTAGTAAGAGCTGAAGATCAGGGTTTTGAAATCCAACCATTATTCATCTGACTAATAAACTGATCTTTAAGGATTTTTCATTTTTGCACAACTTTGGTTCCCTATATTTTTTCTTCAGATTTCTAAATTGTGCTAAAACAGAATGATGTTCAATTCAAGTTGATTCCTGGTTAATAAAACACTGTGCTCATGGATATTTTAGTATATCTGTAATGAAATCACAATAATATAAGAAATCCTCAAATGCAATAATGGTCAAGTGGATGAACTAATGACCAGGGATACCTGCTCGATTACCAGAATAAGAACCGAGAAACAACTTCGCTGTAAAAGAAGAGCACGCGCATCGTGCCTGTGCGATACATCGGGTAATGTGTCTGACCATCCGCTTCAACTTTCCACAAAAAATCTCTGATCCAATCCTTCTCTGGACAAATAATCCTTTTAAGATTATATTGAGGAAGTAATGTGTTTTTAAGGTTTAATTTGAAAAGAGGAATATCATGCTAAAAAGAACTCTATTTTTCGTAGCGATTTTCGTGATCTCAGCCTCCCAGCTACTTGCCCTTAACTTTGATCCTCCATTAAATCAAGGGATTGAATTCCCCGTAACCAGAGTTGATGAAGTTAGTGAAGTTGTAATGACAATTTCTGAGGATAATGATGTACCACCAATAAGGATTATGTTCAGAGAGTTTCAAAATCAGGTCTTCAGCGTTAATCCAGCTGAATTGCAGCTTAACCCTGGACAACGTATTGAGGTGACCTTTTCATTTGAACCACAAGAGGCAGGTGAAGTAGAAGAAAGGGCAACGGTCGTAATTGCGACAGCAAACGGGAATATGGAAATGAGGGAATATCCAATTAGAGGTGAGGGTTTTGCTGGTTTTCCTGAAATTCGAGTTGATCCCATGGATATTGAGTTAGCTCTTGGAGCACCGGGTGAACGGATTGAAGAGGCATTATCTATCTCAAATGGTGGTCTTGCGGATCTGGAATTTCAGATTGGATTGGATGAAGATGTTGAATGGCTGAATGTTGAGCCGATGCAGGGCGTTGTTGAACCGGATAACAGGATGGAACTGACTGTATCCACTACAGATTTTGTACCTATGCAGGGAGAATATTTAACAAACATCCGCATACATTCAAACGATCCGGAACAGGAGTTAGTCGAAATTGCCGTACAGTTTAATGTTGGATTTGAGCCGACACTGACATTGAATCCGGACTTGATTGATGAACAACTCGGTATGGATTCTAATGCTGAGATTGCCGTTGAAGCAACAAATACAGGTGATGATGGATTGGCATTCAATATCGTGCGAAAACTCGTCGGAGATCAGAATGCGGCCCCTTGGGATGAAAGATATAATGTGAATTATGAAGAGCAGTTAGAAGATAACGGTTTGCAGGCGGTAGTATTTGCAGAGGGTTCCTTTTTCGTAGCCAGTTCAAATGGCAATGGCGAGCGTGGGAAGATCTATCAGGTAACATCCGAAGGTGAGGTCGTTAATGAGTTTGACCAGTTTGTCAATTCCCGATATGGAATGCGTGATTTAGCTTATGATGGAAATCTGATCTGGGGATTGGACGGTGGAGTATTATTTGGATTCACAACATCTGGTGAATTAGAGTCAACTATTGATGTTCCGGATAATCTAAGCGTTAGATGCCTCGCCTATGATCCAGACAATTCCATTTTCTGGCTCGGTAATATCACAAATGACTTTTTTGCTGTTGATCTTGAGGGAAATTTGATACGAACAGTAGATAGACATCGCGATATAAGGGTATATGGTCTGGCTTATTGGGGGGATGATCCGGATGGATATTGTCTGTATGCTGCAACTCCAGGGATAGATCAGGATATAACTATCCGAAAAATCAACACGGAAGACGGTGAATTTGAAATAGTCACCGAATTATCCTGTGGAAGTTCTCGTGCAAGTGGAATAGCCATAACAAATAGATTTGATGCATTAAGCTGGGTATTGATTGCACTCGTTCAGACTCCGGATCGAGTGGCGGTATGGCAACTCGATTCAAACCTCGACTGGTTCAACATAGAACCTGAAAATGTCGCACTTGAGGCTGGAGATTCGCAAGACCTTACAGTCACATTGAATACCGAAGGACTTCCGGAGGGAATGTTTGAAGGTCAGTTTGTAGTCACTTTGGACAACGCCGGTGGTCAGGTAATTCTTCCTGTCGAACTTACTGTTGTAGCTGGTGGAGTTCAGGAACGGATCATAGAACTGATAGAAGGATGGAGTCTCGTATCAACGAATGTTGTACCAGAGGATGATGATATCATCGGGATTATGAGTGAACTCACAGATGCCGATTTACTACTCCTGATGAAAGATGGATCTGGGAGATTTTACAGCCCTGCATTTGGTTTCAACAATATTCCCGGATGGGATATTGCGTCCGGATATCTGGTAAAAGTGACAGAAGCAGCGGAGTTCACTATAACCGGTATGCCGGTAGCGTTCGATGAACCGATTGCCCTTGATCTGGGCTGGAATATGTCGGCATATTACCCCCGTGAACCGGTAGATGCTGTTATAGCATTGTCGTGGATAGTTGACGAGCTTATCATGGCGAAGGATGGAAATGGCAGATTCTACAATGAGGATTTCGGTTTCAGTAATATGGGCGATATGTCTGAGGGAAACGGTTACCAGATAAAAGTTAGCGAGGATGTTGAGCTTGTATATCAACTCGAAGAGATTGATGAACTTAACATGTCCACTCCTCCGGGATCAGAAAATGATCTTCTAAGACTGTCCGACACAAATATGAGTGTATTGGTATTCTGCGATGACTCTTATTCAGGCAGTGTGAGCGCATATTCGGGTGACTTGTTGGTGGGTAGCGGTGAAGTAGTAAACGGAACAGGCGGATTAGCTGTCTGGGGCGATGACGCAACCACACCCGAGAAAGAAGGTTTATTTGCCGGTGAATCATTTGCACTGAGGCTTGAAAATGGTGTCGACCTCAAATCCCCTGAAATCCTTCAGGGAAATGGGCTGGTTTACGAGACCGATGCATTTACCGCCCTGAAGATAGTACAAAACCGGAGTATCCCACAAGATTATTATCTATCCGAAACATACCCAAACCCGTTCAACAACAGAACCACAATAAGCTATGGATTACCGGAATCGGGTGAAGTTTCGATAGCCATTTTCGATGTAAATGGGAGATTAGTAAAAACATTACAGAATCAGAATATCAAAACCGGTCACCATTCAATAACATGGAATGCTGAGGAAATGGGATCGGGAACTTATCTGATTAAGATGCAGGTCAGTGGCCTTAGCAAGGTTCGGAAAGTGGTGATGATTAAATAATTCCCTTCTCTCCCCCCCGCTTGCGGGGGGGGACGGAAGGGGGGGGGCGTAACGAAGCAGGCGACTGATTGCGTAATGTATTGAAATCTCCCATGAGAAATGAAATCTATTCAAGAATTGGAAATGAAACACATCACCACCCTACACTTGAGCATGTTCCTCCTGTTGGTTTTTTGCAACTGCGATGTCAAAATTCCAGAAGATTTCGTATTAGAACCTCATCTCGAATGGGTTCTTAAAGAATTTGTTAAACGGGATTCCAAAATAATCGGAAAACCGCTCAAAGGAGAGTATTTTTGTGCATTTCATGTTTTTGGGATAAAGAAATTTCCTCACAAATTTGTTGTCTACCTATATATCTATTGTGATGAGTATTATCTGGATAAAGGGAAATTACAATCACGCGGAGAGTGCGTTCGCAATGCTGCCGTTACGCTGAAGAAGAAAATGGACTCATATGAGGTGATCGGGTGCGAGATTCCGGGTCATGGCTCCGAATATGGCAAGCATGTGCGAAATATTTTCCCTAAAAATGTCGCAGACAAAATTCTCAATTCTAATGATAAAAGATGGCGTATAAAAAAACTTAGAGCTGCAGTGAATGAAAAGGCTATGGAATTTTATTTTGAATGATTGGGGATATAGATATTATACAATCACAAATCCATATTTATCATCAAAGAAAAAGTACCAAAAAAGAAATCTACAACAACAATTGCGTTAGATAATAATCTAATGGAGAAACGAAGTGACGCGGCGATCTATTTGTATATATGTAATTTAAGAGATTGGGAGGCATCCTTAAACGCGATATTGATTGGACAGATGGAGTACAGACTTGGGACAATTTATAATCCATCAGGATGTTTTCTTCATCACGACGACGCCTATAAAAAAAGAGACGACGCCCATACTCAAAAGAATTCCCATTGGCATAAGCATCTCAGATAATGAAAAACCTCTCCACATTACACCCTCGAACGACATAATTGTCCATTTAACCGGGCTGAGGGTTCCAACAGTCTTCATCCATCCGGGCATAAACATCAGAGGCACCATCCCCCCCCCTATCATTGACAAAATCAGCAGGACTGCCCAACCGATCCCACCAACCGATCGCTCAGTTTTACCGAGGACTGAAAGCAACATCATTATACCGGTGAAACAAATTGCTGAGGAAAGCATGGCAAACAACAATAAGACTAATGAGTTGATTTGAACTCCAAATGCAGTGACAGCTAACATTACCAACACAAAATCGATAGCAATAATCGCAGTAAAACAAGCTGCTGCTTTCCCGGCAAGTACCTGACCTAAGCTGATTGGAGCAATCCTCAATCTCTGCATCGTCCCTTGAGTCCTTTCTACGACGATAGATATACCAAATGCTGCTGCAACGCCAATAATCCCCCAGATTATTCCCTGTGGAAAAGAAACTGCATACGAGTTAATTGGTCCTGATTTCAGAACCGCCACATTTTTCTGTGTTACCAGAAGGGGAAGCATCACATTGTTTTCCCCGGATGTGAGGGGGCTGTCAACTGAGTGTTCATCAAACTCCTCTATTTGAGTAGACTCGAATTCGAAAAAGCGATCTAAATCAGAGAATAACTGAGATAGATTATTTTTCCAGATAGTATCCATTTCACTATCATTTGCAACAGCCTCTTTACTGATATTAAGGTTCTGCAACATCTTCCCGGGATTGCTGAAGGTATCCTGAAATCTTTTTGATCCATACTTCATCAAGATACCCTGGAGCATTGCTGACTCAGCTCGCCTCGCAGGATCAACACCTATTTCAATCTCGGGAGGATCACCCCAAAACATCTGCTGAGTGGCATCTCCATATCCTTTTTTAATAGCAATATATGCTGTGTTCTTTCCAAGGCGAACTCTCTCTGAAGCTATTGTTATGGTCGAAGGCACGACATTGATTTCAGAAGCATCATCTAACTGCTTGACAAAACTTTGGGAAGCAGTAGTAGAATCCTCATCTACAATCAAAACCGTCATAGTCCGGGTTCCACTGTTATTATCACCTCCGAAAATCGATCCAAACAACACAGCGATTACTATCGGGAAAATGAAGGTGAAGAAAAAACCGGATTTATCACGAAACATTATCGTCAAATCCTTCATGGCTAAAGTTAGTATTTGAATCATGATTAATCTCTTAGTTTTTTACCGGTCAGTTTCAGGAATACTCTTTCGAGATTCGGATATTCCACACTAAATCTACCGATCGAACCAGATTTTCTTAAGTCATCTAATTTTAGAATCGGATCATCCGTCTCATAATCCATAACTTCATCTTGCACTTTCACCCTCACTACCGGTTTTCCCCCGTGAGTTTCAATCAGGTTTTCGACACTGTCCATCGCATGTATTTTCCCATTATCAATTATGGCAACCCGGTCACAAAGCTGCTCAGCTTCTTCCATATAGTGAGTAATATAAACTATTGTTTTACCGGCATCGTTCAGCATTTTAATCTGCTCAAATATGGCATTTCGCGATTGGGGATCGACACCAACGGTTGGTTCGTCTAAAATCAAAATCCGGGGATCATGAAGTATCCCACATGCCAGGTTCAGGCGTCGTTTCATGCCACCGGAATAATTTGCCGGTTTGTCATTTCTTCGATTTTCAAGCGAGACAAATTGAAAAGCCCAGTCAACTCGTTCCCGCAGGACTTTTCCTCTCAATCCATAAATTCTACCGAAGAACAGGAGATTTTCTTCAGCAGTCAAATCCTCATAGATTGCGAGAGACTGTGTTGCTACTCCGATTTGCAACCGGTCTTTTTTTGAATGTGGCGATCCGCTTTCACCGATATTTATACTTCCCGAATCGGGTTCCAACAGACCAACTGCAAGATTCACCGAAGTAGTTTTACCAGCACCATTTGGTCCGAGTAGTCCAAAAATCTCATTTGATTTAATTGTAAATGAAAGGTTATCAATTACCTTTCTATTCCCGAAACTTTTGTTTAGATTTGTAAATCTTATCAAATTACTACCTCGGTGTTTGGTCAGCATTTCTTCAGAAAGAGATCAACTTAATCTGAGTAAGTATCGTCATTAATAATACAAAACGCAAATGACTGTGCCCTGGTTTGAAAGAATTGATGTTGTTTGTATGTGAAGGTTTCATTGTATCATTATTACTCCTGATAATGGCTGGTTTATTGGAGATGGTAATCCGATCAGGGATATCTACCTCTCTGAACCATCGATAATTACAGAATAATATATAATATTCCCATTTTCTTTAACGACATAACGCTCAGCCGAGTTGCCGTGGATATTTTCAAAGAACAGTTTGCTGTAATTAAGCATGAAATCGGGAAGAGTCAAACTTCTTGATTGATATGTATGATATATGCGTCCTGACTATTGATAATATACAACATTATTCTGCAAAAAGCAAGCTTTATCACAGCGCAGGGGAAAAAGGGGGGATATCATAAATTATCGTCACATCGTTACACTTTTGGCGGAAAGTGGTTGTGGGTATGGGATTGAGGGTGTGACGGAAATGTGACGGAAATGGTGTTGTGGTGTTGGGGTGTTGTGTAAAGCTTCATGTCATACCGGACAGTTTGGGTTTGAGTTGCGAGATGTTATATTTTCCTGTCTGGTGTAAAATATGCAACTTAAGTTATGACTTAGTCGTTGTGCGATGGCTCGATGGGGGTTTATATTTTGCGGTGTGTGGCTAATGGAAAAAGGAAAGTATGACTTGCTTGATTTATCAAAGTTTGCTAAATTATTCAAAAGTAGTTTAAAAAGAAAAGATATGCCAAAGATATTTACGACCGGCTCTTTTGAGTTCTATTTCTACTCAAATGATAGAAATGAACCGGAACATATACATGTCCGGTGTGATCGCGCCACAGCGAAGTTTTGGCTCAATCCCGTTTGTTTGGAAAAATCAAGGCATTTCAAAGATCATGAACTTGTTAAGCTGCAAAACATTGTGTCCGAAAACCGTCAATTATTTTTAGAGGCATGGAATGAATTCTTCAGTGATTGAGAGAGAAGTTACAGCGACCGAATTCAGGATTAACGAGCAATCCTTTACGGTGGCTCTATCAGACGGAAGGACTATCACCATTCCGCTTGTATGGTTTCCGCGGCTTCTCCATGCAACCTCGGAAGAGCGCAAAAATTACCAATTTATCGGAGACGGCGAAGGCATTCATTGGAAAGATTTGGACGAGGACATAAGTATAGAAGGATTAATTGCGGGGCGGAGATCAGGTGAGAGTGCTAAGTCTTTGGGGAAGTGGCTCGATAAACGAGGATGATACTGGAAATTATCGGTCTCGCAGTTCGTAGGTCCTTTTGACGCTGGGGGGAAGAAGGTTAGTTTGAAGGTGGGTTTGGTTTGGTAAGGTTATTGACATATATGCGGAAATGGAAGGCACTGTCAGGAATTTTGTGTAAATAGCTTTTTGGCTTTTTGCTTGTCTCT
>CAYLYZ010000019.1:0-64400 GCA_964387885.1 uncultured bacterium | reverse complement strand
TATTACTAATAATAAAACACTTGCATACGATTTTCCAACTGGGAAATGTTAGTTAATCATTGTTGACCTCCTCGGCTTCCGGTCCTGCAATTCTGATAAAAATATCATGTAGTGATGGTTTAGCCATCTCAAAGCTCTTAATACGGTTTGTTTTCATTATCTCCCTGAGAATGTCTTGAGGGTCACTGCCTTTGCTCATTCGCAGCTCCTGCATCTGACCGAAATCGTTTATTTTGTCGATGCCTGTGATGTTTTTCAAAGACCCGCCATTTTCACAACTGATTCTCAATGTGTCATGCCCAAACTGATCCTGAATGGAGTCGAGGGTGCCGTCGAGGACTTTTTTGCCTTTGAAGATCATAAATATGAAATCGCACATCTTTTCGGCAATTGACATATCGTGAGTACTGAAGATGATTGTCTTTCCCTCATCCTGAAGTTTCAGAACTTCATTCCGGATAGCATCAGTATTTACAGGATCAAGTCCTGTGAAAGGTTCGTCGAGGATAATAAGTTCAGGGGCAGAGATAACAGTAGAAATAAACTGCACTTTCTGGCTCATACCTTTGCTTAAAGTGCTGACTTTTTTATTTGCCCAGTCGGTGAGGTCGAGAATTTCCAACCAGCGTTTAACTTCCTTGCTCAGGTTCTTGCCATTCTTGAGGCTGCCATAGAACATCAATAGATCGCGGACTTTCATGTTTTTATAAAGACCACGTTCTTCAGGCAGGTAACCGATTCTGTCGGTCGAAGCACCCTCGAGTTCTTCACCGAAGATATGGATTGTCCCATTATCCGGGTAGAAGATGTTCATTATCATTCGCAGGGTAGTTGTTTTTCCTGAACCATTGGGACCGATAAATCCATAAATACTACCCCTGGGAACAGAGAGTGTCAGATCATCAACTGCGGTGAGTTGATCGAAAGTTTTTGTGACATTTTGTATTTCAACGACATCCATTGGCAACTCTTGGATTTTTTTTATTCAGAATTAAGATTGAATTTATTACCGGATACTATTATATGCAAGGTCTGAAGCTTTAATTAGACCAACAGCAATTAATTTATTGTGTGAGTACTTGACAGAGCAGGTTTTTATCCTTACCTATAAGAAGCAACTGAATATCCCTTCCTTAACCTCAAACGGAGTTGTAATGCACAGAGTTTTGACGGTTCTGTTACTGGCAGCAGTTCTTTTTTTTCCAGATACTTCATCCGGTCGCGACTACTGGGGACTGAGACGGTTGGTTATTAATGCACCAGACTCGCTCTATACTCAGTACAATGCGCATTTCCTGTCGTTAAGTCATTCCTGGGCGAGGACTGAACTTCAGGATGATGAATACAACTGGCAACTATTGGACAACCAGCTCGATTTCGGTGCAAGAGTTGGCAGGGAAGTAGTAATGCATATTATCCCTTCGAGTGGGTGGGCAACCAGTGGACAGGAAAGAGCTCCTGATGATATTAACCGCAGAACTCCGATCAATGAAGATCCTCCGGAACGGGGATATTCCGAAGCTATATTTGACTTTGTTTATCAATCGATGGTGCATATTTACGAACGTGATGTCATACCTGTCAGATATCTCAGATTTGGACCTGAACCGCAGCACCGATGGGAAATCACCAATGAGACATTTGAGCGGGATGTTGAGGATTACATCCGATGTCTGAGAACGGCGAATATTGCTGCAAAAACAGCAGCGGCGGAGCATAATCGTGGGATGAATGTTTCTCACGGGGGTATGTACTATGTTCGCCAATTGGAACGTGAGTGGCTTCGGCTGGGCAATGAAAATGAAGAACTTCAGGATTCACTGATGAACCTGATGCACTCTCGTTATGAAAGGCAGGCGTTCAGGGGAGTAAATGATTGGGCGACATTTAACCGATGGCACAGCAGCGTTGGTGCACGTCGCTGGATGTATTGGACTGATGCGATGGCAGGGCAGACGGAATGGCTGGACTGGTTTGATGTACACTATCACTGGAAACCTCGCTACATATTCGATGAACTCGGAGCATTTGAGCAGGTTGTAGCTGATTCCGGGGGTCAACTACGCCCCTGGCTGGCTATAGAAGCTGCAATGCAACTGCAGCCGGAAGGTCGGACCCGGTTCGAAGCGCGTTTCCATGCGGGAGATATGGCACGTAAATGGGTGTTGGGGATGGCATTTGGGCTGGAAGCGCTCTGTACTCCAATCATTGGCTGGCCTGAGGATAAGTTCTTTGGTTTGTACGATCCAGCAGACAGCACTGAATACCTTTCAGCAACAACGTGGAGACTTATGCGCGAATTGATTCAACCGTTTGAGGAACCTAAAGACCTGTCAGATGGTGAAATCAGGGTATTCAGATTCAGAGAAGAAGTCGGGAACATTGATGTTGTCTGGTATGATGCATTATTCGATACGGATGACTCTGAGCATGAATATACACCGACACCACCCCGAAACTACAATAGTGGTGATTATTACGATGTACTCGGTGAAGAATTGGGTCATTTGGAAGCTGGTAACATTGAAGCGATTACTGTTACTCAAGAGCCGGTTATTATTGTTTGGGATGGTGCTATTCATGTAAAAGAGAAGGATAGTTTTCCTTTTCAATACGGCATTAATGCTGTGTACCCTAATCCGTTCAATTCGAAGCTGACTATAGAGTACAATTTGCGAAAACCGGAGAATTGCAGCATTACAATCTTCGATATTCATGGAAAAACGGTTGAAAGGTTGCAGCACCCTGGGTTTGTGGATGGGAAACAAACTGTGATATGGGATGCAGAGGGAATGGTATCCGGAATTTACTATATTAAACTAAGCACTGATTCTAAGTCACAATCAAGAAAAATTCTGTTAGTTAGATAACCTGATCTTCTTGACAGACAGATCAGACTCTTAAGTGTTTTAAAAAGAGGATTGAAGTATGAAAAAGGGTGACTTCTTGTGTTTTTTTATTGCCTCTCTGATAATCTCAGGTGGATTGATGGGATGCAGCAGTGTGGATGATTCATCTAAATACAGTGTGACCGTGACATTTAAAAGTACTCAACGGGCACCGCGGGATTTTGATTCCTGGAGTTTTTTCTGGCAGAGTCCTACTGTGGATCCTGATTCCGAATTGGAATATCTTATCCTGACTCCAAAAGGAAAAGTGTACATTCAAAAGAAATTTTCCGCACTTGAGTTGCAAACTCCCGGTACCAGGGGCCGACTGGATTTTAAGGAAGATTATGCCGGAGGAGATCCTAAGGTTTTTATGAAAAAGGAAGTTAATTTCACTTTCAGGGCACGAAATGGAGATGTTGTCTTTGATCCAAATGGTCTTTACTATTTCAAATTCTTCAAGGGTGGTTTTGAAGGGACCGAAATTGCCGTTATTGATGCGGTGAGCGATAAGTTGAAACCACCCTCACGATAATCTCCGCCAGAAGAAAGGTTTCAATCTTGCTTAACTTCATATTTAAAAGATATATCGGGACATGTTTCCGATCCATTTAAAAGGATAAATTGGAAAAAGGGGAGAGACTATAATGAAGATTTGTTCAATCTTGAAAGTCATAACCGTATCTTGTTTTCTCATAATTGTGATTTCAGGATGCAACAGATATTCAGACACAAAGACTTTTATGACAACAGATTTTGCACCTGAAGGATTCGATGCATGGACTTTTTTCTGGAAAGCTCCGCAAATTAATCCGGAGGCAGATTTTCATCTGACGGTGTATGATCCTGCTGAAAATGAATACGCTTATTGGAACCGGGAAGATGAGCCAATTTATAAAAATGCAGACAGGCGTACAGATTTCGGTAAAGGAGAATTGGGCGGTGATCCCGCAACGCTTCACAACAAAGAAATCAAAATCGTTTTCAGAGTCAATAAAGGCGAAATTCTCTTCGATGCGACGGAAAGATATTACTTCAAATTCTACAAGGGTGGATTTGAAGGGGAGGAAATCGGCACTATCAGTGCATCCTTACAGTGATTACAAAGTGAAAGACTCAATAATCGAATCCTGGCTGATTAACAACCGGGTAAACCTGAAGCTCCTCGATGAAATCAGCGATGAAGGATTAAATTGCACACTTTCGAAAAGAGGCGGCAGAACGGTCGCTCTGCAATTTGCGCATCTCCATAACCTGCGTTTATGGCGATTAGATAGATTTGCCAAAGAGTTTTACGGTGACAACCGGAAAATTGATCCAGAAGGAACGGTCAATAAAGCCCTACTTGGGACGTGTTTGAGTGAATCTACAAATGCAATTGCTGCGTGGATCAGCAAGGGAATAGATCAGGAGGGTAAGATAAAGGGTTTCAAACGTGGTGCAGCAACAATGACAAGTTACCTTATCGCTCACGAATCTCATCATCGCGGTAGTATAATTCTCACCTTGAAACAATGTGGATATCCGATTCAAAAGGACATTAGAGATGGTATCTGGGCGTGGAATCAGATATAGTGGAGGTACCGGACAGTTTGATCAATAATGTAACGGATTTAAACGGAAAATCCGGAAGAATCTGGTTAGAAAATCTTCCCGATCTGTTGCGGGAATTAGAAATATGCTGGTCACTTAAAATCCTACAACACTTTAAACCACTATCTTACAACTTTGTCGCACCGGCAATCAAGCATGATGGGAAAAAGGTGGTTATTAAGGCTGGTTATCCAAACCACGAAATCCTGAACGAGATAAATGCACTTAATCATTTTGATGGAGCCGGTTGTGTAAATCTACTAAAATCGATCCACGAGAAAGGTGTCATGCTTTTAGAACAACTTATCCCGGGTCAGATGTTATCAGAGATATCAAATGATCAAGAATCAACTACGATAGCGTGTCATATACTCAGGAAAATACGAAAAAATCCACCCCCGAAAGAGCACAATTTCCCTTCGACTGCAGACTGGAGCAGGGATTTCAGCAAGTTGTACGACCATTTTGAAGGAGGATATGGACCATTCCCGGCAGAGTTGATTAAAAATGCTGAGACAATATTCAGGGAATTGCTGGATTCTTCGGATTGCGAGATATTATTGCATGGCGATCTACATCACTTCAACATCCTGAACTCAAAAGACGATACATGGCTTGCAATCGATCCAAAGGGTGTGATTGGAGAGCCCGTATATGATACAGGGGCATTCCTGCGAAATCCTTATCCACTGTTACTAAAAGAGACAAATCCGGGGAAAATCCTTGCCCGAAGAATTGATCAATTTGCTGATGAACTTGGATTTGATAAAGAGCGTATGAAATCCTATGGATATGCTCAGGCTGTTCTTGCGGCGTGGTGGAGTTTTGAGGATCATGGGAGTGGATGGGAGTGGTGGTTGAAATGTGCAGAGATATTGGAAGAGTTATGATTCGAGATAAATTGGAGCAGTCAATTTCATTCAAAGCGATTAGCAATTCAGAGAAAACTGTAGTTCGAAAACTCCTAACAAGAGAATGGGGATCAACTCGAATTGTCACCCGTGGAAAAGTGCATCTTGCAGACGAGCTTCCAGGTTATATTGCTCGCGAAGGAGATAACTTGGTTGGATTGATCACTTATCGATTTTATGACGACCAATGTGAGATAATATCTCTTAATAGCTCGCTTGAAAATGTTGGGATCGGATCAAGACTTCTGAATATGGTCAATGAGACCGCTTCAAAAAAGAACTGTACGCGAGTTTGGTTGATTACTTCAAATGACAATACACATGCAATTCGATTTTATCAGAAGCGTGGATATCGTTTATCAGCATTGTATAGGAATGCAATTAGTGAATCAAGAAAGATAAAACCAGAGATTCCATTGATTGGCATTGATGATATACCCGTAAGAGACGAAATTGAACTGGAGCTGAAGTTAATTATGGACAAAAATGAAGTTAGTGAAAAAACTGAGGATTCGATGAGTTAAGTGTCATACTTAAGGTCTATCATATTAAAACAAAAACCAAAGGGAAAAGTAACATTTCCCTGGAGTGTACCGATTTTCAAGGATTTTAGTGAACTTCCACTTGACAGAAATGTAACTTTTTTTGTAGGGGAGAATGGATCCGGGAAATCCACACTCATTGAGACCATTGCTATTGGAATTAAGGCGATATCAATGGGTAGCGAAGAATTAAACCGAGATTCAACCCTGAAACAAATTAAAGACTTCACTCGATCATTCAGATTCGTATGGGATAAACACCCCAGAACTAATTTCTTTTTCAGGTCTGAAGACTTCTTTGGCTTTACCAAGAGAATTATTAATCAGGAACAGGAATTCAAAGACCTCGAGAAACACTATGATGAGACACTGACGGGGTATGGCAGGGATCTGGCTGTTACAATGGCAAGGGGGCAGAGGTCGGCACTTGAGAGTCGATACGGTGAAAATCCGGATGGATACTCGCATGGGCAGACACTGCTGGGCGCCATGAAAACGAGACTTGTCCCAAATGGCTTGTATTTATTGGATGAGCCTGAAACTCCCTTATCACCAATAAGCCAATTAGCTCTCATTTCGCTGTTGAAAGAAGCAGTTGAGAACGATTGTCAGTTCATAGTTGCCACCCATTCACCAATACTAATGGCCTTCCCTGGTGCTTTGATATATAGAATAGATGACTCTGAAATTATTGAGACTCAATGGAATGAAATCGAACATGTCTCTCTTACCAGAGCATTTCTGAATGATCCCGATGGATTTTTGCGTAGATTGTAGTTAATTTAGTCTTTTCATTTCCCCGACCGGAGAGTTTAGCTGCCTCAAGTGCCATTCCCAGTTGATCTTCGCGAACTGCTATTCTCTGGTGCTGGCCGGATTATTGCCAGAATTGCTATATCTAATACGAGACCAAGACCTGTAAAGACCGGAGCAGCTCTCTGTTTTGGAGCTACTTTTATATTCTGAATATCGACCATACGAATATTAAGACGTGTGTATTTATCCATTAAAATAAGGGTTGTCAGGTTATTGAGGCCTCCGGAATGTATGAAGTTGTTCAGGCTTTTTAGATTTATCTCTTCTCCTTCAAAATCGGTTATTTTATGGATACCCCGCATATCAATGTACTCATTCGCGCCCGTTTTTATATATCTGACCTTCAGGAAAGTTTGATTTCCAGAGTCAAATGATTTGAATGTAAAGCCGTCGAATAATCGAACCTTATATTCCTTACTCCTTGATGGTTTTAAATGGATTGTTAATGTATCGCCTATTGCAGGAAGAAAAATATTATTCCGGTTTTCAAAACAGAGTTGGGTATAGAATGAGTCAAATTCTTCATTACTAACTGCACTAACTCCCGAAAACCTGCCCTTATTTACCGAACCGTCTTTAAGCGTGATGAGTAATTCATCTTTGAAATCAAGCGAATCAAGACCATTTTGGAACGCGTAATTTGTCCCATCAGCCTTTGAATCCATATAAGATCCCAATCCAAATCCAATAACAGTGCAGCCGCTCACTAATGCAACTGTCAATATCAGAACTGAGATTCCCGAACAAATAACAATCATTCTTTTCATGACATGTTCCTATTGGATAATTGTCGTGGCTGGTATCCACTCACAATAAAGTATATATTAACGAGGGAATTTTAGTTTTGAAAGTAACAGGGATGCAAAACAATTTGAAAATGGCATGAGATGAAAAGATTTGATCTGATTATCGTGGGTGCAGGTGCGGCAGGACTGATGGCAGCTGGCTCTGCTGCTGAGAATGGTTTGAAGGTTCTTCTTCTCGAAAAGATGAATATACCCGGCAGGAAGCTCTTTATTACCGGGAAAGGTCGCTGTAACTTGACGAACATCGCTCCACTTGAGGAATTCATCAGGCATTTCGGTAGAAATGGCCGATTTCTACGTCAGGTATTTCAAACATACCCACCAGAGAGATTGGTTGAATTCTTTGAATCACAGGGAGTAGAAACAGTCATTGAAAGAGGTGGGAGGATATTTCCGAAGAGTCAGAAGTCAGGAGATGTTGTTAAAGCACTTCGACGATATACTAACGAAAAAGGGGTGAAACTCCAAAATGTATCAGTTGTAAAGAACATTATCGTAAATGAAAACCAAATCGCTGGCGTACAACTTACTGTCAACTCCAACAAAACAGAAGGCTGGAAAATTCTCGCAGATGCGGTAATAATTGCAACTGGAGGTAAATCTTATTCACAAACCGGTTCGAGTGGTGATGGTTACAGGTTCGCTGAATCTGCTGGGCATAAGATAAATCCGACGATTCCTGCTTTAGTACCCCTTGAAACTGCGCAAGAAATACCGATGCCAATAGTTGGATTAGCTTTGAGGAATGTTAGAACAACTCTTTGGATTAGTGGAAAAAAGGCTGGTGAAGAATTCGGAGAGCTTGAGTTTACTGAATTTGGCTTAACCGGTCCAATAATCCTGACTCTCAGTAAACAGGTCGTACAAGCATTGGGGAAAGAATTGGATGTTGCACTTTCAATTGACCTGAAACCCGCACTTGATTATAAGAAACTTGACCTGAGACTTCTGCGTGACCTTGAAAAATTTAATCACCAGTCATTTTCAAGAATACTAAAAGGCTTGATTCCAAAACAGCTTGTTCAATACTGCATAGAACAGACCGGGATTATTGCTAATAAACCCGGTCACCAGATAACTGGACTTGATAGAAAGAAATTGCTAAGATGGCTTAAAGAACTGCGTTTTGAGATCAAGGATCACAGACCATTCGAGGAGGCGATAATTACTTCCGGAGGTGTTGATACCAGAGAAATAAATCCACGAACTATGGAATCCAAGAGAATTAAAGGTCTCTTTTTTGCAGGTGAAGTAATCGATGTTGATGCCGATACCGGTGGTTATAACCTTCAAGCTGCATTCTCAACCGGCTGGCAGGCTGGAATATCTGCAGCAGAATATGTAAAAGGTCTCTGATGTTCCTCCCAACAACTAAAGCTGAAATGGAAATATTTGGTTGGGAGAAACTGGACGTAATCCTGATTTCGGGTGACACATATATTGATAGCTCCTACATCGGGATTGCCGTAATTGGGAGAGTCCTTGTATCTGCCGGTTTCCGCGTCGGAATAATTGCCCAGCCTGATGTTCACTCGGAAAAAGACATAATGAGATTGGGAGAACCTGATCTCTTCTGGGGAGTGTCGGCAGGCAGCGTTGACTCGATGGTAGCGAATTATACAGCAACAAAAAAGAGACGAAAGTCAGATGATTTCACACCTGGTGCTATAAACAATCGTCGACCGGATAGAGCAACTATTGTCTACAGTAACTTGATACGAAGATACTTTAAGAACACAAAACCAATTGTTCTTGGTGGAATTGAGGCCAGCCTGCGACGGATAGCACATTATGATTATTGGTCGAATAAAATCAGGAAATCGATCTTATTCGACTCCAAAGCGGATTACTTGATATACGGAATGGCGGAAGCTGCAATCCTGGAATTTGCTGAAAGGTTGCGCGATGGGGAAGAGGTTACTGACATTAGAGGACTATGTTATATATCAAAGGATATCCCACCGGATTTTTTAGAATTACCTGAATATGAACAAGTAAAAGAACACAAAACTTCTTTCATAAAAATGTTCAGGAAGTTCTATTATCAAACAGATACAATAAAGGCGAATGGACTTTATCAGAAGCATGACAACAGATATTTAATACAAAATCCTCCCCCTGCAATCCCAGTTCCTGAAGAACTTGATAAAACCTACGAGATGAACTTCGAAAACTCTATCCACCCCTATTACAAATCTTTTGGTGAAGTGCGTGCACTTGATACGATTCAATTCTCGGTAACAACCCACCGGGGATGTTATGGTGAATGTAACTTCTGTGCTATCGCTATGCACCAGGGTAGAACAATTTCCAGCCGGTCTGAAGAATCAATAGTCAGGGAGGTTGAAGGCTTTAAAAGTCATCCAGATTTTAAGGGAATAATTCGGGATGTGGGAGGACCGACTGCAAACATGTATGGTTTCGAGTGTGATTTGAAGCTTGAAAAGGGATGTTGTGACAAGAAGAAGTGCATTTTCCCAAATGTCTGTAAACAGCTTAAAGTAAACCATTCTCGTCAAACTAAGCTACTGAAGAAACTCAGGAATATCAATGGAATTAGAAGAGTATTCGTTGCATCAGGAATCAGGCATGACACTGTAATTGCGGATAAAAATAATGGTGAAGATTATTTAAAAGAGCTTGTGTGTCATCATGTTTCAGGCCAGATGAAACTCGCCCCGGAACATTCAGAGAAAAAGATTCTGAATCTAATGGGAAAACCTGGTATCGAATCACTTCTGAAGTTCAAGAAAAAATTCGATGAAATATCAAAATCGATCGGGAAAAAGCAATTTCTGACATATTACCTGATCGCTGCACATCCCGGGTGTAGAATTCGTGAAATGGAGAACCTGAGGGGATTTGTAAACCAACAATTGAAGTTGACTCCAGAACAGGTACAGATATTCATCCCGCTTCCCTCGACCTGGTCAGGTGTTATGTATTATACTGAAAAGAACCCAAATAGCCGAGAAAGAATATTTGTTGAAAAAGAAAATCGTTCAAAAGAAAAACAGAAGAATTTGATCACAAAAAGAGTATCGGGCACATCAAAACGTACCCGATACAAAAAAAGAACTTAATTTACTTTACTTCCTCAACCTGATAAACTACCAGGTTTTCAGAGTATCTCTCAATTCACTAATTGCATTTTCTTCAGAAACTTTCGCACTCTGAAGTTGAGAGACAGCTTTTTTGATCACGTCCTTATCAGTGATAGGTACTGGTTCAAATTTCATAGTGAAGGGAAATAGCTCTGCAACCTTGCTTAAAGCTAATGCGACTTCTCTGAGTAATTCATGCGCTTTGCTGAGTTCCGGATATTCGGGATGACGTTCTGAAACCCGTTTTGTGAAAATGGATGCAAAAGCTCTCGCTTCCGCCCAACATTGGGCGTTATAACTGTTCGACCAGGTAATTGCTTTCTCGGCTTCCAGTTCTGAACACCAGTAATCATAAGCTCGTATCCCACAGTGGGTGTTCTGCCGGTAATCCAATCTGGTCATCATCATTACAGCTGATCGAATTGCCTCTCTGTCTATATCCCAATTCTCAGGATTTTTTCTCTCCGTCGGGAAAGAGAGAACACTCGGGCCTCCCGGTGCATCAATTTCATCCCATCGGACTTTCTCGGGAGTGGGGCCGCCTGCAACACAGAGATATTCATCATCTGTTGCGCCTCGTGCTACTCCAAATTCAGGCGGACCTAGTCCCCAGACCACACATGGCCTGCCAGCTTCAACCTCTCGAGTAACGATTTCAAAAGCTTCCCTCGCATGTGCTTTTGTTCTGTCGTTAATACTGTCTTTTGTATAACAATCATAAGATATAAAGCAATTAGTGCTTCTGCCCAGGGCTGCAATACCGGAAGCAAGCCCCATAAACTCGATCAGAGTTGGTCCGGAAGGGCACAAGCCTTCAGGTATTGCCAGCGCAAAAGCATAACTGCTATAACCCGCGACATCAGCCATATCCCACTCGACATCGAGTGCATTCAGACACATGGTGGTTGAACCAACCCAAGTTAACCATGCAGGTTTGAACTCAATTTTCATAGGTACTTCGTATTTCATTCTGTGACTCCGTATCTGTTAGTAAAAGTGTTGATTCCATTGATTCGCGAAAAATTACTTTACTGGTAACGTTGACGCAAATTTAATGCCCTTCGTTACCCAATTTTGTAGATCCTCATCCGATTCATAGCCATTTGAATTAACAGTAATCCACCCGGTCATAGGTCTTCCGGTGAGATCGAACTCAGAGGTGTGCTTCAGCTTAAGAGATTCTTTATAAACATCCGGACCTACTCGAACGATCAAGAAGTCTTTATGAATTCCGCATGCCATGTTGCCATTTAATAGGTATCCTATGCCGCCAAACATTTTCTTTGATTCTATATTGAGTGAACCAAAACCGTTAAGAACTTCTTCGATTCTGATTGTCAGGCCTTCGTCGAATGCCATATATCTTTCCTCGCTATTAATTTCCTACTTAAAAGTATCAATCTTATGTAATAAAGTCAAATATAAATATTCATTTCTGTTAATGAGTTTATTTTGCTTTGTTCTGTTTATATATTATGAACGTAAGTTATCCTGCATGAGGTTATTTCTTCAACAGTAGTAACCTCTTAACTTACTTTACTTAGTTACTAAAAAGTGACCAATCCAACAATAAATCTGGACGGTTGAGATAGTGAAATCTGTGAAATCTGTGAAATCTCAAGAAAATAATTCAATACCTGCGGAATCTGGGAAAGAGAATTCTGTCATTAGCCTGATCCGGGCAGGTGTTGAAAATCTGTTCGACAATCATGAAAAGGCGATTAGGTATGGGCAGGATGCTCTGGAACTTTCAAAGAAGAATTCTGATATTCCAGGGATGATTAAGTCTACATTGCTACTTGCTGATATTAACCTTAAGAAGCTCTTCAATTCCAAAGACGCCCGAAAATACCTGAACCAAACGGTGACTTATACCGAAGAGATCGGTGATCAATCAAACAAGATTCAAGCTACCATCATGATTGGATCCTCCTACATAATGGAGGGAAATCACACAGAAGCGATTAAGAGCCTTGATGAAGCGCAGAATATGTTAGATGCGCTTGATGACATCAAGATGCAGGCTGCTATTTACGCAGCTTATGGAATGGCCTACCTGTTTATCAGTGAATATGACAAGTCACTTGAATATAACTTGAAATGCCTCGAAATTGGAGAGCATTTCAGTAATAAAACTACCCTGGGTAATGTACACAACAATTCTGCAACGATTTATTTCAACATAAACCGTAACGAAGATGCCTTGAAACACTTCAAATCGGCATTAATCTTATATCAGGAAACAGGCAATCAACAGGGTATTGTCAGGGTAAACACAAATATTTCTCAGGTATATTCAAGGCAGAGGGATTTGGAAAAAGCCTTAAATCATGCTCAAACAGCACTGAGAATTGCAGAGAAAATTAATAGCCACCATCAGATATGCATTTGCCTTAATAACCTGGGTGATATAAACAAGGAAATGGGTGAAATTGACAAAGCTCTGAATTTTTTCCTTGAAACTTACTCGAAAGCTGAAGAGCTTAACTTGATCCGTGAGACCGCTTCAGGTGCTAACAATTTGGGTGACGTTTTAACAAGGTTAGGAAGATTTGACGAAGCACTGAAATACTTAGATATCGGGCTCGTGAAAGCCAAAGAAATTGGCGATTTAAATTTGGAGAAAAATAACTATTTCCTCCGGGCTAAAGTAGGTGAATTCACTGAGGATTATAAATTGGCATACGATCAAATATGTGAATTTATCGTCCTGAAGGACAAAGTGATTAATGATGAAAGCACGAGACGAATTGATCAGCTCAAAACTAAATATGATACAGCACGGAAAGAAAGAGAATCTGATGTTTACAGGTTGAAGAATGTAGAGTTGGACGAAGCAAATAAAAAGTTAAAGGATGCTCTCGAAAGTGTGAAGGTATTATCGGGTTTAGTCCCTATTTGTGCTCATTGTATGAAGATCAGAGATGACAAGGGTTTCTGGAATCAGCTCGAGAAATATATTTCAAAACACTCCGAAGCTACATTCAGCCATGGGATTTGCCCGGGTTGCATGAAAGAACATTACCCGAAATTTTCGGAGAGATAACTTGCATTATAAATACATCTAACGAACTCTGCTGAAATCCCCAAAAAAAGAGATCACAATAGCGATTATTCCCGCTGCACCAATAATTCCAGCCAACATTGTCGAGTATTCATAAATCCAGATATCCACAAGAAAACATCCTCCGGCTATTCTGATCCATACGCCTGCAGTCTCTGGCAGTGAACCTCTTGTCATTAAACCACCCAGAGCAGTTTCCAAATTTAGTGGATAATGCGCAGTTAGCAGCATATACAACGGGATTAAACTTCCAATTATTTTGAAAATGAAAATAGAATCGAACATTATCAGTTTTTACTCCTTTGTGTGAATTTTCCCGATAAAAAAGAATCTTACCTGATTTTACCAAGACCTTTATTGAACGAGATCACTAACGCAATAGTTGTAGTTAAAATGAATGCAGATGTTTATCAAAGCTTATACGTCAATCCAAGTGATAATGTCTGCTTCAACCTTCCACCAAGATCAACTTCCTTGTCATAGAGTAATTGCAGATAGAGATTTACCATCAGATACTTGGTGATGTTAGCCGTAAATATGTTCTCCCAGTTGATGTCAACTGATTTCCAGTAATCCTCATTTGGCAGACCTTCAAGGTCATCGGCTTTTGAGTAGTAAAGTGCCTGGTAGACATTCAGTTTGCTGGAGAGTGTTATTGCTTCGTCAAAAAACGGTGATCTATAATCGGAGACGAATTCCAGTCCACCATCGACGTGAGTTTCAGAGGTCTCTTCACCATTGACAGGTGCTGAACGAACAGTTAATTGCCTGAAACCGGCACCGAGTCGTACCGACCAGTCTCTCTTTTCTTCTGCGAGGAGAGTTTTAGCAATACCGCCTGCTTCAGAGAATTTCAGCGGATTAAACATAATACTCTCGTTCATTTCATCGCCACCGTCATAAAACTGGGATTCGAGTCTTGCTGAGGCAAAGGGATCTACCCACCCTCCAAGGGTAAATGTAAACAGTGTTTCAAAATCTACAAGGTCGGTTGATTTTGATGGTGACTGCCATTTTTCGGTCTCTTTATCCTGATTGTGAGTCTGGCCATAACTGAGTTTGAGAGTGTTTTTATTATGGATTTTGGGAGTGAAAACTTTCTGGGCAATACTGTTAATGCCGAAAGTCCAGATTAATGATCCGGTTTCACTGCCTGCCCAGTTATCGCTGTAGGCACTCTGAGTGCCCATTAGACTGGCATCTAAAGAGAAATCCCAGGGTTCAGCGTAGAGATTCGCAAACAAGCCTGAAAGTAAAGTTATTAAAACCAAACGTTTCATAATTCTCCTCCGAAGGTTTGAAAATATCCCGGCTTCCCGATCATTGAACTGACTGTTTTACTAAATGTACGATTGAAGAGGTAAAAAAACGATACAATTTTCATATTTGATATGTAATTGTAGTGAAAATCAGTGAAATCTCGAAATTGATATTTTATTTAATTCCAATTTCCCAGTTAATTACTTTAAAATATCCACTATTATTGCTATCTTCAAGTTAGGTAAGTTTGGACTTCTAAATACAGTGCTCTCGATTTTTCCTAAGGATTTAGTTATGAAGTTGCTACTGGTAGTTTTATTATTTTCAATGCTGCTTATCAGCCCGGAAATCTCAAATCTTGTTGCTTGTCCGCAAGGTAAACCCGGATGTGGGGATGAAGACACTTTTACTCCTTTTAAGGGTGGAGAATCGTCAATAAACGATGGTGACTGGGTAAAATATGAACATAATCCTGTTTTCACTAAAGGTGATAGTGCAGATTGGGATGAAGCGGGAGTAACCTGTTTCTGCGTGCGACACTTTCCCTGGGGGTATATGATGTGGTATACTGCCGCAGCTCCGGGGGCACACAAGGGTTTTGGATTGGCAACTTCAGAGGATGGAATCAACTGGGAGAGACATCCAGACAACCCGGTAATGATGCCTGACAGTTCAGTCACAGTCTGGGGTCCGGAAGTTTTGCATGATGGAGAACAGTACCACATGTGGTATGTGAGTCGGGGGATGGAAGGTGCTATGGACGGGATTTCACATGCAACATCTGAGGATGGAATCGAATGGTTTCAGTCAGAACACAATCCTGTTGTTGATCATGGTGGATGCGTGGCGGTAATTTGGGATCCAAACATTGAACAGTATCGCATGTTCCTGCAACACACTACGAGAGTGCAGCGGCAGCAACGAAGTGCTTTCCAATTGCTGACTTCAGTAGATGGTGATCAATGGAATGAAAGAAGTTATCCCTTCATAACCGGGCCTCCAGGGAGCTGGGATGAGATTACCGCAGCACCCTCGGTCGCTTATTACGAGGATCAACTGCATCTATGGTATACTGGAGCTGATACTATGGGAAACAGACGTGGTCAGATAGCGATTGGTCATGTTGCTTCAGATGACTGGGGTACTACGTTTAACACAAATGAGCGAGTGAGAACTGAACACAGGGAGCTTCGTCCGGAAGGTGGATGGGAGAGAAACTGCATATACTCCTCCGGGATAGATTTTGACGGTGAAAACATCTATGTCTGGTACGCTGCGCAAGGATTTGGATATGCTTCACGTCCGGTGAACAGCGTTAAACAAAAAAGCGAAGTTAACAACCCCATCAACCTGTGGTCTGTCTCGCCGAATCCAACTACGGGACCTGTTAAACTCAACTATCTCGGCACGATGGATGCTCCGGTGACAATTGCCATGTTTGATATGAACGGCAGGCAGTTATTGGACAGGCAATATCAGGCTAATGAAGCGATTCGGATTAATCCGGTTGAGATGAATCTGCCGATTGGGCAATACGTGTTGAGTATTAATGCTCGTGGTAATGAGATACATAAGCGGATGGTTTTGGTGAAATAGTTATATCCAGTTGAGTGGGGGCAAATGATTATTTGCTCTTAGACCTGAAAAAGAGTGAGTAATCAATCTCCCTTACCTGGGGAATAGGGCGAATGATTATTCGCCCCTACAAAGGGAATTGAATTTAATGATGTTGAATTTGAAGTGTTTTCAGAAATCAGGAGCCTATTGGATTTTGAGATATTCATACTTTGCACTAATTGTGTTTTGCGTATTGATTTCTGCAACCACCATCTTTGCATGTCCGGGTGGGAAGGCAGATTGCGATGATAATGTTGAATTTGTACCTACTCAGGAAGCAATCGATGATGTTGATGATGATGGATGGGTGAAATATGAGGGGAATCCGGTTTTCACCGATGGTGCCGAAGGGGAGTGGGATGAATCGGGAGTGACCTGCTTCCTTGTAAGGCATCTGCCAATGGCCTACTATATGTGGTATGTAAGTCGCGGGAAAATCGGTCTTGCACAGTCCCGGGATGGTATTCGGTGGGTACGACACCGAAATAATCCCGTAATGGTTGCTGATAGCGGCAGAGCTTACATGGGACCTGAAGTACTATTTGACGGCGAGACTTTTCACATGTGGTATATTGATCGTGGTCCGGATTACAATGGCATATCATACGCAACTTCACCAAATGGCTTTGACTGGGAACCATACGAGAATAATCCCGTAACTTCCCATAGCGGTTGTATTGCAGTTATTTATGATGGTGAAGAATACAGGATGTTCAAGCAGATGGGGGGATTTACCCTCGAGACCTCCCCTGATGGTATCAACTGGACAGATCACGGTGTCGTGTTCCACCAGGGTGGGGAGAATGATTTTGATGAAGTGATTGCAGGTCCTTCGGTTGCGTTTTATGAAGATCAACTCCATATCTTTTACAGTGCTGCTGATACCGTCGGAAACAGACGAGGTGAGATTGCTACCGGCCATGTAACATCTGATGACTGGGGTGAGACCTGGAATTATGCGGAAGATAGAAATGACATGCGTACTCTTCGTCCTACTGAAAATTGGGAGGGATACGGAGTTTACTCGGCTGGTGTAGATTTTGATGGAGAGGATGTTTATATCTGGTATGCTTCTGCTGCTGGAAGAGGATTTGGCTTTGCGTCCCGACCGGTAAACAGCGTACAGCCGAAAAGGGAAGTGGAGAATCCTTTAAACCTTTGGACAGTGTCACCTAATCCAACGACCGGTCCGATCAAGATTAACTATCTCGGTACTCTTGATGGAACCTCCTCGGTTGCAGTTTACGATATGACAGGCAGAAAGCTCTTCAACAGAGATTTTGCGCCTAACAAACCGATCAGACTCGATCCACATTTGATTGGGCTGCCTGTTGGGCAATATATGCTGCGAATTAATTCTCGTGGTAAAGAGTTTCATAAACAGTTGGTACTCGTAAAGTAGATTTTGAAAAAACTTTGAGGATAACCAGGATCATGCATAAGTTCAGTAGTTTTATTTTCTTTGCGATTTTTTTGATAACATGTTTGTCGGTAAATCATGCTTATGCCCAATTCATTAATGGTGAACTAATCATCCCCAACCATGACAGGGGATATTACGAACCGGGTGAAGAGGTTGTTGTTACGTTTCATGTAACAGATCAAAATGGAAACCGCCTTCCACTTGACGGAGGTGACGAGGGCACTTTGCGTGGTGTCTGGCTCTGGGTTGCCGGACCCAGACAGGAGTATTACCTTGTTCAACCCTATCAAAATTTCTGGATACGGAGCAACAATAATGGTTTTAACCAGAATGCTCCGGTCAACGTTGCTCGTGATGAGGTTACATTAACTTTGCCGGATGATCTTGAGTTGATGGGGACATATACAGTCCTTTTTAATTGTAACCGCAATTACCGGGGCAATTGGTATGGTCTTTATACCTATGGACATTTTCAGGTCGGACAGCGTGATGTAACTGAATGCGAATCACATTCTTTCATGACCTGCAATCGACCGGGATGTCATCAGAATCGGTCACTGCACGGAACATCAGACACTCTGAACTGTGTGATATGTCATGCATACGATTATGGCATACCCTGGAATAGCTGTATGCATGAACTGAGAGCGCATGAGAATGCAGGCAATGACGATTGTTCGATGTGTCACCGTGCAAATGGCGGGGTAAACAATTATAGTCATAACGGATGTTTCTCTTGCCATGAATACCAGGACGCTCCCGACGAATGCGATAGAGCAGAAGAACACGAATGTGCGGAGTGTCATGATGATGATATATATGCTGAACATGATGAATGGCCGCCAGCAACCCCGGATGAATTTGACCTGCTGCAACCTGAAGACAATACCGTAGTTCAGAACAGGCAAACCACACTGAGATGGGCGGCTTCAAGGGAGCATGATGAGGAGGATATTCTAAGTTACGAAGTTGAACTTGCACAAAACGAAGATTTCCAAAATAAGCAGATTTTCAAAGTTGGTTTACAGAGACGACTTGATCTGGAGAATCTTGAACAGGGAAATACATATTGGTGGCGTGTTCGCGCAGATGACATTAACACCGATGGTACATATTCTAACCAAACCTGGAGTTTCAGGACAGGATCACCGGGGCTGGCAATAAACCTGCAGGAAGGTTGGAACATGATTTCCTTAAACATCCTGCCGCAGGGAAGGTTCTGGGTCGAAGATGATGGACCTGATGTTGTGCGATTGATGGAGCAGCTGCGAATAGACGGGGATAATCATCATGTTGTTGTTGTAAAAAATGAGATGGGGCAATTCTACACCCCTGCATTTAATTTCAACAACATCCCCTACTGGGAGCTAACCGACGGGTACCAGGTCAATGTAGATGAAGACATTGAAATAATTTGGGAAGGAGAACCAATTCCTCCTGATACCGATATCCCGGTTTCGGCGGGTTGGAACCTCGTCGCATATTTCCCGACCTATCAACTTAATCTAGATGCTCCGAATTTTTATGCTATTGAGACAATTCTGGACGATATGATTATTATCAAGAATAATCAGGGTCAATTTGCCATCCCGAGTTTTAACTTCTCCAACATGGAACCGCTCAGATCGGGTCAGGGATATCAGGTAAAAATGGATGATGATGCGTTCCTGAATTACCCACCGCAGCGCGATGGATTATTCAATGCTGGTGGGCGGGATGAACTTCCCAGCTATTATGCAGCACCCGCACCGACGGGGCAGAACATGAGCCTGTTGATTCTCACTGGGCATGATTTAAAAGCTGGTGGAGAGATAAAGGCTGTTGACAGGGCTGGTAACATTGTTGGCGTGGACTTAGTGGACGAGTATGGGCGATGTGGACTCGCTGTGTGGGGGGATGACTCTTCGACAGATGTGAAAGACGGTTTGGTAAAGCATGAGCAGTTTTCCTTAAGATATTGGGATAATGTTCTGCAAAACGAATTTGAAGTTGTTCCGCAGTCCGGTGCAGACTCAAAAGGATATTTAACTTACCATAAAGACAATCTGACGGTAATTGATTGTATAATCAAGCCGGGATTGCCTGATAAGGCGTATTTGTCTCCAGCGTTTCAGAATCCGTTTAATTCGACGACGCGGTTGGAGTATGGGATTGCCGAAGATGCAAATGTAAAGATCGGGGTGTATGACGTTAGTGGAAGGTTGGTTCAATCGCTCGTCGATTCTAAGGTTGCCGGGGGGAACCACTCGGTTATGTGGGATGCGGGGGGTAATCCTTCGGGTGTTTATTTGGTGAAAATGGATGCTGGGAATTTCAGGCAGATCAGGAAGGTTATGTTAATTCGTTAATAGTAATCGGTGGGGGGCACGGTGTGCCGTGCCCACGTTCGTTTGTCAACAACATTGGACACACTTTGGGAAAGGGCTGAAGATATTCAGCCCCTACACAGGGACGCTTGATTTCACTCATCAAAGTATGAATCCCGCTTCGCGGGATGGACAAGCTGGAAAGCTTATCCTACCCAAACAACAACTCATCACAAAGATGTTAAAAAATGTGCAATAGATTAATTCTAATTCTTATCCTCCTGATTTCCACTGCCCACGCCCAGAACGAAAAACTCATCTGGAGCAGCGCCAATAACGTGTCGGACTACATCGAATGGTTGTTAGAAGACTCGGATTGGGAGACGGTTCGTGACAACCTCGACGTGTTTGGCATTCATATGAATGCACTGAACAATCGTCGTCCGATTGTTCAGGAACTTGTTGCATTTCAGCAGAGAACCGGGATCGCTATCGGGATCGAAGCCGGTGGGTTACGCATGCACTACGGGCAAGCGGATACATGCGGGGAAACTGCGGCACGTCGTGAGATTAATAAATACGGTGTTATCTTCAGAGCAGGGGGGACGGTCGATTACCTGCAGCTTGATTCACCGATAGGCTTTATGCTGCGCAGTAACGGCGGGGCGTACACTCCATCCGAAGCGTCTCGCGAACTCGCAGACTACATTGAGATCGTTGGCAATCAATTCCCTGATATGTCGATCGGAATCATCGAGCCGATCCCCTGGTATACAATCGACGAGTTCCCATCCCACCCCGGTCAAAATCGCGGTGACCTGTTAGAGATATACGATGTCCTGCTTGACACGCTCGATTCACGCGGACTATCCATCGACTTTTTCAACGCCGACTGCCCGTATGATTACGCCCTTAACCGCGGCTACGACGGTTTCGCAAAACTTGTCCGCCTACAGGAGTGGTGCCAGGACAACGACCTTCAATATGGCCAAATCTTCAACAGCGCACGCGGCGGTGCCAACAGCAACGAACAATTCGGGCGCGAAACCATAGCCTATTACGACACCCTGACCGCCGCCGGAGCCGATCCCGACATCCTGCTAGTTATGAGCTGGTACCCTCATCCGGATGTTGCTTTGCCTGAAGATGAGCCTTGGACGTTTACTTATACTCTGCGGGAATTTATGAGTGCTGCTGGTGTATTAAGTGCTCAGAAAAATGACTCTACGCTGCCGACGGGATTTGATTTATCTGTGTTTCCTAATCCGTTTAACTCGATTGCCAAACTAAAGATAATGCTTCCTATCTCAGGTGAAGTGGAGGTTGGGGTTTATGATCTAAAGGGGCGGAAGGTAACAACTCTTGTGAAAGGATTTTATTCTGCAGGTTTTCATGATATCACGTGGGATGCTTGTGGTTTTGCGGGGGGGTGTTATTTGATTTCTGCGACGGTGGGGGGAAGGGAATTTGTTCGAAAGGTGGTTTTGGTACGGTAAGGGGGCACGGCGTGTCCCCACTATCGTTATAACAAACCTCAATTGTGACTTCTAAGTAGTTGAGGTATTCTTTTATTTTAACTGTTGTTAGTTTGTTGCAACGGTTATTTGTTCCTGTACTTTTTTCCTAAACTCCAATGGATAGGATATCTTTCTAAATGGATTTCTCACGCCTCCGGTTCCGGTGATCGTTATTGAACCATATCCTAATATTCTCCCAAATATCCCTTGTTTTACCTGTATACTCTCAACCTTGATCAGGAAGACATCTAAAGAAGTTCTTCGGATAAATCCAACCTTTCCTATGATGCGTTTGTCAGTTATACCGAATTCTGAATATAGGTAGGTTACTAAAGCCCTAAATAATGATATCAGTGATATCAAAAACACAATTTCTCCAATAACTGCAGGATCGATTCCACTTGTAAAAAAGAAAAGTGAAATAGAAAACCAAACTACTGGTCTTATAAATATGATCCCATGAAGTTTTGCACGATAAATAACTTCTTCCCCAGGCATAAGGTTGTCTTGAATGTAACTCATTTAAATAGCACTTTATTTAAAACTGTTTAAATATTATCTACAATTAATGCTGTCTAAAATAATTCAGTACCTGCTCTTCCTCATTCCCAACTTGATTAGGCAATCGGCTTGCCGCTGTGAACGCAGTAAATCAGAATCCAGATTATGTTCTTGTCAATTAGCTTGTTACATTTGATCAAGGACTAAAATAACCTGGTTTTCAATAGTTGAAAATTATCGAAAAACAGGTTGTAGAACTTGTAATATCTCTGGATTCCCGTGTGCACGGGAATGACGAGCATCCCAAAATTCTTATTTTGTACAGGTGTGTCTATAATATAGATTCAGTTCAGAAACAATCAAGTGATTTAATAACGTATCTTTAAAATTATTTTTTTTTGAATCTGTTTGGTTTTAAAGATTTGTATTCAAAACCGCGTGATTCCCCGCACCACCGTGTTACAATAACAGAACAACAAAGCACGATTCCATTTAACAAGAAGGAGAACATCATGAAAAACTATGTGAATTTGACATTGATAGCGTTATGCGTTGCTTTATTGGCGACAGTCTCATTTACTCAGGAACTTCCCTACGTCATTGTCGATACAGGTCTCGAGCGATTCTACGATAATAACCGGGAGATTGAGCAACCTCAGCCCGGTGAGAGTTTCTATGGACAGGATGGGCATTATATTGGGACTGGATTCTCCTTTCGGGATAATGGGGATGGGACGGTTTCGGATTTGAATACGGGGTTGATGTGGCAGAAATCTCCTGATTTTGATAATAGGATCGTCTATGATGAAGCTATGGAATATGCGGATAATTTTGAACTCGCCGGGTATGATGACTGGAGAGTGCCGACGGTTAAACAGCTGATGTCGATAGCTGATTTCAATGGGAACATCAGGACGCGGACTCCCTATCTGAACACGGATTATTTCGACTTTGAATATCCTCCTGAAGGTGGTCAGCATCGGGAAATTGATGTACAGTTCTGGTCGAGTGACAGATATGTTGGCAGGATCATGCGAAATGAACTCGGAGCATTCGGTTACAACTTTGCCGACGGTCATCAAAAGGGATATCCCGCTGCAGGAGGACCAGGTGGAGGATTTTTCGTTCGATTGGTCAGGGGGGCTGAAAACTACGGTGTAAATGATTTCTTCGATAACGGAGATGGGACGGTTTCTGACCGGGCATCAGGTCTTATGTGGCAGCTGATTGATGATGGTAATGTCCGTAACTGGGAAGATGCGCTTGCTTATGCTGAAGGGCTGGAACTTGCCGGACACGAAGACTGGCGGCTGCCAAATATTAAAGAATTGCAGAGCATTGTTGACTATACTCGAGCTCCGGATGGACGTGATGGAGCACCGCGAGGTGCAGCAATTGATCCGGTTTTCGATGTTACAGAAGAGGAATCGTGGTTCTGGAGCAGCACTACGCAGTTGGATAATACTTCGCTCGGAATGTATATATGTTTCGGACAGGCGTTCTCGGTTGACAGACATCCTAACGGGGATCAGGTGAATGCTCATGGTGCTGGTGCGCAACGCAGTGATCCTAAAAGTGGTAATCCTGAGGATTATGCACAGGGTATGGGACCTCAGCGAGATGAGGTGAGGATTCTTAACTATGTTCGTGCTGTCAGGGGAAACTCCGGTGAAGTGAAAGTTGGTGAAGAGAATGGAGTAGAAGTGCCTGCTGAATATCAGCTTTACCAGAACTACCCTAATCCTTTTAACTCCCTAACAACCTTCAGGATCGGGCTGCCTGCTTCAAGTAAACTCGAGGTCGGAGTTTTCAATCTATCAGGTCAGAAGATAGACATAATTGCCGATGATTTCTATCATGCAGGCTTTCACAATCTGGTGTGGGATGCGAAAGGCTTTCCCGCCGGGAGTTACATGTTCAGAGTAAAGACGGAAAAAGGCAACCTGTTCTGTACAGCTGTTTTAATCCGTTAAAAACATGACTCTACTGAATCGGGTGTAATTGGGGAACATCTCAAATCCGAAAAAGAATTAGTAAAAATGAGAACTCCATATTTTCGAGGCGAAGGGATTAAGATGAAATGTACCGTTATAATAATTTTGATAATGCTAATAATGGGTTGCTCTGATCAGCCGGTCAGCTCGGTGGAATTTCGATTGGCTAAGAGGACCTCAAGTGCAGGATCCCAACAATATAAGATGGTAAATACAAAAGAGATACTCTATCTCAACGAAGAAGTTTTGATGTCTAACGAGAACTTCGAGTCCGCAAAAGTAATAATGCTGCGTGATAAACCGGTTATTGAGGTAACTCTGAATTCAAATGGAAAAGAACAGTTTGCCGAAATCACCGGGGCTAATATTGGCAGTCAACTGGGGATGGTGATTGACGGAAAATTATTTTCTGCTCCCAAAATTCTGGCTCAAGTCAAAAAGGGAATTCTCCAGATAGATGGGCTTTTGAGCAGGGAGGAAGCTGAGTTGATATCGAAACAAATCATCAAAGAAAATTAGCTGGATAACCCAATACTGTTAATTTGAACATTTATGAGGTATTAATTTTGTAAGATTTATGATTGCCTGCGTCGTTTAAGTTCAACAGTAAAATTCTGACTTCACCTCACCCAATAAAAAAAGCAAAATAATCTGACATACCTCTTGACATTATATATAAAGCTTATTATATTAAGTTTATTATATAACCGCAACTATATGAAGTTTTAAAAGGAGGGCATCATGCCTCCGAAGATCAGGTTTACAAAAGACGATGTAATTGAAGCTGCTTTCAAGACCGTTGAAGAGAACGGATTCAATGGAATGTCAACTCAGAAAGTCGCCGATATGCTTAATTCATCTGTTCAACCTCTATACAGTCAATTCGAAAATATCGACGCGCTGAAGCGTGTCGTTGCTATTCATACACAGGAAATTTACCGAAACTTCATTTTCGGAAAATACAGTGACAGCAAATGCATGGATCCCTGGATCGGAGAAGTGCTCTTTGCAAAAGAACATCCAAAGCTCTATTTTGCCCTGTTTGTTGAAAGAAACGACCATGAAGACCTTTTCTATGAGGTTAACAAAGAGACTTTCGATTCGGTTTGTGAAGCGGATGAATTAAAAGGGCTCCATATCGAACTAATCCATTCCTTTTACCGACACATGCAGATTTATATCTATGGTCTCGCGATAATGGTATGCAACAAATACTGGAAAGACGAAACCGATGAGGGTCTTATCAGAGTGATAAAAGAACAGGCTGCTGTGTTGTTGAAAGCAACGCATAACGGTCAGATTCTAAGACGTGGTCAGTGGTTCAACGAAAATCCGGAAACTTAAACTGAAAAGGTACATTACATAACGAAAATGAATCACAAATCCGATTCATTTCATTGCAGTATCTCTTTTTTTTTTATTCACCGTCAAGTGTTACTCGCGCTTTTAATGCATTCAACCGTCAGGAGTTCACAATGAAACAGTTACGATTTTTCTTCTTACTCGCAGCACTGCTTTTCATCTTTGGTATACAGATATCTGTTGCTCAAGATGATCCTGAAACCGGTGATTCCCCACAACGGGATGAACCTGTCATTGAAGTTGATCCGAATATGATAGAACATGAAATTGATGCCGGAATCACAGATCAGGTATCAATAAACGTTTCCAATACAGGAGATCAACTTCTGAGGATTGAGACAGAGTTGGTATTAATCGACCAGCCTGATGATCAAAACCTGGAACATATGAAGGTTTTGATTGTTACCGAAGGATTTGGTAATGGTGGGGAACATGTAATGCTCGAGGCTGCTGAAGCAGCAGGTATTGCAGAAGAAAATGTGCTTGAAGTGGGCAGCAGGGAAATCCGAGATATTGATATATACGAATGGGATGTTATTGTCTGGTCGGACGATCACGAAAATCCATTCTACCAGGAGTATAACTGGTTCAGGGAACGTTATGAGGAATGGATTGACGAGGGGGGAATTTTGATCCTTAATCTGTATACAGCATATACTCAACCGATTCTTGAATTACCGGGAGGATTTTTCCATTTCTACAGTGCCATGACCGGATGGGCGCGACAAAATGTTCGTGAAAATGGTTTTAATCCGGATAATCCAATAGTGGCGGGTTTTGCAGAGGATGAAGAAGATGATGTTCCTGTTGTCATTGTCGGTGACGAATGCAGCAGAACCTTCTTTTGGCGAGAGTTACTGCAGGATAACGAAGATGTAACTGATTTGCAAATTATTTATAACCAGGGTAATGATATACGGTACGTGACAATGATGACCTATGGTTTTGGTGATGGATTTGTCTGTGCTTCCACTCTGAATTTATCCGGATTGTGGTATGAACGATGGAATGATGGAGGAGCCGATCTAACTGCACGAAATGAATTGATCTGGGCAGATTGGATAGGAGACACACCCTGGGCAACTTTTGAAGACCACCCGATGGAAATCGATCCGAATGAAGCAATTGAGTTAACAATTGAGTTTAACGGAGCAGGTCTCGTTTCCGGAGATTACCTTGCGGACTTACTAATAGAATCAAATGATGAAAACAACGCAGAAATAGTTGTTACTATTGAGCTATTTGTAACCGAAACTCCGGATATATCTGCAAAGTGGGCTCATAATCATGGTTTCCCACGGGAACTTGACTGGAATATCTCAAGGGATGACATTTTTACAGGCCATGAATATGAGACATATTTCAGGATTTTGAACCATGGGTCCGGAGAATTACAAATTGATGAGATCCAGATAATTGGTGAAGGCTCGGAGTATCTGTCAATTGATATGGAAGATCGTCTTGATCCTATACCTGGCCAAAGTGATGTTGAGCTTGATTTGACCCTTGCCCCTGAAGAGGCGGGAGATTATGAAGTATTGTTGATATTATTCTCTAATGATCCTGACGAGGACGAATATGATTTTCCAATTGTATTTGAAGTATCGGATACACCGAGCATTGTTGTCGATCCCGAACAGATAATTGATGAGTTTCCCGGAGCTGCTATCGTTGAGCATGAATTAACTGTACACAATAATGGTCAGGGCATAATGCGTTTCAACACAGATGTTGACATTATCGATGAGCCCGAAAGAGATCTTGGTGGAAGAGCGGTTCGAAGTACCAACACCGAAAGGAGAATACCCGAAAACAGGATTGATCCGATGCGAGATGATCCGGGTGATATTCTACATGAATTCCAACTTGAAAATGATATGGTTGACAATCCGGATGATCTCGTTTTTACTACGATTACCCACGGACTTGCATGGGATTCGGAAAACGAGTGGATGTGGGCTGTCAATACTTTTGATCGCAGGATGATCGCCATTAATCCAAGAGAAGATTATCAAACTGAAGAATTCTGGATGATGAACATACTTCGACCCTGGGATATGGCATATTATGATGGTACTCTTTATGCGCTTGAGGCGTATAATACATGGCTGACAATGTGGGACAGAGAGGGAAATCAACTTGGGAGATTAAACCTGGATTGTGAAGGTGCCATAGTATATGGTGTAGCAATCGATCCTATCAATGAATTGATTATCGTTCTCGGGCACCGAATTGTTGGCCGTACACATCCGTTATTTGTTTTTACTATTGATGGTGAATTGATTGCAAGTATGGATTGTATCAAGCACCATTTTAATAATATGATGTCGATTAGTATTGAGTGGGTTCCAACACATGATTTTGGAAAACTCTGGGTACGTACCGCTGAAAGGCTCTGGCAATTAGATATTGATACGGAAAACTGGGAAGTTAATGGTGTCGTTCAGCATTTCCCGACAATTGGATTACACTTTGGTGATGGATTTGCTCACGACGGAGAAAATTTCTGGATTACCGCCACAGAAAATAATTTAATGCAGATAATCGACGATGGGATAAACGAATTATGGATAACGGTTGAACCCATAGCAGGTGATATTGAAGCTGATGATGAAGCAATATTAACAGTTACACTCGATGGCAGGTCTCAATTACCGGGAGAATATGAAGCAGAAATAATAATATCCTCGAATGATCCCGAAAATCCTCAAGTTGTTGTGCCCGTAATTTTAAGTATCGAGCCAGCACCATTTATTGCTGTCAATTGGCCAACAGAAGCTGGATTTGATGAAGAACCACAGATTATTGACTGGAATATGTATTTCCCGGAAGTTTACATTGAACAATCCTATGGTATTCCTATAAAGGTACAGAACCTCGGGCATGAGGTGTTAGAAGTCTCGGACATTTTCTCAGAAAATGAGCTTTTCTCTGCTGAACCGACTGAATTCAATCTTGAACCACGCGAAATCCGTGAAGTGCTTTTAAGGTTTGAACCGGGGGAGGTTGGACTGGTAGAGTCAGAAATGATATTCAGAAGTAACGATCCTAATCGTGAGGAACATGCAATTCCCTTAATTGCAGAAGCGATTTTACCTCCGATTATCGTTGTAGAGCCTGTTGTAATCGAGGATGATCTTATTTCAGGGGATTTCTCACAAATTCCAATAAATGTCGCAAACGAGGGTGACAGCGAATTGCGATGGAGGTCTGACTTTGTTTTCCTTAATGAGGACGAGGATGAGAGAGACAATAATCGACAACGAAACGTGAGAGCAGTAAATCAGAGAAATCACTCACGCTCAGGTCCAAGGAGAGATATTCCAAATGGTCGGTTCATGATCTTTCAAAGGTGGATGGCTCATGGATGGGTAGTTGAAAATGTGTTTGCTCGAGTAGAGGATCTGGATTACGATTGGATCAACACAATTGAGGGTATCTCAAATGTAGACTTTTTTGATTATGATGCGATATGGATTGAGAGTGGTGGGCAGGGTGAAGCCTTTGACCTGTTTTGGGACGCCAACATTGAGAACTTCGAAGAGTATATTTCCGAGGGATACTCAATGTATCTCGAACAGGGACTTTATCCCGGTCTTGCACCCGGGCATGTTGCTCCGGGTGGGTTGGTGCACGTAAATGATCCGCAGCCGGAAGGTATTCTTAATGTCGGACCTGAAGATAACTGGTTAGTCGAGCAAATGGAATGGGAAGAACGTCGATTCTTTGAGGATAGACAATCATTTGGACATGTTGTATACCCTGTTGAAGCACTTGAAAATATCGACGACAGCGACGGATATCAGGTTATTGTAGTGGGATCTCGAAATGAACGTCCGGTAATAGCCGAGTATAGCTATGGAAATGGCAATGTTATTGTATCAGGAGCAACTTGTGGTCGCCAATGGAATGATTGGAACGTGGAAGATTCCTGGGGTTCCTGTTCTGAAGTAATGTTGGAATATCTGCTAAGACTTGGAGGAGGTCCTCCCTGGGCAGCACTCACACCGTCTGATGGAACACTTCAGGCAGGGGAAGACTTCGATGTGATTCTTGATCTTGATGCGGATGGTCTGTTTACCGGTGAGTATACTTCGGAGTTACATTTCCTCTCTAATGATCCCGAAAATAACGATCAAATTGTGGAGATCACTCTAAATGTAACCGGATTCCCCGTGCCGGAAATAGAATGGGATGAAGAATTCGGTTTTCCCGATGAGGTGGATTTTAACCTTGCTTTTGAACCTTTATATAATCGGGGTGAGTATCCTATTGAGGTAATGGTCGCCAATATTGGGACTGACGACATGCATATACTTGAAATTGATTGCGATAATGAGAACTTCAGGGTAGACTGGAATCCGGATATCCAGGATGTAGTTCCCGGAGATGAGGAAATATATATCAACTTCATTTTGAGCACAGAAGAAATTGGTGAATTTCGAGGTAATGTCACTCTAACATTCGATGAAGCGGATGATCTTGATCCTATCGAAATTCCTGTTGTGGCAATTACTGTTGGAAGTCCGATTTTGGATGTGGATACCGATGTAATTGTTGAGGATTTGCTTTCCAACGAGGTCAGGGAGCATGAGGTGGTTATCAGCAATGAGGGGGAAGGTGTACTTGAATGGAGATCAGATGCGGCAATAATTGAAGAACCGGATCGTGATAACTCCAGAAGATCAGTTAGAGGAATCTGCGCGAGATCGGGAGCTGAATATGACGAAGGCAATTACCTGCCTTATCGGGATGAACCTGGGGATGTAATTGAGGAAATACGGAATCCCCTGGATGATGTAATAAATACATACAGGCATTTTGCTTATGATGAGGAAAATAACTGGATGTGGATAGCATATATGGGAATACAGGGGAATCTATCGACTTTTGTTGCACTTGATCTTGATAATAATTACGAAGTTGTCGCTGAGTTTCCCGGTCCAATCCAGATGGTTGATATTTGCTTTTTCAATGGGATCTTCTACATAACCGACAGGGGACTTCAGACCATTCACAAATATGACCGTGAAGGTAACGATTTAGGTGATATAGGTTTTGACGGCTGGTTTGGTGGCGGAATAGCTGCCAGTGAAGAACTTGGATTAGTTTTCATTCAAGAAGATTGGCCTGGCGGATTTGACCGTCCTATTCATGTATACACAATAGAAGAAGATGGCAATTTCGGCGAACACGTTGGAGACATTGAGAATTACAATGAATTAATGCTGCGGCATAATGCTGATAATAATCGTGGCAAAAATCTGATGTGGGTTGATGACCATGACGATGGTTCATTTTGGATTGGCACTGGCGGACAAGATGGAAATGTTGCATGGCAATTTACAGTTGATAGGGAATCCTGGGAGGCTGAACTTGCTCAATCATTCTATTCGTGGGATGATGGAATGGGAACTGAGATGGATGATCTTGGACATGATGGAACAAATCTCTGGTCAGTTAGTTGGTCAAACGGTGCACAATGGAGATCGGACATAAGGATCATCGATGATGGTTTAAACGAACATGGATGGCTGCTTTGGGCTGATCAATCCGGTGAAATTGATCCCAACGAGAATCAGGTGATTACTGTCACTATTGATACTCGTGGATTGATCTCCGGTGATTACTCTGCTGAACTATATTTCTTCTCTAATGATCCCATTGTTCTTGATGGGCCGGATCATACTATTGAAATAAACCTGACTGTCACACAGGTGCCTAATATCGTAGTAATACCAGGCGGTGATGAACAGGAACCGGTCGATTTCGAGATTGCGTATTTCGGCTATGCCATCTCTCGAACAGTTGTTGTACAGAATATTGGTACAGGACAACTTAGTATTGAGGAAGTTCTCCGCGATGACGATAATCCGGACTTCTTTGTTCTGGATGAAGATCTTGACGATCTGGTAATTGAGGGTGATTCGGGAGAAGAGCTCCAGATCTGGTATAATCCTGATCCGGAAAGAGGAGGAGAACAGGAAGCAACACTTGTATTCATGACAAATGATCCGAACAGGGAAGAAGGATATCCTGTCAGATGTGTTGTTAGTATTGGAGCTTTCAGTGCCCCTGAGTTAGTGCTCAATCCTCAGGAGTTGGAGATCGAAATGGAGCAGGGAGATGTTGCTGAAGAAATTGTTAATGTTACAAATAATGGAGAAAGCGATCTTCATTTCACAACAAGATTTGAAATAATTTCTCAACCGGGACTTGACAGTCAAGTAAGATCAGTACGTTCTATTTCAGAGAATAGCGGATTTAGTAGTGATAATTTCCCTCAGCGAGATCAACCGCAAGGAAGAGGCATCCTCATTCAGGAAAGCTGTCGATTCTATGACCATGAATTTGAACAGTATTTTTCGAATATTGAGGGTCTGGATTACGAGAGGTATGAAGTATGGGAGGAGTTGGAAGATTTAGACCTGAATGAATTCGACTTCATGTGGATTGGGAATTACGAAACAGATATATGGACACGCGATCATAACAACTTCATTGAGCGTATTGAGGAATTCGTCGATGGTGGAGGTGTTATTTATCATAGTTCCGGTGCGCAACAGTTTAATGTGACTCCTCTTCATCCAGGTGGGTTAGAAGCTGTTGGCAATATACAGCTTAGACAAACTCTGTGCCCAATACAACTTGGTCCGGAAGACAACTATTTTATAAACTACATGAACGAAAATGATCCTTTCGGTTGGCCATGGGGGGTCGGACAGCGATTGATTGGTTTCAGAGAAATCGCACCATTTACTTTCGGATATTTCAGAATGGAAGATCTTGAGGAAATTGAAAACTCCGATTGGTTCGAAGTAATGGTGATGGGGAATGAGATCGAAGAACCGGTTGCTGTTACTTACCGATACGGAAGCGGTTATTGTTTTGTGAACACAGCATTGGATGGATATCACCACCGCTGGGCAGAGAGCGCCCAATGGGGGAGAACAGGTGAAGCTGTAATCTGGTATATGGATTTCTTATCAGCGGAACTTGATACTCTATCCATTGAGCCCTCTTTCGGAACACTCAATCCAGGTGAGGATCAGGATCTACTTCTAACAGTCAATAGTGGAGGTTTACTCGGTGGGGAATATCAGGTTGAGCTCCATTTTGAGTCAAACGATCCTGAGAACCCAGATCAAGTAGTCGATATCCTGATAAATACAACTGGAATTCCAGAACTGACGGGTAATCCGCTCCCTGAGCCATTGGAAGGAGCTGAAATTATTGAACTGGAAGGTCCAAATTGGATTGGTCAGGAGTATACACTTGAGGTGATAATTGAGAATGTTGGCACACAAGTGGTTAATATTGAAGAGATAGAAGTAAGTGATCCCGAGAATTGGGATTTCATCTTTCCTGATGAAGAAATGATTGTGCAACCTCATCAGGAGGTAATTGCATTTTTGGTTTATCACCCAATTGAAACTGCTGAACATCAGGTTGAAATCCGAATGCAGACTGATGCTGCGAATGTTGAGGATGGATTCTTCTGGTGGGAGGCTAGCGCAAATGCAGTTCTTGCACCTGAGATGACTGTTGAACTACCGGAAGGTGAAGATGCCCTCAATGTAATTATGGATATCGGTGACGATCCTCAGGAAAGGACAATAGTTATATCAAACACGGAGGGTGATCCAAGGGATGACCTTGCATTTTCAATCTCAACGGATGCAATTGAGAATGAACCGATGAATGATCAACCGGGAAGAAAAATACGCAGTATCATTTCTGAAATTTCGGGACCTGTCCGAGACGATCCGGGAGACGTTCTTGAACAATTTGATGTTCAGGTTAATCAAACAAGTGACCTGACATCCGTTGGTGATCAAATATGGGGATGCAGTTACAATCAAAGCCGATTGTATGCTATAAACAGGGAAACCGGAGAAGCTGAGCAGGATGTGAACGTTGAGAGGTTCCCAATGGCATTAACCTTTGATGGAAATTCTCTCTGGGTGACATCATGGGGTGCACCTTTCCTGTATCAATATGATCTTGAGGGAGATTTGGTTGAAACACATGAATTTGAATTAAGGACTGTGACCGCACTGGCTTATTTAGGAAATGATCTCCTCCTCATGAAAGCTAATGAAAACAACAGAATATATGTTGTTTCCAATGATGGTCTTGAGATAATAAGGACAATCAATCAATTACCCGGATTTGACTTCAATGCATGGACTTACAAAATTGAATTTGTTCCGGATCATGTGGATGGTCAGTTATGGGGACTAAATGCTAATCAACTCTTCCAGGCAAGAATTACTGAAAATTGGGAGACTGAGCATGTTCAAACAATTAATGTGGAACAGGATTGGGCATACAGAGGATTATGTCATGACGGTGAGAATTTCTGGTTTGGAAGTATGGGTAATATATGGTCTGTTGTTGACGATGGAATTATTGAAGGATCTGCAAGATGGTTGACAATTGCACCTGAAAATGGTGCAGTTGCTCCTGGAGAATCGGTTGATATCATTTTAACATTTGATCCTTCTGAAATGGTTGACAACCTTATTTACCGTGCTATGCTCATGATAGAATCAGATGATCCGGAAAATCCCCTGGTTGAAATCCCTGTCTCATTAGCAATTGGGATTCCTCTACCAATTCATTTTGGTCAGGATAATCCGGAAACTGAAGAGATCGATGGCTGGGTTGAAAATGAGGTGCGGCATATACTTGAAATTACCGAAGTAACTCTTAATGACGAACCTATACCTTTGGGATGGGAAATTGGCGTTCTAACACCTCAGGGAGTACTGGCTGGCGGAGCAGTCTGGTTTGAAGTGGATAATTTTGAACTTATTGCTTATGGTGATAATCCTGAGATTGAACAGATAACCGGATTCGGTGCTGGTGATAGATTTGATTTTCGTATTTGGGATGAAGTCAATGGAGTTGAGTATCAGGCAGATGCGACATTTGAAGATGGTCCGGCCATGTGGATACCAAACCGACGGTCTGTCCTATCCCTCGGCTCATTTACAATTGATGAATTAACGCTCAACCTGATTGAAGGCTGGAATATGATTTCAATTAATGTTGATCCTCTGATGCATTATAATGAAGAAGACGATCCCGGTCCTGATGTTGTTGATATGTTTGAAGAACTGAGAATTGATGAGGGTAATCATAGAATAATTCTCCTGAAAAATGAAATTGGCCGATTCTGGACTACAGAATGGGGTTTCAACAACATCCCTTATTGGGAATTAACCCAGGGTTATCAGGCTAAGCTTTCAGAGGCTGCTGAGATTACTTTCCGGGGTCCTGCAATTGATGCAGATACTGATGTACCTCTTGAGCCAAGTTGGAATATTATTGCATATCTTCCGGATTATGAACTCGATGCATCTTCACCGGACTTTCATGTACTCTCTCCAATAATTGAAAGCGTTGGGATTGCGAAAGACTTCGAAGGACGATTTATGGTTCCTGAGCAGGAATTTTCAAACATGGCACCGTGGACAGCAGGCCAGGGCTACCAGGTGAGGATTGATAATAATGAACCGGTTATTCTGAATTATCCTGAAGAAGCTGAGCAGCTTGCAGATCAGCACTTGGAAACACCTCATAATATGCACTGGGGAGTGCCCGTAAATACGGGTGAGAACATGAGTGTATTAATCAAGCAGCTCGATGGCTTAGATCCTGATGTGCTATATCAGGTCGCAGCATTTTCTTCTTCGGAAATGCTGGTTGGAAATGGAGATGTTGTTGACGGACGATGTGGTATTTCAATTTGGGGTGATGACCATTCAACTGAAATAAAGGATGGTCTGGATGTAGGAGAAACTTTCTTTTTAAGGTTATGGGATGGTGATCGTTGTATTGAGTCAGAACTCCAGGTCGGTCAAATTCACAACGACGATAAGCTTGTTTACGAGCCGAATGGACTAAAGATTGTCAAATCTATCCATATTAATCACATACCGATGGACTATTATCTCGCTGAGTGTTTTCCAAATCCATTTAACAACATTACACGATTGACGTATGGGTTACCAACAGAAAGCAAAGTTAGCATTTCAGTATTTGACATAAATGGTCGTCTCGTACAGAATCTGCTAAGCAATCAACTTGTTGCCGGATCACATGATCTGACCTGGAATGCGAAAGATGCATCCGCAGGAGTCTATATCATTAACATGAAAGCCAAATCTGTAAAAGAAAAAACGACATTTAAATGTGCTAATAAAGTAATTCTTATCAAGTAAAAAAACCAATCTGATGCAGATGACTGAGATTATCAGTCATCTGCATTAACCAGCAGGATTACAAAAAACAGTTATCTAACCGGGTTTGAATAATGCGAAGAGTGTTTCCAGTTTTACTTGCTGTGGTCTGTTTCTTTGTCCTTTCCGTGGATTCATCCGCTAACAGCAGATGGGTGCCACCAAAATCAGATAGATCGTCCTTTTACACTGCTGAATCACATTTCATGGACAGGATAACAATCAAGTTCATCGAAGGAAGCGAAATTTATCTCAATCAAGGTAGTTTCAATTCTCGAATTGGCTTAGATCTCTCCGATATTAACCTGATTTTAGACCAATATGGTGCAAAAAGTCTGTGCAGGTTATTCAACCAGGAAAGAAGATTACTTGATCGGTTGAAGATGAGCGGGGAGGCAAAGTCTGGTAAAGAACTCGCAAACCTCAATTTATACTATACCGTTGTCCTTGATTCATTTGATCAAAGTGTTGAATTGGTAAATGCTCTATTGAAAAGTCCGTATGTTGAAACAGCCTATCCAAAGTACCGTATATGCTTACCCTTTGATATTGAACCCGAAACACCATTGTACACAGATGATCAAATCTACCTTTATGACGCTCCTGAGGGACTTGATGCTCCAGCTGCATGGGAAATTGAGGGTGGGATGGGAGAAGGCGTCAAAATTATAGATATTGAATTTGGCTGGACTTTTGAGCACGAGGACTTTAAGGAACCATTTTATGAAAGAAATCAGCGTATCCATCACGTTGATCATGGTGATGCTGTAATTGGAATACTCATCGGTCAGCACAATGATTACGGAATCGATGGTTTTTGCCCCAATGTTGAAATTGGAGGCATTTCAATGGCTACTGCAAATGTAGTAGCGGAAATTGCTCCTTTTATTATTGAAGCTTCAGAACAATTAGATGAAGGAGACATTATTGTTCTGGAAATTCAGTCTCATGCTCTTGAACCTATGGAAGTAGTGCAGGATATCTTCGATGTAATCGAAACTGCTGCTGCAAATGGTATTATAGTTGTTGAAGCTGGTTGCAATGGTAATCACAACCTCGACTCTGATCGATTTGAAGGTCGTTTTAATCCGGAGAATCGTCATTCGGGAGCTATTCTCGTAGGTGCCGGTAATCCTCCGATCGGTGAGTGGGGACCAGACCGTTCTCGTGCCAGTTTTTCAAATTACGGAGTTCGAGTTGATTTGCAGGGCTGGGGGTGGGGTATAGTTACTGCAGGCTATGGTGATCTTTTCTTCCCTAATCGAGACCAGAGACAATGGTATTGTTCAAATTTTGGCGGAACTTCCGGTGCAACCCCAATGATTGCCGGCGCGGCAGCTTGTATACAGGGGATATACAAAGAAAGATACCAAAATGAAGATGTTCTATCCGCAGTTGAGATCAGAGATATGCTGTTTGAGACAGGTTCACCACAACAGGATGGACCTCATGGAATGGGAAACATCGGACCGAGACCCAATTTAAGAGCTGCAATTGAATTCATCCCAAATGTCCCAGGGACGTTAAATGGTGTTGTTTTAGATGCTGAATCAGATTCCGGGATTGAGGGAGCAAGCGTTATTACTGATTATGGTGAGGAAACATTAACTGATGAGAATGGTGAGTGGGTAATAGAAAATGCAATGTCTGACCGTGAGTTTTCTATTACAGCGCGAAAAACTGGTTACAATGACTCAACCTTTACGGAGCTTGTTCTTGAAGTCGAGGGAGTGCTTGAGGTAAATTTCGGATTGCTTCACCCAGATTTTGCTTTATCCGATACGGTATTCACTTTCAACCTTGATGAGGGGATTAACGAAGAAGAAGAACTTACTATTGAAAATTCGGGAAATGGGCTTCTCGAATGGTCTGTTGAAAAACGATTGAGAAACGTTGATGAAATCCAACCCTGGGAATTATTGGGCTCACACAATATTGGACTGCAGGTTGGTGACAATCGAATTGAAGGAGTTGTATTTGCTGATCAACATTTCTACGTATCAGGCGCTAACAACAGGAATCCGATAATCTATAAGATGAATCGGGAGGGGGCTGTAGTTGATTCGTTTTCACAAGTTGGTGAAAATTCACGAGGTTTGAGAGATTTAGCATACGATGGTGTGAATTTATGGGGTGTTGAGACGGATATGATTTATGGCTTTTCTCCGGAGGGTGAGTTTATCAACTCCATTCAAGTACCAGAGGGTCCATTAACCGGCATTACCTGGGATCCGGAAAATGAACTTTATTGGGTAACTGGACTGGGATCCGGCATTTTCGGTATTGATGTTGATGGTAACGTAATTGTAGAGTTTGAAAACTCTAACATCTTGATTTACGGCTTCGCATACAGACGGGATGATCCTGATGACTCACCGCTTTATTTCTTATCAAGAGCCCCCAATAATAACAATCAGATCGTGGGGAAAATGAATCCTGAAACCGGTGATACATTGCTTATCACACAGCTTGAACCTGAACAGGGAGGTGCTCCGGGAGGGGCTTTTATTTCAAGCATATTTAATCCTCTAAGTCACGTTTTTTTCAATATCACAAATTGCGCTCCCAATGAGGGGGGAGATCGAATCGACATCTGGCATATTGAATATAAAACCGCCTGGATGACACTTTTTCCCGAAGAAGGTGAAATAAATCCCGGTTCATCTGAACAGTTAGAGTTGATTATATCTACAAACGATTTAATACCACAACTTTATGAGGGTGAATTTATTTTCTCTCATAACGCTCTCAGCAATTCGAATAACCTGTCTATCACACTTGAAGTTTCAGGATCTGTACCTCCCAACGATTTCAGCCTGATTTCACCTGAGAATGAGGAGATATTACATTCTTCTGAGATAAGCTTCGCCTGGGAAAACTCGGTTGACAGGAATGAAGATGGGGAGGTGGAGTATGTACTGTGGATTAAATCGGCAAATGACTCGACATATATACTAACACCAGCTTCTCAAATAGACCTTCTGCTGGATACTCTTGATTTTAATGTTGAAGTTGAACAGGATTTTCAATGGTGGGTAATCGCTACAAGCGAAGGTGACAGTGTACGAAGTCGGGAAATGTTTTCTTTTTTTTATCGACCCAATTCAGTTTCACCTGATGAAAACGAAATACCAATCACCTTTGGTTTTCAATCGATTTACCCAAATCCTTTCAATGCAAATACTCTAATTTCATTTAGTCTTGAAAAACCAGGCATATTTACCCTGAAACTCTTCGATGTAAATGGTCGAGAAGTCAAAACATTCTCTCGATATGCAAAAAAATCGGGATACTACAAGTACGAATTGCATGAATCGAATTTAAATTCCGGAGTTTATTTTGTAACTCTTACTTCGAATAACAAATCGAGTGTCCTCAAAGTTGCTCTGTTAAAATAGAATATGTGCTTAAACTACATCAAATTGTACAAAATATTTGTCAAAATGATATCACAGTAATAAAACACAAATAATCTCTGAAAAGGTGATTATCCCTTCATGTATAGTAATCCGTATGTCGGAACAACTTGACATTTCCGATTTATTCTCGTATCATATTTAGATACAGTTTTTTACAATCCCTCAGGGTAACATCGGCACGGAGGCTCAATCAATGAAACAATTTACGTTTCTGCTCTTTTTCATCCTTTTAGCAATTACATTTTTTGCCTGCGAAACTTCAGTTGCAGCTGTAAGTCAGGTTGCATCAACCCCGGTTGAAGTTGGGGTAATCTATGATTCACAGGATGCAACACGCATCAACTTAAGTATTGAGGATTTTACATCTGAATCCATTGATGCAAACAACAACAGATTTGATCAGTTCGCACTTGGTGCTGAACCTACTCTATTCAGAGAGGGATGGCCAAATCTTCCCTTCATATCCAGGGCTGTTTTAGTCCCACCCCAAAGTGATATACAGCTTATAGTACATTCCATCAATTCAAGAATCGAAAACGGTTGGGAACCCGCAATTGCTCCTCATGAAGTAAATGGTGTTGTTGAATATGTTGAGGCTTCGGATGAATTCCTTTCTGTTGAGGGATTCTGGCCTCCGGACGCAATAAAACTTAGCGAGCCAGTTATTCTGCGTGGTAACCGCCTGATTACGGTCATCATGTATCCATTTCAATTCAATCCTCAGACGGGAGAGATGCGATACAATGACAACTTCGACTTTGAGCTTGAGTATGTTGGAAATAATGGTATAAATCCCGTAATAAATCCTGACCGGGACAGACCATCGTCAAACATGAACCGAATTCTCGATGGATTGGTTTTAAATCCACCTCGACGTGATTTTGCCAACCCTGATCGGGGTTCTTATCTTCTGATTTATCCGAACGTGGATGGTGTGTTGGAAGACCTCCAGCCTTTGATCGACTGGCGAATGAGATCCGGTTGGGATGTCCGTCTGCAGGAAGTGCAAAACAATGCAGGTACCGGAACTGTAAAACAGCATATTCAGCGCGCTTATGATAATTGGGAAAATCCACCTGAAATAGTTGCGTTAGTCGGTGACGCAGGTGGCGGTATTTCGATTTCTGCTTATAATCAGACAGATCATGATTACGTCATGCTTGAGGGTAATGACATTCTCGCTGATGCCATCGTTGGCAGAATCTCGGTTGGTAGTAGGCAAGATTTAGTGCGTGTGGTTGAAAAAATAGTCAACTATGAATCTGATCCTTACATGGAGGATACCGATTGGTTTCTGGAAGGTATGGTATGCGCCGGTGCCCAGATTTCCGGTCTCTCAACCATACTTGTGAATAGGTGGGTAAAATATGAGCTTGAAGCCAGGGATTTTAACGATATTCATGAGTGGTATTTTAATGCGCCATTTCAAGGGCAGAGTGTACCTACATTTTTCCAAAGGGAATTCGAGAGAGGTGTTGCATTTTCAAACTATCGCGGATGGGTTGGTATTGAGCAACTGTCACCAAATCAAATCATGAACTTCCGTAATCACGAACGTTACCCAACTGTAATCCTACTTACTTGCTCATCTGGTAACTATATCAACACATTTGGTCACACTGAGGCATTCCTACGATCAAGGGGTGGTGGTACCGGTGCGGTTGGATTTTGCACAAACGGTACTCACGTTCAGTTCAATAATGCCGTTTCGACAGGTATCTGGGTGGGAATCCTTAAGGATGACCTTTACACTTTTGGAACGGCTGTAAATCGCGGTCGAATCGAGCTCTGGCGTCAGTATGCTGGATTTGATAATGCTAACGTGAACAACTTCAGTCGCTGGACAAATCTTATGGGTGATCCTGCGACACATATTTATACCGGTATTCCTGAGATTATCACAGCATCACACCCTGAATCTTTCTCAACAGGTGAGAGTTATTTCAGAGTTGAAGTTTTAACTGAGGAAGATGAAGCAGCAGTTGAAGATGCTGTGGTTTGCTTATACAAAGAGGACGATGAGTTTCAGTTAGTCGAATATACTAACGCAGAGGGTATTGTTAATTTCCATATCAATACAGATGAACTTTCAGAAGGTGATATTTTAGTAACTGTAACCAAACACAATACAAAGGCTTTGTTGGCAACTGTTCCTGTAGAAGATTCTGAATTTTATATTGGTCTTGAAACATGGCGAGTTGATGATGATGATGAGGGTGAAAGTGCTGGTGATGGAGATGAAGCAGCCAATCCCGGTGAGACAATTGAACTGAATGTAAGCTGGACAAATTTCGGCAGTGAAGTCCCTGAAGGGGGAGCCATTGTTACACTTGCATCTATTTCACCGTGGGCTGAGGTTGCCGGAGAAGCTTTGGAAGTTGAAGCATGCCCACAAGCCGGAGAGAGCGATGAAGGAGTGTTTGTAGTTAATATTGATCCCGCTTGTCCTGACCAATATTTACTCCAATTAGTAGCTCAAATCTCAGCTGCAGATCAAACCTGGAATTCGATGGTTGAGGTAATGGTTGAATCTCCTCGAATTGCAATCACCAATCTCGAATTTGAGGATGGTGAATTCGAACCGGGTGATGTAAAGCTACTCGATGTCACCCTTGAAAATATAGGAAATAAGGACCTTGATCCATTCTTGGCAACCCTTGTCAGTTTGCATACAGTTGTCACTGTTGTTGATGAAGAGGTTGAATACAATGGTATTGATGAGGGTGATGATGGTACCGGAAATAATCAGAGTTTCCGAGTCCGCGCACATCCGTTTACGGTGCCAGGAACTGAGGTGTATTTGATGGTTTACATTGAGACCGAAGGAGGATTCAGAGATACAACAACGATTTCCTTTGAACTCAGTGAACCTGAAGTTACCGATCCATTTGGTCCGGATGATTATGGATATGTTTGTTTCGACGATGGTGATCGCGATTGGGAAATGGCTCCCGTTTATGAATGGATTGAAATTGATCCCAATGAGGATGAGGATTTCCGGGGAACAAATACCGATCTTCGTGACGGAGGTGATAACATGGATGAAAGTGCTGTTTTTGATTTGCCATTCCCCTTTATGTATTACGGTGAGGAGTTTAATCAAATAACAATTAGTACCTCGGGATGGGCAGCATTTGGAGACTGGGAAGATTTATCCGATTTTCGAAATCGTCGTATCGCCTCTGGAGGGGGGCCCAACGCACAACTATGTGTCTTCTGGGATAATCTATCCACCGGGAGAATTTTCTATCATTACGATGAAGATGGGGCACAGTTTATTGTTGAATGGAACAATATGCGCAGATTGGCTGACAATACTCCCGAGACATTTCAACTGATACTGTATGATCCGGAATTTCATCCTACATATAGTGGTGATGGAGTTATTGTTTATCAATATAAGAACATCAGAAACAGTGGTTCACCCGGTCGAAATGACACCCCTTACTGTACAATCGGCATAGGTAATCTCGATGACACAGACGGCTTGCAGTACACCTATTGGAACACTTACACACAAGGTGCAAAACGCCTCGAGAATGAGATGGCTATTAAATTCACGACAGCGTCTGAGTTTATCACAGGTGCAATTGAAGGTACGGTGACGGATGTTGAAACGGGAGAACCTCTACCGGAAGTAACTCTTGTAACCAGTCGTGGATTCTGGGCTGAAACAGATGAGGATGGAAATTATATTGTCGAAGATATAATTATTGGTGAGGATTATGAGATTACAGCCTCTAAACAAGGATGGAACGACTCTACATTAACCGGATTTGATATTGCTGAAGATGAAACACTGAGTGTCGACTTCGCACTTCTCCATCCTGAGTTCACTCCATCTGTAGAAGAGATGGCAAGAGCGCTGAACATTGACGGTAATACCGAAGTTGAATTTGAGGTTGCAAATACAGGAAACGGGCCGCTTGAATGGAGGATAGAACGTCACCTGCGGGGTGATGCGAATGCTGATCCATGGGATTTGCGAGAACAAATCGGAGCCGGTGTTATTGCAGAGGATGCTCGAATACAAGGTGTTGTATATGCCAATGACCTATTCTATGCTGCAGGAGCAAATGATCGATCACCCGTTATATATGTAATTAATCGAGACGGAGAACTTGTTGATCAATTTGACCAACCCGGTGAAGGGGGATATGGATTCAAGGATATGACCTTCGATGGAGAATGGATTTGGAGTTCGGGTTCCAACACGATTTACGCGATTAACCTGCAGGGAGAGTTAATGGCTGAGTTTGAAGGACCATTTAATCCAACAAACAACTTCGCCTGGGATCCTGACAGGGAGATTCTCTGGGTTTCAAGCACAACCTCTGATATTGTTGGTATGGACAGGGAAGGCAATGCGATTGTTGAAATTGATCGTCAGGGAATGCGTATTTACGGTTTGGCTTATTGGCCTGATTCACCGGATGGACATTCGATTTTCGTTTACCACAAAGATCGGGATATTGGAGACAATATAATCAGCAAAATAAATCCCGATAACGGGAACGTTGAATTCGTTGGAATTCTGATGCCGGAAGGTGCAGGTACTCCTCAAGCTGCGTTTATAACGAATCAATATGATGTTTACAGCTGGGTTTTGATTGCTGTTGCCAATCGCGGGGCTGAGGACAGATTCGATATCTGGCAGGTCGATGCAAGAAAAGACTGGTTTATGGTTGAACCTGAAGAGGGAGTGACTGAAGCTGAAGAGGTTCAGGATTACACACTCACATTGGATGCATCTGAGTTACCCGCAGTTGTGTTTGAAGGTGATCTAGTGTATCTCCATAATGCTATCGGAGGTGAAACAAGAATTGGTGTTACTCTTGAAGTTACCGCAGGACCGGGGCAACGCGCCCAAAGAGCTCTTAACCTGCGACCGGGCTGGAATATGGTGTCATTAAATATAGAACCTGATAATAACGACATCATAGGGATGACCGCACCATTAGTCGAAGAGGATCTGCTGACCCTGATGAAAGATGGTTTGGGTCGTTTCTATCTGGTTGAACGACAATTCAACAATATCCCCGGATGGTCTGTCACAGATGGTTATATGATGCACTTGCAAGGTGAAGGTGAATTGCTGATCAGTGGAAGAACAGTTGCGCCTGATCAGCCAATTCCACTGGCAGAAGGCTGGAATATGAAAGCTTATTACCCTAATGAGCCAATTGATGCAATAGTGGCATTGGAACTCCTGGCAGATCGACTGGAAATTGCAAAGGACGTCTTTGGAAGATTCTACATCCCGGAATTTGAATTCAGTAACATGGGTGACCTGACTCCTGGTCAGGGTTACCAATTTAATGTCTCTGAGGAAACTGAACTTATTTATAACGTTGAGGAGAGACTGGCTACAACAACGGATCATCTGGATACACCAAAACACTTCATCTTGCTATCTACTGGTGAGACAAACTCCAGTATTCTTGCACTTACATCTCAGGAATTTGCTGGTTGGGAACTTGGTGTGTTTGTAAGGGATGATATTCTTATAGGATCCGGGCTGATTAATTCCGAGGGACAAGTTGGTATTGCTGCCTGGGAAGATAATCCATATACAGATATAATTGATGGAGCTGTCAACGGAGACAATCTTCATTTCAAGATATGGAATGGAAGTCAGGAATTTGATTCAGGAATAGATCCAATTATTGGAGACAATAGCTGGGAACGTGATGGATTACTCATTGGTAACCTTTTTATTGAATCTGCTGTGCCAGTTGAATTTGGGATAAACGAAGCATATCCAAACCCGTTCAACAGTCATGTCAGGTTAAGTTATGGGTTACCTGAAAGCGGAAATGCAACTTTGAGCATATTTGACATGTCCGGTCGTCTGATAACAACATTAGCCAGAGGTTCATACAAGGCGGGGAATCATCATGCAGTCTGGGATGCTAATAAGATGACTTCCGGACTCTATTTTGCCCGTCTACAGGGTGCCGGACAATCCACAACAGTTAAGTTAATGCTTGTTAAGTAGAAATATATCAAACCTGAATCCGGGAAATTGTTCCCGGATTCAGGTTCCTTTTTGGACTGTATTGTTGAATCCATACCCTCAATTCGGTTATCAAATTACATACAAACCACCCCATCCTTTTATCAGATGAAAACTCTTATTCAACTACTGCTCACAGTCTTCGTTTTAGTAAATCCGGCTCTGAGTGCGGGTAAAATCCTTATTCCGATGGATCTCTCGCAACGGGATCACCTCAAAGCCTACGGGATTGCTTTTTGGACTGTCAAACAAGCCGGAAAATCCGAGTGGCTTTTAAACTATCGACACGGTTCATTTATGTGTGATCACTACGAACAGTTGGAAAGGCTCTGTCGATTGCGAGGTGTCACATATGAGGTATTATCAGGTGGGCAGGCAACCGATATCTACGCTCAGATAGAAGAAGCAAATATGGAAGTAATTCCACTGGAAAAAGCACCTAAGATCGCTGTCTATGCACCTTCCTGGTATCAACCATGGGATGATGCTGTACTAATGGCTCTGAATTATTCGGAAATTCCTTTTGAGCAGATTTATGATGATGAGGTACTTCATGGGAAGCTCCCGGAATATGATTGGTTACATTTACACCATGAAGATTTTACAGGACAACTCGGAAAGTTCTTCAGATCATACAAAAATGCTGATTGGTACAGGGAACATCAGGCACGAGACGAAGCGCGCACAAGAGAGTGGGGATTTGGATCAGTAAGTGAGTTGAAGAAAACAGTAGCTCTGGAAATAAGCAAATACGTTGAAAAGGGTGGATTCCTGTTTGCAATGTGCTCGGGTACCGACTCATATGATATCGCTCTCTCGGCTCAGGGGGTCGATATCGTTGCATCCCCTTTCGACGGTGACCCACCTGATCCAAATGCCCAGCAGAAACTTGATTACTCCAGAACAATGGCATTCAGAGATTTTAAAATGGTATTTGATCCGAATGTTTATGAATTCTCTGATATTGACATGACAAAAGACTCAGGTCGAGGATTGCGCGGAGAATCCGGGGATTATTTCACACTGTTCGAATTTTCCGCAAAATATGATCCTGTACCTACAATGTTAACCCAATGTCATACTTCTGTCGTAAAGGGTTTTATGGGACAGACAACCTCTTTCAGACGCTCTCTTGTCAAACAATCTGTTGTTGTGATGGGAGAATATGAAGGACGTAATGAAGTTAAATACATTCACGGAAATTTGGGAAAGGGATTCTGGACTTTTTATGCGGGGCATGATCCGGAAGATTACAGACATATGATAGGAGATCCTCCGACCAATCTGGAACTGCATAAAAATTCACCTGGATATAGATTAATTCTTAATAATGTTTTGTTCCCGGCGGCGAAGAAGAAGAAGTTGAAGACATAATTCAGATTTAAGATCACACCTGTCCAAAATACATATTATTGTGCTCGACATTCCCGTGCACACGGGAAAGTAGAGGTGTTGTAAATACAACAACCTGTTTTAATGATGAAATCATCACAAATCATTTAAACGCTTAAGTATATGATTATTCATGAAAAAAGCTGGATTCTGATTCACTTCGTTCACAGCAGTAAGTCGATAGCCCAATCAAGTTGGGAATGAGGAGATCATGTTCTTAAAATAATTTGGACAGCAGTGACTTAAGAAAATAAATCAGGGGAGTGTAGCAGGTTCCGTAATAAATTAATCAAATTGGATTAACCATCAAGGACTTGTCGGACTATGTTTGCCAATTTTACTAATTCGAATGGTTTTTGTATGAACGGAGCTCCACTTGGGAGTTCTCTTTTTTCCTTACTTCCTAAATCAATGTAACCGGACATAAAAATTGATTTCACATCAGGCCAGATTTTTCGGATTCGATTAATAAAATCAATTCCATTCATTCGAGGCATGACAACATCAGTAAGTATAAGATCAAAAGGTCGGTCTCTACCCTCGCAAATAAGAAAAGCTTCTCCGCTATTTTGAGCTTCAACAACCTTATATCCCAAGCGTTTTAAAGATCGAACAGTCATTACTCGAACGGCATCTTCGTCCTCAACAACCAATATAGTCTCCTTGCCAACTGGCGTGTCTGAGTGAATTTGCTCGGTTTCAATAACTTCAGGTTCCCCTGAGGCTTTGGGTAGATAAATGTTAAATGTAGAGCCTTTTCCAAGTTTACTTTCAACAGTTATAAACCCATTGCTCTGCCTTATTATCCCAAAAGCACTTGATAAACCCAAGCCGGTGCCTTTTTCAGCGGACTTAGTTGTAAAAAATGGATCGAATATTTGAGCTTTCACCTCATCGGTCATACCTGAACCAGTATCACTTATACTCAATAGTACGAACTGACCGGACTTAGACGAAGAATGCCTATCACCAATCTCCTCATCTAAGGTTACGTTTTTTGTTTCATAAATTAGTCTACCTCCGTCAGGCATTGCGTCATGAGCATTTACCGTCATATTTACAATGACCTGCTCGATATGTCCGGGATCAACACACACGCTCCATAAATTGTGTTGAGTTTCTATTGAAATATTTATGTTTTTGTCAATTAACCGATAAATCAACTTACTCATTTTTGAGAGTATGCTGTTAAGATCGAGAATCTTAGGTTCAAGCTTTTGTTTTCGGCTAAAAACAAGTAACTGCCTTGTCAGGTCGGTTGCTCTTTTAGAAGCCTCCTTTATTTCATTTAAATCCAGCGCTAATGGGTCATCCTCACCCAATCCTAACATAGCTAATTCAAGATTTCCACTAATCACTGTTAGAAGATTGTTGAAATCATGTGCTACTCCACCTGCCAGTCGTCCAATTGCTTCCATTTTATTTGCCTGACGGAGCTGTTCTTCAAGTAACATTCTTTGTGTTGAGTCTACGCATACACCAAAGAAACCTGTTGAGGTGTTTGAATTTTTAAAAATTGGTTCTGCTTGTGAGTTAATATGGCGAATCTCGGTTTTATTTCGTAATATCCGAAATTCGATACTGAACGGTTCCCTTTTCCCTAAAGAATCAGACAAAGTCTGTTTTAGCAGTAATCTATCGTCTCTGTGGATTCTCTTCCATATCTTGGAATATAATACAGGTCGGTCAGATGAAGTCAAACCAAAGATATTTAACATCTCGTCGGAACAAACAATATATTTTGAATTCAAATTCCATTCCCAATTCCCAAGATGAGCTATTCGTTGTGCATCAGCGAGTTGTTCCTTGCTCTTAATGAGAGCATTTTCCATTTCAATCCTACCCGAAATGTTTGTTGATATGCATAGCAATCCTTCCGGAACCGGATAGATTTTTATTTCGAAATATTCTTCGTCCCCTTTACCAAAGTCGAACTTGCATATTACACTACTCGACTGATGAGTTTTCAATGCCAGATTAAGTTCCTTTAAACATTTATCACCAGATTCGGGGGGAATCAGATCATGAATCGTGCTGATGAGAAGTTTATCAATCGGGACATTAAAAAACTCTGAAGCTGCATTATTTGCAATTATGATTTTCCAATTCGGTGATAGGACAAAAACACCATCAGACATTGATTCAAGCAGGAGTTTATAGCGTTGTTCGCTTCTTTCTTTTTTCTGGACAGCATCAATAAGTTCTTCTTCAGTAGAGAGTTTGTCTATGAGACGATGGGCAACCTGGGGAAGGATTTCAAGGAAATTAGTGCCTTTAATTAAATAATCTCGTGCGCCTAATTTCATCATTTCTACTGCAACTTTCTCATCCCCCTGACCGGTTAAGATGACAAAAGGCACCTTGATTCCAAGACCTTCGAGATACTCCAGCAATAATGTTCCATTCATATCAGGAAGTTTATAATCTAATAATAAGATATAATTAGGATTTTTGCTGATTTTATCTATTGCCTCTGATCCTTTCTGCACTCCAACCGTATTGAAGCCGGCTCGCTGCAAAGATTTCTGGATCAGATAGTTAAGTCCTTCATTATCCTCAACTACCAGGAATGTTGGGGAATCTGGTTTCAAGATATTACTTTATTGAAATTTCACGAATAACCAATAAATCACTCATCACCATTTATTTTTGGGTATTGTACAATTGAAAGAAACAAGCCTAACTGGCGAATAGAAAGTACAAATTTATCATAATCAACCGGCTTGGTTAAATAACTGCTGCAGCCAAGTCTATGACATCTGTCAACTTCTCGAGGATCATCTGTAGTTGTTAGCATAATAACCGGGATTTTTTTTAACTCTGTGTCCCGTTTTACTCTTTCAAGAACTTGAACGCCATCGATTTTCGGCATTCTTATATCAAGAATCAGCAGGTATGGTTTGCCGGCTTCACGGTGAGATCCGCTACCCTCACGCAGAAGAAAATCCAGTACTTCCTGTCCATCTTTAAAACTTAAAATGGGATTAGAAATTCCGGCTCGGTTAAGGTTGCGTTTAATAAGGGTTGAGTGTCCTTCATCATCCTCTGCAAGAAGTATCACTAACTCATTTTTCATTCTGTATTTTCCTTTAAGTTGATTTTTCTGGTCTCGGTAAAGACACAGTAAACTGAGTTCCTTTCCCAATCTGTGACTCAACGGATATCTGACCGTTATGGCGTTCGAGAATTCTGCGGACTATCGTTAATCCTAATCCTTCTCCTGAGCCTGCTTCAGGATCGAGTCTGTGAAATATATCAAAAATCCGAATCAGGTGTTCCTCATAGATCCCAACTCCATTATCTTCAATTGTATAAAAACTTTGATCTTCCTGGATCTTACCCGATAATCTAATTTTGCCTTTGCGAGTTGGATCAAGATATTTGATTGCATTGTCGAGCAGGTTAGAAAACACCTGGTTTATTTGTGTCGCATCCCCCCGGCAATTTGGTAATTTTGTTACCTCTATCTCTACTTCAGATTTCCTCAATAAATACTCATTCGAAGTAATAATATCAGAAATTATTCTGTTCATGTCAAGATTGTCAACAACAAGAGCGACTCTTCCGAATCGAGAGAGACGCAGTAATCCTGAAAGAAGTGAGTCCATCTTTTCGATGCTTGTCACAATATATTCCAGTGCCATTTGTATATCATCTTCAATAATCTGGCCGATTTTGTGCTTTTCATCCGAAGAAATTTTTGTCTCTGAAATGATTTCTGTCAGATCCTCGACAGAAAGTTGAAGTTCTTTACTGAATCCCTGGATATTTACTAATGGTGATCTCAGATCGTGAGAAGTAACATAGATTATCTGTTCAAGTTCTGAATTTTTATTTTCCAACTCTATATTAAGAGATTCTCTTGCCTCTTCTGCGATTTTTCTTTGAGTAACATCATCATATACCGCCACAACCTCACCCGACGGCAATTTATAGACAAAATTCTCTCGCCAGCTTTGGATTCTGTTGTCAGAGTACAGTGATATTGGTTGATTTATGGGATCACCGGACTTCCATACTTTTTCGAAAATATCAATAATTCCAAATTCTCTTGCTCCCGGAAACACTTCGTTAACTCTCTTTCCAATTAAATCATTTTTTTTCACACCTTCAATCCTTTCAGCACCTTTATTGAAGTCTCTGAATATGAAATCTTTTCCGTTGTCAACGGCCTCATAAATCGCAACTCCGCTACTCATATTATTAAATAATTCACGAAAACGTGTTTCACTGAATGCAAGTTCAATTTCGACCTGCTTGCGTCTTGTAATATCAAGTAACGAAACCAGTACCTTTGAGTAGGTATCTTCCTCGACCGGAGGAACGACCCATCTCTGAGAAAGGTACGTTTTATTACCATCAGGGTTTACAGTTTCTAATTCATCCTCAATTAACATCTCCTTTTTCAGAATTGCAATTATCTGTTTTTTCAACGCGTTATTATCAAGTAGGGAATATGGTTTGTTTAATTCTTCGATTAATTCCTCTTTTAATTTTTTCGAGAACAACATTAGTGCCTGACTATTTACATCTGTAACAATTATTAACTTTCTACATCTATCGAGGATTTCGGGATTTTTACTGAAATATTCATTGAAGTCGATCCCATCCTTCAATTCCAGTGAATCCAAATATTTTTTTACTTCAGAGAAATCTTCTTCAAGTATAGCTGCCGGTATTTCCTCAAATAAATCACGGAAACGTTTCTCACTGATAACTGTTTGACGGATCAGAGGATTGGTAATTACCATAAACGATGAAGAACCGAGAATAATCAGGAGTATAGCCAAACCTCCTGAGACAATACCGGCTTTAATAAACGGCGCTTTGACCTCCTCAATATCTATTTTCGCCACTATTCCGAGATTTAGAACTGAGACAGGTTCATAAGCTGCAAGGACTGTTCTTCCACGGTAATCAAGCCCCGTCATCACACCGGATCTCCGATTTAAAGCCCTTCGCATTGGCTCGGCAAAACGAGAATTGAAGGCAATTGCGTCATGTTGTTCCAATGATGAGAGTCGATGTTTCATTATAAACACCATCTTTTGTCCTTTTCGCTCTGCTATTGCAAATTCACCGGTTCGACCGAAACCCTGAAATTGTTTGTGAGCATTGATTATTTGATCTATTGTTGTGCTTCTAAGAGTATCAGGACAAAACTCATCATGAACGATTTCAGATCTTGCCATTGATTCCATCAATCGCGCCTGACTTTTTGCAGTTTGAGCAAGCTGACCCTGCTGCTGCAAAACTGAAGTTCGATACAATATAGTAAATGCAATTACTCCCGTAATTAGAGTAATTAATGTCAGGATAGTAATCAGAAGGGTAACAGTTCTTTTTATTTTTAACAATTTAACTCCTTTTTGAACATATCCTCGATTGCATCTCTTAATCCAACAGGGTTTTCAGTTTGGAAATTGATACCAGAGAACTTAACTACTTCACGAAGAGCTCTATTTATATCAAATTTATCCTGGGTTTCTGAATAGAACAATCCTTTCTGCATTAAACTCTCGGCAAGATACTCCTGCTCAGTTTGTCCCGGTGTTGGTATTAATATTGCCTTCTTCCCAGTTGTTGCGAGATCCATGATTGTGCTGTAACCAGCACGAGCAATAACAATCCCGGATCTTAAAAAGATCCGTTCGAGTTGTTTTGATGGAAGGTGGTTCAGAATGGTGAACGAGGTGGAACGCTTTTCTACCGTATTCTCTTCAGGTGTTCCCCTTAGAATGAAAATTTCCTCCGGCCGGTTTTTCAGTTGTTTAAGAATGATTTCCTCAAAGATTGATCGCTGTGGTTCAGGACCGGATAATATCGCAAGAATATCAATTTTCGCTGGTAAATGACCGGTTTCATCAATGCCAGCAGCTCCAACTTTTTCACTTTCATCATTGCCCTGGTTAAATCTTGACAGGGGTCCCACATAGACAAAATTGTCCTGTAAGAGATTCCCATGTGATAGGTCACCACTGAGATTTGGTTCGTTTTCGTAATCGGGAATCCAAACCTTTTGATAGTTTTTCATTACCAACTTGTGCAGCCAATAGAGCAGGGGTTCTACCCATTTTAACTTCTCCGGTGCTCGAATAGCAATCTGGTGAGTCATATAAACTGAAAAAACTCTTCGAGAACCTAAACCAAAACGATTATCTGAAATTACAGCATCAATACTGTATTTTTTTATCAGTTTTTGTAAGGCAGTTCTTTCCTTTAAAATGGTTTTGATCAATCCCGGAAGTTGAATTAGCATCTGAAAAGACATTGCGCCCGACTCAGGATACCGGATATCGTACTCAGGCAAGGAGACAAAGGTGAGGTTGGGAAATTCTCTCTCGAGTATATCACGCGAGCGCCCGTTTGTGCCAATCAGCATACGATGTCCCAGAGACTGTAAAATATTGATTATGGGAATACAACGTGTGGCATGTCCCAAACCCCAGTTAAGGGGAGATACCAGGATTGTCTTTTCAGGTGAGTTGTCTGTTCTCAAAATTATTAGATATTATAATTCTGCTTTCTTGAGCAGATCAGGAACATATTGTTTACAGATTTCATACGCTGCAGAATTCTCAAGAGCGAATGGTTCCGTTGAGTTATCCTCTCTCAGCCATGTTGGTCCATTTAATTTGAATAGTATAATTGGTGATCCCGGAGTTTCAGAAACAAGGTATGGAAATATATCGTAATTTTTCCCGGAAGTTATTAGCCTGAGTGCAATTATACTTCGGCCTTTTGGAGTCTTTTTAATCTCCATGATATCATTCCACTTAATCAGCCTCTCTTTCCCCGGTGCTATGTGTCGTAAACCATCACCATTAACTTCAACCTCAGCAACTAACTGATTTCTGATTAAGATTCTGAAGGTCACAAACATTAATACAGACATAAGGATGATAATACCAAGCATAGGAAGAATATCCCCTTTTTCAGCATCGGGAAAAGACTTTTGCATATAGAAGAAGATAAAGACAGTTGCAAATGCCGGGAACAGCAATAAAATCGGAATGATCTTTGTCAGGAGTGTAAAAACCCTTGATTGCGAAAGTGCACTCTTGTAACGCATAAGTTTCCTGCTGAGTTTTCGATTCGCACAGTCACACGCCCTCGTGTGACGATATTAAGACCGAGTTAATTGGCAGACGAGGGCGTCTGCCAGCGCAATGATGGTTACTCTCTACCAACTTGCTCTATTCACATCAAGGTATATATATCAGTTTTTCACGCTTTGTGCAAGCATTGAGTTTGATTTGGAGGAAATAGACTCCGGGAGTATTGATGATATTCGGCAAAATCATTTCATTTTCACCTTTAGCGATGTTCCAATTACCATTTGAGAGAGTTTGCCCTCGGATATTCATAATTAACCATTCAGCGCGTTCTGCCAGAGAGTTTGAAATTGTAATGTTAATACTGCTGTTAAATGGATTTGGATAGACAGAGAAATCAAAACCTTCGGGAATATAAGTTTCAGCAATCGAACGAGGTTCGTGATCGAAGTGGAAAGCTCCAATATCTGCACGAGTTTCGTCAGGATCGAGTGGGGAAGAGGGATCACCAGCATCTATACAGGGTGAATTATCAGATAGGTGATATAGGGCTCTTTCGAAATTTTCCATCCGGGGATTTTCAGAAAAAGAACCATTTCCCTGCTCGCAATCTATCCAGTTTGCCTCAAAATTATCATAGACACAGTTGTATGCGAGATCCAGCTGCCCCTGACATCGGTTATTTATCCCACTACGATTGTAGGCAATAAGGTTATTGGCAATTCTAATGTTGCTGTTTTGGTGTAGAAAAATCCCATCCTCACGAGCTCCGACAATCGTGTTGTTAATTAAATATCCATCCTGAATATCTCCATTAATGTCAATTCCTCCTTCAAGGACAGAATGACTGAGGTTTAGATATCCCGGGCTTGTTAACAAAATACGATTACTGAAGTGACAGCTATCAATGCTTGTATTCCCTTCTAATGTCAGTTGTCTCTCAAAGATACATCCTTTTGCCCATAAAGAATCAAATTCCATAGAAATATCAATCTCATCAGAGAAATTGCAGTATCGGATATCTACATGTGTCTGATTTCCGCGAGCTACTCTAAATGCAGACCTGGAGTTCGGCGTCTGAGTGTGAACAGTAACTTGATCATGTTCAGAACCTGATATTATCAACGAATCATTAATCGTTAGAGCATTTCCCCCAATTAAGAGTAACTCTACACCGGCCTGTACAATAAGCGTATTAACAACTACATCAGAAAAGGTGAAAGATCCTTCTTCAAGTATCAACCGATCATGCCTGCCGGAGATTTCGGGAAGACCATCATGGTAGAATCCTGGGGGGGCTCTTGTTATGAGACGTTCATCCGGAACAATATTTGTATGATATCCCGTTCCACCATGGTTATCTCTATGTAAATATCCCCGTCTGAATTGTGCTAATGAACCTTTGAGATTAACTATTCCACGCTCATCAGGCGCAGGACCCTGGTAAGGATCACCCTCATCATTCTGGTGATCAAAGGTAAAACTTCCTCCAAGAGCGATTAATGAACCATTGATGTTAATTGAATGCCTGTTAGGAGCGCCACCCCCATTATTCCATCCGCTCTCTTTACCATTTCGTATGTTGTTCTTTATTATGATATTCCTGTCTGAAACCAAACCCAGCATATGGGGAAAGCCCTGAGATTCAAACCATCCATTTCGAGGATCCGAATTTAAATACTGGATATTGTCGATCAAAAACATGTTGCCTGAGGAGTATACGGTAATTTGCCCTGCTACGGAGCCTTCAACCTCTACATCTCCATTGACGTATAGCACAAGATTGTTCGGTACCTGGAAATGTTGATATAAGCTGTCTCTGCGAGGTGTTCCTCCCGGATATTGATAGACATCGAAGCCCTGTTCACCCCTGAAGTTAATCCAGGTCATTAACTGGTTATTCTGAGTAGGGATACGAACCGCATTCCGCATAACCTGTCCTAATTGATTCGGGAATGGAAATGGACTTGCATGTTCTCTTATGTCATTGAACTCGAAATTTTCATCTTCAAACATCAGCTCTTCGGATGTAATTACCGGTCCAAAAACTGCTTCACCATTGATCGGGATGAAATCATTCGATCTGGTTATTCCTCGTAGCGTATCAGATGAACCATAATAAATATATTCACCTAATATGGTTTCCTCGATATTGGTAAGTCTTGTGTAGTATGTTATCGGTTCTGCAAAAAGCAGTTTAACGATTGCTGCAAAAAGAATAACTATAATCTGTAAATGTGTTTTCTTTGCAAAATTCATGATATCTTTTCCTTGAAAAATGCCTGAATCACTATAGCACTGAGGCACAAATGTGGTCAGGGAATATATAATAATTTATGTTGTTTAGTGTCTCTATTCAAATCAAGCTGCAAAAAGTAGACACCTGGAATATCAATGTTGTGATTGTTCAGCGTGAACTCATTTTTTCCTTGCTTTAAACTCCATTTACCCTGAGAAATTAACTGCCCCTGGATATTAACTATTGACCAATCTGCAATTTGTACAATGGAATTTGAGATCGAGACTTTTACACTCCTATTGAAAGGATTTGGAAATGTTGAGACAAGAAAATCGTCGGGAACAGGATTAACCTCAATCGACCATGGTTCATGATCAAAGTAGAATGCTCCGATATCTGCGCGGGTATCGTCCGGATCGAGTGGGGAAGAGGGATCACCTGCATCTATACAGGATGATTCAGCGGTCAATGTGTAATCGCATTCCTCATAATCAAACATCAGGGGATCCTCTGAAATTGAACCTTCTCCGGGATTGCAATCCACCCAGTCACCACGGGTATTATCATAGACACAGTTAAAAGCCAATTCCGGCTGTTCGTGATGCTGGTTGTTTATTCCATACCGATTGTGGGCAATCAGGTTGTTTATTATCCGCAAGTTTGAAAATCTTCGCAAGATGATTCCGCTGAAGTGAGAGTTGACTATTGTGTTGTTTATCAGTTCACCATCACGAACATCTCCGCCAATGTCTATCTCACCTTCGAAAACTGATCGACTGACCCTCATGCTTTCCCAACTGGTTAATTCAACCTGATCGCTGAAATAACTGCTATCAACACTGATATTACCTTCAAGGGATACAGGTCCATCAAATTGGCAATGTTTTACTTTCAGACTGTCAAATTCAAAATCGACCTCGATTTCATCGGAGAAGTTTGTGTGTTTCATGCTGACATATGCTCGATTTCCCCGGTCAATGTGAAATCTCGATCTGGAATTTGGGATTCGTGTTCTAATTGTAACCGGTTCGTCCTCCGTCCCTAGAACAATTAATGAGTCGTGAACGGTTAGTGCGTTAGCACCATCCAGCAGAATTTCCACGCCGGCAGGGACGATGAGCTTGTTTACCGATACATTGGTAAAAGTGTATGTTCCATCAATCAAGAGCAATCTATCATGTCGTCCTGATATGTCCGGGTACTCTCCCGGTCTGAATCCCGGTGGTCCGTATCTCAGCAACCTTACGTCCATATTGTACTTCATCCTGTATCCTGTACCACCATGATTATCCCGGTGCAGATATCCCCGTCTGAATTGGGCAACAGAACCTTTCAGATTGACGAAACCACGTTCGTCCGGTTCGGGGCCCTGGTAAAGGTCGTGATCATCGTTCTGATGTTCAAAGGTAAAACTTCCTCCCAGGGCAATTAATGAACCGTTAATATTAATAGAGTGCCTGCCACCCCATCCACCTCCTTCAAACCAACCATTTTCTTTCCCATTTCGGGAATTGTCCTTTATTATAATATTCCTGTCTGATACTAATCCAAGTATGTGCGGAAATCCCTCATGTTCAAACCAACCGTTGCGACGATCTGAGTGAAGATATTGGATATTATCAATCAGGTACATATTTCCTGAAGAATAAACAGTAACTTGACCGGCTGCATAACCTTCCACTTCAACGTCACCATCGACAAAAATAGTTTGCCAACTGGGAACAGCTAAGTGTGCATAAACGCTGTCATTTCGGGGAGTACCAGAGGGATACTGGTAGATATCTATCCCTTGTTCACCTCTGAATTTTATCCAGGTCATCATCCGATTGTTTTGGGAAGGCACATGTGGAGCAGCATGAGCTCTCAAATAATCAAGCCGTTCCGGGAAGGGGAAGGGGGGAGCGTGTTCGATTACATTCTCCAACTCGAATTCATTACCTTCAAACATAAGTTCTTGAGATGTAATTAGTCTACCATAAACGGCATTACCACCAACCGGGAGGAAGTCATTGGTTCTGATAAAGCCGAATATTGTATCTTCTATGCCATAATAAAGATACTCTCCTAATCGAGTTTCTTCATGATTGTTGAGTATAGTGTAGTATGTCATCGGCTCTGCAGTTAGTTTACCAATGAATACCAGCATTGTAAAAGCGAATAAAATCGAATGTGTTTTCATTATGAATTTCATGTTTTCTTTTCCTTTAAATCTTTTTTCTTTTACCACGAAGGCACTAAGGCTCAAAGTTTATTCTGCCGGTAGAACAAGCATCCTGCTTGTTTTTCACACGTTACAGTCTGTCCGAGAATGTTTTTTTAGAGCTAGAATTTTATTCTTCCTCCTCATTCCCGCGAAAGCGGGAATCCATATTTATCAACTACTTACTGGATTCTGATTCACTTCGTTCACAGCGGCAAGCCGATAGCCAAATCAAGTTGGGAATGAGGAAAATCGATGATTTTTTGCATTCTCGAACACACTGGTAAGCGTGAAACATGTTGCAGCGAACAGTATAGAATCCGTCTGTCGACGGGTGGTCGGACAGGAATGGCCGACCTACTTTTTAATAGCCCTTCGCGCTTAAATCATTTCCTAATTATTTGGTCTCGTGAACCATATTATTCCGGGCTCAACTGAGATATCATCATGACCTTCAACGGTTGCATTGATAAACACCTGTACATCCGGACCGAACCTGTCCAGGAAAATATCCGGTTCCATCGCACGCAAATATACAGTTGCCGTTCCCGATTCTTCATTGTTCTGACGGTCAACAATCCCTGTGAGCTTTCGTGATACCCCAGGGAAAAACATAATGTAGCGACCGGTACTGAGATCCATCCACCAGAATCGTGCCCGTGTTGAGGTGAAGAGAATGGGAACGTTATTTATCGGAACACCCTGTCCATCATTCAGGACAGCCCAAACCCTGATATCGGCGATTTCCTGACCCTCACGGAACATCCAGTTTGCAGGATCAATGTTGAGCTCGAGTTCTCCTTTCTGCAGAGGGAGTGTATGCTCGGTCGTGTTGTTTACTTCTCCCAGTGGTGTTCTTATTGAGGTGGTTAATTCAAAATGTGCTAAACTCTCGCTACCATGGTATACAAGTGTTGCATTTGCTCTTCCTGGTCTGCAATTCCCTTCCCAGTCCGGATTTCCGGTTGTTACTGATTCCATTGTCGCAATGTCGGGAACAAAAACAAATGTAACCGGGAGTTCCCCATCGAATGGACGTTGATTTATATCTGAGACATCAATCGAGACGTCGAGTGACCAATACCCATTGCCAACCTCTGAACCGGTTCCATCTATATACACATCGATAAAATGGGGAAGTCCTGAAATCCTTAACGTTTGACTTAAAGCCCTCAATGTGTCCTGTCGTTCATCATCTGCAAATGTAAAGGCACGTATTTCTACATCCTGCATAATTGTCCCTGCATGCAGGATTGATTCAGCAATCCCATTTACTGAAGTAACCTCAACTGCCTGAGAATAACGGTTCTCATAGAAAAAGGCAGGTCCTTGCGGGTGACCCATGCCACCAGCAATTTCTAATATTACCGGAGTAGGGTACAGAACAGGATCATCATTTTGGTCAAAGAGAGATGTTCTAACAGTTGAGATGCTGTTGCCTCCTACGCCTGCAATTGAGATAACATCTGGATCGAGTTCTAGACCGATTCGGCTAGGAGTGCCCCCGATTGTCTCAATTTCAACAGTATCATCAATTGGACCTTCTGGTCCGTCGACAGTGGCAGTGATAAAAGCGCTATTTAACGATCCATAAACTGAAAACTGTGCAGTTGAAATACCATTCAAGTCAGTATTTGCTGATTGATCATTTCCTCCCTGCGAACTTGAGAATGAAACATAGGTTCCCTGTCGGACTGGATTTCCATATGAATCAGTTACTCTGGCGTTAACAGTAACTAAAGTATTAGAACCTGCTGGAATTTGATCCGGTTCTGCGGTAACGTCGATTTCTTCGGGAGGTCCGCTCAGAATATCAATTAACAAATAGTAGTATACTGTATCAGTGGGATTAATTACATAAATATAACAACTGTCAATGCGGGAAAAGTCCGGTGCAAAGTAAACATTGCTACTTGCTCCGGCAGTAGCAACATCGTAAAGCCAGCGTCCATACTTTGCATAAAAATGTATTTCGGTATCACTTGGAGCAGGAGAGCCATTGTTCATATAACAGGTGACTCGAACTTCCATAGAATCCGTCCCATTGGCAGTAAGTTGCCTCCTGCTTGCGTTAACATCAATCCTTGCAACTCGAATTATTTCGCGAATACTAATCTCCACCGATTCTTCAATACCCATTTCCGGGTATCTTGCTGTTATAACAACCGGAATCGGCATGCCTCTCTCATTAACGGACGGTTCGCCATTATCGTCAAATACAGCCCTTGCAATTCCCATGGAATCGGTTGTAACAGGTGATTGTACGACACAATTCTGGAAAGAGGTTGAAAACACAATTTCTTTTCCAGATATTACCTGACCATCATTATCTTTCAGGATAGCAGTCAGAGTTGCATATTCTCCTCCTGCACCATCCGCCCAGATGAAATCACAATCAGATATTAATGTTAAACTTCCATTTGTCTTTTCAACCTTAAATGGGAGCTCAATAGTCTCTGACCAGTCAAATCCAGGTAATTCAGCAAGTATAGTCACCGTGAAATTTCCGTCATGTCCAACATCAGTAGATGGTCTCACTGAATGCTGCACGCTCAAAACTCCTGAGTCATCGGTTAGAAATGACCCGGTGAGAGCTCCGATATCACAAATCATTCTGAAACGGAGATTTGGGATGCCTACATTATTTTTGTCACGCGCAAAAATGGCGATATTTGTGGTGGTGAGTGAATCAGGATGGATCGGGAGAATTCTTTGAGGAAAAATACGAATATCATAAGCATGTGGTTCTTCAGGAATAATCCGGACAGTTAATGGAACCTGAGCAAACATATTCTCATAACCGGTCTCGTCGACAAATACAATTACTTTAACCGTCCCCGAACCCAGATCTGACCTGAATACTGCTTCAGCACGTCCATTTTCATCGGTGATATTGCTTCCTGAAATTGATCCGAAGACGGGTGTTTCTTCATGGAACTCGGATATCTGAAATTTAACTCTGGCTCCTTGAACTCCGGCTCCTGAACTGTCTGTGACTACAGCAACGAGGTTGATTGATCCGTTAGTGTTTCTCGATACAGTCAGCTCAGAAGTCTCCGGAATTAGTCCAATGCTCGCAGGTGGATTAACACCATTGATGGTTAATTGTTTTTCACCGTAGACTTGCCCAATAGTAGCACTCAGTTTTACTGTGGACCTTCCGGTGGGAATAATTGTTGAGTAATATGCAAACACACGCCCGATTTCATCTGTGACACCCGTTTGTGGGATTATCTCACCGATGCCGTCTATAACGCTCAGGGTCAACTCTGCATCAGGTACGCCAACGCCAGCGGCATTACAAGCAATTGCGGTAACTTCAACTTCTCGCACCACACCTGTCGGTGCCGTCAGTTCATTTGTTGATACTCTAACTTCAATACAAGTAGGCCATTCGTCCCATCTACGTTTCTCCTTTACCGGATTGTCATCGTCTTTACAACCCAATAAGAAAACGGTACAACAAACTAAAGCAAATAAAATTATCTTTTTCATGATGCTCTCTCCATCTATCATTATTTTCAATCAAGCTGACAAAGGGTGAAACATGTTTCAACAACCTGTATAGAATCCGTCTGTCAACGGATAGTTGAACAGGAACAGGCTGTCCAATAATACGATTTTTGCAAGAATTACATTCCAGCTCCTCATTCCCGTGAAAACGGGAATCCAGAATTATCAATCATACTGGATTCCCAATCAAGTTGGGAATGAGGAGAGATTGATAGAGTTCTCATTCTTGGACAGTCTATTCCTACCTGTCCATTCAGGCGTTAGAGTGACTTCACCAGTTACAAGCTGTATTGAATCCGTCTGTCGACGGATAGTCGAACAGGATGTTCGACCTACTTTACTCATCTCCGGAATAACACTTCAACCGGCTGAGCGGTCACTGTTACATCGTCCTCCAGTATTGCATTTATTACTACATTGTTTCTGTTTTCGAGTATTTCTTCAAATATTTCCTGTTCATCCGCTCGCAGGTAAATTGTCGCTGTTCCGTCCTCGATACAGTTGACACCGTCCGAAAGACCCGTATCCCAAACTGCCGGGTCAGGGAAAAACGGGACATAGGAATTTGTATTATCCTTCCAGTAGAAAAACGGACGATTTGAACTGAACAATACGGGCACACCATTAATGTGATAGTCCTGCCCATCTGTCAATACAGCCTGAATCCGGATATTGCTTGGTGTCTCCGGATCATTGAAAAACCACTCTACCGGTTCGGCTGTTAAAGAAAGCTCCCCCTGTTGAAGCGGTAGCTTGAATAGAATTCTCGCCTCGAGACCATCGTTGAGTTCTCCCTGTATTATAACCAGCCAGATATTCTTATATGAATCCAGACTGTGATATGTAAGGGTCGTAAATGCTGTACCCGGCAGTGTTTCACCATTGCGGTTCTCGTTTCCAACTAAAGCAGGATTGAGAATCAGGTCATATTCTATGTGCGGTTCTCGTTCGTATATCAAATTAATGGGCGTTCCATCCGGAGCGGGATTCCCTTCGTGGTCGGTTGCGAAGCAGGCGACATCTAACTCCCAGTAACCACTGCCGACATCATAGCCGTTCTCATTGATGTTAATCCCAACACGGGACATAGATCTGAAGATCTCCACAGTGTCAAATGCGCGGATCGTATCCCGATGGTCTTCATCCCGGAATGTATAGGCATAATGTCTGACACTCAATAGGGCTGACCCGGAAATGAGCTCGGCTGTTGCGATACCACTGCGGGACAATGTTCTGAATTCAGGATCGTAATTATCCTTATATTTTGGTCCAGTTGGCGGTGGAGGAGCGTCCATCAAACCGAAATAGACCGGGGTAGATCTGGTTACGAGATTGCCATAGGAATCTCGCAGGGCTGCACTCAGGGTTGAAGAATTTACCTCCACATTGCTGCTCGTTGGAATTCGATCCGGATCAGATTCGAGAGTGATGCTGTGCGGCGGTCCTGAACTGACCCGCAGAGAGCAAGACTCCTGAATATTATCAATTGGACCCTGTACAGTAGCTGTAATGATTGCATATCCTGCAGTTATTCCCGGTAAATAGTTGACAGTTGCCCGACCCCGGAAATCTGTTCGGGCAATGCGCTCGACCTCGCCTGTTGAACAGGTGAAAATCACCAGTGTATCTGCTGCTACCGGATTTCCCCTATCATCCAAAACGTCTGCTGTTATTTTTACCTCTTCATTCGAGTTAACAGAAGTATAGGAAGGATTTGTCCTGAGTTCGATTTGATCCGGAGGTTCTGAAGTTATAGTTATTGCAACGGGATCGCTTTGGATTAATCCCAGAGATGAATAAATCGAAGCTCGAATTGTGTCAGTTCTCCCGATTCTACTTGATGAGTAATATGTTTTAACGAGGCTGGTATTACCCATTATCATTTTTTCAGCTTCGGTAAAATGACCATAGATTGCCCAAAATCTAATAAACATACCATCAGGGAAAGTGGCATTATTTGAGGTGTTAATAGTTGCACTTACAAGAGCTGAATCGTCATTGGTGGACATTTGATTAGGATTTACAACGAGGTCTACGCTGGTGATTGGAGGCAAATCAATGATCATAATCCCGACTGAAGTGCTCAATTCCAGTGGTCGATAATGAGCGGTTACTATAACCTCAGCAGGATTGCCATAAAGGTCTTCTGATCGATGTCCCCGATCGTCCAAAATTGTGACAGCCCTACCCTGCGAATCTGTCATCACATGATGTTCAATTGAGCAATTAGAAAAGGATTTTTCGAAGTATATCTCTTTTCCCGACATTGGCTCATCAAGGCTATCCGTGAGAACTGCCGTTATAGTTGCGTAAGAACCTAATCCGTAATCTGCAAAGATGTAATACTTGTCAGTGGAAATTGTGAGCGGACCTGTGAGTTCGGGTCTGACAATTCTTTTATCATCTTCGCATCCGGTTAAACAAATCAGACTTATAAGCATTATTAAAAATGCTGTTCTAAACATAATCTTTTCCTAAATTGTACTTTAATCCTGCACCAGCGTGAAATCTGCAGCAACAGGCTGTTTTGAATCCGCCTATCAGCGGATTGTCAAACAGGAACAGTCTGTCCAAGAATAGCTCTTTGAAAACGCGTTACTTATTTAAGTGATTAA
>CAYLYZ010000018.1:60349-64516 GCA_964387885.1 uncultured bacterium | reverse complement strand
CAGTTCGGTCCCTATCCTCTGTGGGCGTTGGAACATTGCGGAGATCTGTTCTTAGTACGAGAGGACCGGAATGGACAAACCTCTAGTGTATCGGTTGTAACGCCAGTTGCATTGCCGAGTAGCTACGTTTGGCACGGATAAGCGCTGAAAGCATCTAAGCGCGAAACCGACTCCAAGATTAATGTTCCCATCCCGACTTGTCGGGACTAAAGGCCCCTTGAAGACTACAAGGTTGATAGGTCACAGGTGTAAGTGCAGCAATGTATTTAGCCGAGTGATACTAATAGGCCGTGAGGCTTGCCGGAAACATTCGATTGAGAATTTTGGACTTTTAATTGTGAAATGAAGTTCCGGGATTTTCAGTTTGAATCTAAAAATCAAAATCTACACACCTTAGATGATCGAAAGCTCTGTTTGTCATAAAAGAGTACTTCATAATTTTAACGCAACTTTTAAGTGCGAGTCTATTTGCAGCGCCAGTCTCGCTTGCGTATACCCCCCCCAGCGCGACGAGGCTGGTTAGCTGCTATTTTTACAAAATTGAAGTGCTCAGAAAGGTAAAAACTGAAAAAGACTATATATATATTGAACGAGATTACGATCTGTTCAATTACTGAGGATTTCCTCGGAAGCAATAGCAAGCGTGTCACACCTCTTCCCATTCCGAACAGAGAAGTTAAGCCGCTTTACGCCGATGGTACTGCATGGGAAACTGTGTGGGAGAGTAGGTCGCTTCCGGGGATTTATTTTTTTGACGGCATATATACTCTATATGTCGTCTTTTTTTGTGTAGTGGTTTAAATAATGAAACCGATGCATCTGGCTCACAATCTGAAAAAAAACGCTAAACGTCTTCTTCCCAATTTCGCTCTGGATATTTTAGCGAAGTTCGAGTTTCCCATCCTGAAATTCCTCTATAAACATTTTGGCAGACCAGTTACCAAGCTTGAAACTTCAAAGGCTTATAAACGCCGGTTCAATGAGATGTTCTTCAGTAATTACTGTAGAGGTTCAGGTCTGGATATCGGTTTCGGAGGGGACATCCTAACACGCACCTGCAGAGGCTGGGATTTTGAGGACGGGGATGCTCAGTACTTGAAGGGGTTGGAAGACGAATCCTTTGATTATGTGTATTCAGGTCACACTCTTGAACACATGATTGACGAATCTGTAGCATTGAAGAACTGGTGGCGGGTTGTAAAATCCGGTGGATACCTGATTCTGTATATTCCCCACAGAGATCTCTACGAAAAACGAAAGAGCCTTCCTTCACAGTGGAACCCGGATCATAAACACTTTTTTCTATTAGACAAGGATGAAGAACCGGATACGATTGGAGTAATTCCACTTATTGGAAGAACTTTAAGTGGCTATGAGATTGAATATGCGAAGGTGTGTGATGAAGGGTATGTCGATCATGGACAGGATTCACATAGTGATGGGGAGTATTCTATTGAGGTGGTTTTGAAGAAGGCAACTCGATGAGGTAGCCCGGTGTTCTCCGAACCCGGGAAATGTATACATTCAGGTTTTATCTCCTTGCAATCTAGAACCTTCCTCCCTATTTTAACATGTAGTCGGTAGTTTTTAATCAGTAATATTTATTGACTATTTTTTCCCCTCGAAACTTCTGGTGAATATGTTTTTGTTTTGTAGAGATTCATTCGATATGCTCAACGATTCAGTTTCCTTCTCAACAGTAGGATGTGTTTTCTCCTATCCTGCCTGGTTTTTTGCTTTGGTGGGATTTTTTTGTTTTGGATTAATGGTATTTAAATCAAGGAGCAAATAGTGTGCATTATCAAGAATTTTCTAATGGTAATATTTGCTTTGCTTTCGCTAACCGGAAGTCTTGGTGCCCAGGATAATGAGAATATTGAACTGGTCGGGAGATTCGGAAACTACTGGAATGCAGTAAAGGATATGGTGCGAGATGGCAATCATGCATTCCTTGCGACGGGGATTTCAGGGTTGCAGATTGTAGATATTTCTGATCCTGAAGACGTACATATTGTTGGTTTTTGGGACAACCATACAGGAAGATCATATGGTTTAGTAAAAATCGATGGATATGTCTATTTAGCTGATGGAGATAAATTCTGTATTATTGATGTTTCCGATCTTTCAAATCCGTTCGAAGTTAGTTCCTGTGTACTTCCCCTGCATGGCGAAGAAATTACTGTACTCGGTGAATATGCATACATTGCCGAGGGGAGAAGAGACGAGAATGGTAATTATGGTGTATCGGTTCTCAATATTTCTGATTTAGAGAATCCACAAATAGTCGGGCACTTTGCAATTGGGGGAAGTCGATCAAAAAGCCTTGAATCAGCAGGAAACATCCTCTATGTATTGTGCAGGGATTCTGGTTTTAGAATTTATGATGTTTCTGAGCCCGAAAATCTTGGCGAGGTTGCTTCTTGCGATACACCCGGTGATGCAAGCGATATGAAAATCAGGGATGAGTATGTATATGTTGCTGATGGAGACAGCGGTTTGTGCATTATCGATATCTCCAATCCTGAAAGACCGGAAAGGAGATTGTCCTTTGGTTTACAGGGAAAGGTGTCCGGGATTTCGTTAGACGGAGATTATATCTACGTTTCTTCAGTTGATAGTGATTTTCATATACTTGATGTTTCAGAACCTGAGAATCCCATTGAAACCGGGCACTGTGAATTAGGACAGTATTTGAAACGCATTATTATTTTTGAGAATTTTGCTTATGTAAGTGATAATTTTGGACGGCTATTCGTAGTAGATATTTCTAATCCTGAATCTCCCTCGGAATTCAATTGTCTTGATAAGAGCAATAAAATATTTGGAGCTGACGTAAGTGGTGATTATGCCTGTATTGCAGAAGAGTACACCGGTATTCGTCTTATTGACGTTTCATCTCCTGAACGTCCGGAGGAAGTCGGTTTCTACGAGACGAGAATCAGTACTAATGAAATTCATATGGCGGGTGATCTAGCATTTTTTCTATTTGAATTTTCACTTCAGATATTAAATATATCAAACCCGGAAGATCCGCGGAGAGTAGGGGAATTTGTCAGTAATGCGAATTCATTTGACCTGGATGAACAAAATGATTATGCCTTTCTGAAACGCCGGGACCCCAGTATGGAAGTTATCGATGTGACCAACCCGGAAGATGCAATTGAAATTGCTTCTATTAACATCTTTGAACCTCTCACAAACAGCATTATTGTCAATGGAGATATGGCATATATAGATGGAATTTTGGGACGACTTTCAATTGTTGACATTTCCGATCCTGTTAATCCATTTGAGGTCAACATTCTTGATATTGGGGGGGACATAATCGGTGGTGGATTGATGGCAGTCAAGGATGATTATGTATATATTGGCATGGGGGATAGTCTCTATATAATTGATATCTCCGATCCTGAAAATCCTACTCAGGTTGGATTTTATGATGGTCCACTATGGTATCATGATTTGGCTATTTTTGGTGATTATCTTGTAATCGCAGGCTCGATTGATGGTATTGAGGTGCTGGATATTTCAAATCCGGAAGAACCGGAGAGAATTGGATTCTACAATACTCCTGGTACGACCTTCAGGATCTCTCTATCAGAGAACGGATTGATATACGTTGCCGATGAGACCAACCTCGGAATTTACTACTGTGAAGATATTTTCCTGGCAGTTAATAAAGAACATGAAAATTCTCCTGGTTCGTTCCTGTTGAATCCAGCATACCCGAACCCGTTCAACAGCAAAACTCTAATTTCATATCAATTGTCCAATTTCCAGTCAATTGACGTTTCTATCTACGACATGACAGGTCAGAGAGTTGCTTTTCTCGATCAGGGCAGGCGTTCTGCCGGGTATTACGATTTGACTTGGGATGGTGCTGGTGTGGCTTCGGGAGTGTATTTTGTTCGGTTGGTGGCGGGGGATTATGTTGGGGCTCGGAAGGTGGTTTTGGTGCGGTAGACAGGGATATTGACAACCGTCAGGTTACGCTTCGCTTGAAACCTGACGGAAACTTGCATGCTTCGCTTGAAACCTGACGGAAACTTGCATGCTTCGGTTGAAACCTGACGGAAACTTGCATGCTTCGCTTGAAACCTGACGGAAACTTGCATGCTTCGCTTGAAACCTGACGGAAACTTGCATGCTTCGCTTGAAACCTGACGG
>CAYLYZ010000018.1:0-60249 GCA_964387885.1 uncultured bacterium | reverse complement strand
TGAAACCTGACGGTAACATGCATGCTTCGCATGAAACCTGACGGTAACTACGGCTGTTGCTGCCGGGTTTCAAGCGAAGCGTAACCCGGCAGTTTCATTTAATTAACCGATCCAATAAATTGGTACACCAACATCCTCATCAAGAATGTAAAACCTCGCACTCGACCATCTCCACTTCTCCGGAAGATCGACGAGTTGTTTTTTTAAAGGGTTATTGTGAATATAGTTGACTTTTGTTTTTAGCATATTAATGCTTTTAATAAGCACAACATCAAATCGAGGTTTCCAGATCGAGTAAGTTTTCCGATCCGATTTGGATTTTCCAGTAATAAACGGTTTTTCCAATTCACGTTTTATTAGTTGTTTTCTAATCTGCACGGAAGTAAATCTCTTAAAATCTCGCATGAATCCACTTACATCAAATCCACCCTCTTGCCAGAGTACTCCATGCCAGTGATTTGGCATGAATACGAATGCGGTGATAAGAACATTGTATTTCTCAGAGCAGAATTTCAATGAATCAATACCCATCTCATAATCTGTTTCTGAATGGAATATTGGGAGAAAATTATGTGATGTAGTTGTGATGAAGAAAGCTCCATCATCGTCTATTCTATAGCGAGTACCCATTAGTTCCCTAAGCGGTCAGGTTACGCTTCGCTTGAAACCTGACGGCAACTTAAGCGGTCAGGTTACGCTTCGCTTGAAACCTGACGGCAACTTATAACTTACAATTGAAACCTGACAGCAACTTTTAACTTACAATTGAAACTTGATATCAACTTATAACTTACAATGTTGCTACCGGGTTTCAAGCGTAGCGTAACCCGGTAGCTTATTACTTAACTTTGTTTATAACAACTCCGTCAGGTTACGCTTCGCTTGAAACCTGACGGTAACGATTTGGTGTTTTTTGAAATCTTATGGTAACAGATGGTATTCACTTCCTCAACGACGCTTTCGTAAATAAATGATCCGGAATATCTACATCAAAATCGATCTTATCAATCACATATTCTGTTCCCTTACCCTTCGAGAGCATATCCTTGAAACGCATTTTCTTTGGATACCATCTGTTCTGAAGCTTGATCACGTCGAGAATTTCCAGCCGTTTTAACAATTTGCCACTCTTTGCATAGCGTTCTTCCTTCAATCCCAGCCAGCGTTCTGCGTCTACCCACATTTTTCGTGAGTGGTATGATACATCTTCACGGTTGGCAGTTAATTCGACTATCCAACATTCGCGTTCGTTGTATTGTTCCTTGTCAATGACTTTGGCATCATAACTGTCGATTAGTTCACGATTCTCCATCATGTCTTCGTAGGACAGATCTGAGCCGTTTAGTGACTGACGGAGCATATGGCCTGAAATGGTGACAATCCTGTCAGTTGGTTCGGGTGTGTACATCCATAGATTGTCATCCCGCATTAGCATTTTCACACCTTTCTGACGTGGTGGGTACAGGTATTCAACAAGTCGAGTATTTGCACCTTTGATCCAGCCTCTGGATTTGAAGTTCAGTTCTCGTCCACGACGGTCAAATACGGTCATCGTTGCTTCAGTCATTGCTTTGTCGAGGTAGACATTTTCGTCGATCTTTTTCAGGATGTACTCACCTGAAACTTCCTCGGCTTGAGCTGTTTGAAATGAATTGATGCTGAATAGTGTAATCAGCGCAATGTATGTAACTAACTTTATCGTTTTCATGATGTTTTCCGGATAATGATAATTTTCTGAGTGTCAGGTGGGGACACGTGACACGACTCTTTTGAATTTAAGGTTTAAGAAGGAATGTCATTTCTGTGCGACAGGAATCCAGTAGGTATTTTGTTTTTCTGGATTCCCGCCTTCGCGGGAACGACGTGCTTCCTTACTAACTCAAAGTCTCCAGCAAGATCACTTTCATACTTCCCTTACTCTTCCAACTCCTTAAATAACTGCGCCGTCTGCCGTTTGAATATCCCTATACCCGAAAATACCGCTCCTATTATAGTTGCCATTAACCCTGGAACGAATCCGATGACAAAACTCATCGGAGTAATTTTCGCATGGAGTACCCCGGAAATGACCATATCCACCTGACGCATAGCTTTTGTCATGTCAATGCCGACCTCCTGCAGATAATAGGAGATTCCCAATCCTATTGCGGTTCCGAGAACCGATCCTATTATTCCAACGGCGATGGACTCGTAAATCATACCTAAGTATACCCGCCGCTTCGATTCTCCCATTGCGAGCCTGACACCAAACTCGCCATATCTTCGTATACCCTGCATTAACCCGGTATTCCATAGAACTATCGACATGGCAAAGACGAAAATCAATACCAGTATTGCCATTACAAAACTTGCGATTTTCAGCGACACCCCTAACTGGGGCATCTCACTGAGTGCTGTCATTGTCATGGAATATTCATCGGTAGAATCTCTGAACGCTCTGTTGAAATCATCCCGTATTGTGAGAGCGCTTTTTTCATCGTAAACCAGTTTTGGTTGATATCCAAGAATTTCACCAGTCCAGTTCTCCATATCAAGTCCCCATCTCGCATCCTCAAGATCAACGAGGATGAGATTGCGATCCATAATTGGAACACCGAATTCAATTGTACCGACGATCTTAAACTTGAAAATTGCCATACCACCGGTTGCAGATCCTGTTACCATTAGGGCTTCCGCGCCAATTTCCTGATTGAATTCATCTAATAGTCTCACCGCAGCCAACGCCTCACCGGGATTTTCAGGAAGACGACCAGACCGGAGAGCTTTTTTTAGATGAAGTACATCAACCTCATCATCTATTCGACTCATTAAGTCTGTTGCGATTCCCATTACAGGTCCCTGAGCGACAGGATTCCCGAGAGAATCTGAAAAGTCAAGTAATCCTCCAAATTTAATCCGTTGCTCCCAGAGTAATTCCGGATAGCGAGTGCGTAGATCCGCGGTTACTGAATCTGCATTATCGATTGCGAGATCGTTAGCAAATTCGCTACCAAGGTCTTTATATGCCTGCGTAGTCACCTTAACATGCCCGGTTTCGAATCGGGCAGCATCGGCAATGAATTGATCGAACATCCCATCCATATAACAATACAGGGTTGTCGTTATCATTACGCCAATTAAAACCACCAGGACGGGAAACAAGCTACGATGACGGTCGCGGAACAAGCCTTTAATGTAGAATCCTATCATGACCACCTCCCGCGTAAGGCATCAGTTGGTTTCAGCTTTACAATTCTTCGGGCTGGCCAGAAACTGACCAGAGTAATGAAAAACAGAAGAACAAAAATGGTTGTAAAAACAAGAGTCGGGTGATAATCAGGATACACGACTGTTGGGATAGCGAATCCACCGCCTTCCTTGATATTTCCAAAACGAAAACCGGTCTTTAATGTCCAGTAGCAGAGTGGAGAACCCCATATAAATGCTACTATGACTGAGAAAACACCCTGAATAAAACCCTCGAGGGTGAATGTTCCAATGATTTCTCTGCGTGTCATGCCCAACGCCATCAACATGCCCATTTCCTTACGTCGTCTGAATACAGCGAGTATTTGTGTGTCAAATATTGCCAGTAATCCCAATCCGGATAAGAGAGAATACATGATCAGCCAGAAAACGTCACGTCCCTCAATGATTTTAATCATGTCCTCAAGCAGTTTTTCGGGCAGCATGAAATAGAAAGCTCCAAATTCTCCAGCTTTTACTTCATATCCCTTTCTGACCGTTATAACAGTTGCCTCATCAGGCATTTGCATGGCTTCACGCAGTTTTTCAATCGGTATCCAGATTTGTCCAGCATCAATTGAAGGAGCGATGGTGTTCATGATTTCGACAATTTTAACATCAGTCGCATCAAACGTACCATTTGCATCACGCCATCGCATTGTAATGAAGTCGCCTTGCTCAATCTCACCGGCTTCCGCCATTCTTGTTCCTATCAAGGCGGGTATTACACCCGAATCTCCATTCTCCAACACGTGGGACGGTAGCGGTATGATATCCTGGTCAGTTTGGACGCCCTTTATCATTACCGATATCATTCGTCCTTGCGGATATATGGCTCCAAGAGTTGTTAGAATTGGAAATGCATTTCCGTCATCGATCATCTTCTGAATATCAGGTGTAATCTTCCCATGACTCTGTTCAAGTGTCAGGGGATCAAACTTATCATATTCCTCATGCCAGAACTGCCCACCGGCGTATTCTATGTCAATTATTGCGTCGAGTGCCTGCTGGTTAACTCCGTCATAAAAGCCCTGCACCCAGACAATCACTACAAATGCCAGTGAAAGTACTGCCACGTTGAGCCAGGTTTTCAATCCGGCGCCGAGGACATTGCGCATCGCAAGTCTCAGGACTGTCATGATAAACTCCCACCATTCAGTTCCGTTGAAGTCATAGCAATATCCTCAACCACTTTGCCATCTTCGAGTGTGATTTTCCGGCGTAGATAGCGGATTACTTTTTCGTCATGGGTTGCAAAAATAAAAGTAGACTTCAATTCGCGATTGAGATCAACCATCATTTTCAGGACATTGTGGGAGTTTTTGGCATCCAGATTCGCTGTGGGTTCGTCAGCTAACACAATCTTTGGCTTTTTAACCATAGCGCGAGCAATTGCCACACGTTGGCGCTCACCACCAGATAAATTTGCCGGTTTTGACTTGACTTTGTCCGTTAATCCAACCCATTCCAGCGCATCCATTACCATCTGCCGTCTTTGTTTTGAAGGCAGCCTCAACAGCAGTAGTGGAAACTCGACATTCTCAAAAACGTTATAAACGGGCAGTAGATTGTAAGTCTGGAAGATAAAACCCAGATGCTGGTTACGAAGCTCGGCAGCGTCTCCGTGGTTGAGTTGACTGACTTCAGAATTCATAACATAGGCTTCACCATCCGATGGATCGTCAAGTGCGCCGATGATGTTAAGTAATGTAGTTTTACCCGAACCACTGGGACCGACCAAGCCGGTGAATTCACCTTTATCGAATTCGAGGTTGATATCGCGCAGTGCTGTAAAAAATCCCTTCCCGACCGGGAATTTTTTCATCAGGTTTTCAGTTCTGATCAACTTTGAGTTTTCCATTATATAGTCCTGTTTTTGTTTATCAGTAGATCGAACAGGAATGTTCGACCTACTGATAATGTGTTTGGATCTAAATTACATTGTGTATTAATGATTCCACACAACCATCACTCCCCCCCCATAACCTCTACCAAATCCTCCCCGGTTTGACAATCCGCTTAATCCGGTCGAATCGGGATATTTGAATACGTTGAGGTGCAAATCAATGGTCTCATAATTCCTGCGCCAGTCGAAATACAAAAATGCTTTCTTCCTGTCCCAATCCCAATATCCCATCAACATAGGTGTGTCTTTGAAACTGACAGGTATGTTCATCATCAGTGCTGAAACATGATAATCCGTTCCTGTTGCGAAAAGCTTATCGGTCATTGATGACGAAAAATTTTCAACCGTGCAAAATAAACCGCTGGCAATTGGTATAGTATAATCAATTCCAATTGTAAGCAATTTTGTCCATCTATTGGGAAATCGCTTGTGTTCGTTGTTAATTACAGCAGCCTCAAACCAGAATCCTATTTCTATATCCCACCTCCCATCAAGCGCAAAACGTCTTTCAGTATAATCCCGATCGTAAAATTCATTCAGATGATCAATAATCGCAGTTTGTCTTTGGTGAAAGGTCCCACCGATTTCACCGCGAGGGACAGGATATTGAATTCTTCCACCGAATTCCATCTCATCATTGATTGTTGGGAAGGGATCAATGCCCTTTAGATCTTCATTCTTGCAGAGCCCCCATACCCAGAGATTCGCATTATTATCCCAAAACCGGCGATACAGTGCGCCCCAAAGACCATCAGTTTGTCCGGTTGGATCTCGAGGATCAATTTGATCAAACCAGCGAAGTGATCTGAGTAACTGAGCCGGTCCGAAATTGATTTTCTGCAAACCTATTCGAAAATCGGAACGGTTTGTGATCAGTCTGAGTTTCAGACGATATAGCTCCGTTTTAGAATCTCTATTACCGTCTTTGATAGCTCCTAAGACGTTGTATGAAATGTCCGAATCTATGGATATCCCATTATGCAACTTTCTAACAAGCGACAATTCCGGAATGAACCGAACACCGAATCGATGAAAATCAGTGTCCTCATTAAATGTCGATTCCAACCAACTCGAAGCCTGTATCTTAAAGCCAAAATCAAGTTTTGATTCCTCCGACTTAACCGTTTTCGTCGAAGACATGAATAAAATGACATAGACTATTGTAATGTTTATGGTTCTGAATTTCATAATCTTATTTCGGTTTTCCAAGTAAACCATAAAAAATGAACTCGTTCATCACCCTTGCCATTTCAGTGTTGTCCCGGAATAGTGCTCGAACCTCCGGATCCTTTATCAGTTCACGGATCTTCATTGTTAAGGTCAGGATTACATGAGGTTTAATGTCGCTACGAATTTCACCCATAACCTGTTGTTTTTCGATAAAGTCAATGAACATCGACATGAAGCGTTTTAACGTTGACAATATCAAATCCCCCAATACTTCATCCGAATCTAAAAGATCGGATATGAAAGCATCACCCCAATACTCAACTTGCTTGAGCTTATAGTCTATAATTTCTTCGACTTTATCAGTCAGGGGGCATTTGGATTCAATCAGGTCACCGAACCATTTATATCCTTTTTCATAGTTTTCAACAAGTATTTCCTTTACGAGTTCGATCTTGTTGGGAAAATACTTGTAAAATGTTGCCTTTGATACCGAAGCGGCTTCACACAGTTCTTCAACTGTAACCCGAATGAAACCATATTTTCTGAACATCTCAGAAGCTGAGTCTTTAATGTGTGTTCTTTTCACGACTTGTCTGCCTGAAAGTGAACTATCTGGCATAAGAATAGACCATTAAGCAAAAAACTAAACGATTATCGTATGTAATATACGATATCGTTTAGTTAATGTCAAATCGTTTATTGAAGAGAATTCATCTCATGATAAAATTTCGAATATATTTCTCAAATCATTGACATATAATATTAAAAAAAAACCTCCCGAGAAGATCATCTCAGGAGGTTTGGTGAAAAAATCAAGAACTTGATCACAAAATTCGGGTTTATCTCATTTAGTTAATACAACTTTCTGTTTAAGACTCACATTTCCTGCCTGAATATTCACCACGTATACACCCGATGGAACCGAAATGCCCTGTGGATTTACGGAATTCCACTCTGCGTAGTGATAACCTGCGGTCATCTCATGGTCAATAAGTGTTACCACCTCCATTCCCAAAATGGAATACACTACAAGATTGACGTGAGTAGTCCTAACCAGACTAAATTGAATACTTGCTACCGAGTTAAACGGATTCGGATAAATGGCATTAATGCTGAATTCAACGGGCATATCAGGTGCCTGATTCGTTTGTAACGGTGTTACTTCAAGCGAAATAGAAATTGCATATCCCCGGTTATTCGGATCGTTTGATAAAACAACGAGCTCAGAGTCATAATAACCGGCATCTAATCCGGTTGTGTCGATTCGGAGAGTTATCATTTCGGATTCATCAGCCTCAACTACACCTTCATCAGGAATCGTTGAAAACCAGCGGACGGGCATTCGGGTATACCATTCTAATGTCGAGCCCCCCGTATTACTTATGGATATCTCGTATTCTCCACCATCAATTGATTCAATTGCGTTTGGATCGACTGCAATTTCAGGTGGAGGCAGTGTACTCGCGATAACCGGAATTTCAAGCTCACCGTTTTCATTATCATTGGAGAAGATAGTGAATGTTGATTCGAAAATACCTGGATTCTCTTCGGGAGCATTGAATGTTAAACAAACTTCCACCTGTTCACCGACTTCAAGCTCGAATTCACCTTCAAAATCAACAGTGAAGTACTCTTGAGCTGAGGTTATATCTTCAACCGTAAGTGGCTGGAAACCTCCATTCTCAATCTCCACAAGGATTTCATAGGATTCACCATTGACCAATTGAACAAATGCCCTGTTCCAGTCAATAATTTCCGGAAAGCCAAACTGCCGAGGCCACCTTACATCAATCTGGAACGGACTTACAACCTCAATTAGAATGACGACTTCCTGATCCTCGGCTCCCATGTCATTTGATGAAATGGTTAGCATAGATTCATATCTTCCCGTTATGAGGTTCTCACAATTAATTGTCAGAGTTACTTCGATTTCACTTTCAGGCTCAACCTCTCCTTCAGCAGGATTGTAGGTTAACCAATCATCGGCTTCCTCAATCCCGTCATCAATCACCTCAATGATGTTTGTGCGATGCCTGGAACGTAAAAGATTTTCACCATCATGGGTGGAACCATAACATCGTTCTTCAACTTCAAACTCTAACACCTGCTCACAATTCCAGTCTTCATTGATAAAACATTGTTTGACAAATCCTTGGCCGAATAACCAGAGTTGTCCATCGGGATGATCCTCAATCCACTCGATGGAACCTAATAGATTGCCCTCAACTCCAATAACCGGACGTAGGTCGATACTGCCAATACGATCAAATCCGTCTAATGTCAGGACATCAATAACACGTAAATTAAAACGATTGATTAATAAATGTTCGCCATCTGTCGCGATTGTGGCATCTGCTAAGTCAATTGGTGAATTGAGCCTGGCAATTTCGTTGCCCTCCATATCGTATTGAATGATAACAGCCTCATTTCGAACTCGAGTATTTGCCCAGAATAAGCCATCATTGAAAAACAGACTGAAGAGGAGATTCGGCACCTCGACACTTACATTGATCTCCTCATTCTCCGGATTGAAAGCGAATAGTAGATCCGAAAAACTATCAATTCCCCATATCCAGTTATTAATATGGTCCCATGCTAATCCTGTACAACCCGCGCAATTGTCAATAGGTATCCTGTACCTGTGAAGAATGTCTCCGGGATCATCACGATCCGGCCCCCTGATTTCCTCTCGTTCAGGCCAATCGAGGTGTTCATGTGTGAAGCTAAACCTTAAAACTCCTTCGCCAGCGTTGGAAATGGTAATTGGAATATCCTCGACTGCGCCTACGGGAAATAATTCATCAATTTCCAATGGATTGACCTGCAGAACGGGCTCAGGTTGGGCTTCTGCTCTAACGGGAATCGTAATTTCTCTTTCATCCTGATCGTTTGAAATAATCGTTATCGAGGATTCGAACTCTTCAGGTCTATCTTCAGGTGCGTTGAAGGTAATGATTAGGTCTGTTGATTCACCAATCTCGAGAATTTCATCATCATCGTTAAAATTGACTGAAAAAAACTCAAGGTTTGAAATGACTTCTTCGATGATTACAACATCTGAACTGTTATTGGTCAGTTCGATGGGGATATCATAGTTTAATCCGGAGAAGATATTGTCAAATGCCAGGTTCCAATCAATCACCTCAGGGTAACCAAATTCCTCTGACCAGATAACATCCAGATTTGGAATGCCAATTACATTGAGAATAACAGCGACAATTACTTCATCATCATCTTCAGTTGTAATAAATACTTCAGCCTCATATTCTCCGTTTATTAAGTCTTCAGAGTTGAGGGTGACAGTAATGTCGGTTTCCTCATTGGGATCAATGTGTCCTTCAGTAACATCAAAGGTAATCCAGAAAGGTTCGACTATTCCATCATCGATTATGTATCCAATACTATTGGCTCCGGACCCTCCTGTCCAGAGGTTTTCACCATCATGAGTCAGCCCTTCATGTCCGGTCAGGTTTATAAGGAAGAATTCCTCAACGACATCAAGACGCTCATTATCAAAGTCAAGACGGGCTTGACTACACGTCCATTCTGAAGTCACCCATAAATGACCATTCTCGTGAGCCTCAACCCATTCTATCGCGTAGGTTCTGCCACGACCTTCGTTAAAATATGTAGTGAATTGGGGAATCCTGCCAACGATATTAAGATCCATGTCAAACTTAAAAAGCGTGCTTTGTTCCCAGCAGCAATTCATATATATGAAATCACCATCATAGGCAATACCTCCGTTTGTGCCGGCGACTGGCATTTCAAAGGTATTAATATTGTTTCCATTCCGGTCTAATACTCTGATTAGTGGAGTATCCCATACTGCCAACCAGAAGACTTCCATTTCTGGCAGGTATATCATACCTACTGCGCCTCCCCGAATGTCAAAATCATCAACCAGCTCGTAGGTATTTGGGTCGAATGAAAAGAAGTGTCCGTCCCATGTAGTTGCCCAAATCAACTCTCCATCGAATGTCATTCCTGAGACCAGATTGTGCGGGAGTTCAAACTCCCGAATATCACCTGGATCGTCTCTTTGCGGCTGGTTACGGTCGGGTTCGCTTGTGACTTCAAAATCGATCCTGAAATCAATTCCTTCATCACCATCGTTTGTTAGTGTAAATGATCGCTCGACTGACTCACCCGCGATCAATTCTTCATTAATGTTTCCGGGATTGACGAGTAAATCCGGAGGATTAATCTCGACTCCCGGACTTGCCTCTGCTATATTTGGCAGAGGGCTTAGAAAACAAAAATAAAGAAGAAAGAAAAAAAGCTTCTTTAGCGGATACATTTTGCCTCCCAGAATGCTGTCATATATTATTGTTACCCCTGTAATGGGTAACAATAATATATGACATAAAATTACCCTTTGCAAGGGTAAAACATGTATTATCTTATTTTTTGCTTTATATCAACTCTTTTTGCAAAATTCCAAATACTTCGAGATGTGTCTGATTTTTGAGCGGGGATTTTATCGGATTGGAAAATTTCACATTAATTTCTTAGATATCTACTAACTTGCTAAATCAGGTTGAATTTAATCTACTAAAGGAGTTTTTGAAGGGTAATCTTGTATGGATACTTTTTGCAGAACATCTCAGACTGACCTGGACATTGACCTAATTTGTTCTTATTTTCAAAAAAATAAATCCTATATAGCTTGCTCATGCCTTTTAATACAATTATACTCACACAAAGTGCTCTGGTAAAGAATTCTTTTTTAAGCATCTTAGTTTCTTTTGAGTTAATCACCTTTCAAGGAAAAGTATCAGGGATTTAAAAATGTGGTTTTTCTTAGTTTTGGGGTGGATTATACCACTTGTGACATTTGGTCTTGCTAAAAAGAAATGGGAAAGTCACGATTTTGATAAGCTGTTGAATAATGTCGCGGCTTCCTTTGGAGGTCTATATTTTCTTGCCCTGATTCTTTCCGGTGTGGTTTCGCTTGTCCTTATTGGGTTTAAGGTACTGGATTTTAAACCACATCCAGATCCGATTGTACACCTCATGATGGCATTCATAACATGTATCCTTACAAATTGGATTGCAAAGTTCCGATTTAAGGAACTTCCTCGCTCAAACTTGCTCATAATTATTCTGATTTCACAAGTTTCAATATATACACTGCTTGTTGTTTTGCATACTCTATTTTAGTACTTCACAAACCTTAGCTTTAGAGGAGTAAAGATGGATATTCAGGAACACGAGAAGAAGTTTTTGGAGAAGCTGCTGGAATATAAAAAAGCTGACCCTGATTCGTATTGGCCTGTGAGACTCATTCAGGTTGAAACAGGTGCTACCGGTCTTGACGCAGGAGCCTTAGCCAGGAAATTAGAAGAAGAAGAACTGATTGAATTTCACGAAAAGGCTGTTGATTGTGTGTCTATAACAGAGAAGGGTGCAAATATGCTAACCAGCCCGTAGTTGTGTGAAGTCAAATTTCATTTTCTATTCTATTGAATAGTGGTTAGTCGGATTGACTCCTCATGCCGATATTTATTAGACGTCTACAAACTGCAGTAATTTCATATTGCACAGATCGGATTTGAGAAGACTTTAATCAATACATACCGGCTATTGTAAGTAAATACTGATTTCGATCTTGTTTTGATAGCCATTATGTGTTATTTTTAAAGGCTGAGAGATTTTTTTTTTAGACCATTCAAAGAATGAAATCGTTTACTGTGATGGTTATCTTCTCTGTACATCTGAACCTGTTTGCAGGAAATGTGCAGAGCTGTCAGGGGATCGGATCATTAAAGAGTTCGGTTTATAATGAAAGGTACCCCTGTCGAATTTTGCAGGCTCAAAAACCTGCATGGGTGGGCTCGCTTCAGACTTCAATCAACAACGATAAGCAGGTTATGACAAAAAAAAGACAGGGTTGGAAACGGTGGATTGAGCCGGCGGCAGTAACATTGTGCGCTGGAACAGCCGTATATTTTTTATACAGTGCAAGAGGAAAATGATGAACAACAATTTCCTCAGAGCAGTTATACTTTATTTTGTTGCAATCATCCTGGTTCTCGGATGCGCGCCAAAGCCAGAGTTTGATGAGATGCAACCTGATGCTATTTATCAATATCTCGTCAAACAATATGAAAAAGAGAAATATTTCGATGCGTCGGAGGGACTGGCGTATTTTACCCTTCATTATTCCGGACATGCTGTTGTAGACAGCGCTCAATATCTACTCGGACAATGCCACTTTCACATGGATGAATACCTGCTGGCTGCTGATGCATTTGAAGAACTGTCGAGGAGGTTTCCAAGCAGTTCTCTCGTGCCTGAGGCGATGTTCATGGTAGGGCACTGTTTCTGGGAGGTTTCGCCTAAGTTTTCACTTGATCAGGCATATACGCTACGAGCAATAGACGCACTCCAAGCTTTTATAGACTATTTTCCAAATCATACGATTCGGGTTAATGAGGCTCAGGCTATCATCGAATCTTGTAGGGAGAAGCTCGCGCACAAACAATACTCGAATGGTTTGATCTATCAGAAGATGAAGGACTTTACTGCCTCGAGGATCTACTTTCAGGGGGTTATCGACCTGTATTATGATACGCAATGGGCGGCAAAATCCAGCTTTATGATCGCTGAGAGTTACCGGAAGACAAGGCAGATTGAAGAGGCGATTGAAGGATACCGGATCTTCCTGCAGAAGTATCCTGATCATGAGTGGAGTACCCGTGCAAAGGTCGCAATTGATGATATGATTGCTCAAAGGTCTGTTTCCGAAAAATCGGAATAGTTCACAGTTATGCCAAAGAAGCAGATAGGGATTTTTGGAGGTAGTTTTGATCCGCCTCATATCGGACACCTGATTTGTGGTCGTGCTGTGGCTGAATTGATGGAGCTCGACCAGATTTTGATAATTCCTACCGCTATCCAACCGGGCAAACCCTACGGTTCTAAAGCCAGTGAAGAAGACCGATGGGAGATGGTCAATGCGATTACCTCGGGGGATAGCCTTTTTAAACCCCTGCGAATTGAGATTGACCGGGGTGGAGTCAGCTACACAGTTGATACACTTAGAGCTTTAAGAAAGTCTTATCCACCAGATGAGACGAACCTTTTTTTGATTCTCGGTTTCGATTCTGCTGTCGGATTAGGGAAATGGCGGGAACCGGATAGTATAGTCGAACTGGCTGACATTATCGTAATGCAACGGATTGGGGAAAATCAGGATAGTCTGCCCCAACCGTGGTGTGAAAGAATGACTGTAGTGAATACTCCGGTGATTGAAATCTCCTCATCTGAAATAAGACAGAGACTAAGAGATAAACTTCCGATACAGCTGATGACCGGTGAGAGTGTTAAATCAATCATAGAGAATAACAAACTCTATTGTCAATGTTAGGATTTGATTAAACTAACACTTGACTTCACAATAAAATATATTTAATTTTCTTTTTTTGTGCTCAACTTTTGCTTGATTTTTTTAGACAGAATATCCTTTTAAGACAGTTTATTATAGAAGTGTAATGAGCACATTTAACTAAATTTGAAGATAAACAGAAGATCGCAGGTCCTTATCTGCGAATCGTAGGCTTTAATTTCTTTAGAATTGGGACACTTTCTTTGAAAAGCAGTGGCTAAATGATTCCTGGTGTTTGCAACTCACTTTGTTAGGATCATAAGAGCTTTTGGAATGTCTCAGATCAGGATTATCAATTTACAGGAGAGAAAATGAGAGTAGGTGTTGTATTTTTCTTGGTTGCGTTACTGGTAGTGTCCGCACTTCCGGTAAATGCCAACCCATTCGGCACTGAAGCACGATGTGTTACGATCGGTTCAGACGGATTTGAATTTCCGGGTCCTGGACCGCAAAGAGATCCAGTTGGCGATGATTGGATTACGTATGATAACGGTGAGCCGGCAGGGCTTATTGTTGGCAGGTCATATTGGTCAAAGGTTACCTTTACACCGGTCAGCACATTTCGGCTTCAAGCAATTCATTGCCTTCCATTGAACCAGGGTCCGAATAATGACGAATCGATGCAGGTCAGGGTCTATTCAGAAAACCAGGATGACAACGGACTTGAGGAATTACTTTACGAAATGGTTATTGATGAAGTAAATGAATTCGACGAAGAGCATGTTATTCTTCTTGAAGAAGATGAATTCATTGAATTCGAAGCAAACGAGAGCTTCACAATCATGTATGATGCTCCCGGTGGTCCTTACAATGTTGGTCAGAATGGAGCAGGTTGGTGGAATATTTATGATGGTGCAAACAATGCGAATCGCAGTTTTTACAATACTATCAATGACTTTGGTGATGAACCATCAGACGATCATGATGACTGGACTCCTTTGAATGGTGACCTCATCCTGCGCGCGAATGGGACATACCTTGAAGCTTTCATCGACCTTGAACTTGTTGAACTCTATAATGAAGATGAAAACTGGTTAATGCTCCCCGGAACCGATCAGACATTCACAGTTGATGTTATTAATAATGGTGACGATGTTGAATTCAGTGTGATAACTTTCCAGGTTATGGACCTCGAGGGTGAAGTTCTCTGGGATAACCAGGTTGTTGTCGATGAGATTGGAGAAGGAGATGAGGTTTCGGTTTCATCTGAAGAACCATGGTCAACTCCGGAAGATGTTGGAAATTATCAAGTGTGGTGTTTCATAGAAGCTGAAGATGATGCAAATGCAGAGAATGATCAGGCTTCTCTTGATCAGGTAGTTATTGATCCCGATAACAATCCTGATCAGTGGATAGGTTTTGTCGATGGTTCTGTTGAGACTACTACAGCCTGGAATGAAGATTCGGGTTGGGCTGTCGCATACCATCATCCTGGTGAAGATTATGAATGGATTCAGATTGATGCATTCAGAGTCCAGGTTTACGTTGAAGAAGATGCTGAAATCGAGCTTGAATTTGCTATTCACATTCTCGACCTTGAGGCACGTTTGGTAACGCCTATCTGGATGGGCACCGCAATGACCACAGGTGAGGGTGAAGCAATGTTTGGTGGTATTGTAGAGTGGGTTGAGGTTATTCCGGAATGGGAAAATGAAAACGATAACTCCTGCGAGCCTGGAAAGGCATTTATGGTTACCTATTTCTATGATGAAGAAACACGCTTCCCGCAGGACACAGATCCACCCTTTGCCGGAACAAATGCTATAATGCCCTCTGCCCATCTCAACACTCAGGATGATGGTCAGGGTTATGGCTTCTCCAATTCAGGAGATTATCCGATCGAAGCGCAGATAAGCTGGTTTGATGGAGTACGTCCTGGACCTCATCTTGAGATCACACCTTTAGAACTCGACTTTGGGTATAACCTTGAGTTGAACACCGATTATGTTATTGAAGCAGAATTTGCTGCAACCGGTGACGAGATGGTGACCGTTTCAAACATTCGGATTTCACCCACATTAAATGGCATAGTAACTGTTGAACCACGGCAGAACATCGAGATTCCTCCCGGTGAGTCGACAATAGTTACTGTTACATTTAATACAGCAGAAGATATTACGAGCGAAACACAATTGTTGGTTTCCAGTAACTGGCAGGATAATGCACAATTCCGCTGGCCTTTCATGGCATCAACTTCCGGTGCTCCGGGAGCCCATCTGGAAACAGCAGAAGCTGATCTTGAACTCGGTTATAACCTCGCATTGAATGAAGACCACACAATTGTCGGCACACTAACTGCCAGTGGTGATGAAGCAGTTCATGTCAACTCAATTATGATCCCGCAGGAATATGCTGACTACATTACAGCCGATCCAGCCGGTGACTTTGATATTGATGCTGGTGCCTCTGCTGAAGTTACATTCACATTCAATACTGCTGAAGAAATTGATGTCACGACATTCATTGCTGTGGATAACACTTCCTCAGATGAAAATGTTGGCTGGAACTTCCATGCGGCATCTATTCCTGCACCACCATGGATGGGTCTTGATCCTGCAGAACTTCTGTTCGGATATGAACTCGTGGCAAATGAGGATTATGCCATTGACGCTACGATTACCTCAGAAGGTGATGAAGCACTTGTTATTGAAGGTTTCACAGTTCCCGAAGGAATGGGTGACTATGTTACATTGGCATACGAGGGTGATCTTCCCATAACAATAGAACCGGGCGCATCCCTTGTGGTTACAGCAACCTTTAACGGTGCTGAAGACGGTAACATTGATGACAATATTATCATTGTCAACAATTCCGTAAACATGGCTGACTACGAGTGGCATGTCCAGGGTTCTCTGTTTGGTGAAAGCGTAAATGAAGCCCCTGTTCACCCGGCGTTCTATGGATTGTCACAGAACTATCCGAATCCATTTAACCCGATTACCTCGATTGATTTCAGTCTTGGTAAAGCGGGAGATGTTCAGCTTGGTGTATTCGACCTGAGCGGACGTCAGGTGCTTGAAGCTGTTAACGCTTATCTGCCTGCCGGATCACATTCAGTTGAGATCAACATGGGCGACCTGTCAGCCGGTACATACCTGTATCGCCTGCACAGTGCAGACTTCACAAGCACCAAGAAGATGGTTCTGATGAAGTAAGTTTGAATTTGAAGGCTTTTGCCTTTAGAGAATTAAAAACCGGCTGATCAGATTATTGATCAGCCGGTTTTTTTATTGTATGGGCACGGTGCCCGTGCCCTTGTATGAATAGAAGTTTTCGTTTATCTTTCGGATGCCGAATCTTCGTTGAGATGAAGGGCACGAGCACCGTGCCCATACGATTTTGGGTAGGATGACATCTACCGAACTAAAACCACCTTTTGCATTTCCGAGACATTCCCAGCATCCATCCGCACAACATAAACACCTGCCGGAAAGTCATTTGCATTCCATACAATAGTCCTGTTTCCAGCTGTGACTTTTCCATCAATCAATCGCGAAACCTCCCTCCCATTGATATCAAATATGGAAAGACGAACTTGATTTTTTCCAGGCAAATACATCGATAATTTAAGAGAAGAATTAAATGGATTGGGACTTGCCGGATACAACTCCGGTGTGTTCGGTAAATCTGCGCAATCCGTGTCATCTGCTGTGAATGACCACTCCTCAACATTTATTACCCAGCGAACTGTATCAGCTTCAATCCCATCATGGACAATGGATGTAACTTCATTTTGTCCGGTTTCTGTGAACGTGACTATCACAGACATACTGTCGCTTTCAAGTTGCTCGTCATCAAGCAGCCAGGTGAATTCGAGTGAATCTGAATTCTCATTGAAGGGGGTGATAATGAACTCCTGAGTTGAATCTACATAGGCATTCACTTCAAGCTGAGAAGGCCACCAGGAATAAACACTGGAGCGAACATTAATAATCCAATTAATATCTTCCGAGATTTCACCGTAAGTGACGGTGACTTTGATTTCGTGTTCATCAGCCATGTTGAACATAAATGAAACTGATTCGGTCTCTCCAATTACTTGTTCTTGCCGATTTCGGTCGGTCAGCATCCAATTGTAACTTATTTCCCGATCTTCCACAGCAACTGCATCAACCGAAAAATCAATGTTAGTTCCACGCCTGATAGAAAAATTGAGGCTGTCAGGAGTGGTGGATCGAATAAAGAAATCAGTGACGTGAATCTGCCACTGTAATTCTGCTGATAACTCGCTATCAGATACTGAGAAATGAAGATTATAAACACCAAAGTCTTCAAATTCTATAGTGACAGTGCTATCAGTGTCAAGTTCCTCCTCATCCATTGACCATAAATATCTAAGAGAGTCGTCCTGATGATCAATTGCATAAACGTCGAATGTTATCACATTGGGAAGGGTTGTAAATACAAGTTGGGGTGGATTATATTCAAGGATTATTGGAGCTGATCTTTCAGGAATCAATTTTACGAGGAGTCCATCATACCCACTCTCTCCGTTATTGTCATAACCTGCAGCCAATGTTGATTGATCCCAGCACGTTACCGAGGAGAACATATAATGAAGCCCGTTCCCATAAGACCTGCGCCAGTTTTCGTTACCACCGGCGTCAACTTTTACAATGAATCCGGTACGCATGTTCGTGCCAACTAAGGCATACCCTCCGTCAGCAAATCTATTAATTGATTGAATTTGATCAATTTCATCATCTTCAATTCGATAATGCCTGTGCCATTCCTCTCTACCATTGCTATCCACCTTTAGCAATAGGCCAGATCTTCTCACGTTATCGAATCCGACAATCGCGAAACCATCTCCACAGTCTGAGGTCATATCTCTTACATAGGGATTGTTTCCCACATTTATTTGTCTTGACCAGATCAGCTCACCATTAAAGTCGGTTTTTATGAGGAACACCTTGTTTGGTTCAGGTCGTCGCAGGGAATAACCAGCCACAACGATGCCTCCTGTTGTTTCCCGTAACGCATAAAACACATCTGTTCCTCCTCCTTCATAATTTTCCTGCCACAAAACATCCCCATTTCCATTTATACAAACAAGATAACCCTGAGTATTATCTTCAACTGAGATTGAACCTGCGAGTACATATTCACCACTTTTTAGTTCTATAATCGCTCGACACGTACCACCACCATAAGTGCAAATCCAGATTTCATCTCCATCCGGTTCGGTTAGAATCGCGGTCATCCCATCTCCGGAAGTGTATCCACCCGCCAGGAATCCACCAGCGTCTGTTTGAATAATTGAGCGAGCATTCTCGTGAACATCATCCTCTCCGTAGGAATTCGACCAAATCCGTTCACCCCCTGAAGATATTCTGCTAATCCAAAAATCAGAAGATCGTTCCCCGCCTCCATGTCTGTCTTGAGAATTTCCGCAGGCGATAAAATCACCAGTCTCAGTTATGTAAACGTCTATAAAATAATCATTTCTTCCACCATCAATAAAACGTTCCCATTCGGGGCGTGGTTGAGCAATAGCTCTGAATGTCAGGATAGAAAATAATGAGATGAGTATAATTCTAATGTTCATTTATTCCTCGAAATTTAAAAGGAAATTAAATGTTCACCGGAGATGAAATCTGGTGAACATTTTTTTAATCAAATTATTCTGGAACAAACATTTGAAATGTTTGAGTACAAGGTGCTGTTAGATTTGCCGTTAGATCATCAATGGGTGAAGCAAATTCAAGTTGCCATTCACCTTCTTCTTCAATCTCACCTATCCACGAATCATTGCCTTCTCGGAAACATTGAAATTTACCATTTGCATCCGTTTCACCATCTTGCCAGAATTCAGTTCCGATCCTCATCCGTACGGGATAATCTGGAATCCCAACTTGGTTGTCATTTTGTACAATTATCACATACGAATATTGTGCTAAAGCATCCTTATGCAATATATGAACACCCAATCCAACACCTCCGACGAATAATGCTACTGTCAGAACTAAAACCAACATTTTCTTACTTTTCACTATCTCTCCAAAGTAGATTTTTTGTTTTTTTATATTTACTTTGGAGGTGTCGGGAGGATTCCGCTAGAGTCCTCCCGCACCTCCGTCGGGTATGCATTTCCTTGCAAGGGTTAGGGCATGCCCGACTTTGTTTCTCTTCTGACTAATCAAATTGTATTCTTGTGTTCAAGTTGGGGCACATAAACAGTGCCCATACTCCTCCTGTTTCAATGTGAGTTTGATATCGGGTAGAGATGTATCTCTATCTAAATAATCTATGTTTTTAGTTTGTATAAGTTTATTGCGTTTTAACCGGGGTGAGTTCCATTTCGGATCTTGCTTAAGAATAGAGAGGTCGGATTTATCCTGTGACGGATTTAATACATTCGAATGAGACATTCTAAAATGTCCCCAAATATCGCGGGGGGGGGGTAAACAACTTATTATCAACATGTTAATTTTTTGAATGCTTCCGGAATCTATTTACTGGTCTATCTTAATCGCAAATTTCATTTAGGTTATGTGAGCGCAATATAAGCAATTATTTCAGGGCTGTCAAGAGTAGAAACGAGTCATTAATACTCAAAACCGGGGATATTGAGTGTTTAATAACAATGAGTTATGTTGTGCGGGTAGATATATCCGCACTCCCCGTGTGAGGAGAGCGTCAGATTTAAGAAGGGGAAATATATTTAACCTAAAAAGCAGTTTCAAATCCGGATAGCCAATATTTCGCTTGGATTTTTTAATATTTTGTTTTTATTTGCGTATAAGACAAGTCAAAAGTGGATTTCTACCGGTTAGATGTCAACAAGCATAAAACGAGTTTTCGGAGCTTTAGTTGTCCTCACTGTAATCCTGCTTACAGGAACTATCGGTTATATCATCACTGAGGAATGGTCACCTCTCGAATCTCTGTGGATGACTGTGATCACGATGTCCACTGTCGGATTCGGAGAAGTGCATCCGCTGGATAAAGCCGGGCAGGTGCTTACGATAATTCTGATTCTCTCAACCCTTCTGGTTGGAACTTATGCAATAGGAAATATAAGTGCCTTCCTTATAGGAGGGGAGATTGCTGCAATTCTCAAGGATAAGAAAATGGAACGAACAATTGAGAGACTTAAAAATCACGCAATACTGATCGGATTCGGTGCAGTAGGTCGAGAAGCAGCGCGTAATTGGCAGGATAAGGGTCTCATCATTGTTGAGAAGGATACTGAGCTTGTGAACAGGGCTCAGAAAGAAGGTTATATGACAATTTCCGGAGATGCAACACGGGATTCCATTCTCATTTCAGCGGGGATCAAACGTGCTAAAGGAATAATGATCGCAATTGGGTACGTTGCCGACACTGTTCTTATTTCCCTGACTGCAAAAGAGCTTAATCCCGGTATCAACCTCAGTGCAAGGATTGATGACGTTCACGCAGTTTCAAAACTTAGAAGAGTTGGTGTTAAGAACATCGTTCTGCCGAGCCAGATTGGTGGAAGAAGACTTGTAGGGTTTTTGAAACAGCCGCGTATTGTAGATTTTCTCGATATGGTGATGGGGCAGGATGAACTCTCGCTTAAGCTTGAGGAAGTATTGATCGAACCGGGATCAATACTCGTTGGAAAATACCTGAGCGATTCGAATATCCGGGAGGCTTCAGGCGGAGCCCTTGTGATGTCCATTTATCAGCAGACTGGCAAACATATTGTTGCACCACCTCCAAATTATTCACTTCAGTCGGGAGATATTCTCATCGTACTCGGCACAGATGAATCAATACCAAGGGTTGCAGATCTGGCGGAAAAGGGATAGCGAGAGTAAATGATTGTTTAAATTATTATTAGTCCTGATCTGTAAGTCGTCGCGAGAATCGAAGTGACTAAGCGATCTGTTTTAGTGTAAGCAATATAAGAGATTGCTTCGCTTCGCTCGCAAAGACGGAGGGCTCAGAATGACATCACATAGTATAAATGTAATGCAGTAATTTTACAGGATAAATTTGGCGAAACAGAAAGCATTCGGACGGCGTGCGGTTGGGGAACTGCTGAATAGTGAACTTGAAGTTCTGGAATTGTTTGTTCTGAGCGGCGGTAAGGGAAACGACTTTTTCGATATAATTCGGACTGCTGAGAACCAGGGGATTAGAACTGTCCGCACCAGCAGGCAGGAGCTCGACAGAATTACCGGGGGAGCCAAACATCAGGGAGTTGTAGCTTTCTATCAATCTCCAATTACCCTGGGGCTTGAAGAGCTTCTGACAAAACATAATGATACGAATTCCGGACCGATTGTCATACTCGATGGAGTCGAGGATCCGCACAATCTGGGCGCGATTATCCGATCATCCGAAGTTTTTGGTGCGATTGGTGTGGTAATCAGGCAGCGTCGGGCAGTGGGTTTGAATCCAGTCGTGGTTAAAGCATCTGCCGGGGGGGCGTTAAGACTGCCTGTTGTTGCTGTAGTAAATATAGAGAGGACAATAAGAACTCTCAAAAAAGAGGGGTATTGGGTTTACGGGCTCGATATGGGTGGGAGTAAGACAATATGGGAGATAGACTTCTCCGGGAAAATAGCCCTGGTTATGGGTAGTGAAGGCAAGGGATTGGGTCGTCTTGTAAGGGAAAGGTGTGATGATTTGATTTCTATTCCTCAGTCTGGGAATGTCTCTTCGTTGAATGTTTCGGTCAGTGCAGGAATTGTCCTTGCGGAATGGATGAGGCAAAATCAGATCCGGATGGGTGATTCAGGTTAGTTATCAGTTGAAAATTGTTTGGAATCATGACAAATGCTGTGGAATGTAGGTTTGGTATGTTAAATTGATTACGTTCACGTGTCATCAGACGAGGACGCTTGACACGACTTAAGTTCGATATGGATATTATTTGTGCTGTCACACGTCCTCGTATGACAGTAATAACAATAACTTAACTGGCAGACGAGGGCGTCTACCAGCGCAGATTTCGCAAGATAAAAGGTATTTTTGTGCCACGTCGTTTGAATTTAATCATAGTGCCTGATGAAGGAGGCCTGCCAAAAAGGTACAGCCTCTCCGTATTCTGGCTTAAAGTGCTTGTTACCGTAAGTGTTCTTGTGGTAATTGCGATAATAATCGGAGCAAGCAGCTGGGGATTCCTCGCTCGCAAGTCACTCGATTATAACAGGATCAATTCTGAAAATGCTCAATTAAAGGCAGAGAATAAGCGGATTATCCTTGTTGCAAAGCAGGTAGATCAAAGCCGGAAGATATTATCGCAGATTGTCAGGTCTCTCGGTGGTCATCTGGATCTGGGAAGGCCATTGATAAACGGGGATTCGATTAATATTGAGGATGTGTTTTCCGAAAACCTGATGGCAACAAATTCACCCGATCCCGCTAAGATAGAAAGAACACCCCGCAAGCAAATGAGTTCTTATGGGATGCCAACGCATGTGCCGATAAAAGGATTCATTTCTCAGGAATATTTCGTAGACCATTTATTCCCACAGAGAAACCACCTCGGTATCGATTTCGCAGGAAAGACAGGAACACCAATTTCCGCAGCGGCTGATGGGAGGGTAATTTTTGAGGGCTGGACGCCATCATTTGGGAACTTCATCCTGCTCGCTCACGCCGAGGGATACCTGACTTTTTATGGTCATAACCAGATAAACCTGAAGCGGATTGGTGAACAGGTTAAACGTGAAGAACCGATTGCACTGCTGGGAAATTCAGGATATTCAAGTGCGCCTCATCTTCATTTTGAAATCTGGAAGGATGGTGTGACGCTTAATCCTCTTGAGTTGATGCCTGCAGCTAAAGAGTTGAGTGAATGAATTTGGATTTTAAGTGAGTGAGAAGGTATATATTATTAATTCTATAATGCAGGGACGATCTAAACTTTTGTGCAAAATGATAGAAAACATAGGCTAACACTCACCCCTTGAACTTCCTTAAACAGACAGCAATGATCAGAGTCATTTTTACATATAATTTTTTGTAAAAAAGTTCACAAATGCTCACTTGAGCTTGTTTATCTGTCTGGCAATCATTAGATTATTCTTCTAATTAGTTTCAGTTGAAAATGTCCGGAGCGGGTTCTTAAAGGCTGAAAAACACATTATTTGTGGTTTAACAGCATTATCAGATATTTTTTTTCAACGGGACTAATTTTTTTAGCAGGTAACAACCGGTAAAAAATAAGTGTCCAGACAGAAATCATACGGTAACTCTTCGGGGGAACTTTCAACCATTATTGGGCAGGATGCTGAGCTTGAAGGTCAGTTGAAGGTTAAGGCCTCGATGCGCATTGATGGTAGAGTTAAGGGAGAGTTAGAAGCTGCCGATACTGTAACGATCGGCTCAGAAGGAAATATCAGCGGTAACATTTCTGCCAGAGACATTGTGGTTGGTGGAAGGGTGGACGGAAGCCTGAATGCCAGCGGGAAGATTGTCCTTGAGTCTAATTCTGTTTTAGACGGAGACCTCAAAGCCAATCGACTGGTTATTGAAGAAGGGGCTGTGTTTAACGGCAATAGTGATATGAGGGGTGATAAACCGGCTCAGTCCGGTCCGACCTCGCAGATCATTTTATCGGAAGATTAAACCAGTTCCAGAACTTGTCATTCCCGCGCAGGCGGGAATCCAGTAAGTTCTTATGTATTCTGGGTTCCCGCCTTCGCGGGAACGACGTGTTTTCACAAGATTTGGATATTTCAAAGGTCTCGAGGACGCCTGATGGCACTCGAACAGACTCTTTTGAACTGCAAGTTAAATCGTCTACCGGTTTGTTTTGACATATTCATTTTTTCACAAAATCTGCATGGAAAAAATATGCCGTACGGAGAACAGTGGTCAGGAGTATTCAGGTACTCAAACCTTGGCTTCACCTTCGCGGCTAACATACTGATTTGGTTCTTTGGTGGATATTGGCTTGATGGGAAGATTGGCACCGTTCCTCTTCTGACCATTTTAGGAACAGTTATCGGTGCAGTTTCCGGATTCATATACCTTATTCGTGCTTTAAAGCAAATAGGTCAGGATCTGGAAGCAGAGGAAAAGCCTGAGGATGAAAGCGAAGCGTAACAGATGACTAAGAGTTTTTGGGTTCTTATTTCCGGGTTGTTGATATTTCTGGTCTGGATGGGATTTATCGGCAATTCTTATATCACACCGGATAAGGCAACAGGTATACTTTTAGCACTGTTAGCCTTTTTACCGGTGTTTATCACGTTAAATTGGGGACTCGGTAAGAAATCCACGGAGTGGTTGTACGGGGTTTTCGTTATAGGCTTTTTTTTCAAGCTCTTAATATTGTTGGGTGGCATATGGTTAGGTGTCACAAAATTCGGTTTGGAAATTAATGGATTTGCCTTCAGTAGCGTTGGATTTATGATTATCCTACAGATTTTCGAGGCAATCTACTTCTGGGGCAAGAGAGGTTAACAAAGCAGCACCAGTTTTGAACATGATAAAAAACTCTACATTTCAAAATCACAACAACAGAATTCTGCTTTTAGCGTGTTTGGCTTGTTTGATTGTCTTTCTACCGTTAACAGCAATTCAGGCATCCGGACCTTCTACCGGATCCAGTCACGACTCACATTCTAAGGGTCACAAAACACCTGCAAGCAGTCATGACAGTCACGCTACAAAAGGTCATGGATCTGAGGGTGGACATTCCGGTGAATTCGACATGGGTGAAACAGTTATGCATCACCTCGTCAACACCGAAACTCACGAACTTCCCATACTCGAAAAGACTTCTCATGGTTGGACATGGAAAGAGATTCACGTAGCAGGTTTACAATTCAACCTGTTCGGAATCGACATGACGGTCAAGAAACCGGTCATTTTCATGTTTCTGGGTGGCTTTTTACTGGTACTCGCATTTGCAATTAACTTCCGAGGTGGCAAGTTACTGAGAAACAGGTTTGCCCATCTGCTTGAGGTTTACGTTTTGTTTATCCGGGACGAGGTTGTATATCCGAATCTCGGTGAGAAGGATGGACGCAAGTTCCTCCCGTTTTTCCTGACGCTGTTCTTTTTCATATTAATATTGAACCTCGCGGGCTTAATTCCGTTTGGGCATGGTGCGACGGCAAATGTGAATGTTACGGCAGGATTAGCGATAATAGCCCTGTGTGTGATACAGGGTGCGGGTGTTGCCAAGTTCGGATTTTTCAAGCATTTCAGAACAGCTTTAGTTCCTTCTGGACTTCCCTGGCCGCTTCTGATAATTATGATTCCCATTGAGTTTGTCGGGATTATTGCCAAACCGTTCGCATTGTGTATTCGTTTGTTCGCCAATATGGTCGCTGGGCATGCAGCGCTAATCGTGCTGCTGTTGCTTATCATTGTCGGCAAGAGCTTTATTATCGCACCGGCACCAATGGCCGGTATTTTGTTCATTTCGATTCTTGAGCTCTTTGTGGCGCATTTACAGGCGTTCATTTTCACAATTTTGACTACATTGTTCGTTTCTCTGACACTTCATCCAAGTCACTAAGAGTTTAGAGAACAGGACGTTTTTAGATAGATTTAGAAATATAAATAAATAGTACGCCGCTGTTTTTTTGCGGCAATAGATTCAACAACAGTAATTTCAGTTCACCGGAGGTTGTAAACAAATGCTCGCATTTTTAGCAGAATTGGGCGCAAACGCTTATGCTCACCTTTCGGCCGGTATCGGTGCCGGTCTGGTAACAATTGGAGCAGGCTTGGGTATTGGTCGTATTGGTGGCAGCGCAATGGAAGGTATTGCTCGCCAGCCGGAAGCGACTGCTAAGATTCAGACTGCTATGCTTATCTCCGCGGCACTTATCGAAGGTATCGCCCTTCTTTCCGCGGTTGTGTGTCTCTTGCTCAACTTGAAAGCCTAATTTAGCAAGATTACAGATTAAGCATTACATAGTATTTAGTAGATTTCGTTCCGTACCAAATTGTGTACGGATAAATGTGTTTCCTGCATTAAGCAGAAAGCACGATAGTTCCATAACTACCTTATAGGTATGCCGTTATGATGGATTTACATCCAGGTCTCATGCTCTGGACCATCATCTCCTTTGTTCTTTTTCTGATAATCCTCAAGAAAGTTGCCTGGGGTCCGATAATCCAGGCACTTGATGCACGGGAAAAGGGAATTAAGGACAATATCCAAGCCGCCGAAGCCGCCCGAGTGGAAGCGGAAAAAGCTCTGGAAGAGTATAAGCGACAATTGACTGAATCTCAGGCAGAGGCTCAGAAAATGATTGCAGATGCTCGTCGGGATGCTGACCGGGTACGAGAGGATCTTCTCGCCAAGTCGAAGGCTGAAGCGGAAGGTCAGATTGATCGTGCTCGCAAGCAAATCGAACTGGAGGGACAGGACGCAATTAATCAGATTAGAGCTGAGGTTGCGAACCTTGTAGTGGATTCCGCTCGGAAAGTAATCGGCAAAACACTTGACTCAGAGGATCACAAGCAATTGATTCTCGACAGCCTTAAGGAGAACCCGAATTGATCGGTGGAGGCTTAGCCCGGCGTTACGTCCAATCCCTGTTCGAGGTAGCACAGGAGAAGGACGTACTCGATACAATCTCAGGGGATCTTAAGCTTTTAGACGATACTCTCTCGAATTCGCCTGAGTTAACATCGTTCCTGAATGATCCGTCATCCCCGAAACGCGCCAAAAAGGTCGCGATTGAGGGTTTGTTCACGGAGATATCGGAATACTCTTTGAATTTCATTCGTGTGGTTATTGATAAAAACCGCACTGAAATTCTTAGTGAAGCCTATCAAATCTTTCAGGACATGATCGACACCGCAAAGGGAATTCTTAATGGAACCATTCAATCTGCAATTGAACTCGATGATGAGACAATGTGTGAGATAAAGGAATCGCTTGAAAAGCGATTCAGCAAGAAACTCATCCTTGAAAACCGGGTTACACCGGAGCTTATCGGAGGTTTAAGAATTCAGGTTGGCAATATGGTTATCGATGCAAGTGTTAAAAGCCGCTTGGAGAATTTAAAGGAAATTTTGGCAGGATAATGAGCACGGAATTACATAGCCAGAGCTGGAGAAAAACCAGATGCAGATAAGACCCGAAGAAATAACTCGAATAATAAAACAGCAAATCGAGGGCTACGAAGCCCGTTCCGATATGGCTGAAGTGGGAGAGGTCATTCAAGTCGGGGACGGGATTGCTCGTGTTTATGGGCTTGAAAACTGCATGGCCAGCGAATTGATAGAATTCCCGAACCAGGTGTTCGGCATGGCGCTTAACCTCGAAGAGGATAACGTTGGTGTCGCTCTGTTCGGTGAAGACAAGCTGATTCGTGAAGGTGACGAAGTAAAGCGCACCGGTCGCGTAGTTGAGGTACCTGTCGGAGAAGAGTTGCTGGGGCGTGTTGTAAACCCGCTCGGAATGCCTCTCGATGGCAAAGGTCCCATAAACGCATCGCAATCACTTCCCGTTGAGACAAAAGCTCCCGGTGTGGTTTTACGCCAACCCGTGAAAGAGCCTCTCATGACCGGTATCAAAGCAATTGACTCGATGATTCCAATCGGTCGAGGACAGCGCGAATTGATATTGGGTGATCGTCAGGTCGGTAAGACCGCGATCGGGGTTGATACGATTATCAATCAGATTGGTCAGGATGTAGCGTGTATTTATGTCGCTATCGGACAGAAAGGTTCAACGATTGCCAAGGTCGTAAAGACTTTGGAGGATAATGGTGCTATGGAACATACCATCGTCATTTCCTCCACTGCAGTTGAATCTGCACCAATCCAGTTCCTCGCACCATTTGCAGGCGCTGCTATGGGTGAATACTTCCGCGACAATGGAAAACATGCGCTCATCATTTATGATGATTTGACGAAACATGCCTGGGCTTATCGCCAGTTATCATTGCTTCTAAGACGTCCACCCGGACGTGAGGCATATCCCGGTGATATCTTTAACGTTCACTCACGTCTTCTTGAGCGTAGCGCTAAGGTGTCCAATGAACTTGGCGGCGGTTCGCTGACGGCTCTGCCGATTATCGAAACGCAAATGGGTGATGTTTCGGCATATATTCCAACTAATATCATCTCAATTACCGATGGTCAGATATATCTTGAGCCTGAGCTGTTTTATGCAGGTGTCAGGCCTGCTATCAACGTCGGTATTTCGGTTTCGCGTGTCGGTGGTAATGCCCAGTATAAAGGGATGCGCCAGGTTGCAGGAACGTTGAGGCTCGATTTGTCACAATATCGTGAGCTTCAAGCGTTTGCACAGTTCGGTTCTGACCTCGATAAAGCAACACAACGTCAGTTAACTCGTGGTGAGAGATTGACCGAGGTGTTGAAGCAGGGGCAATATAAACCGATGGCATTCGAAGAGCAAGTTGCACTACTGTTCCTCGCCTCAAAGGGATATCTTGATGAGGTCCCGATGGCTGAGATCAAACGTTGCGAAGACGAGTTTGTCAACCAGATCAAAGATCTTCACAAAGATATTTTGAAAGACATCCTTGATCGAAAGAAAATTGATGACGATCTGGAAACCCGCCTGGCCAAGGTTTGCGAACAGTTCACAACGGCGTTCAAAACAACGATTGCCGCTTAACCATATATGTAGGTTTGAATTCTCTCGTTAGACGGGGCAAACCTTATAAAGACAAGTGTTATCAGTCACTTGACTGATTTACAAAGATCGGAACATGGCATCACTTAAGCATATACGCCAAAGAATAGTCGGGATTTCAAACACCCGGCAAATTACGCGTGCGATGAAAATGGTGGCTGCTGCCAATATGCGACGGGCTCAGGAAAATATGGAAAAGGCTCGTCCGTATTCGTGGAAGCTGCGCGAGTTAATTGCCTCACTTGCTGCTCATTCTGACAGAGACCGACACCCGCTTCTCGCCAGGCGTGAAGCTGAGAAGATCGGTGTTGTTTGTGTCACGTCAGATCGTGGGTTAGCCGGTGGATTTAACGCAGTAATTTGCAGACGAACTCAGGCATTAATGAATGAGTTATCGGGCAAAGAGATTGAGCTGATTACTCTCGGCAAGAAAGGGCAGGATTTTTTCAATAAGCGCGAAGTGCCGATTTACCGGTATTTCCCGGGTGTATTCCAGGAATTGAGTTTCAATCAGGCGATTGCAGTAGGTACGTCTATTGTTGAACAGTATGTCGAAGGCAATTTCGATAAGTTCTATATTGTTTTCAATGAGTTCAAGAATGCAATGCAGCAGAACATTATCTGTCGACAATTATTACCTATTGAGCCTGAAGTTGGAATGACTACCTGGTCACCAGTGGAGTATATCTATGAACCGGATGCAGCCGGAGTGCTGCAGGAATTACTTCCGCGTTTCGTGAATATTGAACTCTGGCAGGTTCTTCTCGAGTCGTTTGCATCTGAACAGGCTGCCCGAATGGCTGCTATGGAGAATGCAACGAAGAATGCCGATGACCTGGTGAATTCACTTACATTGCAATTTAATAAAGCCCGTCAGGCTGCAATCACAAAGGAGTTGTCCGAGATCGTCGGAGGAGCCGAGGGGCTTAAGTAAATGGTATTTACGAGAATTATCTTGAGGCTACTATGAAACGATTCGCATTCCTGATGGTATTGTTGTTCGTACTTGGTGGTTGTGGCTCCTGGGGAGATTACACTTTCAAAAGTGACAGCTTCGGTTACAAGATGAATTTCCCGGAAAATTGGGAGATACTTGACCGTTGCGATGGAAGTAGTGATCACCTCATAGCTAACTTGCCGGATGACAGGTTTTCTGAAATCACCGTAACCGCTCAGGCGGTATCTCCCGATGTAGGGTCTTCGGAGATATATCTGCGATTTCTTGATGGTGGTAATGATGCAGTAATCTACGACGATTATGTCATCTTAGAGAAGGGCACAATAAGCGCAAAAAATCTGGAAGGACGCTTCATAAAAACTGAATTTGTCAAGGGAAAAGAGCCGATGCAAGGTATGTCGGCAAAATTCCTTGGGCATAGGTTTACCCTCGAGATTAAGGCAATCTCTAATGAAGATATGTTTGTTGTCCATGAGACAGATTTTAAAAAGATGATCAGTTTAATCACATTTAAAAACTGATCTTAAATCGTAATTTTCAAAAAGATTAAATAAATAACTTCAGAGCTATGGCTAAAGAAGGAATTGTCAAGCAAATTATCGGGGTCGTTGTCGACGTTGCGTTTCCGGAAGGGGAATTGCCGTCACTTTACAGTGCTCTGCACATTGATCGCGGGGACACTGGGGCATTGACCCTTGAGGTGCAACAGCATCTTGGTGGCAGGATGGTTCGGACAGTTGCAATGGATACAACAGACGGACTGCAGCGTGGGGCAAAAGTGGTTGACAGTGGCCAACCAATTAATATCCCTGTTGGTCCTGCATCACTCGGACGCCTGATCAATGTTGTCGGTGAACCCATTGACGGACTTGGTCCCATTGAATCGGATACTCATTTCCCAATTCACCGCCCGTCACCGGCTTTGGTGGACCTTGATACTTCCAGTGAAATTCTGGAAACCGGTATCAAGGTTATCGACCTGATTCAGCCGATTGCGAAGGGTGGTAAGGTTGGACTATTTGGCGGTGCTGGTGTTGGTAAAACCGTTATTGTGATGGAGTTGATCAACAATATCGCAAAACAGCATGGCGGTATTTCAGTATTTTCAGGAGTTGGTGAGCGTACCCGTGAGGGTAATGACCTGCTTCGTGAGATGGCTGAATCCGGTGTTGTGAACTACGGAAAAGATTTCGATCATGACACATTTGATCTTACAAAGATCGATCACGAGGCGTTGAAAACCTCGAAGGTCGCTATGTCATTCGGTCAGATGAATGAGCCTCCAGGCTGCCGCGCAAGAATCGCACTTACAGGTGTGACACTCGCAGAATATTTCCGTGATATGGAAGGAAAGGACGTGTTGTTCTTTGTAGATAACATCTTCCGCTTCACACAGGCAGGTAGTGAGGTATCGGCTCTTCTCGGTCGTATGCCTTCTGCAGTTGGTTATCAACCGACGTTATCAACGGAAATGGGTGCTTTGCAGGAACGAATCACATCGACGAACAAAGGATCAATTACATCCGTACAGGCTGTATACGTTCCGGCAGATGACTTGACCGATCCCGCTCCTGCGACAACATTTGCCCACCTTGATGCCACAACAGTGCTATCAAGACAGCAGGTTGAACAGGGAATATATCCAGCAGTTGATCCTCTCGATTCAACATCACGTATTATGGATCCCAACGTTGTCGGTGATGAGCATTACAACACTGCCAAGCAGTGCCAGGAGATTCTTCAGCGATATAAGAATCTTCAGGACATTATTGCGATTCTCGGTATGGATGAGTTATCTGATGAAGACCGTACAGTCGTGAATCGAGCTCGCAGGATTCAAAAGTTCTTGTCGCAACCATTTAACGTTGCAGAAGCGTTCACCGGCCGATCGGGAGTCTATGTATCACTCAAAGACTCTATCCGGGGCTTCAAAATGATCGCCAATGGCGAACTCGATCACATTTCAGAGCAGGCCTTCTATATGGCTGGCAAGATCGAAGACGTTATTGAACGTCATGAGGAGCAACAGAAAGTTGGCTGATTCTAATGAATATTTCGACATGACCATTGTTACTCCCTCAGGTACACGTGAGGAGTTTAACATTCGTCATATGCGAGCACCGGGAGCTGAAGGTTATTTTGGAGTTCTCGCCGACCATTTGCCGTTTATTACGACAATCAAGACCGGTGAGATCGAAATTGATACCAAGGAAGGGCAGAAATTCTGGGCAACCTCTGGTGGATTCGTCGAAGTTCTTGGGAGTCGAGTAATAGTCCTTGCCGAAACAGCTGAACCTGCTGAGCAGATTGATCTGGAACGAGCAAAGGCAGCACGTGAACGAGCGTCCAAACGATTGCAGGAAAAAACCGATGGTTTGGACGTTTTAAGATGTCAATTGGCACTGTCACGTGCGCTAAATAGGCTAAGGGTTGCGTCATACATTGATTGAGGTGTATTGAAATACAGTTAGAACTGGGTTTTTGCTTGACAATTGCCTAAAAATGATGTATGTTTGACCTTACTAAGCGGTTTTCCCAAGCTGACTAAACAATTAGCTTGGGATTACCGATTATTTACACCATTATTAGACAGCCCCAATCGAAAAACCCATCGGAGCGGAATGATTTATCGCCGATCCTTAAAAATCATTGTCGTTTTGGTTGTTTTCTGTCTGTTGATGCCTCCTGTTGGCAAGGCAGCAACAAGCCGGAACGATAGACTTACAGAAGACCAACTTTACCAAGCCTACACTGATTATTTCTTCCTGAAGCGTGAAGTTTCCTTTTCGGCGGAAATGACTGTTCGGGAGTCATTTCTGAAATGGATGTTTGATGGTATCAATTTTGAGGTCGCCAAACGCCAACGAAAAGATCCAAGGTCTGTCAATCAGGCTTTCAATCCACCTGAATTAACTGGATTTGATGAGTCTTCTTACAGGATGCCCGACAATATCAGCGATGCTCCGCAGCGATTCAAGTATAAAGCTTGGGAGCAGTATCGTCGGGACGAATTTAACCATAAATTCCTCCAGGCCCGCTTGATCAAAGACAGGTTGATCAAGTCCTCAAACCCCACTCAACTTCACCGTATGTTCCGTTTTGATTTGGAGACCGCTCTTGAATCTTACAAGAGACGGGAATACTCTGATGCGGTATTGCGGTTAACCGAAGTTATTGATTCATACGATTACCGATATCTTGAAGATGTGAAATTCTATCTTGCTGAGTCATATTTTGCTCTAAGGATGTATCTCCGGACAATAGAGATATATGAAGAGAATGTGTTCTCAGATGATAATAATGAACATCGTCGTATCAGTCTGGAACGACTGATCTCAATATTTGGTGACAGAGGGGATGCCACAAAGGTCCTTGAATTATCGACGTTGAATCAGGATCTGTTCGGAAATCTTCAGGATGATCAGTATTGGCAGACAACCGATCTCGCTGCGCGGTATCTGATGTTCATGGGAGATGCCGAGAATGCACTGGTTTTGTTCGATCAAATTCCACCTTATGAGGACAGATATGAACAAGCACAACTACATGTTGCTGAGTGCTACCTTGTCTTAGAGCAATTTGACGAGGCAGAAACCCGGTTCACCCTTTTGCTTGAGGAGGAACTTAATCGAGCCTTGATTTCTCCAGAGGTTAATGATCAGGTGTTGTTAAAACTTGGTTATGTCGCCTTTATGAAGGAGGATTTCAAAACTTCCCTTGAGCGATTTATTGAAGTCCGGGAATTAGATTATCTGAAAGAAGAAGCTGACATCAGTATCGTATGGGCACTTTTCCGACTGGGAGATTTTGAGAATTCTCTACTTGTCGGGCAATATTTCTTTAACACCTACACTTCAAGCCACTATTTAAGTGAAGCAGCTGCAATCATTGGTGCATGCGCGGAGACACTTGAAATGGATTCTTTGGCGCATATTAAGTATGAAGAGCTCATGGATGCAGCGCGTATTTACAGGGAATATCAAGCGATTAATCTTGAGAAGGAGACGGTCAGGAAACTTAAGAAGGATGCAATTCCTCTTGAAATCGAGGTTTTCATTAACAATCAACGGCAACTCTTCCCTCAATATCTGACGCTGCAACGAACCATAGATCAGTTGGAAGAAAAGATTGCCATTTATGAGAGCTCAAAGTCACGACCGAAGATAAAAGAACTTGTTTTAGAAAGGAACAGGCTTAGAGAAATTTTAAAGGCTCACGAAGAATCAAGAGATCTCATATCGGAATTGTCTAATTCTGAAACACGATCGGAAAGAAAATTCTCAGAGAGCTATTCATACAGATTATCAGAAATTGAAGACCTTCTTTATCGGATAAATACCGGTATTCAATTTGAAATTAATCGGAGAACATTAATTCAACATGAAGCTGAAGAGGAATATGCGGAAACCCAGCAAGAATTGTTGAACCAGCGATTCGCGGCTGAATCCTCAGCCCTTGATAATTCAATAACTATCATCAACGATTTAAGTGAACAAGCCAGACGAGTAGATGATCCGAAGTTGATAATCGATATGACAGGACTTGAGCTTGAACTGAAGAATCTTACTGATGAATTGGCTGTTATGAACTTCAGCATAAATACTTCAAAAGAGCTGGATATTGCGAGCAATCTAGACAGTTGGAGTCGTTTTGCTGTAAAACGTAGTATTTATGGTGGGCTTGATTTTGAAGATTATCATGCCCGAGAGCAGCAGTTACAGGAACTAGATCAGTATATTCAGCAGCTGAATATTGTGCTTTCATCCAGACGTCGGATCGCCGAAATGGAGGAAGAACAGGCAACAGTCTTTGTCACTGAGGTTTCTACCGAGGAAGAACGATATTTCGCGCCGCCTGTGCAAATGTGGGAACCGACTATTTCACCGGAAGAGGCTGCAGTTGACGAGAACGAGTCAGTTGAAGACGAGATGCCGATAGACCTCGATGCTGAAACTCCTGTTGAACCAGCAGGTGAAATAGAAACCGGACCAGAAACCGAAACACCTACTGAAGAAGATACTGAAGCACCTGCAGAGCAAGGCGAGGAAACACTAGAAGATTCGGAAACCGAACCACCTGAAGAAACACCAACAGAACCGGAAACCGAACCACCAGCAGAACAGAATACTGAAACTCCGGCGGGAACTGATACTGAAGCACCTGCTGAGCAAGGTGCCGAACCTCCAGCAGAAACAGAAACCGAACCACAAGTTGAACAGGGTGGAGAAACACCCACAGAAACTGATACTGAACCACCTGTTAATTCCGATACTGAACCAGAAGTGGATTCAGAGAGCACCCAGAACCAGGAGTCGAATCAACCATGAAAATTAAGTTAACCGGGCGAAATTTCCTTCTTGCCAGCGGCTTATTGTTTATCTGGTTGTTTTCAGTGAGTGCTCCTGGCTATACCCAGCCAGCTGATCAGGAAGGTGTTGCGCAAAATCAAACCTCATCAGATACAGAATCGCCTCTACTATCCGGTTTGAGCTTCATTCCGGCTGAGGATCGTGACAGATGGCTCGAGCTGGTGAACAATCCCGCGAGTGAACCGTATGGAGAGTTCATGTCAGAAGGTGAGCTTGTAATCCGAGCTCTTGGTGAACTTTCAGCAATTACAGGCGGGGAAATTCCGAATGAGGATGATGAAGGTGGTGACACTTACGCGTCTCTAAGAGAGCAATTGTTATCTGTAATGGATTCGGTTGAAAATAAAATTTCCACTGAGGAGTCCGATCAGCAGGAAGAAGAAGCGGTTGAATCTGTTACGGAAACCAATGATCAACCGATTGAAACTGTAGACGATCCACCCGCAAACGACGATGAAAAAGAAGATGAGGTCGTTGAAGAATCTGAGGATAGTCCCGAACAATCCACTGAAGTAGAAGAACAAACTGATGATAGTGCTGAAACCGATGAGCAGGATACAGAAGTTGAAGAATCAACCGAGGAAACAGTTGAACAACCTGCAGAACCTGGCATTGAGGAAATTGAGGCAATGCTGCTTGAGCGAAGTGTTGAGCGGGAAGATATTAGTCAGGAAATTAAGGACTATCGACGTGAATTGATACAAAAAGGGCTTGAGATTCTCAGGGAGCAAACCTCTAATGAGGAAAATCTAACTGATCCAGCAAGAAGAGATGCTATTGCCGGATTATATTTCAGGTTCACTGAACTCTCCTATCAGGAAGAATACGACCGATTCCTCGAGGAGACCGGGAATTACATTGATGAAATGAACAGGCTGGCTGAGACTGATCCTGCAGCAGCAGGTAGACTTGTACCGCCAGAACCGGATTACTCTCGAATTATGGTAATGTATCAGAAGGTTGTCGACGAATACCCGACGAGTGAGTATGCTGATGATGCGTTATACAACATCGGAGTATTAACTTCCGAGAGTCCGAGGGAAATTGACAGAACTAATGCCAACAGAATTTTCGAAACTCTCATTTCAATTTATCCAGAAAGTAATTATGTTCTGAACTCGTTACGCCGTATTGGAGATTATTATTTCCAACCTCCGATAAATGACCTTGAAAGTGCAGCGTTGGCCTTCAACCAGATTTTGCAGAAATTCCCGGAATCAAAGTATTATCAGGAAGCTCTGTACAAACTTGGCTGGACATATTATCGAATGAGTGATCTCCCTATGGCTGTTGAATATTTTGCCAGTGTTCTCGATATCTCATTCAGCGGTGAAGAAGGTGGTCTCGATGAAGGTACTTTGCTGGATATTGCTAACGAGTCAGTCAATTATCTTGGAATCTGCTACGCAATTGATCCTGCAGAATGGGATGGAGCGGGTGTTGATAATCTCGCAATATGGTTGGATAACAATCCAGTTCGGAAGGAACGGTATGGTGCAGATGTAATGATGCAGCTCGGAGATATTTTCAATAAGCAGCTTGGTCGATATATGATGGCTGCTGAAACATATTACAAATTCCTAGAGATTTTCCCGATCAATGACCGTGCTCCTGAAGTTCAGGCAAAAATTGTTGACCTTTATCAGGAAGGAAATATTTTTGATGTCGAGCAGGCACAGATTGAGAAAATCAATTTCTTCACATCTTATAATCCTGATTCTGAGTGGTGGAGATTAAATGAGGATCCAGCCACTCGAAAGAAGGTTATCCCACTGCTTGAGAAAACTCTCGATATGATTATTGATGAGTTGCTGGTTCAGGCAACAGATACTCGTGATCGGGAAAAATATAAAGAATACGTTAAATATAGCAGGGAGTATCTACGGTTCTGGCCAGAAGGTCCAAATGCATACAAGATACTTTATAAACTTGCTTCCGTTTTAGAAAACCGGCTTAATGAACCAATGCTTGCAATGCGTGAGTATTGGCAGATTGCAACGGCTTATGATGACACAACATATCGAGAAATAGCAGCTGGTCGTGTTGTTGCACTTGCACAAAATTTTGTCAAGCGGGAAGAATCAGGCAGGATTTATGTGTCAGATGACGGAGACATAATGTCACCTCTCGAAGCGACCACAGAACCTGATTCAGTTACTGATGAATCGGTACCCGTTGACACAACAGAGGTGATTTCCCCAACTGAGTTGCTGAATTCACAGAGACTGCTGCTTGCAGCTTACGATAAATTCATCGAGTTATTCCCGACCTCAAACTTATGCCCGGATATGCTCCTTAGAGCATCGGATATGCTTTTTGAACATAATCAGTTTGCTGAATCAAGGGTATATGCCTATTCGTTGATAAATGATTTCCCGGGTAGCGAGCATGTTGGCAAAGCCTATCAATTAGTTTTAGAGGGGCACTTCCAGAGCAAGGAATATGATAAAGTCGAGGAAGTTCACGCAATGGTTCAGATGGCAGATGTTGATGAGGAATTAAAAACATCCCTGTCTACTAGAAAAGCTGAATCATTATTCCTCGGTGCAAAAGATCTGAAGACCAGTGATAACCATCTGGAAGCTGCAGAGAGATTCAAACGCGTTGCTATCGAAACACCGGATTATGAATATGCAGACCGTTCATTGTTCCAGGCAGGGCTTGAATACAGGTTAGGTGAGGCTTGGGACGAGGCGAGAGACGTCTTCCTCATGATTGTTGATAGATATCCTGCTTCAGAGTATGCTCCCAAGGCACTGTACAATGCAGGTTATGATCTTCAAACTGAAATTGCTGACCTTAGTGCGTCAGCTGAAATGTTTGAAAATCTTGCCAATAATTATCCTGAATCTGACCTTACAAAAGGTGCATTGGCGAATGCCAGTGCTAATTACGCTTCTATTGAGGATCACGAAGGTGTAATAAGGGTCAACGAGCTGTTCGTTTCACTTTTCCCTACAGATGATGATGCACATATCTATCTGTTTGAGAATGCTGAACACTATTTGAGTCTGGGAGATGTGGATAAGGCAAATGAGATATATCAAAGATTTTCTGCAAAATTCCCAAACAATCCTCGCACAATACAAGCGAATTTTGAACGTGGTAAGTACTTCCTTGAACAGGGTAATGTAGCGCAGGCTTCAAGAGAGTTTAATAGAACTGTCACCGCCCATGACAGAATGATAAACAGAGGTTTACCCGGAAGTCCTAAATATGCCTCTCAAGCTCTAATCCAGGTTTTGGAATGGGAACATGCTGATTATGATGAAATCCAATTCAGGCTTCCCACATCAGCTATAAACGCAACTGAGCAAGAGAAGATAGCCATGCGGAATGACCTGACAGAAAAATACCAGAAACTTCTTTCATTAGGTCAAAAGGAAGGCTATAAAGGCTTTTATCTTATGGGTCTTCTCGATGATGAACTGGCGCGCGCAACTTATGAGCAGGAATTTCCCGAATACACTGCTCAAGATCAACGTCTTCAGGCAACTTCAGAGTTAGTTGACAAGTCTATTTTACTAAGTGCTGTGGCGTCAGCTACTTATGAGTCAGCTATTGTGAACCTTAATTCGATTATTGATCAATTACATACTGAGCGCGTTAACGTACAAAATGATTACGATTCAATAACTGAAACTATAGCCACAATGCAGCGAGAGGATGCTGAAGGGCTTTCAGACTCGCTTTCTCAACAGAGAATTTTCGGCTTAACGCTGACCGAGATAGATTCATCACTTACAATAGCAAATGATGTTATTGAGGTATCAAAAGTCAGAATCCCTGATTTGGCTTTCAATAGAGGTGAGTATTTAACTCGTCTCTGGGATGAAAACCTTCTCATCAGAGGTACTGAGGACGATGAAGAAATCAATATGCTGTTTCGCGAGGAGATTTTGAACAGCACAATCGTTCCGATGGCTCAGGAACTATGCGGATTATTTTTACAGGCAAATATACAGGCGGTCAAATACGAACTTGGTGATGAATATAATGACAAAGTTCGCCTGGTATGTCACAATGTCATGGAAGTATTAGTTGATCAATATGATGAACAGATTAATCTCACAATTGATCGTATAAACAGGTATACCGGTCATTATGACGAAATGCTGCCGAGAGGTGAAGATGCGCAATCTCCGGATGGATTATACCCTGAAGAAATGGGGACATTAATTCAGTATCAGTACGATTATTTTAATATCTTTATTCAAGACAACATATTCGCCTTCGCAAGTGTGATGGATACCGTTGTAACATATGAACTTCCATATGGATTTGGTGAAGGAGTTTACGATCGAATTATGCAGTTCGTAATTGATCAGCATAACAAGATCAAGGACTATTCTGTTCAGGCAACCGATCGTCTTGAACAATATTCAGTGAATTATAATGATACTCAAGATTATATCTGGGATGATGCTTCACTCGCATTTGATGATATTTCAGCTTATCTTTCAGATTATGATCTAGAACTTCTAACCGAGGGTATCAGATTAAAAACCGATTACGATATCTTCGGAGATGCCAGTGTCGACCTAATGCGTATAGCAGTACGGGAAAATCCCGGAGAATTCGCATCGGCTTTCGGTATCCGCCCGGAACGTACAACAGAGATCACCAATACGAACTGGCGTGCATGGAATGAATATGTGCGTGGATTTGAAGCGATGGGTTTCTCCGGAGATGACTGGGGAAATGCTGTTCTTACTTCTTTGCCAATTGGAACGGAATTAGGGATGTTAGACAGTCTTGGTGCACAACCCATCTGGTTTGAGTTAATAGCCGAAAGCGATACACTTCCGGATTCAGCAAACGGTTTACAGGGTGGTGAAGAGGATGATTTCCTGCAAATGCTGGATGAGGAGGGCGAGTCATTTACAACTCTCGAACAGCAACAAGCGCTTGAATCAGCAGAATTAGCATGGCAAGACTGGATCGGTAGTGATGAAACTTCAACGAGGCGATATTTTCGCAAGGAGTTCTACCTTGGTGCCAAACCGACCTCGAGCCAAATTTGGATAACGGCTGACGACGATTTTAACCTGTTTATCAATGGTATATATATTGCCGCTGACAACAGGGACGAAATAGATTTCGACAGGGTTGATATGTTTGATATCAGCCAGTATTTAGTTGATGGTATGAATGTAATAGCAGTTGGTGTTTCGGATGTTGATGAAACCGGACACGGCTTGACTGCTGGAATGATTTTTGAGAGCATTGCTGATATTGGTCAACAGTTGGATCTGATTGGTGATAAGGAAAAGGAACGGCAACGCGCACTTAAACAGATGAGTATTGCAGAGCCAACCGAATCTGAGATGTATCGACTGCGTACTGTTGAAAAGAATAAACTTCGATAAGGAAAGAGCATGAGAACATTATTTTATTTATTGACAATCATTTTGTGTTTTGGCTTAGCTTCGGTTTCTTTTTCACAGGAGAACGCTAATCAAGCAGAAGAAACAGTCGATGAAGGTGAAGTGCTGATGCTGCAGGAAATTCTCATTGAAGTTGCGCCGGAGCTACCTACTGTGGTAGTAACGATCCAACGTCAGAAACCAGAAATCGAGAGAGTTGCCATAAAAAGCCCTCTTAAACGCATGCAACAGGAAGAAACAACGCTGATTCGCCCTGATTTGAGCAAAATGAAACCAACTAAGATAAAAGAACCGAAAAAGATGCTTGCTCGAGAGCGGAATCGCTAATATATTAAAATACCCTTAACAGACAATTTTATCCAGCGTGGGAACTTCGGTCGAAACGCTGCAAATTCAATAAAAAACTGAAATGATGGAGAACGAGGCTTATGTCCGTCTTTTCCAAGTTCTTCCACGCTTTTAATACTGCTCAGCCTGGCTGGCAGTTCATGTGGATTATTCTAATCTTCGGTGCAGTTATGCTGGCAATCGCGCTTGAACGGGCAATATTTATTTATGTCCGCTCAAACGTAAGTGCCTCGCGATTCATGGCGAAGATCCGGGAACTTGTCCTGAAGGATAATTACGATAAAGCTATTGAGCTTTGCCGTTCTGCAGGTCAAAAGGCTTTGCCACTTGTTGTGCTCGCAGCAGTTAAGGAAGCAAAGGGTCGAGATTTTATCGACTTCAGGGCTGTACAGAATGCTGTTGATGAGGCAACGCTTGAGATAATTCCCAAATTAAGCAAGCGAACAGGTTATCTTGCGGTGATTGGTAACATTGCCACGCTGACAGGTTTGCTTGGAACAATTTTTGGTCTGATTGTCTCATTCGAAGCTGCAGGTGCTGCTGGTGCCGGTCAGGAAGCTCTGACGCAAGGTATTGCGGTCGCGATGCTCACAACTATGTGGGGATTGTTGGTAGCGATTCCTTCTTTGATTGCGTACACGGTTATCAACACCAAAGCGAACGATATCGTTGATGATATTGATGAGCACTCAGTAAAGCTTATTCACCTGATGACCAGGGGTAAATAGTGGCATTTAAACCTTCAGATAAGAAGAAACGGGCGCCTGAAAGCATTGAGCCGAATATTACGCCTATTATGAATCTGATGGTTGTTCTGATTCCGATGTTGCTATCTGCAGCTCGATTAACGGAACTTTCGCTTTTGGAGTATTTACCGCCTGCAGAAACATCAACTTCCGGAGGTGGAGCAACTACCGATCCTCCTGAAGAATCTATCGAAAAGCTCAACCTGCTTTTAAATATTCAACCTGAGAGTATTCAGGTTAGTATTTACCAGTCTGTTGATTTGGGTCCCAATTTCTTTGAAATCCCTTCTAACGGTGGTACTCACGATTGGGAAGCTTTAAAGGACAGTCTAATAGCGATCAAGCAACGCGAAGTCGGAGAGCCAATTGGCACTTCGACGGTTATGGACGAGCGGAGCGGAGAAATGAAAACCATACCTAAATACCGTTTTAGTGATGGTGAAGAAGTCTCAATTGCTGCAGATGGTGGGATTCCTTTTCAAACGATCATCAGAGCGATGGATGCCTGTAAATTTTACGTAGACGGTAAAGCAATGAAACCACTTTTCCCGGTCACTTTATTGAAGCAGTTCCAGTAACGATGGCTTTCTGGTTAGAATACTTCAGAATAGTCATCAGATTCAATAATTCGTTCGAGAGATACTTGAGATTTTCATGCTCTTGGTTTCGTTAGGGAGATAAAATGGCTTTCGCGCCTTCAAAAGGAAAGAAGAATCGACGAAAAGAGGAAGGGACATTGTCACTCAATTCCATGATGGATATGATGACAATTATTCTATTATTCCTGCTTAAGTCGATGTCAACCAGCGGTGGATTAATTAAACCTTCACCCTTCCTTGATTTACCGTATTCAATCCAGGAAAAGACGCCTAAGAAGGCTTTGGCAATCCTGGTTTCCACCAGTGGTGTCATGGAGGATATGGAGGTTGATCCAAGGATCATTTCCGACCAGAATGAGCTAATGAATCCTGATAATGTAGTATTACCGGGATTGGAAAAATATCTGGTTGAGAACAAGGATTTGCGCGATAGGATTGGGCAATTCCGCGGTGAAATTACAATTCAATGCGATAAGAATGTGACGTATGACTGGTTGCTTAAGGTAATAAATACCTGTGGGCAGGCAGAGTATGTGACAATCGATTTCGTTGTGATAAAAGAAAAAACCTGAGGTAAGGTAAGTGGCCCAGGTAATGACATTTCCGAAAGAGTATGAACGACATTTCTTCAGGGATCTCGATAGAGATTTCTTTGGGATATGTGTGTTCTGCCTTATTTTTATGATCAGCTTTTTCTCCTTTATGTCCGGTAGGGAGTTCGCATCGTTGAGCGCTGAAGATATAAAGCGCTATACACAAGTTATTTACCGGGTTCCAGTTCGCACAACACCGGTGGTGGCTACTGAAAGTACAACCACTGGAGGAGAAGGTGAAGAGGAACTTGCAGAGGACACAAAGGCAGAAGTTCCTGAAATAGAGGAATTGGAAGCTGGCGAAGAAGAAGTTGTTGCTGCAGTGTCAGAAGAATCCAAGCGTGAAGACCGGCAACAAAAGCGTGCGAGACGTCAAAACACTCAGGAAGCCAGAAGAGAAAAGGTACGTGCAGCTGCGCAGCGAATGAAAATACTTGCAGGTCCCACAGCCTCGGGAGGCCGAAAATCGAGGGGTGGAGCAGCTGCTGCAGAAGCACTTGGACTATCTTCAGGTTCTGTTGAAGGTTACGACGTTAAGAAAATGGTCGGTATCGTTGGTGATTCCGATACACGCGCTAAGGTCAGGAAAGCACGAGGTCGCGGAGCTGTCTCCGATGACGTTGGTGATATTGACATTGGAGAACTGAAGAAACTCTCTATCGAAGAGGGGGACATGATGTTTAAGGAAACATCTGTTGACCTTAATCGCAGTACAATCACTGCAAGGGGTAGAGGTTCCAAGGTTAAACAACGCAGTCAATCAGCGATTTCAGAAATCGTGATGAAAAACAAGAATCAAGTTCAGTATTGTTATTGGACGTTAAAACGTAGAGACTCAAGTCTCCGTGGACGAGTTCCTGTTGAATTCACGATCAATCCTGCCGGTGAAGTCATCGCAGTTCGTTTCCGTCGTACCGATTGGTATGGAAACCGACTTGGCGCGGATGTTGAGAGATGTATCAAAAATGTTATCTCAAGCTGGAGATTTGAAGAGATAGATCCGAAAGCCGGAAACGTGACCGCAGGAGCAACTTACGTATTTGAATAACAAAGCTTAAAAAACCTGATTGTTTTTCATAATTGTGAAAAGCGGGATTGAGTTGTTCAATCCCGCTTTTTTATCAGGCTGACCAACCGATATGCTTGAATTCACAAATAAGAAACAACCGGATTTGGAACACTAACTAAAGTAGACAAGAAAATAAAAATGGAAAAGGAATCTCCAAACAGTGGTACATTCAGGACTCACACCTGTGGAGAATTGAATGGTGGGAATGTCGGATTGTCGGTAGTGCTTTCGGGTTGGGTTGCGAGAGTTAGGGATATCGGGGAATTGCAGTTTCTCGTAATTCGAGACAGAACCGGAAAAACTCAGGTTGTTGCCGATCCCGGAACGGAAATGGCAAAGAAGCTGAAAACTCTTGGCAACGAAGATGTTATCAGGATAGCAGGTCAGGTGAGACGTCGACCGGATGACATGCTTAATAAGGCAATGAAAACCGGAGAGATCGAAGTTCTTGCGGATGAAATTGAAGTTCTTAGCCCTTCAAAGCTGCCACCATTGGGAGTTGAGGATAAAGATGCTTTGGGTGAAGAGCTGCGATTGAGATACAGATACCTTGATTTGCGTCGACCAAATATGATTAGAAACCTTGAGTTAAGACACAAAGCCCTGCAGGCGACGAGAAGATTTCACGAGGAAAATGGTTTTCTCGAGGTTGAGACTCCGTTTCTAATTCGGAGTACACCAGAGGGCGCGCGAGATTTTATTGTTCCAAGCCGTATTCACAAGGGAGAATTCTACTCTCTCCCTCAGTCACCTCAGATATATAAACAGGCTTTAATGGTTGGTGGTTTGGATAAGTATTTCCAAATTTCGCGCTGTTTTCGAGATGAAGATCTAAGGAGAGACAGACAACCTGAGTTTACTCAAATTGACCTTGAAATGTCTTTTGTCAATGAAGAGGACATTTATTTGCATTCGGAAGCGATGATGATTCGGATTGTGAATGAGACAATTGGAGTTGAAATCAAATCCGAATTTCAACGAATCAGCTATATTGATGCGATTGAACAATATGGCAGTGATGCCCCGGATATGCGATTTGAAATGAAATTGTGCAGGGCTGAAGAGCATTTTATCAATTCGGATTTTAAGGCATTTGCATCCACGGTTAAGAAGGGTGGTTGTGTAATCGGAATGTGTGGGAAAGGAAAGGGAGCCTTATCGCGAAAGCAACGTGAAAAGCTGGAAGTAGCTGCTCGAGATGTTGGACTTGCCGGTTTACTTTCTGTTCCTGTGACTGAGCAGGGATTAACAGGGATAATCGGAAAGTTGTTCTCAGAGGATCAACAGCAGTCTCTCCGGGAAAGTTTAGGTGCTGAAGTAGGCGACTTGATGATGTTTGCAGCCGGAGAGGCGGGTTTAGTTTTGACAGCGATGGGAAAACTGAGGAGGTTATTTGCTGCAGAATGGGATTTAATCCCGGAAGGAGAGTACTCATTTTGCTGGGTTGTAACACCACCGCTTTTTGAGGAGGTTTCAGACGGAGAAGGACTGACTGCAGTTCATCATCCATTTACTTCTCCAGTAGATGAAGATATTCAACTACTGGAATCTGAACCATTGAAAGTAAAGAGCAGAGCTTATGATATTGTACTTAACGGTGTGGAGATTGCATCGGGAAGTATTCGAATACACAATCCTGAGTTACAGGAAAAGGTCTTGAATGTAATTGGGATTGATTCAGCAGAAGCAAAGCGTCGTTTTGGATTCCTGCTTGAAGCTCTAAGTTATGGAGCTCCTCCTCATGGCGGAATCGCACTTGGATTTGACCGGATTGTTATGTTATTAGCGGGTGAGGATTCTATCAGGGATGTAATCGCTTTCCCAAAAACAAATCTTGCTGCCTCGTTAATGGATGGAGCACCATCAGGTGTAGATGAAGCTCAACTAACAGAGCTTGGGCTTAAACTTATTGAAACAACTGAGAAGACTTGACAACCGGGTAGGGATTTATTAGTTTTGAAAGGATTGGAAATAAGTTCAACGAATGTAAATGCCGGAGGGCATGTGACAATTTACAGAAGAATCACTTCTGCATCATTGGCATTACTTTTTATCTTTTGCTTGCTTTTCGTTGGTGGATGCACGAAATATGCGAGTCAGAAGGATATTGATAGCCTCCAGGAAGGAAAGGAAGCTGCGATTTCTTCGGAAAAAGAACTCGATGATGTCAAATCGACCAGAAAAACTCTGGAAAAGGAATTAGATGCAAAGAAGAAAGAGCTGGCTGCAGCAGAAGATGATCTGAAAACAGTAAAAGGTCAATAACCGGTGATAATAACGGAGGAAGGAATGCAGATACGTACTGGACTAATTGCGTTGATTCTGACGATCGTCTTGTTATTATCTATCAGTTCGCCGAGTGTTGCGGCTGACCGGATGACATATGACGAGTATCTGACTCAATTAAAGTCCTATCAGGATCGTGAAGCGAAAGCAAACGGATCTATTGCTGAAGAAAACAAGATCATTGAAGACCTCAGAAATCAATTAGCTGAGGTGAATCAGCAGATAGACAATACATGGAATGAGATTTTTGCAGAACTCGGAATTACACGTGCCGAGTATGAGCAGTATCTCAGCGAAATAGCAGCTGTTGATAACCGTGTAAGTAAACTCGAAAGACTCAGTCCCGACAGGTTATTAGAACGAGCTGATGAGTTGGATGAGTTAAGTGAAAGAATTTCAGAGCTGTCACAGGCTCCTGCTGCCCAAATCCGAGCTCCTAAAGATCAGCTTTCCGAGTTGGATGGCAGAATTGAAAGGTTGAGAAAAGCCCTGCCCAAACCAAAGAATGACAGTTATACAGTCGTTAGGGGTGATTTTCTCTGGCGGATTTCAGGTAAGAAGGCAATTTTCAATGATCCATGGAAGTGGATGCGCATTTACAGTGCAAACAGAGAGACGATTAAAGATCCAGATTTGATCTATCCGGATCAACATCTTATCATTCCCAGACAACTTGGTCGGGATGATCATTTAGTTGCACGAGGTGAGTACCTTTCCAAAATAGCTGGTTATGCACAGGTTTATGGTGATCCGTTCAAGTGGACGAAGATATATCAGGCGAACAAAACAGATGGATTCATTCAGGACCCGAACCTGATTTATCCGGAACAGATTCTATCAATTCCGAGGAATTAGTTTTTTTAAGAATTCTTAGTATCTATTGCGGAAAAGGGGGGACTGCAATTTACCACGTTCCCGGTCAGGAGCGATGAAGGATATAGTATGCCCTTATTTGCTGAAATTTCAGCGAATAGGGGCACTTTTTTATGGATATTAACCGGAAAGACTGATCGATCAGATAGATTTCATTATTGAGAATGACATTTTTCCCCGGCTCTTAGGAGTTGGTGATTCAAACCTTCGATATCTTGAAACGCATTTCCAGTCCCAGATTACTGTTCGTGGGGGGAAGCTAATCATTCAAGGTCCGGTCGAAGAAGCTGAAAAGATAAAAAGGGTCTTTCTCGATTTAGCGGCAATGTACAAAGATCGAAAGCAGGTGACGATTGAGGACATTGATACTGTTCTGCGTCTTGCTGGAGTTCACGCTGGACCGGATATTAAGGATTCGGGAAAGGAAAAATCTCTTACTCTGGATGTTCCCCGAGGAGCAATCCGCACCCGCGGAAAACACCAGGCATGGTATATTCGTGCAATGGAGAAGAATCCAATTGTATTTTCTACCGGTCCTGCCGGAACCGGAAAAACCTATCTTGCCGTTGCAATGGCTGTTGACCGTTTTCAGCGAAAATTGATTGAGAAAATAATTCTTGTCCGACCTGTTGTTGAATCCGGGGAAACTCTTGGATATTTGCCGGGAGACATTCTCGAGAAGGTTGATCCTTATTTTCGACCTCTTTACGATGCTCTCGATGAGATGATTTCACGCGAACAGGTGAGGAGGTTGATCGACAGAGGACACATAGAAATAGCACCGTTAGCGTATATGCGTGGTCGAACACTGAATCGTGCATTTGTCATACTTGATGAAGCACAAAACACGACATCGGGACAGATGAAGATGTTCCTAACGCGTCTTGGAGTCGAATCCAGGGCGGTATTAACCGGAGACCTGAGTCAGGTTGATTTGCCGAATTCGACACTATCCGGATTAGACGAAGCACGAAACATCTTAACCGGGATTAATGGGATAGGCTTTATTGAATTCAATGAAGGTGATGTCGTGCGGCATAAATTAGTTGCCGATATTCTCAGAGCTTATAAGGCAAAGGTACCTGAAAGTGAGTGAAGACAGCATAGACATTAATTCTTCTAAAACAAATTCAAGAACACCAATACACTGGTGGCATTGGATTTCGGGTCTTGCACTCGTTATACTTCTGACACTTCTTGCACCTCGAGGAAAATCTCCTGAGTTTGCACATTTAGCTGAAGGAAGCATTTCTCAAACTAAGATTATTGCGCCATTTGATTTTGAAGTATTAAAGCTCCCTGAGGATTTGGAATCAGAGAGACGCGAAGCAGCACAGAGCGTTTTACCAGTAGTAATTAAGGTTGATTCTGTCGGAGATATGTACCGGCGGGAAATCCTTACATTCGCAGCTGAAACTCATAAAGTATTCGCCAATCTATCGGATGAATTCTATCTGGCGAAAATGTATGCTGGTGAAGATTCTGTTCCTCCAATTACGTCAGAAGATTACATTATCTATAAAGACGGGATTAATGGGATATTTGGCAGATTCGGGTTTAGGCTGAGCAGCGAAAGCTGGGATTTCCTGACCGCCCTCTTCCTGTTTGACAGAGATAAGGAGCCAAATTTATACTTTAGATTTTTTGAAATTGTTCTTGAAGGCATACTGCGTGATGTTTATGGTCAGGGTATTATTAATGTCCCAAAATCACAATTAACTCACGAATCCGATAAGTTGGTTGTTCGATACAAGGGAGTTGAGGATAATGTTGACCTCGCTCGTTTATTAACACCAAATGAGGCTCTTGAGAGGATTTCAATACTACTTCCGGAAAAGATTTCCATAAACTCATTCCCGGATGGGGCGATAAGCGCAGCTTATGAAATGCTGCAACCGTTCATCTCATCGAATATTATATTTGATTCAGCTGAGACTCTAAGGCGACGAGAACTAGCAGTTAACAAGGTTCCCACGGCGTCCGGATTTGTGAAAAAAGATGAATTAATCATCGATCGAAATATTCGGGTTAATCAAGAACATGTCTTAAAACTAAATTCACTTGCAACAATTCGCGCTGAACGTGAACTTGAACGTGGGGGGCCGACAGTACCGCTTCAAGCTATCGGGCAATTTATTTTAGTGGGTCTTGTAATTGGATTTTTCTGGTCTTATATCTATCTTGTTCGCAGGAAGGTCTGGTTAGATTGGAAACTAATGATCCTGGTTGTCATTATTCTCGGTCTTGTGCATCTCTATGAAGTTTATGTGCCAATTCAATATGAGCTTTCCAACTACCTGTTTCTCGCGGCAGTTCTGGCGATGCTGCTTGGAATTTTAATAGATCATGGGATCGCTCTTGCTGGTGTTGTGGTAATGGCTTTAATATCAGGGCTACTTCATGGCAATCATTACCCTGTGACGTTTAGCATAATTGCGATTGGCAGTATATCAGTCAGAGCTATACGTCATGTTACAACTCGCGGTGATGTAATGCGGGTTACAATATATCTTGCTGCCACATTTATTCCGATGGTGGCGGCGTTTCATTTTATCAGATATACTGTCGATGCTAAGATATGGCTTGATTTGCTGATTGCCTGTGTGAATTCGGTGTTTTCACCTATACTCGTTTTGGGGCTGGTATTTATTTTTGAGAAGTTTTTCAAGATAACAACTGATTTATCCTTACTCGAATTGGTGGATCTCAATCGTCCGTTGTTAAGAGAGCTTGCAATTAAGTCTCCGGGTACTTATCATCATAGCATAATGGTGGGTAGTCTTGCAGAAACTGCAGCCCGTGCAATTGGTGCGAATGCTCTTCTTACTCGAGCCGGAGCATATTACCATGATATCGGAAAAATGGATAACAGAGACTATTTCATCGAGAATCAGGAAGCCGGGAGTGAAAATCCTCATGATCAACTTCCCCCTTCGAAGTCGGCGGAGATAGTAATCCATCATGTGATACGAGGGCTTAAACTTGCCGAAAAACATGGTCTACCTCCTCAAGTGACAGCATTTATTGGTGAACACCATGGAAGAACAAGAATTGCATATTTCTACTCGAAGGCAATTGATGAGATTGGCAGAGACGTTAATCCTGAATTGTATTTATATCCTGGTCCGAATCCTCAGAGCAGGGAAACCGGAATTTTGATGCTTGCCGATGTTGTAGAGGCTGCAACTCGCACGATTGAGATAGATAATAATGAAGAACTTTCTTCAGTAGTAGATAATCTGATCAGAAAGAGAATTGCCGAGGGGGCTTTCGAGGAGTGTCCCTTAACCATGAAAGAAATAGGACAGATTCGGAAATCATTCGTACAAGTATTGGCAGGTATTCACCATCAAAGGATAAAGTATCCGGATCAGGAGAGAACACCTGATGTTCCTGACAATGGAGATGAAGAAAGCAAGAGAAGAAATGTAGAGCAGGTTGAAAGCCAAGGTGGATAGTATTGGAGATAATTCTGTTGGAACGGAGGAGTTTTCTAAAGACACAAAAACTGTTGTTTTTACAGTGGCGGGTGGCTCAAAATTACTTGCCGAGAGAATTATCACAGCGATTGAAAGTATAGCTGGAACTGAGAATCGGGAGGTTAAGGCGGTCAACGTGGTTATTACAAATAATGACTACCTCCAAAATCTTAACAGAGATTTCAAGAGAAAAGATCAACCGACTGATGTGCTGTCTTTTAATCTGGCAGATGTAAACGAAAATCCTATTGAAGGTGACATTTACATCAGTAAAGACAGGGCTGATATACAGGCGAAAGAGGGAAAAGAAGAAACAGAAACTGAGATATTACGTTTAGCCGTTCATGGATTTCTCCATTTGTGCGGTTGGACACATGATGACGATGTCTCGCTGCGAGCCATAATGGATCGTGGGGAGAAAGAACTGAGAGCTGTGTTATTACGGTAAGGCATTGGATACTGAGTTATGGATAAAACTGGCAGTGGTTTTTCTTCTGCTGGTGCTATCTGCGTTTTTCTCAAGTGTTGAAAGCGCATATTATTCCTTAAGCCGCAGTGTTCTGGACAGGATGCGGGAATCATCTGATCCCCGCTCCAGACGTGCAGCAAAATTGATGGAAAAACCGAGATTACTGCTATCGGTAATTCTAACGGGCAACACTGCTGTGAATACAGCAGCTGCCGCAATTGCAGCATTGGTAGCTGCAGAAGTTGCTCTGGATATTGGAATTAGCTCCGATTTGGCAGTAATTATCGAAGTTGCGGTCATGTCAGCCATGATTTTGGTACTTGCTGAATTAGTACCTAAATTTATGGCATTACGTGATCCGGAAAAGTGGGCAGGTAAGACTTCTTCTATTGTTTTATCGATACGGATTTTACTTGCTCCCCTCGCATATCCGCTGTCGTGGTTGACTTCATCCCTTTCCCAAATGATGGGAATTGAGCTGCAAAGCGTTACAACCATGTCAGAATCTGAGATTCGAGCATTAGTACAGGTTGGTCACGAACGCGGTGAGCTCGAGATCGAGGAACGTAGAATGATAAACTCGATCTTTGAATTCGGTGATACTACTGTGCGTGAGATCATGGTTCCGAGAATTGACATTGTTGCTGTTGAAGCTGGTACTCCATTGAAAGAGCTTCTTGATCTTGTGGTGGAAAGAGGGCATTCAAGGATTCCTGTTTACGAGGACACAATTGATAATATAATCGGATTAATGTACGCCAAAGACCTGATTGCCGCTACACGAACTTCAGAGACCTTTAATCTGAAGTCAATGCTGCGTCCGAATACTCTGTTTGTACCTGAAGAGAAGAAAATTGATGACTTGCTGCACGAATTTCAGGTTAAAAAGATTCATATGGCGATTATTGTCGACGAGTATGGTGGGGTGGACGGTCTTGTGACGATGGAAGATATCATCGAGGAGATCGTTGGTGAGATTCAGGATGAGTATGATAGCGAACAACCATTAGTTAAAAGACTCGACGAAAAAACATTACTAGCCAATGGACTGTTGGGTATTTCTGAATTCAATGAAATGCAGGGATTTGAAGTTGTTCAGGAGAGTGATGCTTATGACACCATCGCTGGATTTGTGTACAAAGAGTTAGGTGTAGTCCCAAAGACAAATCAGGAATTTGAATTCAATGGATTTCGATTCATCGTTGACGAGGTTATAGGTAAAAGGATCACCAAAATCCGTATTGTAAAAGAAGGTGGAGTTTTCGAAGGTGATTGATCGTTTACGTAACTTCTTCAGACATTTTGCTGCCAGTATTATGGTGAAGAAAGAAATCAGGTCAAATTCACCCTTTGAGCTCTCTCTGCAGAACATTTGGGAAGATATTTATCATTGTACTGTCTGCTGGCCTGAAGCTGGCATTGATGTTAAGGCGGCTGAAATCGTTTTCCGGAAGTTAAGAAACAGATTCCCCTTCGCGGCAATAACCGCAATTGCATTACCGGGGATGGGCGCCTCACCACCTGATTTTGGTATTGATGTTTTTGAAATTGAACCAGATGAATTTACTTTTTATGGTGCTCCTAACAGCAAATTGAAATCAAGATTGAAAAGTCTGAATGCAGATCTGGCGGTGGACTTATCAGCCGAATACAATCCGCTTTCAGCCTACTGCTGTGCCGCTTCCGGTGCGAGGATCAGAATTGGATTTGCAACGCCTGATGACGATTTTGTCTATAATTTTCAGATCGCTCCCAATCAGGACAGATCGGGTATTGATCGGTATCGAGTACTGGCAACTTATATCGGATAAGTTATCAGAATACGATACGTTTTAATTAGTAGCGGATTTGACTTACATTTGACTCACAATTTCAGTAGCATACGCCTCTGCGGGAGTGGATTATGCAGTACAAAAACGCAGGCAGGATTGCCTTCGCTACTATTATGCAGGCTGAGTAGATAAAAGAAGTTAATGTATTTAAATAAAGTCGTACCTTTAAGACCAGGGACAAAGATTGAGAGACCGGCACGTTATCTTGGTGGTGAGTTTTTTTCTCGCAAACCAAATGATGATGCTGAATTTCGGATATGTCTTGTTTTTCCTGATCTTTACGAAATCGGGATATCCTATTATGGATATCAGATTCTTTACCATCTGTTCAATCAGATAGAAGGTGTCGTCTGCGAAAGAGCATATTTACCCTGGCATGATATGCAGAGGGAGCTTATCAGCAGTCGTTCGCACCTTTGCAGTCTGGAGAGTGGACGACCGCTGAAGGATTATGATGCGCTCGGGATTACACTTCAGACTGAATTGCATTACCCCGGAGTACTAAAAATCCTTGATCTCTCCGGAATTCCGAGACGGACGAGAGATCGAAATCTGGAAAGTGATCGTTCAGGGAGACACTACCCGGTAATATTGGGCGGTGGCCCATGTGCATATCACCCGGAACCGGTGGCATTGTTTTTTGATGCCTTTCTGATCGGTGATGGGGAAGAAGCTGTACCGGAATTTGTCAGATTAATGCGCAGGAGAGATTTCAAGAAATCTTCTACCGATGATAAGAGAAATGCGCTAAATCAACTTGAAGGGATTTACATACCGGGTTTATATCGACCGGATAAATCCGATCCGCGACAATTACTGCCTGATGTCGGCGCCCGTGCCCGGATCAGAGCTCGCACTGTTGTCGAATTAAAATCGGAGTTTTATCCAACTCGACCTTTCGTTCCGGCTATACGTGGAACCCATGACAGGTTGACGGTCGAGATCATGAGAGGTTGTACCCAGGGGTGTCGATTTTGCCAGGCTGGAATGCTCCATCGTCCGGTGCGAGAACGTCCGATAAATGATATTGCTGATCAGATTATCTCAGGACTTGCTATTACCGGTTGGGACGAGGTGGGTTTGTTATCACTTTCAACATCGGATTACAGCCATCTGCAACTTCTGCTTCAAGTATTAGCGGAGAGGTTATCCGCGCATGACAATAACAATGTTCGTAGAAGAGCAACCTTAGCCTTCCCTTCGCTTAGGCCATCTTCTTTTACTGAGGAAATCGCCGCAATTGATACTGGCGGAAAGAAATCGACTCTCACCTTCGCAATTGAAGCCGGGAGTGAGAGGTTGCGCTCGGTAATCAATAAAACTGTGTGTGAGGAAGAGTTGTTCGATGCAGTTGATCGGGCATACAGACATGGTTGGAATGCCGTAAAGCTGTATTTAATGGTCGGTTTGCCGACTGAAACGAAGGGTGATATTGAAGAGGGTGCAAAGCTGCTAAAGCGGTTAGCGAAGAAAGTTCCTCGCGGCAGGGAAATCCGGTTTTCAGTGGCTCCTTTTATCCCGAAACCACACAGTATATTTGCTAATGAGGGATTCGGTGAGGTTGGTGAACTTAACTCGCGTCAGCGTGAAATATATCGCTTCTTAAGGGGTCGCTGGATAAAAAAATCATGGCGGGATCCACGGGAGAGCGTTATTGAGACTGTGCTGGCTCGGGGAGACAGACGATTAGCTCCGGTAATCGAGGAAATTGCGAACATTGGACCGGGATTTGAAGGATGGGGAGGGGAGTTTTCCTATCAGAGATGGTCCGATGCGCTGAATCGATTACTTCCCGATTGGCGAGGATTATTAGGTTCTCTTGACGATGATGAACCTCGTCCGTGGAATCACATAACGAAAGGCATTACGAAACACTTCATCAAAGATGAACAAAATCGTGCTCGTGATGCGATTCGACTTAGTGATTGCAGAGTTGGAGATTGTCCATTATGTGGTTTAACGGGAATCTGTGACCAAATATCACCAACTCCGGATATACCGGTTAAGTCGAATTGGGACGAGAGTTTTAGGGATAACTCAGGACTGTATTATTGGCATCGGTTGACTTTTACCAAACTTGGGAAGGCTCGATTTCTTGGACATCATGATTTGATGAGTGTTGTTGAGCGAAGTTTGAGAAGGTCTGGTGTTGAGATGAAATACAGCGAAGGTTTTAATCCTCGACCGAGAGTCAGATATGGGCCTGCAATTTCGCTCGGAATAGGAATGGTTCAGACATGGCTGGAGTTTGAATCTGCTGAAATTTCAAATCTGACGAAATTTGCAGAACAAGCGAAGGGCTTTTTTCCGGGCGGGATAAAGCCATTGAGTTTGACAAGAATTACAAAGAAGGGAAGTACAGAACCGGGCACACATCGAAGCTACAGGCTTCGATTTAACAAGCCGGTTCAGATAAGTTCTGAGATGGACATTTCAGGTGAAGAAGGGGGTGTAGTATCCTGGAGTGAAATCCCGGGGGGGAGAACGATTTATTTAAAACTGAAGCGCACGGGCGAGAAAAACAGATTTCCTAAACCGGAAGATGCAATACGTGAAATTACCGGTTCCGGGGAACAAATATGGGATTCTGAGCACGCTCCCGAATTGTTGAGCGTGACTCTTTTAGAAACTTAAAGATGAAGCAAGATATTGTAATAAATTCAACTACGAGTGAAACTCGGATTGCCCTCCTTGAGGACGATCAGTTGGTAGAGGTATTTGTAGAACGGCCTGAAAATGAACGTATGGTCGGCAGTCTCTACAAAGGAATCGTTCGCAAAGTAATGGTGGGGATGTCCGCCGCGTTCGTTAATATTGGTTTTCAGCAGGATGCATTTTTGCATTTTTCTGATATAGGGGGAGGAGACCGTTATTCTCAAAATGGTGATGAAGATGACCATGGTAGGGGCAGAAGTCATAACTCACGCAGGAAATCGGAAAAGCCTGATCTGAAGGTCGGTCAGGAAATTTTAGTTCAAATAATCAAGGAACCTATTGGTACTAAGGGACCTCGAGTCAGTTCGCAGATATCTCTACCGGGTCGTTTTCTGGTACTTGTGCCCAGCGAAACATTCATGGGAGTCTCGCGAAAAATAAGAAGCTTCCAGGAAAAGAAAAGACTAAGACAAGTTGCAAGACGAATCTGCCCAAAGGAATATGGACTTATAATAAGGACACAAGCAGAGACAAAAAGTGAACAAGTTTTACGGGCAGATCTCGAAAGGTGCATAAAGAGCTGGAAAAAAGTATTAAATACACTCAAAACTCAAAAAGAGCCGGGATTGGTTTACCGGGATATGTCTATGGCATCCTCGGTAATCCGTGATCTTTTTACACCGGAAGTAAACAGCCTGGTAATAGATTCTCGGAAACAATACCGTGAGATAGTCAACTATATTAAGGATGTTGCACCTAACCTTACCAATAAAATAAAACTATACACCGACAGAATCCCGATCTTTGATAAATTCGGAATTGAGCTCGAGATCGAAAAGAGTTTAATGCGTAAGATTTGGATGAACGGGGGTGGATACCTCTATTTTGATCAAACCGAGGCATTAATAGCTATTGATGTTAACAGCGGTAGATTTGTTGGCAAACGGGATCATGAGGAGAATTCGCTTAAGGTAAATTTGAAAGCCGCTCGAGAAATATGTCGTCAGTTGCGGCTTAGAGATATTGGTGGGATTCTTGTCATTGATTTCATAGACATGGGGTTGCCATCAAATCGTGACAGAGTTTTTGAAGAAATGAGACGCGCTCTACGCATGGACAGAGCAAAATGGGATATCGCTCCTATTAGTGCATTTGGCCTGATGGAAATGACCCGTCAGCGGATCAGACCCTCACTATTATCTACTTTCCGCGAACCTTGCCCTAAATGCGACGGCACCGGCCTCGTACCATCGATGGAAACAGTTGTAACATTCCTTGAACGGTGGATCAAGAGATTTACGTCTCATACACATGAGCGAAGACTTGGATTGGTGCTAAATCCAAAGGTTAAAGACTTCCTTTCGGGTGGTATAAACAGCCGGATAGCACGGATTATGTGGAACAATCGAGTCTTTATTACTATGGAAGTAGATGAGGATATGAAGATCGAAGAATTCCGCGGATACTCATATAAACAGAAGCAGGATGTAACAACTGACTTTTTAGTCAATAACATTGGAAAATCCGGGCATTAAGCGCAAAAGATATTGACGATTAGAATGTGAATGATTATATTATAAGTCTTGATAATTTTTGCGAGGATAAAAACTATGTATGCCATAGTAAAAATAGCTGGTCGTCAATATCGTGTCTCACAGGATGAGCCGGTTGAAGTTGATAGAATGGATGTTGAGCCCGGTGGTCAGGTGACAGTTGATGATGTTATGATGATTGCTGATGGAGATAACGTTGAGATAGGCACACCCCAACTTCCCTATAAGGTAAACCTTGAAGTTGTAAAGCATGATCGACGTCCGAAAGTGCGTTCTGTGATTTTCAAACGCCGCGGTGGTATGCGCCGTACAATCGGTCATAAACAGCAGTACACGGTTTTGAAAGTGAAATCAATTGAGAAGGGGGGCTAAATAATGGCTCACAAGAAAGGTGGCGGTAGCTCACGTAACGGACGAGATTCCAACGCACAGCGACTCGGAATCAAACGTTTTGGTGGGGAGATGGTTACAACCGGGACGATTATTTCGCGTCAGCGCGGAACACATCATCACCCCGGCAAGAACGTAGGTATTGGTAAGGACGACACACTGTTTGCACTGGCTCCGGGAAAGGTAGTTTTTGAACGTTACCGCGGACGAAATGCGATCAGCGTATATACAGAGTCGGATTAATTTAGATTTCTATATATCATTCCCGCGAAGGCGGGAATCCAGATAAAAGTGCCGTCAGGCGTCCCCGCCTGACGTAAAAAAGATAACTTAAGTGTCAGGCGAGGACGCCTGACAGCACTCATAGTTTCACAGGGTCGATTAATCTCACGATTATAATACACGTTTTCCAGGAGGAGTTAAAATGGCAAGAAAAAAAATAGCACTGATTGGTGGAGGCCAGATCGGTGGCATCATGGCATTACTGTGTGCCCAGAAGCAACTTGGTGATGTTGTCATGCTCGACATTCCCGAAATGGAAGGAATGGTCAAGGGTAAGATGCTTGATATGGCGGAAGGTACGGCAGTCGGCGGTTACGATGCTGACATGACCGGAACATCGGACTACGCTGATATCGAAGGTGCCGATGTCGTCATCGTTACAGCAGGTCTGCCCCGCAAGCCCGGAATGACCCGCGACGATCTGCTCGACATCAATGTCAAGATTATCACAAACGTAGCAAATCAGGTCAAGAAGTATTGCCCGAATGCATTCTGCGTAATCGTAACAAATCCACTCGACTCAATGGTTTATGCTTTCCGGAAGATTACCGGATTCCCGAAGAGTCGCGTATGTGGAATGGCTGGAGTGCTTGATACATCACGTTTCCGTTCATTCATCGCAATGGAACTCAACGTTTCCGTTGAAGATGTAGCCGCAACAGTTCTCGGTGGTCATGGGCCAACAATGGTTCCACTACCCAGACTTACAACAGTCGGTGGTATTCCTTTAACCGAACTGATGGACTCTGAAACCATCGAAGCAATTTCCAAGCGTACCCGCGCTGCAGGTACCGAAATTGTAAAATTACTCGGTAACGGTTCAGCATTCTTCTCGCCGGCAGCATGCGCTATCGAGATGGCTAACTCATACCTCAAAGACAAGAAACGGGTACTCCCGGTCGCAGCCTTGTTAGAAGGTGAGTACGGTATCAACAATTTCTATCTCGGTGTCCCTGCAGTTATCGGCGCTGGTGGTGTGGAAAAAATCATCGAAGTCGCATTGACCGATGAAGAAAAGGCATTACTCGAAATTTCACTGAATGCTGTCAAAGGCGCAGTTGTTGATGTGGATGAGAGGATATAAGTATTGATTGATCAGGTTTTTTAATCTGATTTGATTAATAAGAAAGGTTGGTCGGATGATCTGCGGAGTTCATTCGATCAGCCTTTTTTTTATATCTGATTAATGTGGAAACAATTTTTGCTTGTGGGATTTGATAAAAATAATTACATAAATAGATTGTTATTAAAAAAAACACCCTTTATTTTAACAAGAGATGTGTTGTTAAAAAAAATTTAACAAGGACTGAGCTTTGTGAATAGAGAATCCGGAAGGTTAGTTACAGTCTCAACAACGGGAGAGAGAGTTCAGGCATTTATTCCGCACCCACTTCCACCTGAACCACAAATAATTTGGGATGATAGTCTACGTGAGGCTTTTTCAGATGGGCAGATGGCTCTGGGACGATTGGACAGTATTACCAATTTGTTGCCGAATCCATATCTGTTCATATACTCTTATGTGCGTAAAGAAGCCATACTGTCTTCACAAATAGAGGGCACTCAATCCTCATTGTCAGATTTACTTCTTCACGAACACGGTCAAATACCCGGAGCACCACTTGATGATGTTAGAGAGGTATCTCGATATGTTGATGCACTTAACCATGGGATAGATCGTCTTCGTGAAGGTTTTCCTTTATCACTGAGATTGATACGTGAGATTCATAGTGTCTTGCTTAAGGAGGGAAGAGGCAGTACAAAAAGTTCTGGAGAGTTTAAGGTATCCCAAAACTGGATAGGTGGTTCTCGTCCCGGTAAAGCAACGTTTGTCCCGACGCCACCTGAGTATACTGTGGAATGTATGGGAGCCCTTGAGAAATTTTTCCATGATAAACCTGAAAGAGTACCACCCCTTGAGAAAGCTGCGATGGCTCATGTTCAGTTTGAGACAATACACCCCTTTCTTGATGGCAATGGCAGGATCGGACGATTATTGATAACATTGATATTATTCGCTGAAGGTGTATTAAAAGAGCCTTTATTATACTTGAGTTTGTACTTCAAGAAAAACCGAACGGAGTACTATAATAAATTACAAGGCGTTCGTGATAATG
>CAYLYZ010000017.1:0-64809 GCA_964387885.1 uncultured bacterium | reverse complement strand
CCGATCAGGATGAATTTGTCTACATGCATGCCAGACAGGAGCAACGCATCCATGTGATCACTATAGAAGATCAGGAAGATGTGGCAGACTTTGCATTTAGAGGGGCTATGGCAGGTGCTGATATTTGGGGGATTGACTGGGTAGCCAGCCATCGTGAAGGTCAACTCTGGGGAAATACACGAGGTCATGTATATCAGGCATTTGTAAATGAGGATTGGGAAGTTGAAGCAGTTCAGGATTTCCAGTGGAGAACCGACCAACCTCATACAGAACCCTGTCACGATGGAGAAAACCTCTGGCATGGGATGTGGGATCAAAACATATGGTATGTGTATGACGATGGAGTTCAGGAATTTCACATGCTTACCTTCGATCCTGAAGAAGGAGAAATCCCCGGTGAAGATTCCATTCCCTTAGAGCTATTTATCACCTCAGAAGGTGTTGAAGCCGGAGTTTATAATGTGTTAGTGACTCTGGAAACGGAGCAGGAAAATATCGATTTTTCAGTAGTAATCTCGGTTGATTCCCCATCGGCCCTCGTTACATGCAGAGTACTTGATGCTGAAGATGAGGAAGCCCTGCAGGACGTTGACATAAATATCGATATGTATAACATTCAAAGGTTTACTAATCAAAATGGCATCTGCGATTTTGAAGAACTCCCTGTTGGGGAGTATGAATTTACCTTTACATTGGAAGATTATCTTACTCTGTATGAACCATACAGGATTGATGGTGAGGGGGAGTTACTCCTGAACGTGGAATTATTGCACTCTGAATGTAATCCAAACCGAGATAACATTGAAGCTGCCCTTGATCAGGGAGATGCATTACAAACCGATATAGTCATATCAAATGATGGAAACGGTCCATTAACATACACAACTGATAAACGATTGCTGGGTGATGCAAATGCCGAGCCCTGGGAACTCAGAGTCGATGTTCCTGCCGGAGTTATCACTGAGGATTCACGAATCCATGGTGCGGTTTTCGTTAACGATCAATTCTATTTGTCAGGTGCGAACAATAGAGAACCTCTGATGTACGTACTCAATCGTGACCAGGAACTTGTAGATCAATATGATCAACTCGGTGGTGGACGGTATGGCTATAAAGACCTCGCTTATGGTGGAGAGCTCATCTGGGGTTCGGGTGAGAGGAATATTTTTGGATTTACGCCTGAAGGTGAAGATGTTGTGTCGTTTGACTGCGGGATTTCACCATGTAATAATCTTGCCTGGGATATAGAGCGAGAAATCCTATGGGTATCGGGAACTACGACCAATATTTCCGGATTTGACCGCGAGGGCAATGCTGTTGGTGAACTTGACAGGCATGGCTTAAGGATATATGGTTTAGCTTATTGGCCAGATGATCCCGACGGATATCAATTGTACATTTTCCATAAGGTAAATGAAGTCGGAGATTTGATGATTGCGAAAATGGACATTGAGAACGATAGCATGATGGATGTTGTTGTCCTTGAACATGAAGCTGGAGGTGTCGCTCAGGGTTGTTTTATCACGAACCAATATGATATCTACTCCTGGGTTTTCATGGGTATTGCCAATAATGGTGCTGAAGATCGAATAGATATCTGGCAGGTTGATGCTCGAAAGGACTGGATGGATATAGAACCGGAAGAGGGAGTGATTGTCGAAGGAGAAGATCAGGAATTTGTAATTACGATGGATGCAACAGGACTGCCAGAAGCAGTTTTTGAGGGTGAAATCGTATTTATGCATGATGGAATCGGCAGTGAAACGGCAATCAGGCTCACTCTCGAAGTTGGAGAAGGCGGTGGAGGTCAGGGTGAGCAGAACCTTGTTTTTGAGGATGGCTGGAACATGGTTTCCGCTTACGTTCAACCTGATCCTGATAATGTCGTTGAGATTATGAGTGAACTGGTCGAAGCTGATCAACTCATATTAATGAAAAACGGGGCGGGTCGTTTCTATAATCCAGCATTTAATTTTAATAATATCCCGGGTTGGTTAGTTAATGAAGGGTACATGGTCAAAGTTGATGGTGATGCTGAAATGATGATCAGCGGAGATGCTGTTGATGCTGATGATTCTTTGCCTCTCATTGATGGCTGGCAAATTGTGAGCTATTATCCCCGGATGGGAATAGACGCTGTAACTGCTCTTTCCGGAATAGTGGATGTGCTATTATTAGCAAAGGACTCCCGGGGTAGATTCTACAATCCCGAGTTTAATTTCAGCAACATGGGTGATATGATTCCCGGGCAGGGATATTTGTTGAAATTAGATGAAGCTGCAGAACTTGTTTATACAATTGAAGAAGAAATAGCTGGTCGTTCTGTGCATCATTCTCAACCGATAAATCTCCCAGTTCATCAGAATACGGGTGAGAATATGAGTCTGCTCGTGTTATCTGATATTGAAGGGGGAGAGATTGGAGTTTATACTCATAACACTCTCGTTGGATCAGGTGTTATTCAGGATGGGAGGTCTGGAATAGCAGTATGGGGTGATGATCCTACTACTCCTGAAATTGACGGTGCATTGCTGGGTGAGATGTTAGAGACAAAACTCTTCGATGGTGCTGAACTGCAAACAGTTGCATTAGAACCATTGGTTGGATCGAGCTCTTATATTCCCGATGGCTTCCTGGCAGCACATATTCTCGAAATCAATCCCTCTCCACAAGAATTCGGTATAGTTGAAGCATACCCTAATCCCTTTAACAGCAGTACAAACATTACATTTAATTTACCTGAAGCAGCAAAAGTTGAATTTGCCATGTATGATATCGCAGGGAGGCAAATGAATAGCTTCGTTAACAATAATGCTACAGCGGGAATCCACACCCACACAATTGACGGAACTAACCTGACAAGTGGAGTCTATTTTGTACAGCTTCAGGCAAATGGAAAAGTTTCTAAACTGAAATTGACAATGATTAAATAGCCGCAAACCGCAAATGCGGTGCTCAGAATCATTGTTCCCGATTGAACCGGGATGTGATTTACATTCCGGTTCAATCCCTATATCAGGATTAACCACCACTCCAAAGAAACGGAGGATGAAATGCTTGAGAGAAAATGTCTGGTTCCGCTTTTTATTTTAACATTCCTGCTTATGGTAGTATCTCACCTGGCTTTTGCACAATTTGAAATTGATCCATATGGTTTTGCTGTCTCGCTCGAGGAGGGAGAGAACAGTGAGGTAGATTTCATTATTTCAAACCCGATGGATTGTATTATTAATTTCGAAATAAGCTCTGAATTGATAGAGAACGAGGATCGTCGGAGAGGTCCACGACGTGATGATCTCGGTGAAGTTATCCGCAGTATTGAAGTTCACGATGGGCGTTGGATTGGTCTGGCATGGGACGGTGAACTTCTCTGGGGATCTGATCAACATGATAACTGGCGGATGACACCCGTTAATATGGACGGTGATGTGTTAGATCAGGTTGACGTCGAATTCACCGGATATTATGGATCTTGCTGGGATGGTGAAAACTTCTGGCTTGCGCATTACAATGAAAGTCGATTGGCAAGGATTGATAGAGAAGGTCGCCTGCTAAACGCAGTCCAGGTAAATGCACAGCCTTTCGGAATGACCTGGGACGGTGAAACCCTCTGGTATGCACGATATCAAGCCCAGGATATCCAACAAATGACGGTCGAAGGTGAAGTTCTACGAACCTGGGATTGCAATGATATTCAGTCGAGACGGACTATGGAACTCGCCTGGGTCCCTGATCATCCGGAGGGTCATCTCTGGATCACCGCGTGTGATCCCGGAACTATTTATCAGGTGAATACCGAACCTGATCCCCCTGAGGTAGTCCAGACGGTTAACGTAGAAGATAACAATGTTTATGGTCTTGATCATGACGGGGAGTATTTATGGTATACAACTGATCGAGGGGAGTGGATTTGCATAGACGATGGTGTTGCTGAAGTCCGAATGTTAGTATTTGATCCTGATGAGGGAGAAATCCAGGGACAGGATGTAGTGGAATTGGTCGCAAATATCCTTATTGAGGGAGTTGAAGCCGGGATTTATGAATTCCTGGTAGAGGTGCTCCTGTTTGATCCTGAGAATGAAGATATTGATCCTGAAACGCTAACTATGTCTGTTCTTATTTCAATTGATTCACCGACTGCAGATTTGAGAGGTGTTGTAAGCAGCTCCAGGGATGACGAGGTTATCCCTGATGCAGAAATTACAATGGATCGATTTGAAATGATCCGCTACACTGATAATAATGGACGATACTCTCTCAATTCTCTACTCACAGGAGCGTATACATTTACCGTTTCTGCTGAAGATTATTTAACCCAGGCCTTTGAATTCAATATAGATGGGGAAGGTGAAATTGAGCTGAACTTTGAATTAGCTCAGTCCGAATGTAATATTGTCCCTGAATTGATCGACGTCGAACTCGGGCCAGAAGAGGAGTCTCGAACTGTGATTGAAATGTCGAATACTGGTAATGGTCCTCTGACCTTTATTACCGAGAGGAGATTAATCGGTGATGCGAATGCTGATCCGTGGGAACTCAGACTCGGATATCCAGCTGGAGAAATCACAAATGATTCGAGAGTTCAGGGTGTAGTATTTACAGGTGATCAATTCTATCTTTCCGGAGCGAATAACAGGGAGCCATTAATCTATGTTCTAAACCGTGATCAGGAAATAGTTGACCAGTATGACCAGCACGGAGAGAGTCGGTATGGATATAAAGACCTTGCTTTCGATGGTGAGTTGATCTGGGGTTCAGGTGAGCGAATTGTTTATGGTTTTACCCCGGAAGGAGAACTTGACCGGTCATTTGATTGTGGTATTTCTCCCTGTAACAATCTTGCATGGGACTCTGACAGAGATATCCTCTGGGGATCTGGTACGACAACTGATATAATCGGATTTGACCGTGATGGCAATCAGATTGAAGAACTCGACAGGGGAGAGTTTCGTATTTATGGCCTTGCCTATTGGCCTGATGATCCTGATGGGCATCAGCTCTATATATTCCATAAAATAAACGATGTCGGCGACCTGATGGTTGCGAAGCTGAACATAGAGAATGGTGAGATTGTGGATGTAATTTCACTCGAACATGAAGACGGAGGTGCAGCTCAGGGATGTTTTATCACCAACCAGTATGATATCTACAGCTGGGTGTTCATGGGAGTTGCCAACAGCGGTGCTGAGGACAGGATTGACATCTGGCAGCTTGATGCGCGCAAGGACTGGATGGCAATTGAGCCAATAGAGGGTGTAATTGGCGCAGGTGAGCAGCGGGATATAATTGTCACCCTCGATGCTGCAGGTTTACCGGAAGCGGTGTTCGAAGGGGAGATATTATTCACGCATGATGGGATTGGTGGACAAACTCATCTGCCTATAACACTTCAGGTTGGAGAAGGTGGTGGTGATGAACCTGAAGAGATGGTTCTAAACCTTGATGACGGTTGGAACATGGTTTCATCTTATGTCCAACCTGATCCCGATGATATCAGAGAAATCACCGCTGCCCTGGTTGAAGCTGGCACTTTGATCATGATGAAGAACAGCGTTGGTCAGTTTTACAATCCTCAGTTCAATTTCAATAATATTCCCGGATGGCGAGTAAATGAAGGTTATATGATTAAAATGGATGGTGCCGATGAACTTATTCTTAATGGGATTTCGGTAGCCTGGAATGAACCACTCGAGCTGCAACCTGGCTGGCAGATGATTAGCTATTACCCGCGTCAGGGAGTAGATGCAATAGTAGCCTTATCTGGCATTGTTGACCTTCTGCTAATGGCTAAAGATGGTCAGGGCAGATTCTACAGCCCGGCATTCGAATTCAGCAACATGGGAGATATGGTTCCCGGGCAGGGATATTTAGTAAAGATGGATGAGGCTGCGGAGCTGGTGTATACGGTTGAAGATGAATTGGCAAGTTATTCTATTTCGTTCGCGCAGACTAGTATTCTTCCCGTTCACGACAATACCGGAGAAAATATGAGTTTACTTATCCTTTCGGATATATCCGAAGGAGAGGTTGGTGTATATTCCGGGGATATAATGGTTGGTTCAGGAGTCATTCAAAAAGGCAAATGCGGAATCTCAGTTTGGGGGAATGATCCATCCACACCCGAGCGTGATGGTGCTCAAGAAAAAGAAACCATCAAGTTGCGGTTGTACCGGGAGACGGGAGAGGAATTTGATTTGCAGTATGAAACCTTAACAGGTAGAAATATATATGAAACTAATTCCCTCTGGGTGGTAGAGTTAGATGAGATAGTTAATCCACACAGTTTTGGTATTAAAACTATTTCGCCTAATCCGTTTAACTCAGTATCGAGGCTGACTTTTGACCTATCTAATGATGGATTAGTCAATCTGGGGCTTTACGACGTTGATGGTCGACGGATTCTCGATTTGACCAATGGACATCTATCCGCTGGTAGTCATTCCATTTCTATTGACGGCTCTGATCTTGCGAGCGGACTTTATTTTATGAGGTTAAGGGCAGGCTCACAAAGTGATAGCAGGAAGATAACCTTAATTAAGTAGTATTTACAGATCTATTGTACGGGCAGATCGTCTTTGCCTATGTTCGATTACAGAAACATGTTGTTTTCATAGGATCATTTTTTTGGGAGAGAAGGGCACGAGCTCCCTGCCCGTACAATAGAAACATAGATAATATTCATGAAACAAAAATCGCTGATGTGTGGTCGTTTTTCATTAAATGTCGATCCGACAGAGCTGCAGAAGATGATTCCTGGTCTGTCGGTCGATGAGGAAGTTGTCGAACGCTTTAATATTGCTCCAACACAGCAGATCGCAACAGTTCTGAATAAACCGGAACGGAAGTTGACATTCACCCATTGGGGATTAATCCCAAACTGGGCAAAGGATACATCTATGAGCAGCCGGATGATCAACGCCCGTGGTGAAACGGTTCACGAAAAACCTGCATTCCGGTCACCCTTCCGCAACAAACGCTGCCTGATTCTCGCCGATGGTTTCTATGAGTGGCAGAAAGTCTCAGGTCAAAAGAAAAAAATCCCAATGTACTTCAGAATGAAATCCGGATTGCCATTCGCATTTGCCGGATTGTGGGATTCCTGGCACTCCCCAAAGGAGGAAATCATAGAGTCCAGTACCATCATCACCATCCACCCCAACGAATTAGTCGCCCCAATACACAACCGGATGCCGGTTATCCTGCCACAAGAACGTTTCGACCTCTGGCTGTCAGATGCCAAACAATCGGTCGAAGACCTCCGCGCCTGTCTCGTTCCGTATCAGGCAAACGAGATGGAAGCCTTCCGAGTTTCGTCAAACGTGAATAATGTCAGGAATGATGATTCTTCGCTTTTGATGCCGTTGTTTGATAAATAATTCATCTTTAAGTAGCAAACAAATCTCCTTGATAGTATTATTATTTAGGATTCGTTACTGCCTGATTTCAAGCGAAGCGTAATCTGGTAGATTGAGGCGTTCTGATTATTGAACTCCCGACGGTAACTAAGAGATATGTCTTTATGAGGAAAGCGGAGTAGAAGCGGTCATTGTAAATGTGACCAAATTAAGAGATTGCTTCGCTACGCTCGCAAAGACAAAGCTTCATGGAAATGACGAATATTTAAACACAAACCACAGGAATGAAAACATTGAACTTATTGACAGATCTTAGCTGGAAGGGAGCGGGGGAATATCTTGAGCGGGATGATCGGGTCATTCTACCGATTGGGGCAGTTGAAGAGCACGGACCTCACCTCGGACTTGGAACTGATTGTATCGAAGCTGAAGCGATGGCACACCGGATTTCGGAAGCCACCGGAGTAGTTGCTGCGCCAACCTTGAATTATGGTGTAACACTTATGACGATGGGATTTTCCGGGAATCTAACGTTTAGTCCGAAAACCATGATATCAGTTATTGAGGATATTTTGCGTAGTATGTATACTCAGGGTTTCAGACGAGTTCTGATTGTCAATGGGCACGGTGGAAATACTGCTTCGATTCGGTGTGCTGCTGAGGTTTTAGCTGAAGAATTGTCTGATCTCAGCCTGAAACTGGTTGAATGGTGGAAGGAAGATGAGGTCAATCAGGTCATTCAGAATACGATGGGAGTTAAAGGCACCCACGCTTCATTCTCCGAAACCGCCTTGATGTTGAATATTCGTCCGCAGGCCGTGAAGATGGAAAACCTGACCGGGAGGGATGCACCATTATCCGGTTCACGAGAAATACTGACATCCAGAACATTCAAAAAGTTATATCCCGATGGTATTATGGGGCTAAATCCGGGAACAGCAACAGCTGAAGCTGGTGAAAAGGTGCTGCAGAAGGTAGTGGATATTTGTGTTCGGGAATTGAATGATTGGGATGACTTAGATTGAAAAAGTAGCCCGGAGCCCTTGTTGTCCGGGTTAATGTGTCGTCAGGCGTCCCCGCCTGACGATAAAACTGAATTGTCAGACGAAGAAGAGACCTCCCAAATTTTTGAATATTCTTTCAGTCACGATGACGCATAAAAACACTTTCGGATATTCCAGTATATACTGATATGGGCTTTGGGTTTTGCGAATGGTAATCGCTTCCAGAATACAGACTACCTTTCAATTAGAGGCTCATCCTCCCTGAACTTCCCCTCCCGTAAAAACTCAATCGTCTGTTCAGCCACATCCTTATCCCACTTCAGCCTGGTATGACCACTCTTTACGGTTATTAAATCGGTCATGCCGTTGAGTTTTGTCGATTCCACCGGTACTACACCATCGTCCTTTCCAGGGAGGATACTGTCGTTTTTCCAGTTGGCGATCCCGGCGATTATACCTACAGGATAATATGGATCGGCAATTGTAAAGGGGAAACTTGTGCTATCCGTACCGAGGGCGCGAGGCGTCGGACCGAATATCTTCATCCACCATTTATCCCGGTATTTATCGACTACTGCAGTACCCTGATTTGGCGTTCCAATTAGAACCACACGTCCCAGGTTCTCTACGTTATTTTCGTCGAGGAATGCCCGAATCAGCAATCCTCCCAGTGAATGCCCCACGAAGTGTACAGTCCTGTCCATGTCAGGCATGTTTGAGAGAACCTGTTCAGTTATGTCAACCTTAATCTCTTCAGGTGAATCAATCAATGAATGGTAGCCGATTTTCTTTACCTCGAATCCTGCATTTTCAAGCCGTAAATCCAGCCACCACATTGCAGATTTGGTTCTTCCCAGCCCGTGAAAAAGGAATACGAAGTCCGGTTTCTCTGTTGGCTCTGCCGAATGCAGGATACCCGGAAAATACCAAAAGAATGTGCAAATAATTACTGTGAAAACAACTATTCGGGTTGGTTGCACTTTTTATCCTGTTTTGAGTAGTGACAAAGTAAATATCTTATCGTAAAAGAAGCAATTTATGAGTGAATATACGTTCAGAAACTGCCATCCTGATGTAATACAATCCAGATGCTAACTCATTTGCTGAAACAGTAATGGAGTGTTTTCCCGCTTGTTTTTCGCCATTGAATAACTCTGTTACCTGACGTCCCGTGATATCACACAGGTGAAAAGATACTGCTGTAGATGTTGGCAAATTGTAACTGATTATGGTTGATGAGTTAAACGGATTCGGGTATGCTGTATACAGTTGAAAATCATCTGCAATTGAAGCCTCAAATGGAGCGTGGACTGGACCTGCATTCAAAACAACATTGACAGCCAGGTCCGGGGTTTCAGGATCATTTGACAGTATATGCATCTCAGCTTCATAGACACCTTCCACCAATTCTGTTGCATCAATGATAACAAAGATGTCCAAATCTCCATCTGCTTCAACCTCACCAGTTTCGGGATCATATGTGAACCAGAAGCTTTCCCTGATTCCATCATCAAGTACATACCAGACATCATTAATGGTAGAATACCACAAGTTTTCACCATCATGTTCAAGCCCGAAATATTGTGCGCCATTAAGTTCAGTTTGTCTGACGATTTCTGGATCATCTCCTGAAATGTCTAACTGGTAGAGTATCCGGGTTTCCCATTCTAAAACCCAAAGATTCCCGTCCTCATGTTGCGGTACGTAAGCAACAGCCAGGTACATCCCGTCAAGGATATTACGGGTGTTAATCACCCTCAATATTTCACCTTCGGGTGTAATCTGTCGTATCGCTGACTGCATACCCTCATCATCTTCACCTAAACTGAAAAACCAGAGATTTTCACCATCAAATGTCACTCCCGAAACAAACCAGCCCTGGACTTGAATCATCTGTTGAAAATTACCATTCCCGTCTACCCTGATTAATCGCCCTCTCCAGTCATTGTCACCACCGGCGTTACCTAACCAGAAGGATTCACCATCAAATGCCATTCCATGAAATTCGTTTCCTTCGACGTTAGCATTCTCTGTAACTTCCCCTGTTTCCGGATTGATTGCAATCATATTTCCATTTGGAGTTATTCCCCACATGAGTTCCCCGTCATAAGCCAGACCCGACCAGAACCATTCTTCCATATTGTACTCAGAAATTATGTCCCCGAAATCATCTCGGCGAGGACCCGATTTTCCATGGATGTTTCTATTGATTGATCGATCAATTAAATCTTCTTCAGGCTCAGATATAATTTCATGCTCAATATTGAAACGGAGCTCAGTTGATCCCGTGTTTGAAATATTAAGGACAAACTCTTCAGATTCACCAATTTCAAGTTCAGACTCCAGTGCCATTTGATCGGCTTCAATTATAGGAGGCAGAATTGTTCTGGCTCTTAGTGGTATGACAAAGTTTTCATCGTCGGGAGAATTCCAGATCACTAACATCTCAGACTCATATAATCCTTCGTCATCAGCTTCAAGGACGAAATTCACCTGGATTTCACCACCGGGATTTATATCGAATTCAACCTGATCTGATGAGAAAGCTCCTTCTTCACATGTAATATTTTCAACAAATAGTGGCGCGGTGCCAATGTTACCTATCGTCAATCCAATTTCATAAGATACACCTGGAAACAGGTCAAAATATGCTTCGTTCCAATTGATCACATCCGGATACCCAATCTCTTCCTCCCATATCACATCAATAATCGGTACACCGGTGATATTCATAAGAACATTAATTACAACATCGTCATTGTCAGGATCGTTACTGATAATGTGAATTTCAGCCTCATAAGCACCTTCAATCAGCCCTGTCGCATCCAGTATCACTAAAATATCTTCATCTCCTCCTGCATCGATCTCGCCCTCATCCGGATCAAAGCTTATCCAACTGCTCTCGCCAAGTCCATCATCAATTACATACCATGTATCGCCACCATTACTATACCACAAGTTTTCTCCGTCATGATCGAGACCATACGTCTGATCCTGGTCTTCATTCCACAATACTTGTGTTTGTTGAAGAATTTCCGGATTGTCTTCAGCAATATCTAATTGGTGAAGTGTCGATTCTCCCCAGTATATTACCCAGAGTGCACCGTCGTCGTGTTCTGGAACATAAGTAATTGTAAGGAAACTTGGCCTAAAAAGATTCTCGCAATTTATCTCTCTCAATTCCTCACCATCGGTAGTAATCTGCCTTATGATAGGTCTGATCCATCCGTTAGGATCCATATTTGCTGTATAGTACCAAAGGTTTTCGCCATCATACGCCACACCGGATATTGCAATTCCTCTGACTTGTATCGTCTGAACAACATTTCCCTCAAGATCTATTCGCTGCAGAAAAGCGACTTCATCCTGATCAACCAGAGTACCAGTCCAGAATGCTTCACCATCATATGTCAGACCCATGTGAAAACCTCCAGGATTCAATTCTCGTGCAATTTCCTCTGCAACAGGATCGAAACCAATCATGCCCTGTTCGAAACCTATTCCCCACATGAGTTCCCCATCCCAAGCAAGACCTGCCCATCCAGATCTTCCGATACCGTATTCAGCAATCTGGTCTCCAAGATCGTCACGGCTCGGTCCGATTTGATTTCTCAAATTAACCGGACGCTCCTGAAGATTTTCACCATCCCTTTCGGGTTCAGCAATTATGGTATGAGTAATGGTATACTGGAGTAATTCATCTCCATCGTTAAAGATATTGAATATAAGTTCTTCAATATCACCGGTGTTCAGGTCTGTTTCGATTTCATCTACATCTACGGTAATCACCGGATCAGCTTGAAGTGAAGGGGCAATGACAACAAACAGAATAAGTAACAGATAGATAAAACGGTCGTGCGAAATCATGTCTACCTCTGGCGAGTTAAATCTTAGCAAAACATTTTCCGAATGATTTGTTTCTGTGAATCTATTTTACTTGGATGTAGCAATCTCCTGATTATCACATTTTAAATAGATCGCTACGTCACTAAATTATTCGTAAAAACGAAAACAACATAACTTCTCGGAAAACGTTATAACATAAAAAAGTAATATCAAAAATTGAAAAATGAAAGAATAAACGAATCTTCTTTATAAGATTTGCGTTCAATAGATGTAGCACCGTTCACCTAATTCAAACTTTTCAGATTCAATAGATTATGTACTTGACATTAGCAGAAACCCATAATACATTCAAGAGGAGGTGGTTTATCAGCAAAACTTAGATTAATTGGACTAATGTTAGATTATTGGAGATTCAAATGAAGAAGATCAATTGTCTGTTAACAGTTTTCCTGGTGATCGGTATAATGCTGACATCCTGCAAGATAAGAAACACTGATTCAAAGGGAAGCAGGGAACGTGTGCTGGATCGGGTGGTTTCCATTGAAGATGAGCTGATAATGGACATCCCGCATCCACCCCGGCTATGTGATGATATGGACATCTGGAAGGATTATGTTCAATTGGATGATTGCAGTCTCTATTGCGAAATCGAGGGCGAAGGTACGCCCGTTGTTCTAATCAATGGTGGTCCGGGCTCAACGCACCATGCGTTTCATCCACATTTCTCACAGGCAGGTGATTTTCTCAAACTGATATACTACGATCAAAGAGGATGTGGGCTTTCACAATACACATCGGATAAACCATATACCCTGTATCAGGCAGTCGAAGACCTCGAAAAAATGCGAATTAAACTGGGTTTTGATAAGTGGATAGTCCTTGGCTCAAGCTTCGGGGGAACACTGGCACAGGCTTATGCGGTAAGTTTCCCGGAAAACTTGTCAGGATTGATTTTTGAATCATCAGCTTTTTCAGGTTTGCCAATGGATTACGCCGGATCAAGGCAATATGACTACATTTCCGGTGAGGAAATGGATAAAATCCGAGAAATTCATACTAGTAGACACCTGTCAGTCGAACAAATAATATATAACGCATTTCTAAATGGTGACTGGAAACGGCAATGTTTTTATAAACCTACTCGAGATGAGATTGCAAGATCAGCCCGATATGAATGGGATCATGATAGGAACTACCGTGATGGAATGCTCAACTCAAAGGAAACACTTGACTTTAGCGATGTCTTCAGCAGGTGTCCGATCCCGGTTCTAATAATTGACGGGAAATGGGATCTTACGTGGGACGAAAGTAAATCTCAGGCATTTCAAGCATGTTTTAATAATGCGAAATTAGTGATTCTTGAGGAGGCTGGTCATGAACCGTCCAGAGATGATCCGACTAATTTTTTTGCTGAGTTGAAAGGATTTGTTTCTGGTTTGAAAGATATACCAGATTCTGATATCACAGCCTGGGATCGCTCCAAAGTAAGGTTTGAGAAAGGTTTCGGAAAATCTATCCCTATAGATATTGTCTCAGACGAAATCACCTTCAAGACTGCAAGGGTAGCCCCAGCTGACTTTGACAAATGGACATTCTTTTGGGAAGCTCCTAAGGTTGCTAATCTCGCCACATTCCAGTACGTTGTGTTGCGATCCGATGGCACGGATTTTTTCCGTCGAACCTGCAAGCTGAAACCCGGACACAGCATTCGATCAGATTTTGTCAAGGGAAAGGTTGGCGACGATCCCAAAATCTTTTACAATCAGCATGTCACAGTGAAATTTGTAGTGGATATGGGAACAATCAAATTTCCGGAGGATATGACTTTTTACTTCAAATTCGGAAACACGGTAGTCGGAGCTGAAATTCAATAGGCAGCACGAAAAATGGCCAATCAATTGTTTTAACCCTCAAAATTGCAGTTTCGTAGGTCGGATTCTTAATCCGACGAAAACAATCGGGATATGCCTATAATATGTCGGGATATGCCCATAATATGGCGGAATAAGATTCCGCTCAACAAATTTTAGAATGAAAAACAACATTTGGGATAAATACTGGGAGAATTCGAGCAACCACGAATGGTGGGAGATCCCTGCCCCCGAAGTTCTTGAGTTCATCTCGTCACAATCACACCAAACCCAACCTGAAGTCCTTGATCTGGGATGTGGACTTGGACGACATGCAATAGCCTTTGCAATGCATGGATTCCACGTTACAGCCACAGATGCTTCGCAGCAGGCAATTGATCATCTACGTAAATGGGTAGGGGAGTTAGATTTATGTATTTCTACCCAGGTTTGTTCAATGCTCGAAAAGCCATCTGGTCAATCAGTATTTGATATTGTATTGAGCTACAACGTTCTTTATCATGGTCTTAAAAGCCAGTTTTCCGAAGCGATCGAAGGTGTACGGGATTTGCTGAGAACATCCGGACTTTTCTACTTTACATGTCCGTCACGTAAAGATGGAAAATATGGTTTCGGTGAATGTATTGCACCCCATACATACGCATCAACAAAGTCCGTCACCCCCGGAGACATTCATTACTTTGCAGATAAAGCAAATTTTGAGGAGATGTTAACCGGATTCAAGATTATAAGTTTGAAATTGGATGAAGGCTACTGGGATAACAAAGGTGAAAAGCAGTTTTTCTCAAATTGGCAGATTCTTGCGGGAAAGATCGATGAATAATCAAAATAGATACATACATCGCATATCGTGTTTCCTCTGCAATTCTGTAAGACGGAGAATTTGTGATAATTAAGTATACTGTCACCTTAATTCTGGTTTTATGTTTCCAATCCTTTGCTGCAAATGATTCTCTGCGATTGGCTGCAATCCGAGATACCGTTTATCAGGATTCTCTTACGGATGCTGTTGTCTGGGCTGCCAATACTAATGATGTGGAAACGATAAGAATCTGGCTTGATACCGGAGGGAAGATTAATGCTCTGAACAAGTATGGGGCTCCGCTCCTCTTTCATGCCGCTAATGGTAATGCTGTAAACGTTGCCCGTTTAGTTCTTGAGCGGGGAGGAGATGTCAGCTACAGGACACCCTATGGATCTCCTTTTTTTCGCAGTATATGGGCTGATCGTTTTGACGTCTTCAAACTCTTTCTTAAACATAATCCGGATCTTTCTGAAATAGGACGACAGGGATATTCGCCTCTGCATCAGGCTGCAATTTCAGACAAAAATCTGCCCATGACGAAACTTCTGATCGATGCCGGAGCCGATCTCTATATTCATGACAGCAGTGGATGCATGCCCATTCATTTGGCAGCAAGAAAAGGTTGCTTTGAAACTCTGAAGCTGTTTTTGGACCAGGGCATGAAAGTCGACCAGCCTGACAAGTATGGTCTGACCGTTCTCCATCATGCATTCCACAAAAGCGGATTTGGCGTCCTACTTTCCAGTCCTAGAGTAATGCTGGATAACTGGAATATTATAAACTTTCTGTTAGAATCCGGCGCAGATTTGAAACGATTGAACTACAGCCATCATGAAATTCTTTTTTATGTCGTTCAATTTGACAATTTGGATTTGCTCAAAAGGATGGTTGAAAATGGTGCGGACATCAATGTAACTGACCCCGATGGTATGACAGTAATAAATCAAGCCGCACATTACAATGCTGCCCGGACTGCGGAATACCTGCTTGATAATGGTGCTTCGATTGATCATGCCGATAAATGGATAGGAACCCCTCTCACCATCGCTTGTTTGAAACAGAATTACCAAATAGTCAAATTGCTTTTAGAACATGGAGTAGATGTAAATTATCAGATTCCCGATCCCGGGTATTCTACGTCAGCTGCGGATTTTTTTCCGGGTTTTTCCCCTCTTCATTTCTGTGCAAGGAATAATAATACTCAGATAGCAGAATTATTACTTTCTTATGGCGCAGATTTGAATCCGACGGCACAAAGAAACCATACGCCTCTTTACATGGCAATTCTACTTCAGCATGACGGTATGTTCGATCTGCTGATTAATGCCGGAGCTGATCCAAATATCACCAACTCATGGAGAAAAACACCGTTACATCTGTCGGTTGAACGGGGCAGAATAGATTACGTTCAAAAACTGTTGTTAGCAGGGGGGAGATTAAATATTGCGGATTTGGATCAGCGATATCCAATAGATATGATACCTGCTGATGGTGAAAACAGCGATGAAATGCTAAAGCTTCTTAAAGCACATCATGGTGATATAAATCAGCCAATCCAGACTGAAAAAACAAAGTCAATTAGTCCCGGAGTGTTAAAACAACGTGCCAGGTCTCAGAAAATATACGTTGGAGGTGATATCACACCCTTATTAAGGGCGGTGCTGGATAACGATTCGGCTGAAGTCGTCCGGATTCTGGAGTTGGGCGGAGATCCGAATTACCGGGATTTTTTTGACCGCACGGTTTTACACAATGCAATTGAAAAGTATTACCTGAATATCGTGAACCTGCTTCTCGATGCCGGGGCGGAAGTAAATGTCCGAAATTCTCACGGTATAACTCCCTTGTGTTATGCTGTATTAATGCCTTCATACTCGATGGTTAGCAAACTTATAGAACTTGGGGCTGATGTCAATGCCCGTTCTTATTCTCCGGAATTTAGCCCTGACCATTGGGGAAAGTATAGACTTCATCAACCTACCATGCCATGGTATTTATCCAAAGAGGAGGAGGACAGCATAAAGACAATAGATGGCTATCCACCATTGTCTTATCTGTTCAGTTTTTCGAAGTATGAGGAATACCCACAATACCAGGATGAAATTCTCGGAATAATCCAGCTATTTGTAGATAATGATGCCGAAATAAACAGGCTTTTCAAAACCTGGTATTCAAATCAATGCCAAACTACCACATTGTTTGAAAAAGCATTGCGTGGAGGTTACATTGATGAGGCAGAATTGCTGCTTGAAAACGGTGCGATAATGGAGCATCCCAGCAGCACAACTCCGATGTTGATCAAGGTTTTATTCTACGAAAAGGAAGAATGGGCAGCTCAAGCGCTCGAACTTCTACTCCATTATGATTTCGATCCAAATGTCCGCGATGAGTATGATAACACACCTCTCTATGTAGTCTGCCAGAATGTGCGAGTTCAAGGTCCCACAACCCTCGCAAAAATCCTGATTAAAAATGGAGCCAACGTCAGGGTAAGATGTAAAAACAATGAAACACCGCTGCATCAGGCAACCTACCGCGGATATCACGAAATCATGAAAGCTCTGGTTGAAGCCGGAGCAAATCCACGCAGTATGGACAGCTCAGTCAGATCTCCCATCGGCATCGCAGAAGCGAACAAAGATACTACTGCGATTAAGATTTTGATGGGGAAAGAGTAAGAAAAAACATACCTGTCCAAAATGGGAGTTTTGACAAGTTCCTCATTCCCAGCTTGACTGGGAATCCAGAGACAAGACAAGTTCTACAACCTGTTTTTTAGATTTGCTGTTCGTATTGAGAAATCGAGTTATTAAAGAGTGTGTTAAACCTATGTATTTAAGTAACACTACTTTATACTGGATTCCCAATCAAGTTGGGAATGAGGAGGTCATAGAATTGATTTGTTTAGGACAGCAATGAAGTAAAAAGTATATTTCAGGAGGGATTTGGACAACGAACTTGACTGAAATAATATAAGGAAAATACATGTTCAAGATTCAAACCATAACTCTTGCGATAATCACCAGTTTGTTATGCAGCTATGGTTTCGTTACAGCACAACCGGAGTGCGATGCACTCACTGAGGATGTTACTTTCACAAACGGAGAAGTCACCCTTGCTGGAACTCTGACTATGCCCTCTACTGAAGGATCGTTTGGGGCTGTTATTACAATCAGCGGCAGTGGACCTCAGGATCGTGATGGCGCAATGAAAGTGATTCCCGGATACCGACCTTTTGTTTTGCTCGCGGATCATCTTGTCGCCAATGGTTTTGCTGTACTGCGCTATGACGACCGGGGTGTTGGACAATCGACAGGTGATTACATTTCCTCTATCGAGGAAGATTTTTTCGGAGACGCTGAGGCAGCAGTAAGTTTTCTATCGGAAAGGAAAAACATTGATGCCGAACGGATCGGATTGCTCGGGCAAAGTGAAGGCAGCCTGATCGCTGCTACGGTTGCTTCGAAGGATAAAAGAGTGGCGTTTGTGATTTCACTTGGCGGAGGAGCCATAGCCGGTTACGATTTACTGTTGAGTCAGGCTGAAAGACAGGCAAGGGCTGGGGGGATGAGTGATGAAGAGACCGCAATAGTAATTAGCGAGCAACGGCGCATTTTTGATTTAGTTATTGCCGAAAAATGGGAAGAACTAACAGAAGTAGTGACAGCCACCACCCGGAAACGACTGCAGGCTTTACCGGAACAACAGAGGGCAGCACTCGGCGATTTAGATGCTTTCTCAAAGAAAAGAGCAGCACAAAGCATAAGCACTTTCCAGCATCCGCGTTATCAGTTCCTCCTTAACCATGATTTCGGAGAAGACTGGAAAAAGGTATCAGTCCCGATTCTGGTGTTGTTTGGGGAGCTTGATGTTCAGGTTGATGCTGAATTGAACAAAACTGCCCTAACAGAGATCATGAATCACACCGGGAATAAAAACGTAACTATTGTAGAAATACCCGAAGCAAATCACCTTTTCATAAAAGCAAAAACCGGGAGCATGACCGAGTACGCAACTCTCCCGAAAGATTTTGCACCTGGTGTTCTCGACACGATATCGGACTGGATGCGGGATGTGGTGGGAAAGAAATAAAAAGTAGCCCGGAAGCGACGCATTCCAGGATTTCAACATCTCCTTCCGTCATACCTGCGAACGCAGGTATCCAGAGGAGTTCCTATAGAGAACTATTCTTCCATTTTAGATTCAGTTGGTAGCCTGTGATCCGTGTGGTTCGGGAGTCTGAAAAAGTTCGAAGAATCATGAAGTAAAAAAATAGAAACACATAAAATCCCCAAACCACAAGGGATTCGGGCTACGAGGCTTGATCATTCATATATTTTATAAAATCAACACCAAATTGTGTCAATCTCCCTGACCTAAAATCTACGGTGGCTTGAGAAATGAGTCCTTTGTCCTCTAAATCGAGTAAGTATCGGTTGATTAACCCACGCATACTAGGATCGTGTTTGTAAATTTCTTTATTCTTAAATAAAAGGTTCATTGGTATTTTAAGATCGGAGCTGTCATTTTCTTTGATGAATTCAACAATATTCATTAAGATTTCCAAATGTGAGGCTGTTAAATCTTCCATAATTTGTATGCATACATGCTTAAAATCTTCCCTGGAATCCTCATTTATAATTCCATTAATAAATAGATTGCGAAAGTATTGAAGCTTTTTTCCATCACGCTCGGTGGCTACCTTTATGAAAATTTCTTTTACTAAATAGTAAAATTCAACCGATTCAATGTACTCTTTGTCAACCTTTCCCTCCTCAATCTCCTCCAATCGCTCTTTCACTTGTTCAAAAAACTCTTCAGTTCTCTTAATATGAATGTCGAGACTGCTCCCTGATAGATAAGTACTAATTATTCCACCAACATAGGGAAGTGCTGAAATAGCAGACTGTATAAGCGGTGTTGCATGTTCAGAGTATACTTCAATTACTTCAGCACGGCTTTTTTTAATCTTATCCATAAGTTCCATTAAGGTTATTCCTTGAATTATTTGAGATACTTGGTAGCAATTAAATGTATTTTGGATTCAGTACATCAACTTATTACTCCACCTGTGGACATAACACTGATGTATTCATGAATTTTTGAGTCAATCCAATTTTCATTTATATCTTGAAAAAATCTTCAAAAGTTACTACTTTACCACGATAAACAGATTTCCTTGACTCAAATCCAGTACCCCTGAATAAGATATGTTTTCGATTAATCTTCCACTCAAAAGCACCTTCTGGTGGATTATCATCCATCACTTTACTTCCGGTTTGATCACACTTTATCCATCTATATGCCCGAAAAATATCACCATTGAAAATATGTAATGTCTTGTCTGATTTTGGAAGAAATATCGCAACAATGAGCTTTGAATCAATATATATGAAATATTGACCAAAAAAATCTGGTCATATTACACCAATTTTTTTGGATTTTGACCAATCAACATTGTCTTTGATGCTGGTCACCTTTCCAATAAAATCTAAAAATCCCATGATTTTACCTCATTAGTATAATGTTGTATTCATTTCTTTTGCTTTAAGAGACATCTTCTTACCTCTGGGAATATACATTAAGGTAGGTTTAAAGTCAAGTCGAAATTATAATGAGGATGCAGTCCGTTACAGGTCAAGTTTTTCAATACTCTGCAATCCCCTAGCGCACTTTTTAAACTTCCATATCAACAACTGCCTCCAAACTAGAATTTGGTCAAAAGGTTGCAAACACCTTCCGAACCTCCCGCCACCCAAGCAGCGACGAATATTTCTTGAAATCCTGAGTCTCATTCGCTACTCTACCCGCAACAATAGCCGGTGAGATTTCAAGAAATTCGGCTATTTGTTTGACATCTTTTGCATTTCGAACCGCAGTCAATCTCTGGGTGGGATATAATTCTTCCGGGATGAGAGCTTTCTGGGCTAATTGATTCGCCTCGGTTTCCTTTTTGGATTCGGAGTCAGATGTAGCCCGGTGTTCTCCGAACCCGGGATTGTGTTCGTGGTTTGCTGAACCCGGGTTCGGAGAACACCGGGCTACGACTTCTTCTGTGTTGTCAAAAAATACTGCATTTTCATTTTCTAAATGCAAGCTGACATGAGCGAGTTCATGCATCAGGGTAAACCAGAAATTGTCAAGCCGGTCATATCGTAGAGTCATTCCAATAACTGGATTTCCCGAGGGTGAACTAAAACATGCGCCATCAAGATGAGTCTTTGGGAGATGAGGAAGAATAATAAAGTGAATTCCAAATTTATTCAGCAAATCAATTGCAACACGAGGACCGGATTCATAAAAGCTCAATTTTCCGGCTTTCACAAGAAAATCAAAATTTATCTTTTCATGCTTATAGGATGAGATTTCCTGCTGAGCTGCGATGTTCAAAACTCTTGCCTGCCATGCTTTCAGTGCTGTTTCATCCGAGTTTTGCAGAGATTTTCGATTATAAATTAATCCGTTTTCAACCTTTTCAAATTCTGAGAAAAAATCCGTTAACAATTCCTCTGAATGATCTTTTGCCCGGCTGAGGTTGCCCGTGAAGGATGGGAAGTAATCCCGCTTGAACATCTCGGTGAATGGATAATCCCTGATATTATATTTGCAGGCTTCCAACTGTTTGCCCTCTTCATGCAGCAGAACCTCATAGGGAATTCCCAAACCCTCATGCAATGACCTGATCATTGAAAGGCTTAGCGGACGTTTGCCGTTTAGTACTTCGGATACTTTACTCAAACTCCCAATATATTTGACCATATCCTTTTGAGTCAAATTCTGCTGATCCATCCGGAATTTGATTCCCTCGATGGGACCGGGCAAGCCTATCGGGTAATGAATATCTTCATATTTCTCGACCAAAATCGCGAGTAATTCGAGTTCTTCCTCTTCTTGCGAACCGGGAATTGCATCAAATAACTCTTCGATTCGTGCAAGAGCCTTTTCATACTGATCTTCTGTCTTTATAACTCTTTGTTTCATTAAACAGTCTCCGCGTTTATTTTATCGTATTCAGCATGAGTTCCAATGAACTTTATGAATACATTCTTTTTCTCGTAGTTAATTTTCACGACCAACCAATAACGGTTTCCTTTGATGTTAAACTTAATACGGTTACCTGGTAAAACACTCGCTGAAGAATATCTTTCCAAAATGTCTCTGGGAGTCTTCCAATCTGAAATTTTAGCTTCTTTGTACCAGGCTTCAAGTGCTGATTTTGAATCACTGTGATTTGTCCAGAATGATTCGAGGGTTTTTCTTTTAAATACTTTCAATTTAATTTAATCCCAATTAAGTAAAATGTCAATTATTGTTTCCCAAAATGGGAAATATTCCCCTGAATAAAAAATATTGTAAACTCGAACTATGTATACTGTCACCTTAATTAGTACTCCACCACCCAAACGCACCTCTCAAATCCATTTGTGTCCACAGAACCTAACAGAAATGGATTTGTGGGATCGGACACATCTATTACCTGAAGCCCCTCTGAATAATCAGCAACATAAGCGTAATCACCAAGTACATAAACATCCCACGCATTCCCTGGAGTACGGATTCTACCGACTTCATGTGGATTAGAGGGGATTGAAATGTCGATTATGTGCAAACCGAAATTTGTTGACGTCGCGTATGCATAGTCTCCACTGGCAAAAATACTGTTCAGGTCAAGGTTTAAGACTCCGGTTTCGAATGGGTCGGTTGGATCGGAGATTCTGTAGACTTTCAGTCCATGTCTGAGGGTTGTGAGATATGCGTATTGGTCTGTGACGAAAATATCAGTTCCTGAGACGTTGAAACCAATGCTGCCGATTTGCACAGGACGGGTTGGTGCGATGACATCTATAATCTTCAACGCTGGATTTGTTGACGCCAGAAATACATGCCTGTCGTTCAGGAAAATGGATGAAGCAGGACTGCCGAGGAATCCGAGTTCGGCGATGCTGCCTTCAGATGATATATCAAGGATTCGGAAACCGCTCTGTGTTCCGGCTATGTACGCGTAATTGTCTTTTACCTGAACGCTTGATATTCCGGAATTGGTTTGAAATTCTCCTGTTACAGAGGGATCGAATTTATCTGAAATGTCTACCATTATCAGTCCGTCATTGTCGGCAGCAATAAATGCTCGATTACCTGAAATAAGAATATCTCTTGCGTTTTCGGTGAATTCTGACGAGTGAATAATTGATGGATTCTGAGGAGTAGAAACGTCTATTATTTTCAAACCTCCAAGAAAAACAATCGGATCTTTTGTGTTGGCACTTACTGTATTTGACCATCCCGAACTGCCATAATCGTTAAAAGCCAACATACGGTAATAAAAATCCGTGAAAAGGATGTCATCAGTAACATGGGCACTCGTTGTGTTTTCAGGGAAGGTCAACTGTAGTTCAAAATCCATCGTGTCTCCAATACTTGTATAAAGTCCGAAACCTGTTTCGTTAATCGAATTGTCAGTCCAGGATAACTCAATCATATCTGTTGAGTTGACTGTTGCAGTTAATGCCTCAGGTGCTGCAGGTGGTCCAGGAGTTCGGGCGGTTGCTTCGTTCGAATAGTCGGAGTATCCCGCTGTATTGAAAGCTCTTAGCCTGAAAGTGTATGTCGTGTTGGGAAGAAGACCTGTTTCAGTGTGGATTGTATGTCGCGCATTATACCTTGCTGTTTCAGCCCAGGATGTATCATCTTCGGTTTTACGCTCGATGCTGAATCCATCCTCATTTGACGAGTTATCCCTCCAGTATAATTTAAGGCGCGTGTCGGACACAATATCAATCCACAAACCCGTTGGGGCGTTCGGAATCGTCAGAGTTTTTATCGTGATGCGATTTGAATACGGTGATACTCCTGCTATATTGTATGCTCTGACTTTGTAATAGTATTCCCTTCCGCTGAGGAGATCCTCATCCTCATAGGTCGTGTCAGGCGAGAGGGCTATTCCTATTTCCTCCCACGGATATTCTCCCACAAGTTTCCGGTCAACTCTAAAACCATCTTCATTATCCGAGTTATCAGACCAGATCAATTCGACGGAGTTTAGTGTAAGATTGTTGTACCTAAGATTCGAGGGTGCAAAGGGCGGAAGATCGGGAGTTGAGACAGAGACTACTTCGGAGTAATCGCTATTGCCTGAGCTGTTGTATGCAAAAACTCTGAAAAAATATGTATGGCATGGTGTGCAGCCTGACAATGTAAATGATCGAATGTTCGGATTAGTTCTGCAGACTTCTGTAAAGTTTTGCTGGTTTGCCTCCCTTGCCTCTACAATAAATGCATCTTCATTGGTAGAGTTGTCCACCCAGGTGATGAGGATTTCTGTAGTCGATAAAGCTACAGCCTGCAAGCCATCTGGTTTGACGGGCACAGTGTTTTCACTTGCAGATGATGGATCGTCTTCATAACAACCGATTAATGTAAGGATCCATAAAACGATAAGGAGATTTTGGAATTTTTCCATTTTTTTATGCCTGATTATTAACAAGTTAATTATATAGTTTCTATGCCGTTAATTTGGTGAGATAGAAGGGAAATGTCAAGAATTAATTGATGAAAAGTTAATTTTAATTGATCTGAATAGATTTCCTGACGGACAGGAACATCCGTCCTCCCCCACAGTGAGAGTTTTTCAACTCACATATACGCGGTGAGTACTTGCCTGTTTAAGAGTTGGATTGTATATTGAGACAGGTAACGAAATTTTAAGAGGAATAATGGATAAATTCGACGCAGCTCAACTTGACAATATTTTCCGGACTATGCAGCAAAAGACCGTTGCCGTAGTCGGTGACTTGATGGTTGATCGTTATGTTTGGGGGAAAGTTGACCGGATTTCACCGGAAGCACCGGTACCGATCATAGAGATTGAAGGTGAATCTTCAAATCTTGGAGGTGCGGCCAACGTCGCTGCCAATGTTGGCAGCCTTGGTGCAAATGTTAAACTATTCGGAATTTCGGGTGATGATCAGGAAAATGGATTACTCAGGAGCCTCTTAGAACGAAATGGTTATTCAGATGATGGGATTATGACTCTATCAGGACGGCAAACCGGTGTAAAGACTCGAGTAATTGCACAGAACCAGCATGTAGTTCGCATCGACCGAGAGACTGCATCCTATATTGACAAAGCGGATTCAAATGAAATTCTGGCAAAATTCAAGAAACATCTTGATAAAATAGATGGGGTGATACTACAGGACTACAACAAAGGGGTTCTGTCTCCCCAATTAATTCACGATGTTATCGAGTTGTGCAGATCGAAGGATATTCCGGTTGGAGTGGATCCAAAATTCGATAATTTCTGGGAATACACCGGTGCAACAATCTTCAAACCAAACATCAGAGAGCTTGAGTCTGCGCTGGGTAGAAATCTGAATAATAATGAACAGATTGAAATTGCCGGTCGAGAAGTTCAGGAAAAACTTGAATGCGAATACCTATTGGTTACGGCGGGTCCGAAAGGCATGATTCTCTTTTCAGGAGAGAATTTGCATTACATTCCCACACAGGCAACCAAAATACATGATGTCTCAGGTGCGGGAGACACTGTTATTGCGACCATTATGGCCGCCCTGGCAGGCGGTGCAACAATTGAGGAAGCAGTCGATATTGCCACACAGGCAGCTGCAGTTGTAATTGCAGAGGTTGGTGCAGTTCCTGTGGATCCGGAGAAATTAAGGCATGCCTGTCTGAACCGAAAATAATTAATACAATACCACTAAAACGAAAGATGAACACAGATAAAAGTATTATCAATGTAATTTCTGTCCTTGAAGATTTGTATGGCATTCCAAATTGGAAGCGAAAAAAACCTCTGGATGAACTTATGCTGACTCTACTCTCCCAAAATACCAACGACAGAAACAGGGATAATGCCTATAATAAATTGAGAGGACGTTTTCCAACATGGGAAGAAGTTAGAAACGCTGAAACTGAAGAGATTGAAGCTGCAATAAAATCAGCGGGACTCTCAAAACAAAAATCCGCACGGATGAAAGCCATCCTGAACTGGGTTATCGACATGTTTGGTGAATTGTCCATCGACCCCATTCGAAAGATGTCCAGTGACGAGGCAATCTCACTCTTGACATCCCAAAAAGGTATAGGTGTCAAAACCGCTGCGGTTGTTCTGGCTTTTGCATTGGATAGGGATTTATGTCCGGTGGATACTCATGTTCACAGAATTTCACTCCGCCTCGGTTGGGTAGAAAAATCTGCTTCGGCTGAGAAGACCTATTATGCTATTCAGCCCCTAATCCCTGAAAATATGGCTTCCACTTTTCATCTTAATCTCTTAAAATTTGGTCGCAATATATGCACAGCAAGAAGCCCGAAATGTAAGGCTTGTCCGTTATGGTCAGATTGCGTCTGGGAAAACAAACTTGAACTTTAGTTTACTAAAACCTTGGAGAACACTTAATTGAAAATAATGCGATTTTGTTCCAACGATAAAACATCCATCGCCATAAATGATGGTGAAAGTTGGATCGATTATGGCTCAATTTTAGAATCGCAGGGGATTCGTCTTGAAATGCTTGAATTAGAAGCTGATCATTGCCTGACTCACCTGCTTAAATGGGGAACTCTCGAACCGGAGTATATCAGAAAAAACCTCGGTACTCTGAACAGAGGGATAAAGCGATTTATTTTAGATGAAAAAAAAATAAATCCATTACTTCCGTTGCGTCCCGGTAAGGTGATCTGTGTTGCGAGGAACTGGGAAGATCACGCAAAAGAAGGTGGTCATAATTTGCCTGAAAATCCCGTTATATTTGTAAAAACGGACAATTGTCCCATCGGACCGAATGAATCAATTTTTTCACCTTCAGAACTTGGTCGTGTCGATCACGAAGGTGAATTGGGGGTAGTAATCGGCAGACGTGTGAGCCGTGTCAAGGCAGAGGATGCGCTAAAGTATGTACATTCTTATACGGTTGTTAATGATGTCACAGCGAGAGCTCATCAACGCATGCTTGCAGATCATGGCTGGCCCTGGTTTGTTGCTAAATCAATGGACAATTCAGCACCGATCGGTCCCTGGCTTGTAACCCCAGATGAAGCTGAACCACTGGATGGTAAAAGAATCAGAGTTACGGTGAATGGTGAAATCAAGCAGAACGGCTCTTTAGATGATATGCACTGGAAAATACCGGAATTAATTGAAGCAATAACGAAATACATTACCCTGAATGTGGGAGATATTATTGCTACCGGTACTCCTTCTGGTGTAGGACCAATCCAAGAGGGAGACACGGTTGAAGTCACGATTGACGGAATCGGAGTATTGACAAATCCGGTTAGTGATCCGTCAAAAGGTTGATTACAGGTGTCTGACTGAAAAATGCTGTTTTATTATTCCAAACCCTCCCCATCGATGGGGAGTGCGGACATTCCTGTCCGCATGAATGAAAGCATGTAAAAGATGGACGGGAATGTCCGTCCACCCGGGAAGACGTTGCTTGACATTGTAACAACTTGTAACCTAATGCAGGAGAAATGATGGACATTAGAGACTGGAAAACTCCACACGGCAAGAAGCTGAATTGCAAAGGCTGGATTCAGGAGGCCGCTCTACGCATGTTTCTGAATAATCTGGATCCCGAAGTTGCTGAAAATCGGGATGAGTTAATTGTATACGGAGGAACGGGGAAAGCTGCACGGAATTGGGAGGCTGCAGGTGCAATTGCCGAAAGCCTTATGAGTCTTGAAGATGATGAAACTTTACTCGTTCAGTCTGGGAAACCAGTTGGGATAGTACCTACACACAAGGATGCTCCACGAATCTTAATAGCAAATGCTAATCTGGTGCCTCATTGGGCAAACTGGGATTATTTCAGAGAGCTCGAGAAACAGGGTTTGATTATGTTTGGCCAGATGACTGCAGGTTCCTGGATTTATATCGGAACACAGGGCATTCTTCAGGGGACATATGAAACTCTTGCGGCTCTTGCCGAAAAGGAGTTTAAGTCAACTCTTAAAGGAACCATAACCGTAACAGCCGGTCTCGGGGGTATGGGTGGAGCTCAACCGCTATCCGTGACCATGAACGAAGGTGTTGCTTTGATTGCGGAAATAGATCCGGGACGTATAGAACGACGGTTAACGGGAAAATACCTTGATCGCAGCACAGAGAGTATAGATGAAGGTATTGACTGGTCTCTTGATGCTAAAGAGGGTGGTGAAGCAGTCTCCATAGGTGTTCTATGCAATGCGGTAGATCTTTTAAATAGGTTAATCGAGCGGAACATAACCCCGGAAGTCTTGACAGACCAGACTTCCGCCCATGATGAGTTAAACGGATATGTACCAACTGGCTACAACTTCGCTGAGGCTCTGGATCTTCGAGCAAAAGACCCAAAGAGATATATTAAAGAATCTTACGCAACAATGGCTGCTCATGTTCGCGGGATGATAGAACTTATGGATCGAGGTTCGATAACGTTTGATTATGGTAATAACCTCAGAGCCATGGCTTCCGAACATGGAAATGTTGAAAGAGCATTTGATTTCCCGGGATTTGTACCAGCATATATTCGACCGTTGTTCTGTCTCGGTAAAGGTCCATTCAGATGGGCTGCAATTTCCGGTGATCCGGAAGACATTTACAAAACCGACCGAAAAGTACTTGAGCTTTTCCCGGAAGACAAAGCACTTGCAAGATGGATTAAAATGGCGGGAGAAAAAGTCAAATTCCAGGGTCTGCCGACACGAATTTGTTGGCTGGGCCTTGGCGAAAGAAATAAACTTGGTCTGGCGCTGAACGAGATGGTTGCATCCGGTGAACTTCAGGCTCCGATAGTAATCGGACGCGATCACCTTGATTGCGGATCTGTTGCTTCACCATATCGGGAAACGGAAGGCATGAAGGATGGCTCAGATGCTGTAGCAGATTGGCCGGTGCTTAACGCCCTTGTAAACGCAGTTTCCGGTGCAAGTTGGGTGTCATATCATCATGGTGGTGGAGTTGGGATAGGTTATGCGCTCCACGCGGGCCAGGTAATAGTCGCAGACGGGTCCGATGACGCAGCAAAAAGGCTCCAGAGAGTGCTCTGGAATGATCCTTGTACAGGTGTAATCAGGCATGTTGATGCCGGATATGACATCGCTGCTGAAACGGCACATCGTCTTAAAGTTAAAATTCCAATGAGGGAGTAAATTATCGAAAAACAAATTTTTAAGGAAGGTTCATGAGAAAGGTCTGGATCTTTTTCGTGATGATTTCACTGCTTGTAATCGCATCTGTTGCGGTTGTCGGATTAGCAGGTATGAACATACCAAAAAAACACGATATCTCAAGGGAAATTGAACTTAAAGAATCACCACACACAATTTGGTACCTACTGGCAGATTATGCGGGTTACTCAAAATGGAGATCGGATATCAGGTTTTTGGTATCGCTCCCGCCCTCTAACGCGGACAGCTTTCCAACATGGCGAGAGTATGAGATGAACGGCCATAATGTATCTTATGTGATGGTCGAATCCGAATTTCCCCAATATATTGCATTCGAAACCGTGGATGATGGAATTCACCCGATTGGCAGATGGGATATCAATATTTTAAAAAGCGTGGATGGATGCACCGTTCACATACGTGAAAGAGAAATTGGTAAAAATCCATTCCAACGATTTAAAAACAAATACTTGAGCAAGAGAAAAAGGAAGGCAGATATTATTTCAGCATCGCTTCTTAAAAGATATCCGACGAATGGGGAAATGAAAAAGGAAACAGTATGGGGATAAAAACAGAAATCATCAATTTAAACACAAACGGTTTTCCGGATATAATTGATTTAAGTAGACAGATAGATTCTGCTCTTGCCAAATCTGGAATTAAAGAAGGATTATTGACAGTATTTGTGCCCGGTTCAACAGCAGGAATTACAACCATCGAGTATGAACCCGGTCTACTGAAGGATATTCCGGCATTGTGTGAAAAACTTGCTCCAAAATCAGCACGTTATGCTCATAATGATACATGGCATGATGGAAATGGATTTTCACATGTTCTTGCTGCTTTGTTTAAACCCTCCCTATCAATTCCTTTTGTTGATGCTATGCCAATTCTTGGAACATGGCAACAGGTTGTACTTGCAGATTTTGATAACCGTCCCAGACAAAGAAGGGTTGTAATCCAAATAATAGGTAATAGTTAGAATTGAGTCCCGGAAATAAGCGACCTTCAGATAGACCTGCTCGAGAATTAAAAAGCAGAACTGAAGTCACGAAATTTGAAAAGAAACTAATCCGTTGGGGTTTGCGTCAGATAAAGCTCGATGGATCCGAGGGTATCCTACTCGAAGGAATCAAGTTGGTTGAGGAGGCTATTGCTGCGGATCATCCAATTGAAGCTGTTTGGTTAACGGAGGCTTTTGCATCGACGAATTATGAGTTAACTGCCCATCTTGAAGAGAGAGTTCGAAAGTTTCACCGGATATCTCCACGTACTCTGCGCGACCTGACTGCCCTTGAGACTCCTCCGGGAATAGTTGCTGTCGCTGAGCAGCCCAATTTTATCTTTCGGAATCCCGGTGATCCATTTTCTTTGATAGTTGTTCTGCCCTTAATACAAGATCCGGGTAACCTCGGGGGAATAATCCGCACGGCAGATTATTTTGGAGTTGATGAACTCTGGATAGGCTCAAATTCGGCCGATCCATACCGTCCAAAAGTATTGCGTGGAAGTATGGGTGCCACATTCAGATTGCCTGTAATTCGAACTGATAATCTACCGGATAGACTTCAGCGATTTAAGTCAAATAATGCAAAAATCTGGGCAGCGAATGCTCACGGTGAAAATGTGGAAGTCAAAATAACCGGAGCTGGATCAAGAATATTAATACTTGGTAGTGAAGCTCACGGTATTGAAACCGAAATCCGGAGACTTGCAGATCACTCCATAACGATACCCGGAGCAAAACGGGGGGAATCACTTAATCTGTCGGTTGCTGCAGGAATATTAATTCACCAGGCGACCTCGGGAAGGTGGGATGGGTGATAATCTACCTAAAACTGGGGAGTGCGGACATTTCTGTCCGCTGATCTTGATCCTCCGAAGACGGACAGGAATGTCCGTCCTCCCCATTGAGTTGAAATGCATAATTTAACTGTCAGGCGAGAATGAGATCTGACTCTATTAAATATTGGAGATATCATTTGAGAATTATAAGAATAATCTTAATACTCGGTGTTTTTTTTGGTACAGGTTGTGAGATTTCACTGGAAGAAGCACGAATCAAAGGATTCGAGCTTTATGATATGGGTAATTACGAAGATGCATTGCCTTTACTCGAGAAGGTGTTTGAGATAAATGAACAAGATCCTGAGCTGATTGTCAGGCTCGCTTATTGTCGTACTGTAGTTTCCGACGATCCTACCTCAGCTATCAGAATCCTGACTGACAGTGTAATACAGTTTCCCGATTACGCCCGTACCTATTATGAACTGAGTCAAATAGCTTATCAATATGGACCTGCCCAAAAAGATATCAATATCGATCAGGCTTTAGAATTCAGTAGTAAAGCTGCAGAATTGGCACCCTGGGATTTCAGCATTTTGGAAAACCATGCGAGTTTTCATCTGCTGAGAGGAAATCTTGATTCAGCTTACGTCTGGTATAAAGCTGCAAATGCTATTGATACCGAACAAATTGAAGTAAGGATGAGATTAGTCCAGATCGAATCAATAATCCAACAAAGAACTCTCCTCGATTCTCTCGGTGGAATCGATACCATTATCTTCAAACCATAAGACCATAATTGATAAATAAGATTATTATCACGAGGTTGAACGGTTACCCTACAGAAAGCTTGTTTCACAGCCTTAGGTTGTTTAATTTACTTAGTCTTGATCATTCAATTAATAGTCCTTTGTGAAGGTTGAGTGATAAGGATTCAAGTTTGTTAATTTAACTTTCGATATAGGATACCAGGAGGGGTAATGCGCCGATCAGATTCTCTCTTTTTGAGGATACTACTTGCTTTTACAGTTATCAGTTTTATGGTTTTTGGTTGTGGCGGTGGTGATAAAGAGACTACAGAGACAACCGAAGAAAAAGTCATCAATACAGAAGTAACCCTCGAAGAATTGCCTCCAGGCGCTTTGCCTGATGTTACAGCTGAAATGGGTGGTGAAGGATTTACCGGTGAAGGCTGGTTATCCAATGACGATGCCCTGTCAATTGCTGATAAACGTGCTGTTAAAGGTGGAACGCTTAGAATGTCACTATATGAATTTCCCTCCACACTAAGAACGGTTGGTAAAGATGCAAACAGCGCTTTCATGTTTATTATGGGAAACCTTGTCTATGAGAGTTTAACTGGAATACACTCCCAGACAATGGAGATCGTTCCGGCTCTGGCAACTCACTGGCAGATTTCAGAAGACAAGATGACCTTCCGTTTCAGAATTAACCCAAATGCACGATTTTCAGATGGCAGTCGAGTGACATCTGCTGATGTTATTGCTACATGGAAACTCCGGATTGATCCGGGAATTCTTGCCCCTTACTCTAACATTCTATGGGAAAAGTATGAAGAACCCGTAGCAGAAAGCCCCTACCTTGTTAGTGTAAAATGTAAGGAGCTTAACTGGAAATTCTTCATTTACTTCGGTGGGATGAATATTTTACCGGCAAAGTACATTGGTAATATAACGGCCTCAGAATACATGAAAGCCTACCAGTTCAAGATGGTTCCTGGAAGTGGAGTTTACGAACTGGATGAATCCAAAATTATAAAGGGAAGGTCATTAACAGCGAAACGACGTTGGAACCACTGGGAAGAGGAAGACCCAGAAGACGGCAGTGCTTATAATTTTGAGTTCCTTAAGTTCAAAGTTGTTACCGATGAACGCCTGATATTTGAGAGATTCAAGAAAGGTGAAACTGATTTCTATCAAGTTGGTCGTGCTCAATGGTGGGTAGAAGAAGTCCCGGAAATTCCAGGTGTGAAGCAAGGGACAATTCAGAGACGTAAAATATATAATGATGACCCACAAGGCGTTCAGGGCTTGACGTTTAACATGCGAAAACCACCATTTGATGACAAACGAATGCGACAGGCAATCTCATATTTAATGAACCGCCAAAAACTCATCGACCAACTATTTTTCAACGAGTATTTACATACAGATAGCTACCATCCCGGCGGTGTCTATGAGAACCCCGATAATCCAAAATACAGGTATGATCCGGATAAGGCAGTTGCATTGTTAGCAGAATGTGGGTGGAAAAACCGGAATCAGGAAGGTTTGCTGGTTAATGACAAAGGCGAAGTCTTTGTGCTTGATTTGATGTTTGGTTCAAAAGGATTGGAGAGAATTTTAACAGTTTTTCAGGAAGATTTAATGAAAGTCGGCATTAAATTGAACATCAGGCAATCAACCGGTCCAACGATGTTTAAAATGGTGAACGAAAGGAAATTCAAGATACATTGGCAATCCTGGACTGGTCTGTTTTTCCCCAATCCTGAGAGCTCATGGTCCTCCTGGACTGCTGATCCGGATAATACTACAAATCTTTCCGGCGTAAAGAATGAGAGAATAGACGAAATCTGTAAAGACTACAATGTTGAGTTTGATTTTGGCAAACGTGTTGAAATGATACGTGAATTAGATAGTATACTAATGGATATCCAACCTTATGCTCTTGCCTGGTATGCGCCATTCCACCGGATTCTGTACTGGAATAAGTTCGGACATCCCGATTTCTATTTCACCCGTACAAGTGATTGGGCTTCAATTATCGCTTACTGGTGGATTGATCCTGAGAAAGAGAAATTGATGAATGAGGCAAGAGAGGACGAAAGTATTCAACTTGAAGTAGGTGAGACTGAGATGATGTATTGGCCTGAATACAACAAAAAGCATGGTCGGAATTACGAAGTCAAGGGATTGTAACTCGAGAAACCACAGTTCGTTTCAGTTGAGAAAAAGTAAACTCTGCAATAAAAGGGTACAATAGATGGGTGGACTGACCAGTTATTTCATACGACGAATATTGCTCATGATTCCTACATTTCTTGGAATCACGATCATATTCTTCTTTGTTCTCCAGATCGTTCCGGGAGGACCTCTCGAACAGGAAATCATGAAACTTCGGTCCGGGATGGCAAGTATGGGAGGTGCCGGGCAATTAGGTGCTACTTCCGATGCCGGAATGAGTTCAGGTGGTGGAACTGATACTGGTGGCATGGAGATTCCTGAAGAAGCCATGGCGGAAATGAAGAAGTTCTATGGTATGGATAAACCAATTCATATGCGCTATGTCCATTGGCTATGGAATGTCATAAAGTTAGACCTCGGAACTTCCTATTACTATGCTGAACCTGTATGGGATTTAATAAAGCAAAGAATACCAATTTCGCTTTACTTCGGATTGATTGGTGTTATTCTCAGTTATTCCATCTGCATTCCACTGGGTGTTGCAAAGGCGATCAAGCACGGATCACCGTTTGATACAGCATCGAGCATTCTTGTATTTATTGGATACTCGATACCAGGGTGGGCTTTAGGTGCAGTGTTGTTAGTTCTTCTTGGTGGTGGAAGTTTCTGGGATGTGTTTCCACTTGGCGAGTTTACAAGCGAAAACTATGATAGTCTGAGTTTCTGGGGCAAGATAACTGACAAGGTTCACCATACGGTTTTGCCGGCAATAGCCTGGACAATCACCAGTTTTGCAATGATGACAGTTATGATGAAGAACGCACTAATGGAGAACATGGGGCAGGATTATGTTCGAACTGCATTTGCAAAGGGACTTGCAGAGAAACGGGTAATCTTTGTTCACGCAATGCGGAATTCATTGATTCCCCTTGCCACCGGTATTGGAGGTTTGATCGGTCTTTTTCTCGCCGGGTCATTCTTGATCGAAAAGACCTTTAACATTAACGGAATGGGTCTGCTTGGATACAATGCAATTCTCACGAGAGATTATCCGATCGCGCTCGGTTTTCTGGTAGTTGGAGGAATTATCAGGCTGATTGCTAATCTCATCTCGGACGTTGTATATGCTATTGTTGATCCGCGAATCAGATTTAAATAGGAATTATAAATGGCTCTCAAAAAACAAAAAAACACATACCAATCTGAATCGCTTTTACAAAAACGTCTCCGCAGATTTCGTTCCCTCAAGCGTGGTTACTATAGTTTCTTAGTAATACTTGCGCTTTACATAGCGTCCTTCTTCTGCCCATTGGTTTTTAATCATAAGGCGTTAATCGTTAAATACGATGGTAAATATTATTTTCCAGTCACGAATTATTATCCGGGAAAGGAATTCGGACAAGATTTGTACGGTGAAGCAAATTATCGGGATTTACAGAAGCAGTTTGAAACAGAGAATCAGGACAATTGGGTGTTAATGCCACTGTATCCATTTGGACCATTAGAGAGTTTGACCGATCCGTCAGGTACTCCTCCCAATCCACCATCGAGAGATCATTGGTTTGGCACTGATGACAGAGGTCGTGACGTATTTGTGAGACTTGCCTACGGATTCAATATTTCGCTTTCATTCTCGCTACTGGTGACCACTATAGGATACTTAATTGGTGTTTCAGTCGGAGCGTCTCTTGGCTATTTTGGTGGTAGATACGACATCCTGATGCAGCGATTTATAGAGATATGGGGATCAATACCGATGCTCTATATTGTTATCATTATTAGCTCTGTACTGAGACCGGATTTTGTTCTCCTTGTCTTCTTGCTCTGTCTGACGAGTTGGATCGGAATGACATATTTTATGCGTGGTGAGTTTTATCGTGAAAAATCCAAGGATTACGTTCACGCAGCTATCGCAATGGGGGCAACCGATAAGACGATTGTCTTCAAACATATTCTTCCAAATGCACTTGTCCCGATTATTACGTTCCTGCCATTTACTATTGTTGGTGGGATTGGTTCACTTGTCAGTCTTGATTATCTCGGTTTCGGTCTCCAACCTCCCACTCCATCATGGGGAGAGCTCGTGAACCAGGGAATGGCTAACATTTTCACGTGGTGGTTGATTCTATTCCCTCTTGGTGCTATGTTTTGTACGCTGCTAATGGTTGTATTTATCGGTGAATCTGTGAGGCAGGCCTTTGATCCGCGTGAATTCTCACGACTGCGGTAAACTGACAGTAGGTCAGGCGTCCCTGCCTGGTTTGAGAGTGTCGCAGGTGTCCTCACCTGATTTGAGAGTGTCGTCAGGTGTCCTCACCTGATTTGAGAGTGTCGTCAGGTGTCCTCACCTGACGAAAAAAACTAATGATGTGTCAGGTGAGGACACCTGACACCACTAAAAAGAAGCTGTAAATTAATTAATACTGAAGTTCAGCAAATGGATAAACAAAACTGGGCACCTGTAAAGGACGATGTTCTCTTAGACGTTCGAGGTTTGAAAACCCACTTCCACACGGAGGCGGGGACAGCCAAGGCAGTCGATGGTGTTGACTTTCAAATAAAGAAAGGTGAAGTTTTTGGCATCGTCGGTGAATCCGGTTCCGGAAAATCGGTTACGGCACTTTCACTTATTCGCCTCATCCCAAATCCTCCGGGAGAAATTTTAGCCGGTCAGGCAATATTTCAGGATATGGACCTTTTGAATGTTCCTCTCAGCGAATTATACAGAATTCGAGGACGTGAAATTGCGATGATCTTCCAGGAACCAATGACCTCCCTGAATCCGGTCTATACGATTGGGATGCAGATTAAAGAGATTATAGGCTATCACAATTTCGTTTCACCAGACAGAGTTTTCGATCATGCTGTTTCAATGCTTGAACAGGTAGGAATTCCCGATGCTGCTAAACGGATGGATGATTACCCGCATCAATTCTCGGGAGGCATGAGACAGCGGGTTATGATCGCAATTGCTCTTGCATGCGATCCAGCCCTTTTAATTGCTGACGAACCCACCACAGCCCTTGATGTGACCATTCAGGCTCAGATCCTTGACCTGATGATGATGGTGAAGGAACGGCGTAAAGGGGCTGCGATCATGCTGATTACGCACGATCTGGCAGTTGTTGCCGAGACTTGCCAAAGAGTCATAGTTATGTATGGTGGTATGATACAGGAGATGTCAGCTATTGAACCACTGTTTGAAGAACCACTACATCCTTACACCAAAGGTCTGTTGCATTCTTTACCGCGTCCTGATCTTCAAACTAAGAAACGGCTGTATAATATTCCCGGAACAGTTCCCAGCATTATTAATCTGCCACCCGGATGTAAGTTCTCAAACCGCTGTGATCAGGTTAAGCCAGAGTGCAGTCGAAGTGAGCCTGAGTTGCGTGAAGTTAAGCCCGGACGGTTGGTTCGGTGTCACCTTTTTTCCTGATATTGATTGAGGTAATATAAATGGCGGCCATTCAAAAGCCCATAATTGAAGTAAAAGACTTATCAGTCAAGTTTCCGATTTTCGGGGGACTATTCCTTGGAAAGGTTGCGGAAGTTCGAGCAGTCGAGCATGTCACATTCGATCTAATGGGTGGTGAAACCCTCGGAATGGTCGGTGAATCCGGTTGTGGGAAAACTACTGTTGGCAGGGCAATAATTAACATTCTAAAATCAATTGCTCCAGATGTAGATCTTGGTGGTGAGGTAATATACAACCTCGAAGAGGGACCTGTCGACGTGATGAAGCTGTCCAAGAAAAATATGAGACCTTATCGTTCTCATGTACAAATGATTTTCCAGGATCCATTTGCTTCTCTTAATCCACGCTTGACTGTTATGAAGATTGTCGAAGAACCCCTGTTGATTCATACAAATATGACCAGAGCTGAACGTGTCGAGCGTGTCGGTTGGTTGCTTGATAAGGTCGGACTAAATCCGGAACAGTCACAGCGTTATCCTCACGAATTCTCAGGTGGTCAAAGGCAGAGAATCGGAATCGCTCGTGCCCTTGCGACCAATCCAAAGGTCATTGTAGCCGACGAGCCGGTATCTGCGCTCGATGTTTCCATTCAGGCACAGGTAATTAATCTGCTCGAAGACCTCGAAGCAGAATTTAATCTGAGCTTCCTGTTCATCGCTCATGACTTATCAGTTGTTGAACATATTTCCGGTAGGATTGCAGTGATGTACCTGGGACATCTAGTAGAGATCGGTCCATCCGACGTTATCTACAACGACCCAAAACACCCGTATTCAAAAGCACTGCTTTCAGCAGTCCCACTACCTGATCCAAAAGGCGCAAAGGACCGCAAGCGAACAATCCTGACCGGTGACATCCCAAGTCCACTGGCAAAACCATCGGGATGTCCCTTCCGGACGAGATGCCCAATAGCGAAGGCAGAATGCGCGACATATACACCGAAACTTGAGGATATGGGTAGTAACAGAAGTGTTGCCTGTCCTTATGTGAGGTAGGTATTTAGATTAAATCCACCTTATCGGAATTAATCCGGATGGGTGAGGGAGATAAGGGATTGGAGTTCAGCAATAAATTTGCTGATTTCCAATCCCTTTTTCATTGCAATGATTCCTTTCCTCTTCATTCCTGCGAGGCAGGATGAAGCCGTGTAGGGCGGAATCTTATTCCGTCGAACCTTTGTGTAGGATCACCGAATTGCGGTGTGATCGGGAAATTGTCGAATTAAGAATCCGACCTACACCGACATTGATCTATTTCACCAATAAGGCCTTCCTGACTGCACTGAAACCGGGTGCCTCCATAAGTACTAAATATACCCCTGCTGAAATTAAACTCGCATCCCATCTGAGCTTATGATGGCCAGCTGTCCATTCATCGCTCACCAACTGTTCCACCAACCGACCACTGATATCATAAACACCTATGGTTATTTGAGCAGAATGTGACATCTCGAATCGAAGGTTCAACATCGCGTTGAACGGATTAGGATAGATCTCACTAATCCCAAATTGAGAAGGTGCCTGTGAATCCTCAAGTTGTACTGCCCAGAATCCGTCTTTTGTATAGGTTGATTCACCTTGAAGCGTGTTATATTCAGCTCCCACGTCACCGGAATCGTTATTCACAATAAGTTCGAGAAGTTGACCGGGCAGTGCACCATCGATTTCCTCCGTTGTAGGATCGTCTCCCCAAACTGCTACCCCGCAGACATCACCAGTAAAATGACCGCTGCCGACCAACAAACCATCGGCATAAACACCCACTTCGCAGCCTGAATAACCCTCACCCAAAAGTAGTAAACTCATATTCTCACCGGTCGGTACTACAACTCCCAATCGGGAATCACCCAATCGTTCGATTGGTGAATAGGCATTTCTTTCATCTTCAAGGTTATAGACCAACTCCACATCTTCAGACACTTTCATCAAATACCCCTGCCCTTCACGCATGTCTCCGATGTTGCTGAAACGGAACTGAGGATTATAAAAATGTCCAGCAGCATCCTTAGCGAGCTCAAGCTGATCAACGATTCCTGACAATGCCAAAATCGCATCGATAGGACGGCGTGGATAGTAACTCACCATTTGCCAGCCGTCTTGTAGTTGAATCGGATCATCAGCGAGAACAGTTTCACCCTCAAGTGTGAGTTCCGCATCTTCAGTTAACTTCATCAGGTAACCCTGTTCGACTGACCAGCCGGGAATGTTGTTAAAATTGAACTGAGGATTATAAAAGTGACCGGCTCCGTCCTTCATCATCTCCAAAACCTCGGCATCAACCAGCGGACGAGTCAGCACAGTTACATCTTCCTCATTTGGCTGCAGATTAACCGAAACCATGTTCCAGCCGAATGCGAGCTGCAGAGTGCGTTCGGATTGCATGCGTCCCGCCTCAACGTTCATGATTACCGGTATTATAGCCTGACTTCCGAGACCATTGTGACTGAAGACAATCTCACCCTCAAAATCTGCAACGGGGAGATCGGTTGCGTTTAAATGAAGATCAAATTCCTGACTTTCGTTTGCCTCAATAACACCCTCGATCGGATCAAGTAGGAACCAGTCCTTCCGAACATCCAGTTGCCAGATGTCGATTCGGTCTTCACCGCCGTTATTGGCAACACCCATGAATACCCAGCTGTAAATATCATACTCGTTGGTGATAAAACAACCCTGTGCAACACCTCCTATATCATGCTGCAAGTTCGCAACATCCATTGCCTGGTCGTTTTCAATGTCGATCTTGGCGACCATCAAATCACCGACATCATTGATCTTATGGAAAATATAGAGCTGGTAGCCATCCGGATCATCCGGCCAATAAGCCAATCCGTAAACACGATATTCATGGCGGCTGATTTCGGCTACCTGATTTCCCTCACGATCAAATCCCAAAATGTCGGTTGTCGTTCCAGAAGCCCATAATATTTCCCGGTCGGAATCCCATGCGAGGTTATTACAAGGGGAGATACCGCTGTCAAAAGACACTATTTCTTCACCATCGGTGTTGAAACCATAGATGTTGCGTTCTCCTGATCCCCAGATTATTTCCCCATCTGTGGCGATATCCTTGTAGCCGTAACGACCTTCACCAAGCTGGTCATACTGATCCACAAGTTCCTGATCCCGGTTTAAGACATAGATTAAGGGTTCACGGTTATTTGCACCCGGTACATAGAATAAATCATCAATGAATACGGCACCCTGGATGCGGGAATCCTCAGTAATAATCCCGGCAGGTACACTCGCACGGAGTTCCCAGGGATCTGTATCTGCATCACCAATCAATCGGCGTTCGGAGCTATATTCCACCGGAGCATTGCCGTCATTACTCACGTCAAACAGAACATGGATATCATCATCAGGTGCAAGCGACTGCCGGATAAATTCCCGGTCAGGATTGAACTCACCGTGCAGCATTTCAGCATCTGCAACGATATCACCACCTTCCTCAATAACCACTTCCACGCTGGCAGGCATGTAATCGGGGTGGGTAAATGTCATTACGAACTCACCCATTGGCAGGTTTTCGATGCTATATCCCCCTTCCTCGTCAGTGAAGCGGGAGATGAGGTAATAATCCAGATCACCCCTGACACCTTCTAAAGGTTCGTCGGTCGCAGCATCGATCACAGTCCCTGAAACATTTGCGGTTGGGGTCTCAAGTGACATAACCACTGACATTTCAATCACCGTCCCAGCGGGATCATCGAAGCCAATCCTGACTAATTGCTCGTATACACCATCCTCAAGTTCAACAGGCTCAATGAATACTTCTAAGGTGATTTCCTGATCTGCGGGAACTTCACCTGATCTTGGTTCAATCTCTATCCATTTCGCCTCTGATAGCCCATCGTCAATAATGCGGACAAGGTTGCTATTACGGTTTCCAATCCATAGGTTTTCACCATCGTGGCTTATACCATTTGACCATGCATCGGACTCGACCTCAAAATGGTCTATCACTTCATATTCCCATATCCCCTCTTCTCCAGGGATGATGTCAAGCTGCCAGGCATGATAAGGTGGGGTGTCAGGACCAATTGCACCATCCTGAACTTCCGCCTGGTTCCGTTCGTAAACCCAGAGGTGTCCGTCTTCGTGTTCCGGTACCCAGTTCAGTCGGTTACGCACGTCGGCATCCCTTACTTCACCCATATTCTCAATCCCGTCGATGTAGCCTATCTGGTTGTAGTCGTCGTTGATATCATAGATTTTCATATCGCAATGAGCACCGGCATTGTGAAATGCAGTCATGTAAAGGTGTGCGTTTTCAGGATCTATTGCGAGACCTAAACCATAAGTCAACTCGTCGTCCCACTGCGTTTCAATAGACTCCAACTGGTTGCCTTCAACGTCATATCTGTAGATGAGGGCTTGACTCCAGTAGAATGTGTGCAGGACTCCTTCGTAATATGCAAGTGCCACAAGCATATTGGCTTGAATTCCCTCAGCGACAAAATCAACCGTCACTTCAGTGATTTCCTCGCCGTTCCACCGATAGCCTACAATCCGAGCTTCCGTAACGTGTGAGCCGTACATAATTTCCTCTTCGGCATCCCAAGCAAGTCCAGCGGTATATGGATATTCGAGTTCATGCTCAGAGAGTGTCTCTCCCTGTTCATCACGCCGCGGACCGAACCGACGTTCTTCCTCACGATTCATTTTCCGGATTCTGACGTTGAATGGGACAGCTTCGTCACCAGCATTGTGAAGATTAATTTCTGTCTCATACACCGCCTCCTGCTCAAGCACAGTTGCAAACCCGATCCGGTCGACAGAAACCTGCCCGAAAGTAGCTGAATACGGTAAAAAAACAGCTAGAATTGCTAATAAATAACTAAAACTAAAACGCATGTTGACCTCAAAAATTTCCAGGACTAAATTTGTGGATCACAATAGGCAGTGCGCGGCTGTACCAACTGCTCGGACAGGAGCAATACAGAATCGACGGAAGGCAGGTGGATTCTTTACATAATACACGAGTTGTCTTATGTTGTCAAGTTTTACGAGGGGTGTAAAACACTAATTTGAGAGGGATGATTTTTGAGGGGGATATGGTGAGACTGTCGTAGCCTCGATTCCTTGTGGTCGAGGGATTTGATCGGTAAATACCTCATCGTAGGGCGGAATCTTATTCCGCCGGATATTTTGAATATGTCCGCTGTGTTTTTCAGTGTGTAAATGTCGGATTAAGAACCAGACCTCCGAAACAGTATTCTTGGACAGCCCGATTAGTCAGAGCGAAGGCAGACTTACTCCTGCAACAGAGTGTCGAATATTCTGCTACTCTTCTTCTACCTGACCAGCACCACCTTTTGCCATTCAAACTGTGATTCGGCTGATATCTCCACTTCTACCTGACCAGCACCACCTTTTGCCATTCAAACTGTGATTCGGCTGATATCTCCACTTCTACCTGACCAGCACCACCTTTTGCCATTCAGACTGTGATTTGGCGGACATTTTCACTAAGTACACACCTGTCCCGATTTCGTTTGCATTCCATTTGATCCTATTCAAACCTGCATCAAACTGGCGATTTGCCAGAGTGGATATGAGCTGTCCCCTGAAGTTAAATACTTCAAGTTTTACAAGCCCGGGTTGTGTCAAGTTGAAGGGGATTATGGTCATATTGTTAAATGGATTGGGGTATGCGGGTTGCAGGTTAAATTCTTCCGGAGAATGTAGAGAATTATTATCAGGTGCAAACAACGGACTACCCTCACCGGTGAAATGAATCGTACGCTGGTAAGTATGCTGAATCCGAAAATCAGACTCAACTGTAATTTCGACAGAATCAGAAAACTCCCTTAACTCAGTTGGCATGAAGGAAGCAACATACCGACGTGAGCTTAGTGGGGCAATAAATGTGTTTTCACGCATGCCATATCCACGGAAACGACGGGTTTGGGTTTCATATATGAGTACATGTCCGGCACCTGGCTCATGATTGGCAGTGGAAATTGCCTCAATATACATGATTGGATTTTGAGAAATTAAGGAAATTGTGAACTCACGTCTGAGCTCGTTATCTCTTTTTAAATACTCTCTCCAAATTAATTCTTCAACAGAGGAAGGATCTTCTCCGAAATCCCGATTATAAGCATCAATAGCATGAAGGATTGTCATGAACCTATTATGAACCGGTTCGAGGAACTGGACGCTCAAACAAAATGGGAAACTGTCGCTGAAATCGCATTCCACTGCATACTTGCTGGTGTTATCCATCGTGAACTCGTAAACAGCCCGGTCATTAGTCCCAACTAATCCAAAATCGATGTGCTCAACTGAGATATCTAATCCTTCATGAAAATAACCTGATCCTGAAAGCTTAATTTCATATGATTCCTGCTCATTATGAGTAGATGCACTTACCCCCAGGGCCACATTGATCTCGCCTGTGTCATCAGGAGAAAACATCACCTCAAAAGAATAGCTTTGTCCTGCCGCGATTTGAATTGATTCAGGCAGATTAATCATTTCTATATACCTGTCACGCCCCCTAAGTTGAGCAGATTGAGTGTCAAACCATACGACACATCCGGCACCAGATGGGTGTTCTCGCGTGGATATTCCCTCAATCGCTGTGACCGGATTACTCCCAATAAGTCTGATAGTCCACATGCGTCCAATGTCCTCATCCAATTCATAGTGACCAGTTTCAATTAAATCCTCCAGAGATCCGGGATCTTCACGGTAATAATCTCTAAATCTTAACACACCATGATATACGTAACGAAGCGTTTCCCAAATCAATCGCGCATCACTGGAAACTACAATAAAATGAGTCGTGTCCAGTGCAGCGATATTTGAAATCGTAACGAAATTGTCAGATGTGTTTTGAATTGTAACGGTACGAAAAGCTTCGGGTTCACCGTTGTAGCCAATTGTTAATGAACCGAAGTCGATTGGGTCGGGATTGATTTCAATCAACTGACCGTAAGAGGGAAAACCAGATAAGGTGAGGATTATTCCCAGAATCAAAAAGTAGCGAATCATTGTACGAATCCTCTGTAAAAGAAATATGTAGTATTAGTATATATAATAATATACATAATTTTCTTTTAAGAATCAATCTTATGTGTTTTGTGAAAAGGTGTTGAACTGAAATGATATTAGTGTCAGGTGAGGCCGAGTTCTTTGAAATATTCTACTCTTGTGAAAGCACGTCGTTCCCGCGAAGCAGTCTGTCCGAGAATGAAGAGAATCACCTATCTTCCTCATTCCCAGCTTGACTGGGAATCCAGTAAGTAATTGATAAATATGGATTCCCGCTTTCGCGGGAATGAGGAGCAAGAATGAAATTCTTGCTCTGACGCTATTCTCGGACATACTGGAAGGCGGGATATCTGCTTCGCTTGCGAAGTGCATCCAGAATACACAAGCACTTATAAAATCGCTATTCCTGGAAAATCACAAGATTCGAAGAAAACTATGAATATTTCAAAGGTCTCGAGGGCGCCTGACACCACTCAATTGGGGTGAGGGATCTGGCAACACTCCATTTGGATGATGACATCTGACACCACTCAATTGGGGTGAGGGTATCTGACAACACTCCATTTGGATGATGACATCTGACACCACTCAATTGGGGTGAGGGTATCTGACAACACTCCATTTGGATGATGACATCTGACATCCACATTTGAAAGGGCTGAAGATTTTCAGCCCCTACGGATTCCCACCTTTGTAGGAATGATCTGAATATTAGATTACCGCAGGCAGGGACACCTATATTACCGAGACAAATTTCAAAAAATAAGAAAATCTCAAAAAACCTCTTGACTTTTGCAAAATATAAGTGTATATATACGATAAGCACACTAATAACAGAGGTGACATTGATGGTTGATAGATTTACAGCAGTTCTTACCGTCTTTGCGAGCGAAGCGAAGCAATCTCTTGAGTCACATGCGCATTCTGAGATCGCTTCGTCACTGCGTTTCTCGCGAAGATCCGGGTATCTCCTAAAAGGTGTGAGAACCTTTAGATGAAGATTTTCGTTTCAAACTCTTCGCCTTATCCGATTTACGAGCAGGTTGTCAGGCAGATAAAGAAGCAGATATTCTCCGGTGAATTGAAATCCGGGGATGCGCTGCCGTCGATCAGGGTGCTGGCGAAGGAACTTAAAATAAGCGTTATCACGACACGTCGGGTTTATGAAGAGCTCGAAAAGGAGGGTTATGTTAACGCAGTTACTGGCAAGGGCAGTTTTGTTGCTGCTCTGGATGAAGATTTTTTACATGAGAAGAGGATGAAGATGATTGAGGATAAATTAAACGAAGTTATCGCCGAAGCAAAAGTGCTCGGCATTACCAAAAAAGAACTAAAGGCAATGTTAGAAGACCTTTTTGAGGAAGAATAATGCAGAACATTTTAGAAATTCAATCACTGAACAAGAGTTTTAAGAACTTCAGCCTGAAGGATGTTTCCTTCAAACTCCCATACGGGTACATAATGGGACTGATCGGGCCTAACGGAGCGGGGAAGACTACCATTATAAAACTAATCATGAACCTGCTCCTGAAAGACAGCGGGAACATCTCGATATTCGACCGGGATCATCAGGAACACGAAGCCTATGTAAAATCACGAATTGGTTTCGTCTATGATACGCCACCATTTTTCCCGGGATTGAAACTCGGAAAAATCCGGAAAGTTATAGCCCCGTTCTATGATACCTGGGATGAAGACCGGTTTCAGGAACTGATGAAGCGTTTTGAACTACCGCTCAACCGACGTTTCGGAAAGCTGTCACAGGGGATGAAGATGAAGTTTTCGCTGGTAATGGCGCTTTCTCACAATGCCGACCTCATATTAATGGACGAGCCAACTTCAGGCATTGATCCTGTTTTCAGGCGCGAACTGCTCGGGATACTGCTGGAACTAATCCAGAATGAGCAGAAGTCGATACTGTTCTCAACTCATATCACATCCGACCTGGACAGAATCGCAGATTACATAACCTACATCCGAGACGGTAAAATTGCGATTACCACTACCAAGCAGGAGTTGATCGAAGAATGGGGAATTGTAAAAACCTCCGAAGAGCGTCTGTCTGAATTCACCGGAGACATCTACCTGGGGCACCGGAAAAATGAGTTTGGCTGTGAAATTCTGACTACTAATAAGAAGGCCTCCAGCGAAGTTCTCGTCGGAGAAGAGACTATTGTCGGTACGACGCTTGAAGATATCATGTTCCTTATGCACAATGGGAGGCAAAATGTTTAACTCTATTAGTAACTCGCACAAGAATTTTATTATAGCAAAATCAAATACAACCGGCAAGCGAGTGTTTCTACCTGCTCGTATGAGAGTCAGGAGTGTTCTCGCCTTACGGTTAAACAGCGGTATCAGTGTCAGGCGTGGATGTCGGACACTACCAATAGTTTAAGAGAAACAAGATGTTAACTATAATTAAAAAAGACTGGCAGACAAGCTGGCATATTATAATCGGGATTGCTGTATATCTGTTTCTTATCTCATTTCTCGGTTCGGATATGAACATCAGGAGTCTGGCTGTGCTCGGTCTGATTTGTTCCGGAATTCTACCTTTGCTAATCTGGGTAAAGGAATTGAAATGTCGGGGGCGAGTATTGACGTGCAGCCTGCCGGTTGATCGCAATACTTTTGTGCAGGGGAGTTTTCTGTCAAGTTGGACATTCAGCTTTTCGATGTTTTTAATTGCTATTCTCCTGATTCTGGTGAAGAGCCTCATTTTTCCGGCTGAATCTGCTCATCTTCGCGAGATATTAGAGTTAAAAGTGCTCATACTTTCATTATGGATTCCCACGGGAATGTTCCTTTTGTTCTTCACGCTTTACTCATGGAAGAATGCCGGGTTTGCGATGATTACGTTCCTGATTGTCTTTCTTACCGGAATCTGCTCGATTATTGTGAACCAGATCGCGACTGAGGATACTTTAGCCTGTTGCGAAGATCCGTTTTTAATTGCCTTCCTGAAATCAAGTGTAATGTTTATTTTTTCCCATCATGGCACAGGGATTGGTCTTGTAATTTCCATTGTGCTTTTGGTTCTGGTGAACATTTGGACGGTGAAGTTTTCAGAGTTTCTGTTCGCAAGAAATGAAATTGCGAATTAAAGTAGGGCGGAATCTTATTCCGCCAAACAATTCTAAAGATCGGTTTTATTTTGTCGGATTATGAATTCGACCAACGATTAGTTTATGAGAGAAAAATGATAAACATTATCAGAAAGAACTGGGCAGTAAACCTTAAATTTTTGCTTCTTTTTATCGGTTGGCTTATTCTGGTTCCTCGCTTGCCTGGTAACACAAGCCTGAAGTACATCGTTGTCCTGAGTACCCTGATGGTGGGATTCGAGCCAATAGCTTTCTGGATGCAGGATAGAAGGTTTCCGCAGCGTATGCTGGATTGCAGTTTACCTATTGACCGTATAACATACATTCGAGGAAGTTTTATAGCGTGCTGGTCTTTAATATTAGTTATGCTGGCTTTGACATTCCTCAGTGCCATATTCATTTCTAATACTCTGGACGGTTATTCAGGTCAACTTGGCGACGTTTTGCAGCTTAAAGTGGTTACAATCGCTCTATGGCTGCCGACGATAATAATGCTGTTGTTTTACACAATTTATGCGCGGTACAACGTTATGACAGCTCTAATTGCATTCTTAAGTGTGGCATTTTTAGGATTCAGCACAATTATGGGAAATGCAATCCTTCATTCACCTAAATTTGCCGGTGCTGGTTCCGGGACAAGAAGATCGTTACTGAGGACTCTTGACAGTGTGGTCATGAACTATCATGATACTTCGATAGAGATTCTTATTTCGATTATTTTATTGATTCTCGTAAATGTGTTCACCCTGAAATTCTCAGAGTTTCTGTTTATGAGAAATGATAACGTTAGCTGATTGGTAGAAAAAGGCGTTTGTCAACACGCTTATGAGAATAACGTAGGGCGGAATCTTATTCCGCCGGACTTTCCCAATATGACGAAATTGTCGGATTAAGAATCCGACCTACTTAACGAGAGACAAGATGTTTAACATTATCAGAAAAGACTGGTTAGTAAAATGGTTTCTTCCGGTTCTTTTTATCTCATTCTTTTCCATTTTATTGTTAGTCGACTCTGAATCTAAATTGAAAGAATTTATACTCCCTGTAATAGCCTGGTCTTCAATACTTCCTCTGATTATCTGGGGATGGGAAGAAAAATTCAAAGGTCGAACGATGATCTGCAGTTTACCGATTCGACGGAAAACCTTTGTTTATGAAAGTTATCTGTCAGGATGGACATTCAGCCTTGCTGGATTTCTTTCAATCCTGGTATTTGTATATATGAGGACACAAAGTGGTGTAGAACCTACAATATCGTTTGTTGAAATAATAGATGTAAAAGTCATTTTAGATCTGTTATGGTTTTTGACACTAATTAAACTGATATATTTCCCAATTTACTCGAGATTCAATGGAAATGTCGCGGGAATAACATTTACGGTCTTGCTATTCCTGTTAATTCTGCCGGAAATAATTAATCCGGATAATCCAACACGTGGTGCAGAGTATGGAGAAGACTTCCTCGAGAGAGTAAGTAATTTCATTTTCGAGTATCAAGCGTCTCCAACGGAACTGTGGATATCCTTTGTTTTGCTGATTGTAGTAAATTTCCTGATTCTGAAACTCTCTGAGTTTCTGTTCAGTCGGAATAATCTTGTTACTTAGTTGTTTCGTATTTGTTACGTAGGTCGGAATCTCATTCCGACAAATCAATTCGCTTAATATATGTTCGGCGGAATAAGATTCCGCCCTACGATTCTGTCAAGTTAAACAAAGTGACAAATGTTCAAAATCTTCAAAAAAGACTTGCAGACACACAAAAATGTTGTGTTGTGGTTTCTTGTATATTTGATATTGATGTTCTATACAAGATTCGACATAGACCTTAAGTTGATGGCATTCTACGGTATCACGTGTGCATCAATAGTACCATTCTACTTCTTGTTCACGGAGGGGAAGTACTCTGGGAGAACTTTGTCATGCAGTCTTCCTATTGAACGGAGGGGCTTCATTCGAGGGAGTTATCTCACAAGCTGGGCTTTCAGCCTGACTATACTCTTTTTCACATTTTTGAGTATCCTGCAGAAGGTTTACTTCTTCAACTGGTACACATATCAACTACCGGAGATAATGCAGGTAAAAGTACTACTGCTTTCATTGTGGATTCCTACCGCGGTAATGTTCCTGTTTTTCCCTTTCTGTTCGAGGTTTGGAACAAAGAAAGCTACCACCACTTTCTTAATCATTTTTGTTGCAATTGCTGGTTCCATTCTGGTCAGTCTCGTTCTCCCTTTAAGCAATTTAACCGATCCAGACCAATCTGGAATAATCCAATTTTTTCAAAAAACAACTCGAAGCATAATTCAGCTTCATACCGAATCAAACGTACTGCTGCTTTCAGGTTTTGTGCTGGTTCTGGTGAATCTTGTTACAGTGAGGATGTCGGAGTTTCTATTTAATCGAAATGATATTGTTGAGTAGATTGTCTGTTTTGTAGGTCGGATTCTTAACCCGACAGTTGTTTGGCTTGAAGATTGTTCGGCGGGATGAGATCCCGCCCTAGGTTGTTGAGTTTAATCCAGATAAAATCAAACAACCCCCCCACCGCATGACGATCCCTTTCCAGCTGTACATCCAAAACAATGGAGTTTGGTGACGATTTCTCTTTGTGTCAGTTTCTCACTATCAAAATCACTGATGTGAACCGGCACTCCATGATTAATCCGAAGTCCTAACATTTGATTAAAATCGCAATCGTACATATATCCAAGCCAGTCAACCGAAAGAGTGGACTTGCACATAACGGAATTTGCCGCAGCTGGATTAAAGGAATCGGTTAGTTTTTTCATATAATTTTCGAGCAGATTTCTGGATTTTAGCCATTCAAGAAATCTTCCCACGGGCATATTGGTAATGGTGTATAGATGGTTGAATTTCACATTGTATTTATCGTGTAAAACTCGTCTCCAATACATTTCGAGTGAATCCTGCGATCCGGGTAGAAATGCACCGAGGGGATTTGTAACAAGGTTTATTTCCAATCCGGAGTTCTCGATCCCATATCCCACTTGATTAAATAGTTTTAATGCGCTAATCGACTTTTCAAATGAATTTTTTCCGCGCTGAGAATCTGTCTGAGGCGCTGATATAGCTGGCAAAGATGCCACTACTGAAACTTCGTTTTCTACAAGAAAATCTATCAGGCCTTCTTGCCCGGATTCGTGTACTATTGTCAGATTACACCGATCGATTACACCAATACCCAATTTTCTAACTTCATGCACAAACCACCTGAAATATGGATTGAGCTCGGGTGCACCACCTGTGATGTCAACTGTGGGGATTTTTCCATCTTCTAAAACTCGGAGACATTGTTTAAAAGTCCCTTTAGTCATTTGCTCAGATCTATTTGGTCCTGCATTTACATGGCAATGTCTGCAAGCCTGATTACACCTGAAGCCTACATTTATCTGCAATACTGAAATTCCCTCGGCTATGAGGGGAAATAAATCAATTTCCTGTAATTTTTCGTTAAACTCCTGAAAACCACCTTTACTTTCCAGATTGTCTAATTGTTTGATCTGATCAACTGCTTTTGTATTATTATTTAACATCATTATTCCGGAAAGATCACATAGACAGTTTATCAATGACATTCTTCATCTGCACACCGTGAACCAATGATGCACCGCCTCGAATTGCACCTGCGACATGTACTGCTTCAGTCATTTCCTCTTCGCTGCATCCGGACTGCAATCCCTCCTGTGTATATGCATCAATACAATAGGGACATTGAACTGCGTGAGCAACTGCCAGTGCAATCAGATTCTTTTCTCTTGTTGTTAAAACACCCTCTTCGAATACAGCACCGTACCAATCGAGGAATTTCTTCCAGAGCTCAGGATTGCCTTCTGCAATTGTTCCAAATTTCGGCAAATCTTCAGGTTTGTAATAGGTTTCCATTCTTACTCCCGTAGAGTATTTAATTTATCAGACCATTTCATCCAATCATCCCAGTAATCAACATCGGAATGAGTCTCAAGTAACCGGTATGGTACATTAGCTTTTTGCAGGGATTCAATCGTTCCACGAAATACATCTGTACACCCCCATTCGAGCTCCGGGAAAAGAGCTGGTATATTTCGCTTTGTTCCGACGAGATAATATCCACCATCACTTGCTGGTCCCAAAACCACTTCGACACCTTTTAAGGTCTCAAAGGCTCTTTCTATTATTTCAGCGTTGATCGCAGGTAGGTCAGTTCCGATAACTACTGATCTATCAAATCCAAAAACAATTGAATTATTTATTGCCCATGCCATTCGGTTACCCAAATCCAATGATGGTTGCAGCCAGTGTTCCCAATCCGGAAAATCTGTAAGATTGGCTGGGATTTTTGTCCAGGCAAGCACCTTATTTATGGATTTGTTAAGGTCTTCCATTGAGTTAATGGTATTGTTAAATAACTTCTGATATACATAAAGCGCTTTCTCTTCACCAACTTCAGCGGATATTCGAGTTTTGACTTTTCCAGGTTCTGGTGGACGGGCAAATACTATCAGGCAGTCCTGCTTATCAGATTTATTCTCTTTCATATAATTATGTTACTCAATTATTGGGAATTTAATGACCAATCGTAATCAGTATACCGGATTTTCACCTCATTATCAATCTCAGGATAATAGAGCTGGAGGTAATTGACCAGGCTACCTGCTTCTCTTTCAAAATCAACCTTATACCATTTAAAAATTGGAGACAGGTACAGAGTCTTATTTGTAGCTTCATATCGATTTTTCAGGGGAGTATCCTTGATAAAGACCTTCGCCTGGTCACTGAGCTGAATATCTAAATTAGCGGGAACATAAGCCTGGGACCGTAAAATTGGACATCCCATGGCTGCACAAACCAAAGCAAAATGTATCCTCGGTTCGGAAAACTTTTTTCGAATAATCTCATGCTCGAGATGGTTAAGAGTGATATTTTCGTCAAACAATCCCACGAGCTTCTGTTTCCAGGGACCCTTAAATATGCCACCTATTCTCTTTATCGATTTCACAGGATAGTTGTCTATTATCAAATTAATCGTCGCTGCATTATAAAGGTTAATTAGCATACTGAGCTGCTGGTCTTTATTCCATGAATTAAATTCTAACTCGGTAATCTCCCTAACTGATTTCAGAAATTCCGTCAGGACAGTCGGATTTTCCTTAATCGATTTATAATCCACCAAACCATTGATAACCCTGGTTTGCAGCAGATTATCAAGTTGAGTGTAATTGTGATCAAACGTAAAACCTGTATCCTGAAGAAAAAGGATTAAGCTGAATACCGTTAGTAATGTAATTTTCATTCCCTTCCTCCCGGCATTGGTTCATGATATCGTTTCCAGTATTTCATTATTTTGCTATGTTGTTTTACTGTTTTCCAAATGCCATTTCTGACATATCTGCGAGGAGACGTTGAGACTGATCCTGATAGTATCTTTATTCTTCCAAGACGACGCATCTGTTCAACCAACCAGACATCCTCGAGATACTGCCAATTCGGGAATCCTCCGAGTTTTTCAAGATCACCGCGCCTGACAGCTAATCCCTGATCACCGTAAGGCAGCTTTGAAAAGTATGACCTGAAATTCGCGCCAAGTGAGACAAGTTCCATACTCGGTCTTAAAGGCCTGAACTTGAGTCTGAACGCAGTTATTGAAGTTTCCGAATTCCTGAACGCATCTAAAATCTTCTGACTTGCCATTCTATCCGGTTTCGAATCTGCATGCAGAAACCAGAGAATATCACCATCCGAGGCTCTCCATCCTGCATTTAGCTGAATACCACGACCGGATTCCCCAACCGTTAATCGAGCTCCATTTCGAACTGCTATCATCATTGATTGATCCGTACTGCCACCATCTGCAACCACTATGTCAGAAACTGCATCCTGATTTCGAACAGCCGCTAAGGTTTCTTCCAGTATCGGTTCTTCATTCAAACAGGGTATTATTACCGAGATATTCATTTACCGCGCCTCAAAACCCATTTTAAGATACCTGCTGTTCGAGGATTGAGTAAAGTTCTCTTATAGGCATCTCCTGCTTTCTTAAGCGCTTCTCCCTGCGTCGGATAAGGGTGAATTATTGCTGAAATCTGCCCCAGGGTAATGTTATGCTGCATCGCCATTACGACCTCACCAATCATGTTTCCGGCATGTTTAGAAACGATCGTAGCTCCCAGTATTTCCCCCTTTTTTCCATAAACCACCTTCATAAAACCGTTTGTTTCACCATCCAAAATTGCTCTGTCTACATCACTGAATGGGATCTCAATCTGGTTGACTTTATCGTGTCGCTTTTTAGCCTCCACTAATGTAAGTCCAACCCCGGCAATTTCAGGTGAAGTATAGGTGCTCCATGGGATAATCAACCTGGAATGTCTGCTGCGACCAAAATAGAATGCATTAACTATCACTGCGCGTGCCATTGCATCTGCTGCATGCGTGAACTGATATGGAGAGGCAACATCACCGGCAGCATATACTTTCGGATTTGTTGTACGGAAAAAATCGTCAATAATCACGCCCTTATCCGGATCGGATTCTACTCCCGCTTTGTCAAGTCCCATTCCGGATATGTTTGGTTTTCTTCCGACTGACATTAGAACAGTATCCGCTTCAACCTGGACTGCTCCGGATTTGGTCTCGAGATGAGCGACGCTACTGCCGTTTTTCGCTGAAAATCTCATCAATTTGGTTTCAAGCTTAATATCCAGACCTTCTTTATGAAGTTGCTCTCTCAGGACTTTGGCTGCCTGTCGGTCACTTCGTCCCAGAATTTGGGTTCCCATTTCAATAATAGTGACCTTTGAACCAAATCGAGCAAAACTCTGCGCCATCTCAATTCCAATCGGTCCTCCACCGACAACGATTAATCGTTGTGGCAATTCAGTCAGATTGAAAATCGTTTCATTAGTGAGAATATTGACATCATTGATACCTTCAATCGGAGGTACAAATGGTTTCGATCCGGAAGCGATTACTGCTTTTTTGAATTTGAGCTCCGTTCCTGAAACGCTAATCCTGTCACTTGAAATAAATTCACCGTTTCCAATAAAAACATCAACACCTAAGTCGGAGAATCTGTTTACCGAATCATTGTCGCTGATACCACTGCGTAATCGTCGCATTCGTTCCATAGCAAGACCAAAATCAACTATTGGGGCACCATCAATCCTGATCCCGAATTCCTCAGCTTCCCTAATAGCATAAGCGGCACGTGCTGCACGAATGACGCCTTTAGAAGGAACACAACCAACATTAAGACAATCCCCACCCATCAAATGACGTTCAATAAGTGCTACCCGACCGCCAAGACCTGCAACACCAGCAGCAGTTACTAAACCGGTGGTTCCGCCACCGATAACAACGGCATCATAGACGGATTTTGGTGTGGGATTTTTATAATCCGGTGGGTGAACGTTCTTTGCCAGATTATTATTGAACTCGTCCTCGGGGAGAAGATTCAGCCTTGTCAGGTGAGACTTCCGGGTATCACTCATTTTCAACACCCTTCGCGAGAGCTTTCTTTGCAATTCGAGTTACATAAACCGATACAGCAACGGTTACAGCTAATCCCACGAAATAGAAAATCTTTTGCCCGGGAACTTCAGCGGATTGTCCGGATGCAATTTGAGTAATTTCTGTTATAAGTGAGCCGATATACACATACATAATTGTGCCAGGAATCATTCCAATCCAGGAGGCGAAAAAGTAGTCTCTGAGGCTGACGCCTGTTAATCCATAGCCATAGTTCTGGAAGGTAAATGGAAATATCGGAGATAACCTTGTTAACAGTACTATCTTGAAGCCCCTCCCGGCTACGGCATTGTCAATACGCCTGAAACTTTCGTTATTCGCTACCTTTTTTGCCACCCAATCTCTTGCTAAATACCGACCAACCAAAAACGATGCGGTTGCACCTAAAATTGAAGCAATTGAAACCAGTATTGATCCGGTTAGAACTCCGTACGCAAATCCAGCACCGAGTGTGATGATAGATCCTGGGATGAAGAGCACAGCTGCTGCAATATAGACTAAGATATATACAATAAAACCGACTGACCCCTGACCCTTAATCCATTCAACGAGTGACAGTAATCCTTCATCAACAGGGAATTTCCACAGGACAAATGCTAAAACAAGCATTAGTGATATAGCAATCAGGTTTTTTGGTGATTTCAGGAAATTCAATGTATTGTCTTTATCTTAGGATCGTGTTGATGATTTTTTGGCTTTCATTTGCAAATAGTACGAGTAGAGATATTTTTCATTTGTCTAATTCGGAATAATTCCTGAAAAGAAATTGCCGATCAAATCCCATCGATGTTATTGCCTTTGGAGTATAACAAACTTATGTTCGACTTGCATAAATCTATTTGACAAATTATCTTACCATACTTCAGAAATTAATCAGGGATTGAAGCAAACTTGGCATACATCGGAGAAATTGCAGGTTTAGGCGCAGCCTTCTGCTGGACGTGGACAATGCTCTTCTTCTCGCTGGCAGGAGAACGAATCGGGTCCCTTGCTGTAAATGTAATCCGGCTCTCGTTTGCTCTGCCCCTTCTGCTCATAACTACCATAATCATCTTCGGTACAAATTTCTCCGAAATATTCGCTGGAGGCAGCGTCTGGTATCTGATATTATCAGGATTGATCGGCCTGACGCTTGGTGACGCTGCACTCTTTCAGGCTTTAGTCTGGATAGGTCCTCGCAAAACGTCACTGATGTTCTCCAGCGTACCGATTGCCACATCCTTTATAGCTTTCGCAACCATCGATGAGCGACTGACCCTAATAGCCTGGATAAGTATCATCATTACTGTTTCGGGGATTGTATGGGTAGTTTCCGAAAAATCCAAAGACAACAAACGCTTCCCGAATAAATCCCTTATTCCCGGAATTATCGCAGTGATCATCGGTGTAATCTGCCAGGCTGCCGGACTCGTCCTATCCAAAGCGGGAATGGGTGAGACAGTCAATCCGCTACCTGCAACCCTGATGCGAATTGTAGCTGGAGCATTTGGAATTTACGTGTACATAATCTTCAGCGGAAAAATCGGGCAGGTAATTAAGGGATTTAAGGATAAGAAGGCAATCGCACTAACAGCTGGCGGAGCCTTCTTCGGACCTTTCACGGGGGTATGGTTATCTGTCATTTCCGTTAAATACACTGAAGCCGGAGTGGCTGCTACTCTCAATGCAACTGTGCCAATTATGATGCTGCCTGTGGCGTATTTTGTTTACAAAGAGAAACTTTCGGGGCGGACCTTGCTTGGTACTCTTGTTGCGGTTGCGGGGATTGCATTGTTGTTTAATCGGTAACTTTCGTAGGTCGGGTTCTTAACCCGACGAATAGGTAAAATTTTTATTTCTGGTGGCATGCAATAATTAAAGTGACAGTATACTTATCTCTAAGTAGAACACAGAATGTCTAAATTATAGAGCACTGTTAATATGTCACTAATAAGGTAATTAAGTATACTGTCACCTTAATTATTTTTCGCGATTACATCCGGCGCTATAAGATACCGCCCTAGGTTACCGAGGTCGCATCAAACTGAATAGGGGATTCACCACCAGAGACGCCATCATCCCGATCGTCCCTGCCTGAGGTGAAGGCATGCCGAAGGAGTATAATCCCAGGCATGTACCAAGCCCTATGACCGAAGATGAAATTGCTCCTACTTTATTTGCCCTTTTCGTAAACAATCCCCAAATAAACGGTCCGAGAAAAACTGATCCAATGGCTCCCCAGGAGATCCCGAGAATAGCAACTATTGTGTCCGGTTTGATGAATGCCAGTATCACCGAGATCAACACAAAGGCAGCATTCGAAAACCGCATCAACATCATCAAACCTTTATCCGTAACATCCCTGTTTATGAATCCTGCGTAAATGTCTTTAATAACAGAAGAGCTGGAAATGAGTACAAGCGCTGCCAGGGTCGACATCGATGCTGAAAGTATCAACAAAAGGATAATCACAGACAGAGCAGGGGGGATGATGTTGGTCAATAGCTCAGGCATAAGAGCATCAAAAATTGGCTTACCATTTTCGAATGCATTCGGAGTAGTCTCAGGAGTCATAAATACTCGTGTTGTCGCACCGATGAAATAGCCGATACCGGAAATGAGGAAGGCAAAGAATGTCGAGGCAAACATACCGATCTTAATCGAACGATCATCCTTTATCGCGTAGAATTTCTGGATGAGTTGCGGCATGGCAAAAGGTGCTATCGAGGTCAGGAATACGAGTGAAAATAGAGGCCATAATCCCGGAGGTCCAAGTGAGGATGTCAGTTTCGGATCGATTGATCTCAATACCGAAGTAATGTTTGTTATTCCCTGTCCCTTGTCAATAGTGCTCCATAAGAGGATGACCACGCCAACAATCATAATCTGCCCGAATATCAGGTCGATCATAGTCATCGACTTGTAACCTCCCATGACGATATAAACAGCCGTAAACACACCCATAAAGATGAGAGCGATAGTATAGTCAATCTGAAACGTTGTCTGGAACAGATAGGACAGTCCCATAAAAACGGCAGCTGAATAGGGGATAAAAAATATAAAGATACAAATTGCCGAGAAGAACTTCAGGAAGCGGCTGTCATAGCGTCTTTCTAGATATTCTGACATCGTCGAAACACCATATTCAACCGACATTTTTTTAATTCGAGGACCGAGCAGCCACCATACTCCGAATACTCCAATCAGCCCATTACCAAGAGCTACCCAGAGTGCCGAATAGCCAAATCCCCATCCGATCTTTCCAGCAAAACCGATGAACAAAACAGCAGAGAAATAAGCGGTTCCGTAGGTAAAAGCTGTCATCCACGGACCGACGTTACCTCCGCCAAGAAAGAAATCTGAGAATGATCGAGTCTTACGCATTCCGATCACTCCAATTACAACCACCATTAAAGCAAAAGATGAAACGACTATGAGTTTTACAAGCATCTATTTTTCCTGTTCTGTCATTCCCGCGAAGGCGGGATATCTGCTTCGCTTGCGAAGTGCATCCAGTTCTTAAGAATCGTCAGGTGAGTACACTTGACAGCACTCCTAACAGCATTTAATCGCGCTGTCACACGCCCCCGTGTGACAGTAGTAACAATGACTTAACCGATAGGCGAGGAATCCAGCATTACCAACAACGATTGGTGAATATCTTAAATCCAGCAAACCAAAACATAACAAATAATTCAGGGAAAAATTACTCTTCAGACGAGAAATACTATTGTTGATCCGGATTTTCACTGCATTGCATGTCTTAGGATTAATGTTCACCTGTGATGATAATCTAATTCCACTTCATTCCAAACAGAGGTCGAATCCACTTCAATCTTTTAATAAAAAACTCATAAATCAACCAGCAAATACCGAAAGTCCCAATCATCAGGATTCCCAACTTGAGAATTGCCGGAAAATTAAGTGGCATAAGATAATAAGAGATCGCATATTGGATGGGGAAGTGGATTATGTAAACCGGAAACACGGCTTGCGACAGATATGCGAGATTTCGGGATGGTCTGTTAAGGTACGTCGATCCGTATCCGAAAACCGCCAGCATCCAGCACATTGATTCGAATGCGACCAGGAATTTGGGGACATTTGATATCTGAAAGAGGATTATTCGAATCAGGAAAAGGACTACAGCTATGGAAATTGCGCTTGATTTAACCTTTTGTACTGCATCCCAGAAATCGTCCTTTATTGATATGAATACAATGCCGGTGAGAAAGCATACTGTACCGACGAAATGACCATGCGGTGTAGGAAAACTCGCAAAGTGTTTCGGATTCAGGACCATTGCCTCGAGCATCAACGGTAAGGCAGCGAGAAAGATCAAATAGGGTTGTTTGCGAAGCCATTTCGAGATGAACCGGGAGACAGGATTATCCGGATAGGTCTTCAAAGTCCAGACGATTGAAATGAAATATGAGACATAACAGAGTATGTTGATCAGAAACCAGAGATGCCCGGAATTTGGCGTGTAAGTGGTTTCAATACCGTAATACGATTTCATTAAAAAGACAGTGATCGGGCAAATGCAAAAGAAACCGAAAATGAGCGGAACCGCAATTCTGACAGCTCGGTCACCAAGGAGTTGCAGCCAATTACGCCGCTCCATAGCAAGGCAAAGCCCCATTCCGGAAATCATAAACAGTAGAGGGATACGCCAGACGTTGAATGCGGCCATTGGAATCCAGATCCACTCGAGAAGTTCATCATTCTGGATAAATCCGATGGCTTTTCCCCAGGGCTGAAAGCTGATCACCACATGATAAATGATAAGAAGTCCTAATGCCAGAGTCCTTAGCCAGTCTATGTCATATCGACGTTTGCGAATAATATGGTCAGAGTTATCCACGTTTATTAATCCTGAGTCGCTTTGTCAATTATCCCCCACTATTCTGTAATATCCCACAAAGAATGCTTTCCCCTGTTTAAGAGGGATAATCCGTTCTTTTTCGAGATCAAATCCGTTTTTAGAACACAATTGAGTAAACCTTTCAGGCTCGACAAGCTTCATTATTGGTTGAAGTTTCCCAAGACTTCTGAACTCCGTCTTCGTCACAGGGCTGGATGATTTGTCCGGAAGCTGCAAGACCGCGACTAACATCCCCTTCGGAACTAAATTGTCTCTAATACTCTGGATTGCCTGTTCAACAGGTACATACTCAAAAATCAGAGCTGCAAATGCCAATTCTACTGACTGGATTGAGAACTTAGGTGTCGCAAAGTCTTGTTCCAGTAAATCCAGATTGAGGAGTTGCCCCGAGAAGCGTTCTTTCAGCATCTTCAGATAATCCGCATTAATATCTACACCAACGATTCGCTCTGTGACATTCGGATCGATGTATTCAAATCCATTCCCGGTTGCACAACCGAAAACCGCGAGAGATTTTGGCCGCACCTCTCCAAGGACTTTAGAAAAGAGTTTGCCCAGCACCTGTAATTGACCCACTGAAGGTGAACTCATGTGACCTTCGTAGTCGTCAATTGGTATGTCTAACCAGGGATTTTTCAAAGCAAATTTCTCTCAAAGGATTGAAGATGCTATATTTTATGTCATATTTGGTGAAATATCAAGGACTATAGCATTTCCCGAAGTAATGAGAGATGTTTGTCGTCGCGAGGAACGAAGTGACGAAGCGATCTGTTTGAATATATGCGATATAAGAGATTGCTTCCCAGTGTTCGCAAGGACAATACTTTCAAGAAATGTAGTACTCTCAATTTACACATTTCTATACAAAATAAGCAAAAACGACTGTCACCATCCCATAGTTCGGGATGGTGACAGTGGCACAAGCGTCCCCGCTTGTAGGATTTTTTTTAACATTTCAGTAGATCGAACATTCCCAGGTTGTCCAGGAATTCCCAAATCGCGCTGGTAGACGCCTTCGTCTGCCAGCTAAGCTGTTGTTATTACTGTCACACGAGGGCGTGTGACAGCGCGAAACTGTATACTTAGACAGCCTGTTCCTGTTCGACTATCCGTCGGAAGACGGATTCAGATTATAGACCAATCACCATGAATCCGCTGTAAAGCGGATAGACAGGCAGGAATGACTTTCCCACCTGCTGAACACCGCTCTCACGCAGGCAGAGACTCCTACGCTGCTTTGTATTATTGTTGATAATACTTCAACTGCCAACCGATGATCCTTCCCTCATTTGCAATGTACAATATTCCATCCCGCACAATCGGATGCCACACCGATTCGAATGGTAAGGTCTCTCGGAATAGTATATCGCCAGTAGCCTGTTCGACGTAGATGATCTCGCTGTTTTTGAGGATAAATGGAATCACTAACGGATCATCAGTAAACGGGCAATCATGGAGATTTTCGATTACCTTATCCCACAGTACTCGTTTTTTATCCGGAGTATCAAAAGACAGGTCTAAACCAATAAACCTGCCTTTACTTCCATGCAGAATAATCTTATCAGTTTCTAATGGTGTCCAGAAAGTTTTAAGACGACTCTTCGTTGGTCCGAGGTAGAAATCTTCGATTTCCTTAACTTCTGCTACCTTTTTAATATTCTCCGCCGGATTCCAGAGAATTAGTTTCGCTTCATTTTGATAGACCAGATAGCCTTCTGTTGTCCGACAGGCAAAATGATATCCATCGTCAATCGAATGTGTAGCTAGATGTTCTCCTGTTGTTGGATTCACTTCTACAACCGCCATTGCTGCAGTTTGATGATAGCCGATTTTTCCATTTCGAATTTGATATGTCAGAGTATCGTCCTCTCGAATCGCATAGAAATCCAATAGCTCACCGGGTTCGTACAGTTTCTTAATATCATTTATATCTAAATTCATATTTATCCAGTGATCTCCCATTCCGATAACAATATCATTTTCCCGGAGTTTCAATGAATCTGCCTGACTATTCTCAACTATCTTTGTGACGCGATTTCCGTATTTCCGGTGCGAGTAGAAATGATCCCCTGCCTTTACCGCATTATAGAGAGTTTCATCTACCCAACTGGAACCGTTTCCCTTAATATCAACACCAAACGTGTATTCCGGATTTTTGTCATTTTCCATTCCCCACAGGAGGAAATCACCGATTAAATAACCATCTTTCCCCGGGCTGGTTCCCGATGGAATCCACCAGTGGATCCTGCTCCTGCGATCCGCGATATACCCGTCAGCGAAATGAGTATCAGGTAATGGGGACAAATGTTTTTCTTCGCCTGAGTAACTCAGCAATATAGGTGTCCAGGAAATCTTATTCGAGCCTTCAACTCTTGAATAATTGAAAATAATGGGTCCCTCTGAGGTTCTTATATGGTATGCTGAATGAACCGGTAATTGCCTTACAGAAATTTCCCGACCATCGAGTGGGATAGAATGGAAATCGACCGTGCGACCTCTATATGCATACTCTTCAATTCCCCAATTTGTGAATGAGGTTAAGTGATCTCCGGTGACATAAAAGCTGTAACTGTCATCCATAAAAGGTTCTGTTGCCAGTACTAATCCACCTTTTTCAAGTCTTTTTTTCCACCTGTCACTTCCGGTAGAATTTAAAGCCTGACCTGCGAGTTGAGATGCTATTTCTCTCTCGCCAGTTGTTTCAAGTACTTCATATAATTCATTGCGAACCTCTTCAGAATGAATTTTTCCTGACTCAATTGCAATTTTTCCATATTTAATAGCTTCTTTTTTGTCTCCGGAATAAAAAGCACCTATTGCTGACATCCCAGCCAGGTCACCTCGCAGATATCGATTAGGACTGAGTCGCGAGATCCGAAAATTCAGCACCTCCCAGTTCGCCAGACGGGTAAAAAGGGTACGGTCAGAATTAAAACGGGGAGGCTGCAATCCCCACCGATTGCGATCTATACTGAGCGGTTCACCTGTTGCAGCATCAAGTAGATATTTGCTGCCATCTGCCACATCAATCCAGACATAATCGTTTGCTATGTTGATAATTCTTCCTTCAGTCTCCAGTAGGTAAATCCGCTTCGACCAGAGTTTTCTGTTATTTCGCAAATCGAATGCAATTAAATCTGTCAGTTGTTTATGGAAAAAAAACACCGAATCCCGCTCACCTACAGGGGGTGTGTTTTTTCCAAATCCCTTTGATGAGATCGGATTACCCCATACCGACTCGATTGGAGCCTGAAGCGATCTTTTTACTGTTATTCCAAGTGCAGAATATGTCTGTTTGCATCCATGAAAAATCCGTATTCCATGTTCACCAGTATTAATCAGGTAATTACCCTTGACTGACAAATCCAATCCTGCAAATGGATAAATCCCTTCAGTTCGTGCAACTTCCCCTGAGATATCCACAATATACAGACTGTCCGCACGAACCTGTGCAAACCAATTGCCCTCACCGTATATCTCAGGAGTTTGGCAATCTTCAATATCAATTCCAAATGGCATTTGAGTGGTTGAAAGTGAGAGATTATTCGAGCTTAGATCCGTCTTGTACAATGTATCTGTGCGGATTGAAAATAAATGGGGTGACTGGAATTTATCCTTTTCTGAGTATCTAAAAGGTAAAGTGTTTTTGAGGATAAGCGAATTGTCCGTTGAGTCGTAGACAAAGAGGTTTTCGCCGTCGATCATGATTACCTCTTCTTCTATCTTGAACAGATCATATTCAGAAAGCTCTAACTCATTTGATGATGATATCTCAACTGCTTTCCCGGTGGTAAGGTTCAAACTGTATAATTTTGGATTATCCCGGATTGTTACGAAAAAGAGTTGATCTCCATGCTGCCGCAAAACATTGAGTTTTTCACACTCTATTTTGAGTTCGATTGGTTTGCTGATGGCATCTTCTCGCAGAACGATCAGCTTTTTTTCATTCCCCTCTGCCTTTTTAAGATTCAAGAATACTATCCCATTCCCAATCCCAGTTGGCGTCCACCAATCATCGAATCTGAAGTTCTTATACTTAAACTTCTTTTCCATTTTTCCCGTCATGGGATTGTGGATTTCCGTCCAGATAGTGAGCTTCCCATCTTTATACTCCTGAGTCACAAGTATTAGCTTATCTCCCAGAAATTGATTATCCATGATTCGGAGATCACCATCATACTCCCAATCGTTTGCCAGTTCTTTGTCAATAGATTTAAGTGCTTCAGAAGAAATTCTGCTGAGTTTATTCCAGTCTTCAGCCTTTAGAGCTTCCAGTGCTTCCTGGTGTTGTTCGGATATCTTGTCCGCCGCATATACGGTCAACAACGAGGACAAAATACTTACAAAAATGATCAGGAAAATAGGTTTGCGAATTGATGTTAACATCTTGTTTTTCCTTGTTGAATAGCTGAAAGTAGCGTAGGCGTCCCTGCCTGCGGATTTTACCAGGCAAGTCTCAGATTAATGCAGTCATAAATTTCAGGGCTCCCCTGAATGGTTGGGCCTGTTGTCAGTCACGAGTTTTGCATGATTCCACCAAATCACCAGACCAGACTTTGGTTGTCATATTATAGATTACCTTTTTTCCTTCTCCCAAAGGAGAATCTTGTGTTGTTGTAGCAACAATCGATTTCAGGCGTCCATCTTCGAGTATCAGTTCGAAAGTGAATATTTCTTTTGTGTATGGATCTATCATGAGATAGTCCATTTTTTCAAGCATCACAAAACTCAGAGCGTCCTGGTCATAGTCAGTTCGAAAGTAATTATTTGCATTAATCGCAGCATTAATGGTCATTACTGCTGATTCAAGATTGTATTTGACAGAATCCAAAGGTAGGTGTGTTGGTGCGCAGGAGATGATTAGTAAAGATACCTCCAGCAGAGTAACTATAATTATTAAATATTTGATACTTGACTTTTTCATTGTTTCCCCCTGTGGAAATTAAGTTGTCGTAGTAGCACAAGCGTCCAAGCTTGTGAATAATATCTGTCAACAAATGCGTAACAAGTAGGTCGGCCATTCCCAGTCTGTCCAAGAATAGCTCTTTGAAAACGCGTTACTTATGTAAGTGA
>CAYLYZ010000016.1:0-68650 GCA_964387885.1 uncultured bacterium | reverse complement strand
TTTCCTCATGCTCCCTTTGAGTATCTTTTACAAAAACCAAAATAGGTTTGAGCAACTCACGAGCTTTAAGGAATTCACCCTCGGTCACAGATATCTTCCCATCATAAGGAGAACCAGGAGTAGAGTCAGATTCAGGAACATACCCATATCGCTCTCCAATTATCAAGATAAAGATATCACACTCATTAATTTGATCTAAACAAACATCTCTGGGAGAACTTGCGGTTGAAGATGCCTCTTCACTAAGAAAGGACTCAACACCAGAGTTTTCTAATACTTCCTTTACTATAGACCGCTCCTGACCTAAGTCTCTTACTGTAGAACTTACAAATACTTTAATTTTACTCATGTTTATTCCTAACCTTAATGGTAGCTATTACAATTCCAAAGTTACTTTCCGTTTTATCTGACTTGGATCCAGTCCTTTAATTCGAGCTAGATTGATGCAAAAATAGTGAATTGGAAGTGTTTCCCAGACTGTCGATACCATATCATAGTTAAAACTGGCACGTTTGCAAAGTTCATGCACAGTTTGATCAATCAAATCAGGAGTAATGAATATCTGACCTCCGCAATCACGGAAAGTTCGAGTTGTTGTGACCCACACTTCACTTTCTGATTGAATTGTCTTGAATCCAATTGCGGTATATAAGCGGGTGACTTGCGGTTCAAATCCGTGTCGAAAGGTTGCCCAATCTCCCACTGCCGAAAACTCCCTTGCAGTCTCTGAGCAAAGCAGTGACGCTTGCCACGCAGATGCCATTTTTGGTCCCATTCCCAGAAATTGGATTGGACCCCAAACCTCAGACCATGACTTAGTCACAGTTTTACCCCAATCCTTCCAATAAACTTGAGAACTTGCTGTACTCAAGACTATATTTAACAACAAATTGATCGTTCTCATTGATTCCCCAGAACCACGGTCAATTACAAACGAATACAAAATAAAAATTGCTGCTACTGAATTTACATACGTCTTTGAGGGGGCATGACACTCAGAACCAGCAAGAATATCAACCACAATATCTGCCTCACACGCCAAAAAACTGGTTGGAGAATTAGTTAGTGCTATAACCAAAGGTCTATTCTGATTTTCCTTTATTCTCCGCAATAATTTTGCAACCTCTATTGTTTCTCCAGATTGAGAAATGAACATTACTAATGCGGATTTTCTAAATCTGTCCAAAGGAATCTGAAGGCCATCGTAGGCAGACATCCAATGAACATTCATTCCAATGTGTTCCAATCCGAGAGCCAGAGGAAGGGATGCCCATTGCGAGCTCGCCATTCCAAAGATAAATATATCTGAACAAATCCTGATTTGACTCGCAACGTCTTTGAATAAAGGTTCTCCATCATTCTCACAATATCGACATAACCGCTCAAGAGCTTGTGGGACACACGATAACTCAGAGAGATAACCATTTAGAGATCGATTACAGTCATTCAAATCCATTTTGGTAATTCCAATACTGAAGTAAGAATTAAATCAGCACCAATGGTCTTGGCATGTGACTCATTGAGTCGTCCGGTAAGTACCGCAATTGAGAATATTCGACTCCGTCTTGCCATAATGATATCATCCTCTGTATCTCCTATGTAAGCAACTTGTTCTGGTGAGAGTTTTAATGATGATAACAAATCCAACAAGATTTTAGGATGAGGTTTTTGTAGTTCTGGATTAGAAATATCGTGAATACTTCCAATATGTTCAAAAATATCATTAGGTAAGATTTTTTCTCGAAAAAGTCGAGTAAGTAATGATGGATTCATCCCTGTTGCCATAGCTAAAACGTAACCTTCGTGCTTAAGTGTCATTAATACTTGATCAGTTCCTTCTAATAAAGAAATTCGGTTAAATATGTTATCCGAATGGAGATATTTTTCATATTGCTGAACAGCATCACCAAGATGCGGATGTCTGATCCCAAGGATTTTCTCTAATTGGTAGTGGAATGTTTTACCTCGTGTTGAAGACTTCAAATCTTTAAGTTCTATATCTGAAAACTCGCTTTTAAAGGATCTAACTGCTAACGTTAAAGCCTCATCGTAGATTTCATTAGTGTTCATTACCAAGACACCATCACAATCGAAAATAATTCCGCGAACTGTCTGACTCAATAGTTCCCTATTTCTATCTCCCCTTACGGTTGTTTCTCGCATATTTAAACTCCAGTTTTCAGTCTTCATCCCGAATAACTTATCTCAAAGACATTCAAAAGAGAAGAACTCAACCATATAAGGCTATCGAAAGCAGTTTGGAGTATCCAAACCTCGAGCCAAGTTATATTTGGTATCTAATCTAAAATTCAATGATTAGAAATCCCGAAAACCTTCTAATCCAGGGGTTAAAATAATACAACAATTATCATGTTCCACTCCGCCCATTATACAGTCTCCCCACAATCCACCAGCTGTCTTCAAACTTCGAAAAATCATTTAACAATCTCAACCTTCGTCTAAATATATGACAAGAGTGTTCCGATCTTTATCGCACAGATTATGAAATGGCAGACCTCCTTTTATCGATACATGTGTGGTTGTACTTGACCACTTAAACTAATAATGATCTGCAAAACCCAACTACAAGACGTTAAACTATTGGCTAATGTACAACCCTACCGCCCACAATGTCAAGACCAAAATGCCACATTTCTAGAACTCACCTGTGGTTTTCACTTTTGAACACGACGAACCATTTCCAATTGATATGGATAATTCTTCGGATCTGCGGATTTTAACAAAATACAGACCGGATTTAGCTCATGACTTGCAAGAGAATTTTTAGTACGGAATCCTTGAATGCCAAAGCAGATTGTGTCTCAAGGATAACCTTTGAGTAAGTATGAGAATTCCGGCACTACCTCGATCTCTGATGATAATAACTCCCTCAAAACCCCACTCCAATCCCCCAATAAATCCTTCCATTGACATTGAGAATCGCTTGTGTTATCTTTTAATTGCATTTTTAGGTATTCGTTTAATTGTCTGCAGATTTGATTTTGCTCAAAAAAATCCTTACATCCCCGGTAAGAACCTGGCGGTATCTTAGACTGCCCCTATTCTTCCGTTTCTGTTTCAGATTGGCAAATGACATCTGGAACCTGTTCGGACCTAATGATTTTATACGGATGATATGGGTAGGTTTAATTTCAGGAATGGTTATAATCAGTGGAGTGGGAGCGCTGCTGTATGCCCTCTCGGTTGACTTGCCAGATCTTGACAACCTGAAGAATTATGAACCTCGCCTTACTACACGCATTCTCGACCAGAACGAAGTGCTGCTGACAGAGTTATATACTCAACGTCGTCTTATGGTACCTCTCGATAGAGTTCCCGAGCATACGATAAACGCAATTCTTGCAACTGAAGACAGGCGTTTCCATGATCACTGGGGGATGGATATAATCCGGGTTGTAAGTGCTGCTGTAATCAATATTTCAACCTTCAGTGTGCGTCAGGGAGCATCTACAATTACTCAACAACTGGCGCGTGATCTCTATTTACATAAACGGCAGACATTCGCAAGGAAGATCAGGGAAGTTCTTACTGCTCTCGATATAGAACACAACTATTCAAAGCATGAAATCCTCGAAATGTACCTGACCCAAATTTACTTCGGGCATGGTGCGTATGGGATAGGATCAGCAGCTCAGAAGTATTTTGGGAGTACCGTGGAAGAGCTTTCACTTGCAGAATCTGCGCTCCTCGCTGCGCTTCCAAAAGCACCGTCGAGATACTCACCGCGTTTTCATCCTGAGAGAGCGCTAAAACGCCGAAATCTCGTACTGAAATTAATGCTTAACCAGGATAAAATCTCACGTAATCAGTACATTTCAGCAATTGAAACTCCGATTGAACTCATTCCACGACAGAGTTCGATAAATGACTATGGCATAGGACCATATTTCACCGAGATGATCCGTCAGAAATTATCAGATGAAGGCAAAAAGTTCGGTTTTGATTATCTCGAAGATGGAATAACGGTACGCACAACTTTAAGAGCAGACCTTCAACTTCTTGCAGAATCCGCTATCACAGATCATCTTTCTACTTTCCAGTCAGCTTACAGGAACCGATTTATTGCGAGATCACTTGATGAACTCGCGGTAGCGCTTTACGATTCGATGGCTCTTGATGAAGAAGGTAAATCCCTGCTTGATCTGGAGGATTTCCTCCCGGATAGTGCAAGAATCGATTCACTGTTTCCAACAAGATCAATAGTGCAGGTTGCCCTGGTCGGTATCGAACCGGAAACGGGAGATATCCTTGTGATGGTTGGGGGGAGGGATTTTGTAAATTCAAAATTTAACCGGGTGATCCAAGCTGTCAGGCAGCCCGGTTCTATATTTAAGCCCTTCTCCTACATTGCTGCAATTGATAATGGTTATCCTCCCAGCTTCCAGTTATTGAATCAGGATGTCGTGATAACGAACCCGGACGGCACGAGGTGGGTTCCGCAGAATTATGACCTATCGCACGGGGGATTAACTACTTTGCGTGATGCACTCAAGAATTCCCTGAATCTCGTTTCCGTGAGATTGGTTCAGGAGGTCGTTCCACCATCTATGGTAGTCAGATATGCACGTCAGCTCGGAATATCTACCTCAATTTCCGCTGTTGATGCCATCGCTCTTGGAGCTTCCGGTGTTTACCCAATTGAAGTGACATCTGCATTTGGAGCACTTGGAGCAGGTGGAATCTTAGCTACTCCACGAAGTCTGATCTCAGTTTCGGATCGTTTTGGTGAAGTTATAAGTGAATATCCTCCCAAGCGTGAAGTAGCGCTGTCAGCCGAAACATCCTATATTATAACAGATATGCTGGCTACAGCTATTAACAGGGGAACCGGTGGTTCGGCACGATGGAAATATAAGTTCTTTAATACTGCTGCTGGTAAAACCGGAACAACGAATGATTACACAGATGCTTGGTTTATCGGATTCACTCCTAGGTTAGTCTGTGGTGTCTGGATCGGATTGGATGATCCCTCCGAAAGCTTGGGACATGGGCAGACAGGTTCAAGGGCTGCACTACCGATTTGGGCAAAGTTTATGAAATCAGTTTACGATTCCACAGGCTGGAAAGATGTTTCATTTGAAATGCCACCGGGCATTGTGCGTATAAGCATATGTGACGAAACTAAGGAAATTGCGACACCTTACTGTCCGGTAAAGGTTGAAGAAGTTTTCAGACAGGACGCTCAGCCGTTAACTACATGTAAAAAGCACAGAAGATTGGGCAAACTATGATAAAAGCTGTTTTTTTCGATCTCGACAATACTCTCGTTGATTTTATGCGGATGAAAAAAGAAGCCGTAAAGGCTGCTGTAGCAGCTATGCTCGATGCGGGGCATGAAATGACATATAAAGAGACATACGATTCGATAATGAGCATCTATGACGAAGAAGGAATTGAATATCAAACTGTATTCGATCACTTTCTGAAGGCTCACTATGGCGTAATAAACCACAAAATTCTCGCAGCGGCAGTTGTTGCATATAGAAGAGCACGGGAAGCAACATTGGTGCTCTATCCGCATGTCACCGCAACACTGATGAAATTAGTCAAAAATGGAATTAAACTCGCAGTAATTTCTGATGCACCGGTAAAGCAGGTTTGGTTGCGGCTCTGTTACCTGAATCTGCATAATTATTTCGATACCGTAATAACCACAGAAGAAACCGGTGAACCGAAACCGTCTCCAAAGCCCTTTCATTTAGCATTGCAAACATTTAAAATTGACGCTTCTGAAGCATTGATGCTGGGTGATTGGCCGGAACGTGACATAGCAGGTGCTAATAATGTAGGGATAAAAACTGTATTTGCACGGTATGGTGCATTACATGATTTGGACAGATCGGGAGCAATGTACGAAATAGAAGACATTTCACAACTTCTTAACATAATTTCAGAATTGAATGGATAAATTACAATTAGAGTTTACCAGGTTGATGTGATCGATACTTTTTGAAATTGAAGTTCCTTTTAATGTCAGAGCTTAAAGGAGGATCGATGGTTGTAAGTAATAATAAAAAGCCGCCGAAGATTGGAAAGGGAACTTTCGGAGCTCAATTTGACATATCTTCCAAGGCTATCCAGTTTGAAAGTCTGATAAAACACGGGATTACCAAAGAGAAAGCGATTCCAATTCATCACGAAGATGAAGTTGAAGCCATGCTTCGATTGATGCGAGTTGTGGTTATTCCGGAAGGAGAGGTCATTGAGGAAGAAATTTCAATCGTACGAGCCCACCTTGAATCCGTACTTGCTCCTGAAATAACAGCTGACCAAAAAGACCAATTTATCGAGTACTTCAAAAATCTTGATACTACCAACTTGAGATTGAAAGAATGCTGTCAGCTATTCAAAACCAGATCAAGACCTAACAAGATGGGACAGTTTATTGATGTTTTGTATCAACTTGCATATTTCCACGGAATTAATCAGAAAATGCAAATAGTTTTTCAGGATGTCGGTCAGTTTTTAAATATTCGCGCAACAGAAATGCGACAGGCAGCATTCGCTGCAAAAAAGTTGGTCGAATCATCTGATCAATCATCTGTAGAGGGTGAAAATGGCTAAAATAAAAGAATTTGATAAAGAAAAGGAAAGCCGCACCTGGCGAATTTGGGAATTGATAGGGGGATTTCTATCTATTATCACATTTCGACCCTGGCGTGATATTACAATGCGTCGTAAAATAATGCCCACACTTGATGATGAGGCACCTTTAGTGGCACTCGATAGACTATCGACAGAGGGATTGGCGTCAGAGGAAATTCAGAAAGTCAATGACTTGAAAATCTACCCACAAATAATTGAAATGATGCGACTTGTGTGCGAAAAAGACGGTGATGTAAGTGATGAAGAAAAGGAATTTGTTAACAAGTACATTGAAAATATCCTGCCAAAAGTCACAACCGATGAACAGTGTGAAGAGTTTTTTGAATTATTTGAAACCGTTGATGTCAGCACCATAAACATCAAGAACAATTGTCACCTTCTGAAGGCAAACATGAATCGCTCACAAATCAGGCAATTTATTGATGCCATCTATATGCTTGCATACCTGCATGATATCGAGTTTGAGGAGCGACGAACAGTTGACGATATTGGTTTGCGGATAGGTCTTGGACCCGCAGACATTCGCAGGTCAGCATTCGCTGCCAGACAGGAATGGGAGAAAAGAACCGGGAAAAAGAGAATAATTGATGAAATCAAGGGTCCGACCAGCATTAACCTTGAAGAGTAAATTCATATAAATGAGCCGGACGCAATACTGAAGAGTCAGACTTCGTTTTCAATACCAATACTCATCTCAATCTTCTTGACATTTCCAAATTCGGTTATTATATTAGTAATTCTTTGCACTGAGGATTCTCCCTGAATCTTCATGTGAAGAATGCGCCCATAGCTCAATCAGGCAGAGCAAGTGACTCTTAATCACTAGGTTTTAGGTTCGATTCCTAATGGGCGTACTGACAATCAAGAAAGCTCACTGATTTGTACCGGTGAGCTTTTCAGTTTTTTGGATTTTTCCGAGAGTTCCGTCATTGAGAACGAAGTGAAGCAATCTCTTTTGTTCCCGATTAGGTTCAATTGAACAGAACGATTGTAACCTGCCAGATTATGAGTCGTCTGAAATCAGGTAGAAATTGACGGGGAGTTATACCCGAAAAGTAAATCAATCCTGATGAATAAACTGCTTAAGATGTGGATAATCCACATAATACAAGAATTATTTGCTTGTTTGTCGATGTTCGTCTCAGTATATTCTAATAAATTACGTATCCACATGAACATGAAAGATTGTGAAAACCAATACTTTAAGTTCAATTACTAATTCATTTGGAGAGCAAAATGTTAAGATGCTATTGCAGCATGCTTTTAACGCTTTTAGTTTCAATCTTTATTCTCGGATGTGGAAAAGCAAGCCCGAGGCTTGAAGTAACTCCTGCGGAAATGGATTTTGGACTTAAGGATACACAGGGATCGTTTTTCATTAGAAACATTGGCGATACCGATGGTGTTTTTAAATCAGGTGTCGAAAAGCTCAAATATGAGATTGAAGTTGAAGAAGAGTGGATTACAATTAATCCGGATTCCGGTGAATGCAGTGGTGAAGTAGATAGTATAAATGTTACTATTGATCGTACATTCCTGGTGGTTGGGCAAAATACAGGAACAATTAAGGTCTCGTCAAACGGAGGAACCCACGACCTCGCAGTCAACGCCGAAATTCAGGGCATAACCGTAATACAACCAACCCGCGATTCAACTGTCGCCATCCTTGATGAAGAAATTATATCCTGGTCGGCAACTCCGGGAGTTGATGACTCCGTAGATATAGACCTTTACTTAAATGACGTTCTCAGGCAGGAAATTGTCAGTAATTATCATTTCAGGGAGGATGATACCACCTCGGGGGATTACACCTGGGTGCCTTCAACCGAGCTCGATGCCGGCGTAGGATACACACTGATAATAACAGATTCCAACAAACCTGAAACGGCAGCATCTTCCGACCTTTTCCGAATCAGTCTGCCCTATATAACAATCCTGAGTCCATCCGATGGAGACGTCATTAATATCGGAGATGACCTGCCAATAACATGGTCAGCAAGCCGGGGAGTCAGCGATTCTGTTAATATTGAGCTATATTACAATAATGTTTTAGAAGAAGTAATAGTGACCGATTTTCGATACAGATCTAATGATGAAGATGATGGCAGATATGTATGGACAAATTCCGTTGGATTGACTGCAGACCGGGGGTATTCGATCAAAGTACAGGATGCAGCCAATAGTCAGATATTTGACGATGCCTATTCAATCCGCTTTGATCCTCCTCATGGATGGGAACCTGTGACGGAAATTCATTTCCAGAATATTCAGCCTGCGCATCAGATTCCGAGCACTGTGCAATTTATCTTTTCGTTGCGCGACCAGAATAATCACGCCGTCCTGCTCGATCCGAATGATCTGGGATGGGATGCTGTTCGAATCTGGGAGAATAATGTCGAAATAGACTACCTTGAGAGCCATGCATTTTTATTCTCTGCTGCCGATTTCGAAATGGATATAATGCTGGTGCTGGATTTCTCCGCTTCGATGAAGGAGCAGGAAAGTGATTTTAACACGATGATTCAAGGAGCCCGAACTCTCATCAATCAGATGGGGCAAACTCACCGTATAGGAGTTGTCGAATTCCACCGTCCCCAGGAAGATCCGGACGTGCTGCAATCCTTCACCACCAATAAGCAAGCTGCAATGCGAGCCATAGACAGGTTCGTAAACAGCGATTTCTACAGCGATTTCACGATCTGCTGGGATGCAGTATACGTCGGGCTTGAGCAATTCTCACAGGATCCTGATCCAAATGACATCCGGGCGTTAGTTTTCTTATCCGATGGATTCGACAACAGCAGTGTTCACCAGCCGATTGACCTGATAAACCTCGCTCATGAGCGCGACGTCCACATCTACAACATCGGAGTCGGCCAGGTTCACCGCGAGGACGTGTTGGAAAATATCGCCAACCAGACCGGCGGTACGTATGTCCATGCTGAGAATATTGATGTTCTGGAAGACCGTTTCGACCAGATAATCACCGATCTCGGCGGCCAATACAAGGTCAGCTACATCACCCCGAAAGAACCAGTCGACGACATATTCTCCGTAAGAGTATCAGTGACCTATCAGGGCATAACCAGCAATCCACCCTTAACGGAACTCGTAGATCCTAACCTTATCTACGGAGAAACGATCAAAGGCATCATGTCCTTCAGTGCACCTTCCGTAATCCAGAACGAGGAAGCCGAAGTATTCCTATGGGGCGAGCACATCCCCCGCTACATCCACGAATTCAAATTCAGTCTCGAAACAGATAAACCAATCACCATCACACCAACCAACGAGAACGGAGGGGGATTGTGTGAAGGTTGGACAATCACAGAAGAAGAAGACGGCTGGTACACCCTAACATCCCCAGATCCTACTAACCAGGACGAAGACCTCGAATTCGGCGACTTCGGCACCATCTGCAAAATTACCATCCACGAAATAACCGAGCGCGGCATTACAATCCCGTTCACGTTAGATAACTCAGTTTACGAACTGGGTCAGTCGTTTTATGGTGGAGATGATGATGAAATTGATGAGGATGGGAATTGGGTGGTTGCGGTACGGGTGGGGAGACGTTAATGTTGTAACTGGGTACAGTAAATTATTGAAGTAGAATTGGCAATATATTTTTAGTTATTAATTCTATTCTTGTCGCGGATTTGATTAATGGAAATTCTTTATTTGTATGATTTATTTCGTCAACTGACTGAAGGACATCTCGATTTCCGAGCGGATCAGGATATCTCTGTTTGCCCTACTTGGCATAGTGCTTTGGTGGGGTGTTTTGTTTTAAATAGGCAATATCATGAAAATTAAATATTTAGTATCGTTGCTTCTTCTATCTATGTCGGCTACTGCACAGGATTATGCTCTACCGGAGGTCATCGGAAGAATCCACAACGGTGGAGTTTACCATTACGATTTCTGTAACATAGGTGATCACAATGGGGACGGTTGTGACGAAATTATGATGCACAGCCAGGAAAATATTATTGACCTATATTTTGGTGGTGAAAATATGGGATTAGAAATAGGATATCAATTTGATGTGGCAGGTTTATTTGAAGGGGAACATGAAGTTATCACACGTCACGAGATGTTGAATATTAGAAATCTAATTCCCAATCGTGAACCTTTTGTTGGATTATTAGCCGTAGTTTTAGCAGAACCTATAGAAATCCATACCGTAATGTATGAGGGAGGTGACTCTCTTGATCAAATTCCAGAGTATATTCTTAATAATGATTTTATCTCGAGCATTGCACGGAGTTCCAAATCTTTCGATTTTAATGGAGATGGTGCTGGTGATATTTTAACTTCAATAATTATTGAAAACTATCACAACAGATTCCAAGTTTATTATGGTGGGGCAGAATTTGATACAATCCCGGATTGGGAAGTTTCATATTTTGGTAGTGGTATTTCGTGGATCACTGGAGGAGATCTCAATAATGATGGTTGTGACGATTTAATTCTAAGACACAATCGATATACTTTGTATCTTGGTGGAGATCCACCAGACACTAATTGCTTTTATAGTTTTGAATTAGACCATTTCGAGGGAAGGGTGAGCACTCGAGATATCAGAAATGGCTACTCAATGCTTCAAGACCTAAACGATGACGGTTATGATGATTGGGGTTTGTATTATACTGAAACAGAAGGCATGCGGATGGATGATGGTTTTATGATATTCTTCGGGAGTGATGAGCCTGATATGTTGCCCGATCTCGAGCTCGAGGGGCATCGTCGATTATGGCAAGGTGAAGGGGAACTATGTGGAGGTGATTTTAATGGTGACGGTATTGGTGATATTGCCGCAGGGATGTCGGTTGTGAGTGGTCCCGTCATGGGAGAGGTTCACATTCATTTTGGTTCACAGTGGATGGATGAAGAGGCTGATATTTATATTGATTCTGAAAGTGAGTACAATGGTGAGTTTTTCCCCTTAGGCACCATGATTGGGGGTGTCGGAGATTATAACGGAGATGATATAGATGACTTCATTGCTCGCGGCAGAGGTAGAGAATACGAATTAGTTGTTTTCGCCGGAAATCGTGATTGGAGAGTTGATGCACCAGATGAACTGGTACCGCAGGAATATACACTCTCACTGAATGGTAGTCCAAATCCGTTTAATAATTCTATCAACATTATTTATGAACTTCCGCAGGACGGGAAAATAAATCTATCCGTTTACGATATACGGGGACGACTTGTGGATACTCTAATTGAAAAGCAATTGTCAAAGGGCAGGCATAGCCTTGCATGGCATAGTGACAAGTCCGGGGTATATTTTCTGGCTCTTTCCAATAGTGAGAGACAGATATTTCGGAAGGTCGTTTGTGTGAGATAGCCGGTTTGTTGAGAAGTAGGGGCGAATAATCATTCGCCCTTCCCAACGCAAAACATAGTTTCCATTATGGGTGGAAGAATGGTGATTATTTTGCATACCAGGTATATTTGGATTTTGAAATGGGCGGATGATTATTCGCCCCTACAAGCAACATTGGTTTTATGTTAATCAAAACAATGGGCGAATAGATGAAATACTGTCCTGATAAACATCATCGTCGGTCAATTCGGTTAAAAGATTTTGATTATTCACAACAGGGATTTTATTTTATCACAATATGCACAAATAATAAATTATGCTTGTTCGGGAAAATTAAAAATGATGAAATGATCCTGAATAAATCTGGACAAATTGCTGAGAAGTGCATATTAGCAATCCCTGATCACTTCCCACAAACAAAATTACATCAATATATTGTCATGCCAAATCATATACATTTTATCATTGAAATTGTTGTAGGGGCGAATAATCATTCGCCCTCACAATGCCCACACGGAACCTCAAGAACAATCGGTTCTATCATCCGTGGATTCAAAATTGGTGTAACAAAATGGTTTCGTGTGCATTCACAAATTCAAGCGGTTTGGCAGCGAAATTATTATGAGCATATCATTCGTAGTGAGAAATCCTTTATTGAGAAATCAGAATATATTCAATTCAATGCCTTGAATTGGAAAGATGATAGATATTTTGTTTAAGATGGAAAAGGGCGAATAATTATTCACCCCTACGAAGAAAACGTTCTATGGGAACCTCAAAAACCATCGGTTCAATTGTCCGCGGATTCAAAATTGGAGTAACCAAATGGTTCCATGAAAATACAAATATTCGAAATGTTTGGCAGCGAAATTATTATGAACATGTCATTCGTGATGAGAAATTCTTTATTGAGAAATCAGAATACATACAATTCAATGCATTGAAATGGAAAGATGATATTTATTTTGTTTAATAGGGAAAAGGGCGAATGATTATTCGCCCCTACGATATACGAATTATTCTTTGATAATTAAACCACGTCTGAAACCCCTTGCAAACCACACCACAATTTACCGATATTATTACTTGTGGAAATTCGGGCTTTTATAGAAGAAAAATTTCAACTAACTTCCACATAATTCTTGAAGAGAATATTAATACACCAAGAGATAAAAGGAGTCACAATGCCATACAAGAGTAACATCAGCCCCGAATCTGTCATCCCAACAATCAGGGAACATCTGATCGGAGACGGCTTTGAATTTGTGCTGGATATGGAGAAGAGTCATGGATCGTTTATGCATGATGCGCTCAGCGGTCGCGACTTACTCGATTTTTATACATGTTTTGCCTCGAATCCGGTTGGATTTAATCATCCGAAACTGAAGGATCGGAGTACACTTAACCGCCTGCAGATTGCGGGGATTAATAATGTCACGAGCTCAGATCTGTTTACGGATCTTAAGGCTGAGTTCGTTAAGACCTTCTTTAAGAAGGCTGCACCATCATACATGTCGCATCTGTTCATGATCGCAGGTGGTGCGCTGGCGGTTGAGAACGCCCTGAAAGCTTCTTTCGACTGGAAAGCAAAGAAGAACCTGATGATAGGGGAGACTCGGCAGCTCGACCTGAAAGTGCTGCACTTCAAACGTGCCTTCCACGGTCGATCCGGTTACACAATGTCAATTACCAATACCGAACGCGGAAAAACCGAGCTCTTCCCGAAATTCGATTGGCCACGGATAGAAAATGCGATGATCAAATTCCCGGACGAGGGGAAAAATCATGTGGAATTGCTTGCCCGTGAAAGACTCGCCATCGAACAGTTCAAACATGCAATCCTAACTCACGGAAATTCACTTGCAGCTTTCATCATCGAACCGATCCAGGGTGAGGGTGGTGACAATCACTTCCGCACTGAGTTCCTGGCCGAGCTGCAGTCATTGTGCAATGAAAACGATATAATGTTTATCGTTGATGAAATCCAGACCGGTATGGGACTGACCGGTAAAATGTGGGCGTTTGAACACCACGACTTGAAACCGGATATGATGTGCTTTGGTAAAAAAGCTCAGGTTTGCGGATTCCTCGCCAGTAACAGGATTGACGAAGTTGATGAAAATGTGTTTAATACTTCCGGAAGAATCAACTCGACTTGGGGTGGCAATCTGATCGACATGGTTCGCTGTCAGCGTTATCTCGAGATCATGGAAGAAGATAAACTCGTCGACAATGCTGCTGAGATGGGTAAGTACATGCTCGGAGAACTGCAGAAAATCCAGGATAAATTTACAGGTATCATATCAAATGCTCGTGGTCGTGGTTTGATGTGTGCGTTTGATGTAATTACTCCCGATAAACGTGATGAACTGCGCAACAAAGCATTCGATAATGGTGTGCTGGTTCTTGCATGCGGTACTAACTCAATCAGGTTCAGACCGGCTTTGACGATTAATACACAGGAAATTGATAAGGCTGCCGGTGTTATTTCGGATGTGGTTGGGAGTCTTTAGGTTACATTAAACCCCGGTAGGTCGAACATTCCTGTTCGACAATCCGTCAGTAGACGGATTCAAATTGTTTCTGCCAGGTTTCAAGGGCTTTAGCCCGTAACCTGGAGAAACGAGTTATGTTTGAGTAAATGTGTGTAGGGGCTGAATATTTTCAGCCCTTCTCACCTTCTTGAGATAAATTCGATTGTCACCATTGATCTCGTGGTACTCGTCAGATAAACGCAAGGGTTGAAAATATTCAACCCTACAAGGCGAAACAAAGATTTAGATTATTCAATTTATTTAACAACCCGGCACCATAAAACCATAACATGTTCGAATACAGCATAGAGACAATTAAAATCAGCCGTACATTCAAAGTCGACCGCATGGCTCGAAAGGATGCCGGTCGGATTCTTGTCGCGCTTGATGATGTCAATCTGCAGGTGAAGCCCGGTGAGTTGTTCGGTCTGCTCGGACCCAATGGAGCAGGGAAGACCACTTTGATCCGGATACTTAGTACTTTGTTGTCTCCAAGCAGTGGTGAAGCATATATTAACGGAATTGATGCAATTAATGACCTGAAAAGGGTACGTCCGATCATCAATACCGTTTCAGGTGGTGAAACCTGTGGTTATGGCATCCTTACAGCTACTGAAAACCTGCGTCTGTTTACTGAATTGTACGGCATTCCCTGGAAGATCGCGAAACCTCGTGTTGAGAAAATGCTTCATGTTGTTGGCTTGGACAAGTTTAAAGGTGTTAAGGTTAACAAACTTTCAACCGGAATGCGTCAAAGGGTTAACTTCGCTCGTGGATTCGTGACCGCTCCAAAGGTCATGTTTCTTGACGAACCCACAGTTGGTATGGATGTGAATGCTGCTCGTGAGATTCGGGACTTTATCACCAACTGGCAGGAGGAAAATCCGGACAGCACAATTCTCTTAACCACACATTACATGGCTGAAGCTGATGAACTCTGCGACCGTGTTGCAATTGTCGATCAGGGTACAATTCAGGGTTGCGATAGTCCTGCAGCTCTGAAAAAAATGGTACAGAAGGAGACCGCGCTTGAGCTGACAATCTCAGGTGATGAACCGGTTCCTGAACACTGGCATAGTTTTGAGGGAATTGTAAAACTTGTTGCTACACCAGATCCTTCCGAAAAGGTAACCAGTATCAGAGCATTACTTGACAGCGCAGATGCATCAGGTAAATTCATAAATGAAATTACCTCCGACGGCAGGCTTCTATTGGATTTGCGAACATCAGAACCGACACTTGAAGACGTTTTTATTAAAATGACAGGACGTAGATTGACCGAAACCTCTGCCGTTACTCAAGAAGCAGGTAAATGATCACCGGAGTTCGCTATTTCATAAAGGTGGCAGTTGCACGAGCCTATGTACGCGTGATTGGTGCTCAACGCGAATTATCCTGGGTAATTGGAGACACCCTCCTCCCATTTCTCTCCGTAGCTGCTTATGTGTATGTTTACCGGGCGATGAATGCACCACCCGAATACACAGGTTTTGTAGTCCTCGGAGGTATAGTTGTCACATTCTGGATGCACATGCTGTGGTCTATGGGGATGCAGTTCTTCTGGGAAAAGGAGATGGGGAATCTGGCGCTGTATCTGGCAGCTCCGTTATCGAGACCGGCTCTCCTGTTAGGAATGGCTCTCGGTGGTATTGTCATGACAAGTACCAGGGCGATAATGATTTATGTTGCCAGCCGATTTCTTTTTGGGATTCAGTTTAATATCACTGAACCATTGATGGCTTGGGCTGTTTCACTCGCTACGTTGCTCGCACTCTACGGTCTTGGCATGATGATGAGCTCCCTGTTTTTCATTGCGGGACGTGGAATATTCTACGGTATGCAGGTGATGATGGAGCCTGTATTCTTCCTCGGCGGATTCTATTTTCCGGTGAGGCAACTTGGTGTTATGGTCGCTACGGCTGCAGCAGCATTAATCCCCGTCTCTTTAGGTCTTGATGCGTTACGACAGACGATGTTCGGAGCATACTATACCGCATTGTTTACACCCAAAACCGAGTTGATAACTCTTTTAGCAATGGGAGTTGTATTTGTATATACCTCAATTGTGATTCTCCGCAAGATGGAAGCCGTTGGTAGACGTGAAGGAAAACTCTTCCTGAAAAATCAGTGATATTAATTCTCTCCAAACGCTTCAACAACTTGAACTGCTCATTAACTCGACTCCTCATTCCCAACTCGATTGGGAATCCATAAATATTAAACGTCTTGAGTTTTATTCTCTTCATTTTACTTAAACTAACCAATAACGCAATTCGGATAATTAATTAGCAGGTCTCTGTTCAGTCCACACCTAATGAAGAGCTTCAGATTGAATGTCAGAGACATATCTAAAAAAAATTTGAACCATCCAGGATTGACACATAGACCCAACCACATGGATCAGAATTGAAATTTCTTAACTTCTATTCAGTCACTAAAAAACCGTTACTGAGCAATAACCGGAGCTGATGTGAAATTTTTCTCGTACTCGCTCTTGACTTTCAATTCAAATAGTTCTATTATAATATACTTGGAGTAAAAAGGTAAGAGGTCTTAACTGTGGAAAACTCTGTGATATCATTTAATCCTGATGTTGTTTTCCCCAGTAACAGCCTAAGGTTCATAATCTTGGTTGATGAATATAATCTTAAGGAGTCAAACTAATGGCAACATTACAAGAAAGATTTGCCGCTCAAGTTCCTGAACTACGTAAGGAACTTGGAATTCTTGCAAAAGAAAAAGGCAACAACAAAATTGCTGATGTCACCGTAAAGCAAGCTTATGGTGGTATGCGTGGTATTAAAGGCATGATCTGTGACACCTCAGTCGTCGAACCCGACAAAGGTCTGATCATCCGCGAACATCCCCTGCTCACATTGAAAGAACTCTGGCCGGAAGAGATTTTCTATCTGTTGGTTACAGGTGAAAAACCGACCAAGGAAGAAACTGCAGCACTGCAACTCGACCTCGCGGCACGGTCACATATTCCCGATTATGTATGGGACGTTCTTGAATCAATGCCAGCGGACTCGCACCCAATGTGCATGCTCAACACTGCCATTCTTTGCATGGAAAAAGAATCAGCGTTCCGCGCATGGTACGATAAGGGTATGACCAAAGCCGAATACTGGATTCCAATGATGGAAGATGCACTGCGTATTCTCGGCGTGCTTCCCGGAATCGCTGCCGGTGTCTACCGCATTCGCTACGGAAAGGGTGAACCCATTGATTATCTGCCAACACTCGACTGGGGTGCAAACTACGCCCGTATGCTCGGTTTACCAGATCCCACAGGTGACTTTGCCAAGTTAATGCGCCTGTACTTGAACTTCCATTGTGACCATGAAGGCGGAAACGTTTCAGCCAACACATGCCACACAGTCGGTTCAGCACTGTCTGACGCATACTATGCAGTATCAGCTGGCCTGAACGGTCTTGCCGGTCCTCTGCACGGTCTTGCAAATCAGGAATGCTTGGGATGGGTTCTTGAGCTTATGGACAAATTTGACGGTGTTCCGACACCTGATCAGATGCGTGATTTCGCATTTGAAACACTGCGTGCCGGTAAGGTTGTCCCGGGTTACGGTCATGCCGTCCTGCGTGTAACTGACCCACGGTTCACAGGTTTCAATGAATTCGGCCACAAATATCTGCCGAACGATCCGGTATTCAAGTGTGTTGACACAATCTTTACTGTCGTTCCTAAGGTATTGGAAGAGTTCTCAGCCGAACGCGTTGCAAAGGGTAAGAACCCGATCGCAAACTTCTGGCCAAACGTCGACGCAGGCTCAGGTGCACTTCTTTATCATTATGGTCTCACCGAATTCCCGTATTACACGGTTCTGTTCAGTGTTTCCCGCGCAATGGGTATGCTGTCACAATTAATCGTTAATCGCGCCATGGGTACAGCACTTACCCGTCCGAAGTCAGTTTCCACAAAGTGGATTCAAGCTAACGCTTAATTTGAACGATGCTATAAACCTGATGAAATAGCAGATCAGTTTAACTGATTAGATAATCGGGGACGTAGCATTACGTCCCCGATTGTATTTTTGTACTCTGCAGTTTATTGATTTAGCTTAGGCACAAAACTTGCCTTTTCACGAAAGTAGATTTAGATTAATTCACCTTGCATAGAGCGGAGTTCAGTTAATCAGAGATCGAATCAGTAGGTCAGCCATTCTTGTCCGACCATCCGCGGCAAAGCGGATTCTATGTAAGTTGTTGTTAATTTAAGAATCCGTCAATCTCAGGATTGATAGTAATATCAGAATCGCGTTGGCAGACGCCCTCGTCTGCCATTTATTTCTGAATCTTTGCGGTAAGTGTTATTTCGTGTGCAGATAGAGACTATCATCGCACCGTCATACTTGCGATCCAGATTGTCAGAGAATTTGATGTAGGTGGAACAAGCATTCCTGCTTGTTAATCCGCTGGATAGCGGATTTCTTAAATAACAACAACTTCTGTAAAATGATATCTGTGGAAAATTGAAATGCACTACGAGTGCCCGTCAAGCGTCCTCACCTGACGGAAAAACAACAACTTAACTGTCAGGATGAGGACACCTGACTGGTAGATTAACTAATAAAACACAATTGCCTACTGGACTCCCGCCTTCGCGGGAACGACGTGCAATCTGAAAAAGTGAGTATTTCAAATGCTTCGGGAGTCAACTGACTCAAAGATCGTCGATAACTTGAATGGAGTTCGTATGTTTCGAAAGATAATTAGATTTGCATCCTGTCTGTTGATTCTGGCGGTTTCTATCCCAGCTTTTTCAGCTGAAATTGTCGTTGATCCCGAAATCGAATACCAGACAATGGAAGGCTGGGGCGCATCTTCCAATTTCTACGAAGAGAGAATTGGGAGGATGCCTGCGGATGAACGTGAAAGAGCCTTCGATTTAGTATACGATGATCTTGGAACTAACATCCTCTGCATAAGGCTATATTCGGATTTCCAAACCGAGGAAGATGGAGATTACAACTGGGGATGCATGGCAATTCAGCGTATGATCGTAACTGAAGCACTCGAACGCGGAAAAATCAACACAATCTGGTTGAAAGTATCAAGCCCACCCGGTTGGATGAAAGACAACAACGATGCTCGACATGCCGGTAATGTTCTCGAGGAGCATTACCAGGATTACGCGGATTATCTGACATACTACATCTCGCACATGAGAAGCGACTATGATATAACAATCGACGCTGTCAGCATCTTCAACGAACCGGGCTGGCCTCATAACAACGTAAATTATGAATCGACTTCAACTTCACCAAAGGCTTATCGGGATATTCTGAGTATCGTTGGTCGGACTTTTGAAGAAAATGACCTGGGTGATGTAATGCTGATCGGACCTGAAAGTGGTCACATTACCGGGGACAGAGGTTGTTTAACAAGATATCTACCCGTGACCTTTGCCGACTCGGTTGCAACTTCATACTTAGATAAGATTACAACACATCAGTATGGCGACCAGTTGATTGTCTATGGAACCGGTCCGGCAGATGATTGGGCAGGATTGAGAAATATGGCTGCCGAGTACAATGTCCCGGTCTGGGAAACGGAGATGTTTATCGGAGGGAATAATCAGGCGACTGAAGATATCGTGGAAGGACTAAAAGTTGCATTACTTATGTGGACAGCGGTAACTCAGGGAAATGTTACGGCATGGCATTACTGGCAATACATCCACCCGGATGAATCGGAACAGAACAAATCACAAGGGGTGATCTCTTTAGCACCACGCACCAATGAAGTTGAAGTCTTCCCGCGCTACCACTGCATGAAGCAATGGACAAACAATATCCCACAAGGGTCAATCAGGATTGAAACCGAAAGTGACGACGAAAACCTGTTAACTGCCGGGTTCAGGTATGAAGATGATATTGTAATTGTTGCGTTTAACAGGACTGAAGAAGCGATTGCGACTAATTTCAATTTGGAGTTGATTTCTGGTGAAATTGAACATATCAGAACATCTGCACGCGAGAATTATGGCGAACAGGATGCGCTTCAATATGATGATAATGGTTTTGAAGTCGAGATAGTATCCAATTCGATAAGCACTTTTATCGTTCCTGTGGGACATAGAGCCGTTGAACCGGATGTTTCGGTTCCCGCAGATTTCAGTATTCTGAGATGCTACCCAAATCCGTTCAACTCAAAACTTCAAATCGAGTTTGAACTGCAGTATACATCTAAAGTAAGTCTGAACATACTGAGCATTTCCGGAGAGACATTAAAAAGCCTGACGAATAGAGAATATTCAGCCGGAATTCACAAATTAGAATTCGACGCAACCGGATATCCCGCAGGGATTTTCTTTGTGAGCTTGAATACGGAAGAGAGAATTGTAAAAAAGATTTGCCTGATAAAGTAAGTATCTGTCATTCCCGCGCACCAGTGTGTCTGAGAATGCAGAATGTCTCAATCTCTCCTCATTCCCAACTTGATTGGGAATCCAGTAAGCTGTTGAAAATTCCGGATTCCCGTTTCACGTGAATGAGGAGCAAGAATGAAATTCTTGCTTTGTGTTATTCTCGGACACACTGGCAACCGGGTAATCGTTTCCGCTGTGAATCGCAGAGAACAGAATCCAGACAAATAGCAACCGAAAAAACTTTCAAAAGAAAATGAGCACAATTCGAGTTTTATATTGAAAAGAGCCATATTCATATTCCTGATTCTGTCAAAGCTTATATATGCCCAGCCCGATTCTCTCTGGTCAGGCATATATGATTACAGGTGGCAGAACGACGAGTGCCGGGCAGCCTGCATTACAAATGAATATGAAATACTTCTTGCTGGATATAGTACAATTAGGGGCACTTCCCAGGCGCTAGTGATGCGGATTGATTCCGATGGGGAAAAAGTCTGGGAGCGTTTGTATGGACGTGAAATACAGGAGAGAAGATTGCGAGATCAGATTTATGGCATATCTGAAATGACTGATAGCAGTATAGTATTTGTGGGTGAGACCAATTCATATGGAGATCATGGTACGTATAATGGCTGGGTAATGAGGGTAACAGAAAATGGAGACTCGCTCTGGTCAGTTGTATTCCCGAGTGTTACCAGAGAGTTATATGATGTTGCTGCAACACCGGATTCAGGATGTATAGTTTGCGGTTTGGGGGGAGGAGAGGTTGAAGGTGGTTCCGGACGCCTCTTGAAACTTGATAAAAACGGTGAACTTCAATGGATTCGTGGATATGGTGGTAGCTCAAACTTGAAATCCGTTGTTATGACGAGGGATGGTGGATATGCAGCAACCGGCAGGACTTCCTCCTTAGGTGCTGGGATGCATGATTTTTATCTTGTCAAAACGGATGAACGTGGTGAGATCGAGTGGCAGGAGACTTATGGGACAGTGGCCACTGACAGGGGAGAAACGCTGATTCAAACCGAAGATGGCGGGTATTTTCTTGGTGGTAAAACGCTTATTGATAATTTTGAAGGTAATTATTGGGTGGTTAAAACAGACTCTCTGGGTGAAATGGAATGGGAAAGTCAATTTGGATATATTAGGAGCAACGTATGTTATTCAGTATTTGAAACAAATGACCATGGATTTATTGCTGTCGGTGAAGGTGGATCACCTGATAGATCTCATCAATTTGGAGATGATTTTTTTATAGTAAGAACAGATTCCGCTGGGAACATGCTTTGGGAGTTGTTTCTAGGCATTGCAGCGGAAGAAAGCTGCATTGCTGGATTTACCATTGAAAATGATAGTTATGCATTTTGTGGTGAAATTGTAAATAACTTCTGGATAGTAAAAACAGGACCAGATCCGGTGTTGAATGGGATAAACGAGCCTCCGGAGGTTTATTATCCAGGTGAGATTCTATTGCATGATATTTATCCAAATCCTTTCAATTCATCAACCACAATCAACTATACACTTCCCAAAAGAATGAGTATCAAACTTGGAGTGTATGATTTGATGGGAAGGAAACTTGATCTGTTTGAACACATGTACAAACATGCGGGGAAACACCAGTTTATTTGGGATGCAGGAGATGTCCCTTCAGGACAGTATTTGATCAAGCTTGAGGCACAAAAGGAAATAAGCTCAAAGAGTGTGATGTTAATTAGGTAGGATTTGTTGAATAAACGAATGATTTGAAATGTGAGAGTTGGTGCTCAGGTGTAAGGATATTTACCGATTTCAGGGAAATAGTTTGCTCCTGTCCAATGCAACAAGAAGAAATTCATGGGTGTGTAGATGCTTCGATCACGACGTCATTCTGGCGAACGCCAGAATCCAGAGAAGTTCCAAACAGATGAATGTATCCTTTTGCGAGCTTATCTTATCTTATTTTATTATTTATGCTTAAAGGTAACTGAACGGAGTATACAGAACTTTAAGCTTAGGTTGTTCCTCTGGATTCCGGCGTTCGCCGGAATGACGGTTAGGTGGTTTTTGGGGATGAAAATACTTTTAAGTACTGTTACAGTGCTTAAATGCAAGCATTTTGATTAATACACTAAAACCTAATTAAGTAAAGACAATTCTGTAGAAATACAGACAAAACATAAACGGAAAAGCGAAAAATGAAAGAGACAGAAAACACAACACCATCAAACTTTATCCGGAATATCATAATTGCGGATAGAGAGAACAACAAAAACGAAGGTCGAGTCCACACCCGTTTTCCACCGGAACCTAACGGCTATCTGCATATTGGTCACGCCAAGGCAATATGCCTGAGCTACGGTCTGGCTGAGGAGTTCAATGGGCTTTACAACCTTCGGTTTGACGACACAAATCCACTTAAAGAAGAAACGCTTTATGTTGAGAAAATTATCGAAGATATAAAGTGGCTCGGATTTGATTGGCAGGACAGGCTATTTTTCGCTTCGGATTATTTTGATCAACTCTACGAATATGCTGTAAAACTTATCAATAAGGGCAGTGCTTTTGTCTGTGATTTAAGTCCAGATGAGATGAGGGAAACAAGAGGAACCCTGACTGAATCCGGGACTAACAGCCCATATCGAAACCGCTCAGTTGTAGAAAATCTCGATCTCTTTGAACGCATGAAAGCCGGTGAATTTCCGGATGGAACGAGGGTACTGAGAGCCAAAATTGACATGTTTTCTGGTAACATGAATATGCGCGATCCGGTTATGTACAGGATATTGCGTGCTTCGCATCATAGGACTGGGGACAAATGGTGTATCTATCCAACCTACGATTTTACACATGGTCAGTCAGATTCTATTGAAGGTATTACCCATTCTATATGCACTATTGAGTTTGAAGATCATCGTCCTCTATATGACTGGTACATTGATGAGCTCGAGATTTTTCACCCGCAGCAAATCGAATTTGGAAGAATGAGTATTAACTATACCGTTGTTTCAAAACGGAAATTGACCCAATTGGTTGATGAAGGCCATGTTAGCGATTGGGATGATCCACGTATGCCGACGATTTCCGGAATGCGCAGACGAGGTTATACTCCCAAATCTATTCGGAATTTCCTCGATCTGACAGGCGTTGCCAAACATAACAGCACCGTCGATTTTGCACTGCTTGAGCACAGCGTCCGCGAGAACCTTAATAAAACAGCTCCTCGTAGAATGGCAGTTCTTAACCCGCTCAAGGTGATTATCGATAACTACCCGGATGATCTCGTTGAAGAAATGGATGCTATCAACAATCCTGAAGACGAATCAGCAGGAACGCGCAAAGTGCCTTTCTCAAAGGAGCTCTACATAGAACGAGCGGATTTCATGGAGGATCCGCCAAAGAAATTCTTCCGCCTTGGACCGGGCAGGGAAGTGAGGCTTCGCTATGGATATTTCATCAAATGTGTTGATTTTGTTAAAGACGAAAACACTGGAGAAATCACCGAGCTGCATTGCACTTATGATCCTGCATCCCGTGGTGGAAATTCACCCGATGGCAGGAAAGTGAAAGCAACGTTGCACTGGGTTTCAGCAGCACATGCTGTGAATGCTGAAGTCAGACTTTTCAGCCATCTCTTCACCGCAGAAAATCCCGAAGCGGTCGAGGAAGGAGTTGACTGGAAAACAAACATAAATCCGGATTCGCTCGAAGTCATTACAGAAGCTAAACTCGAACCGAGCCTGAAAGACGAAGCACCAGGGTATAATTGCCAGTTTGAACGGCAGGGCTATTTCTGCATCGATGAGTTTGATTCATCTCCGGATCATCTTGTCTTTAACAGGACAACAACCCTCAGAGACACATGGGCGAGAATTCAGAAGCAGGCAAAAAAGTAGGGGTGAATAATCATTCGCCCTTACCTCCCGCAACAAGAGTGAGACATGGCTGACAAATTCTTCTCGCGACCCTATTGGCGGGGAATCCTATTTAAATTCCTGGCGAAGATCTCATCGGGAAAGATGGGAGATTCGCCAGAAATCCACTCTGCACCTAAAAAAGTAATGATCCTTGCACCGGTACTGCGTGGTGATTACCTGATGGTGACCCCTCTGATCCGTGAAATCCGCAGTAATTTTCCTGAAACAGAAATTGGCGTAGTCGTTACGAAACCCAGCCTGGATGTTGCCTCAGTTGATCCGATAGTTGATCGGGTATTCTTATATAAAAAACTCCCCGGCTGGTTTGTTTCAATTATTGAAATCGTAAGATTTAGACCGGAGATCGTTTTTCTACCAAAACCTCACCCAGCCTTTACTGAAAGCATGTTAATGGTGCTCTCAGGTGCCCCGATAAAGATTGGACTTGAACATCCCGGTCACAACGCTCAACTCACACATCCTGTTAAACATAACGACCAAAAAGACCACAGGGTGCACACCATTCTGAAGCTGATCTCACCACTCAAGCGTAATCCAGAGGAAGCCAATACCGATATCTATATTGGTAAAGATTCCGAGTCTGAGAGAATGGCAGGGGAGAGTATCTCCGGATTAGCAGGGAACAGTCCGTTGATTTCCATTAACCTTTCAGCCTCAAATCCTCGTCGTCTCTGGACATCGCCTAAATGGTCAGAGTTGATAACCCGGATAAAAGATGCCAAACCGGGGATTTCGATCATAATACTCAGTGCTCCGCAGGAGAGAGAGCAATGTGACGAGCTTGCTGGAAAGTTTGATTATGCCGAAAAGATCGAAACAAAGTCTTTCATGGATGCTGTCGCGGTTATTGCAAGGACAGAAATGCTAATAAGTCCCGATACCGGTATAGTCCATGCTGCAATTGCGCGAAAGATTCCGGTTTCCGTCTTATACAATGGGGATCACGATGTTTATGACCGTTTTTATCCTCTCAGCGTACAATTTGCGGCTGTTTTGGCTGAGAAAGGGGAAGACGTAGCATCATTGGAAGTTTCTGAAGTTTTAGGGGCTTCATTAGATTTGTATTCAAAGATCAACTCCGAGGGAGACCTCCTGGCATGAGACTAAACTGGGAAAAGATCGAAGCCGGAACTTTAATATTCACAGCAGCCGCACTGCCAATAGGACTTGCTCCGGCGAATCTCGGCCTTGGATTTGGTTTATTATTGGTGATTAGAAAACTGATTGTGGATTCAAGTGTAAGGAAAATTATTACAGGCGGGATCACAATACCTCTTCTGATCTATCTCGGAATGTACTTGACGGCAACAATAACATCGAATTATCCTGTAAATGTCGCAGGATTTTTCGAGGATAAGTGGGTTGTCTCAGCCTATTTTGTAGCTCTTGGACTATCGGGCAGCCTGAATGTTATAACTCGCTCGATGTTGATTCAGGTTATCGTTGGATCTGTTATGGCTGCTTATGCCATTGTACAATTTATCACTGGATACGATATCATCCGTGCAAAGGAACTTGAGCCAGTAAGCGGTGGGTACATGGCACTTGGGTTGTTTTCACACCACCTCACCTATGGTGGAGTAGCGTTGATTATCTTTGTTACCGCAATAACCTGTCTGCTCTTCTCAAAACTGAGAAAGTACCAGATGTATTTAGTTATAATGACAATAGTCAGCGGAATCGGATTAGTAGCAAGCTATGCACGCAGCGCAATTCTAGGTCTGGGAGCAGCGTTTCTGGTATTTTTCCTTGTTGCAACTCGGAAGATGAAAATAATTCTAATTATTTTTGCAGTTGTTGGATTGATCGGTATGCTTGTAGTTATGCCGGGAATGTCAGATCGGTTTATGAAGACTTTTAAGGGAGGAGATGAGGCCGAAACAACAAGGCTGCGTTTATGGCAGACTTCCGCAGCCATGATACAGGATCACCCATTGCTGGGAGTAGGGCAGAGCAACTTCCTTCATTTATTCGAAGAGTATAAAGTCCCGGGATATTACGACAATCATTCTCATCCGCATAACGACATGATTACCATTGCAGTGGATGGTGGTATTCTAACTATGCTATGTTTTATCGGGGTGTGGATCATATTCTTTATCAAGGGCACAAAACTTATCCTTAATACTCCCAAAGATCACCAGACAAGATGGCTTCTTATCTCAGGCATGGCTGTAGTCGGATCTGTTCTTGTTGCTGGTCTTTTCCAGAATTACCTTGCTGATGCTGAAGTAGCCAACCTCTTCTGGTTTTCAGCTGGAATAATGTTCGGGATAAATTCCACCTCCCTATCCAATATAAGTAATTGATAACGCATAATGTAGGGGCACGTCGCACGTGCCCTTGTTAGATTGTCTGAAACCTGCCATTTTTTCATATCCTAAGCTCGCACAAAACCACTTCAGTGTGTCCGAGATTCTAAAATTTGCCCGTCAGGTGTCCTCACCTGATGGTTAAGTCGTTGTTTTTCTGTCAGGCGGGGACGCCTGACGGGCACCCAATGTTCGGGATATATTCCACCTCTACCTCCGATATAAGTAATTAATAACGCACAATGTAGGGGCACGTCGCACGTGCCCTTGTTCGATTATACAAAAAACTGCCTTTTAAACATTTTTTTGTTTTTCATGACAATTTTGTAGAACTTAATTCGCTAAACGGAAAGATATTTCCGTCCTCCCCGTTTGTCAGCTGATCCCAAAAACAAAAACAGCGCATAAATGCGCTTGTTTTTGAGCTCGGGGTCGGCTCAGACAAATCGAACCGACCCTTTTCCGAGATCGTAGGATTTCAGGGTTATTCCCCACCTTAAGGTATCTCCGTAAAGACACCTACAGGGCGGCTAAGCCTGTATTAGTATCGTAGACAGTAGGCTCCCTAAGAGGGGGACGAGCCCTTCTGTATCTGTATCATTGATCGTTTCCTCCATGTTAATTGACGAAACTACTGTGAGTATTTGCCGGCTCACAGTTAATCTATATAAGAATCGAATATCGATTAGTGCGCTGGCTTTAATATAAATAAACGAAATTTTGTCCTGAAAAACAGTGATCGCGAACACTTCTCTTTAAAAGAATATTTCGTACCTTTCTACTATCTTTAAACTTTCACCATTGAAATACACCACTCCTCATATTACCTTTCGATATCCTGCAAAGATAAACGAATTAGCTGTAAAAGGCAAAGAGATGAAAAGAGTTTATAGTAATCCCGATGCTGCAATGCTCTATCCGATAAAGCACATGCTCGAAAGCAATAAAATTGACTGCATAATTAAGAACGATAAACTTGCCGGAGTTGTCGGAGAAGTCCCCCCGATCGAATGCTGGGCTGAGTTATGGGTATTCGATGAGCAATTCCCGGAAGCCAAGAAGTTAGTTGATGTCGCAATCGCCGAACCTGAGTCAGACAACACGCACTGGATCTGTCCCAAATGCGGTGAAGAGAGTGAAGGTCAATTTACAGAATGTTGGAAGTGTGGGACGAGTCGGATTTAATAATCAACTTGTAAACCACTAACCTTCAATCATCTCAAGTAAAACTCTTCTAATATCCGAAAATGTCTCAGAAGTTACATCAATAATTTTAACTTTAGCAGCAACTCCAACATTACATGACCTTGAATGAGCTGCGATAAATGAAAACATTCGCATTTTATCCGGATTTTTGATTTTCACACCAGTACCCTCAATACATTCCTCATACCTAGATACACATTTCTGTAGTTCAGTGTCCCCAATTGAATTCCAGCAAAGTGTTTCAAGCATGCCTGTACCTTTATTATTTGGAAACAAGTATATCTGAATACCAGGTGAATCCTCCGACCAGATTCCAAGTTTGTCGGGTGAGGGTAAGTTATTTTTTGATAAGGCATTTCTAATCGAATCGAAACGATTCTTTAAACCATCATCAAAATCCGCAACAATCAGAATTTTTCTGATATTTTTAAATCCTGGTGTAACTCGGATGGTTTTTACATATTCTCGTGTAAATGTCTCCACACCAGAAAACGACTCAATTTGAAATTGATCCTTAAAAGGATTGAGTTCTGAGTTTCTTTGAATAAGTATTTCAAAAAAGTCTTTATCGGTTATTCCTTCACATAAAATGAGATTCTGCTTATTAAATCCAATAGTTATTAATTGGTCAATAGACTCATCAACCATTACCGGATCTCCATGTTGAATTTAAGCGATGCGCCTAAGGATTCTTCATTATACTCGATAGCTTCGATATCCGAATCTGATCTCTGTAACCGAAAGACCTTCAAAGCATCTTTGCCCTTTAATGCATTATGGGCTTCGCGAATACATTCATAGCTATGGGTTGATGCAAATATTTGAACGTTGAATTTTTCCGCAAGTTTATGTAGTTGTGTCCAAATTATACCTAAGTTCTCGTGGTAAATGCCATTTTCGATTTCATCTACCATTACTGAACCACTTTTTGCTCTAATAATTGCTAATATACAATGCATCAGATGTACAATTCCATTCCCTAGAAAATTCATTGGTATAGCCTGCTGTAGATAAGAGACCTTTATCTGAAAATATTTTTTGCCACCTTTCGAGCCAATTTCTATTCCCTCAAAATATGGATCAAACTCTTGAAGTGCAGTTACCAATAGTTTCTTCTTTCCTTCCTCAGACAGAAGTGTATATGCATCAAATTCTTCTTCATTAAAATCGCTTCCTTTGCTCTGAACATATATGCTGTTTGCAATAAGCTCTCTTGCTTTTTGGGCAACCAATTCATCTCCCTTGAAATACAATTGAGTTGATTCAGAGTCGTGATTCTTTATATTGGTGGTAGTTTTTATTCCCTTTTGATTGCGAAGTGTACTATCAAATGATGTTCCATCTTTTCCATTGTCAGTGGAAAAGGATTCTAGATCAAAAGACTCTATGGTATGTGATCGGCAATATATATCAGTTTCACCCTTACAGATGAGAATGATTTTATTTGAGTAGGTGAAATTGTGGAACAAATCCTTCATCAAATTGTCTTTTTGAAAAGTCGTGAAGCCTCTAAATGTATATGTTTGAAATTCCACATGAGGATTATAATATCCATTATTTAACCAGATTGCTTCCAAAATTGCACTTTTCCCGACACTATTAGATCCTGAAAAAAGATTGATCCTCGATAGATTGGGCAGAGTAATTTCCTTGAAACACTTGTAATTTTTTATCTCTAAAGATGTTATCATTTTCTCTCCTGCAAAGTAAAATCTTGTTAAACAGAAGATTATACTTCAAACTTTAATCTTTACTGTCTATCTCAAATTGGACACACCACCAATTCAATATGCTTATGTAATTTCGTAAATGCAAGTTTTCGTTGTTGTAACGATATTATCTATGATAACGAACTAATGATTATTCCCCCAAGGCCTTTTCCAACCCAACCACATGCCTCTCAACCGAAAACTTCTCCGACATCAACCTTCTCCCAACCTCCCCCATTTTCCCTCTTAATTCCGGCTCATGATACAACTTTTCAATAGCCTCCGCAAAAGCCTGTGGATCTTCAGGTGTCACTAACAAACCATTAACTCCATCCTCTATAATTTCTGGAGCACCACCAGCATTGGTAGCAATTGTCGGTATTCCAAGAGCCGAAGATTCAACCGCAACGTTGCCAAATGTCTCCCGTTTGGTTGCCATTACCGCCACGTCAAATGCAGGCACAATTGAACCCGGGGGTGACTGATGTCCAGTGAAAATTACCCTCGATTCGAGCCCGGACTCTTCCACCAATCCTTTCAGAATTAGCAACTCGCCCTCTTCACCAGCAGTTTCATCACCGACTATCATTAAGATGAGGTTCGGGATCCGGCTTTTAAGTATTGTTGCTGCCTTAATTAATACCCGCTGCCCCTTGAGAGGATCGAGTCTTCCGACAATACCGCAAATATATGAATCCTTATTGATTTTCCACCTGCTTCGGATAGTGGATCTCGTTTCAACACCTTCAGTTAATTTCTTTATATCAAGACCGTTATACAGGCAATGAACCTTAGTTGCAGATATCGGACGGTTATCTATCACAATTTTTCGCAGTCGTTTTGTTATAGTTAAGACTGATGTGAGATTGGAATATATCCAGCGATGGTAGAGATCGTTCTTTTTTTTAGCGGATTCCATCCGCAATGTGAATACTCGGCTTGGAACACCAGCTAATTGAGCTGCAAGAAGCGCTGGTCCAAGGTCGACAGACTGATGCATGTGTACGGAATCGATCTTTGACTTACGGAAGAAACTTGCCATTCGGATTGTTGAGAGGGGTGAGAAGTATTTCCTGACGTTGAGAAGGACTGGATCAAATCCGATATCCTTCAGGGGAGTGATTACTGCTGATCCGGGAGAAGTAAATGTATGGACAGAATGACCGCGCTCTCTTAACAGACGGGCATCCTCGATGAATTTCATCTCGAGTCCGCCCCAGGCTTTGGAAAAACATATTTCAGCAATGATCATGTAAATATCCAAGTCTGAAAATAAAAACCTTCGTCTGACTGACGAAGGCTGTGCAATGATCCAAAGGGTAGTAGCGGAGGAGGGACTTGAACCCCCGACACGCGGATTATGATTCCGCTGCTCTGACCAGCTGAGCTACTCCGCCAATTCGCATCCAAACAAATCGCAATTAATATATATTAATCCTGATCGAGAGTCAACCCTGTTGACATTAGTTCGGAATTCAAGGTTGACTTATTTACGATTTGGTTTTAACTTTTAAATTCTGTATCCGGAAGATACAAAAGATGGCAACACGTCCGGTCCATCGCGGTTCGTGTTGAAAAATAATAAGCAAACATTGAGAGGTATCAATGCTAGACCGTTCACGACTGACGCAGATTACAATAGCGATTGTTTTCGTAACAATCTCGATCTTTTCCTGTGTCATTGCTGGTGATGAGTATCCTGGAGTTCGACCGGGGGAAAATGTTTTTACAAACCAGATTTTAATAAAGATCCATGCGACGCACGCTCCCTTGAATCTTAATCTATATGACAACATCGCTGTTACAGGTATTCAATCACTTGATGCAGTAGCCGATATTTTCGGAGTTTACGAAATTGAAAAGGCGCACATAATCCCTGAAAAGGCTTTTGATAATCCCAAAGCAGATGATCTTGACAGATGGTATTATGTGAACTTTCCTGAAGACTTTGATTTATTTGAGGTAAAAGCAGCATATCATAACTGCATTGAGCTTGAAAACACCGCATTTGTAACAATCGAAAAACCAATTTATGTCCCCAATGATCCTCGCTATAGAACACAATGGCATTTGCATAAATGTGGATTTGAGAAAGCCTGGGACGTTTCGCAAGGTGATGAGGATGTCATTATTGGAATCGTCGACAGTGGCTTAGATATGGATATATATGGTGATGATTCAATGGTTATTCACGATGACTTCCTTATAAATCTTTGGTTTAACCTTGGTGAAGATGCCAATGGTGACGGTGTTTACAGTGATATTGATGATTGGGATGGTCAGGATAATGATGACAATGGATATATCGATGACTTTTTTGGATGGGATTTCGAAGCAAATCACAACTGGCCAAATGATGCCCATGGACCGGATAACGGTGGTGGTCATGGCACCCATGTTGCTGGTTTAGCATCCGGAGATACTGACAACGGAATTGGAATTTCAGGAGCTGCTTTCAGTTGTAAATTAATGATTGCCGCTTGCTACAATGCACAAGATTCGGAAAGCATGTCGCGGAATGTCCATCAGGGAATTATATATTGTGCTTCAAATGGTGCTGATGTCATCAATTTGTCATGGGGGCACTTTGGTGGTGCGAATCCGCGAAACAGAGATGCTGTTGAGTTTGCGCAAGCAGAAGGCGTAATAATATTCGCTGGAACTGGAAATGATGATACAGGTGATTTTGCAGGTGGTCGAGATCACTTTTACCCATGTGCATACGATGATGTTATTGGAGTCGGCGCAACTACAAGCGGGGACCGCAAAGCAGATTTTTCAAACTGGGGAGATTTTACGGATATAGTAGCTCCCGGAGTTGATATGCTATCTGCATGGCCGCATAATACCTATATATCTACACAGGGAACATCAATGTCTTCCCCATTTGCTTGCGGTACAGGGGCGCTACTGCTTTCAGTCACACCGGATCTGGATGCTGAACAGATGTTGAGAAGAATGCAGGATACGGCTGTTAATATTGCTGAACGCAATGAAAATTATCCCGGAATCGAATATAGAATCGATGCAGATAAACTGTTAAACAGCACACATCCGGATTTCAGTGTTCACAGATGGGATTTTGATGAGATTGAAGGTAACGATAACGGTATACCTGAACCTCATGAAATCTTCCATATGCCTATAACGATCAGCAATACAGAAGGATACACAGACGCAACTAACGTCAGGTACAGCATACGCTCCGATGATCGAACCGTCAGATTTACAAACCGTCGCGGTAGAATTGGGAATATTGATGCAGGTGATAGATTAGAAGTCGAAGATAACCAGGCACCGGCTTTTACAATGGCTTGGTCACACCCTCATTTCTCAACATTTGAGATTTCTGTAACATCCAATGAAGGTTGGTCACAGGAATTTGAAATTCCTGTAACGATTGGCTATCCGTATTATGCAATTATCGATGACGATGGTGGTGAAGATATTGAGAAGTATTATAAGGAAGATATGGGGGTCAGACCTTTTACCTATGGATACTGGGACATGGTTGCCGAAGAATGGTGGCCTGATCAAGAGTGGTTAAATGGTTTTCCCGTCGTATTCTGGTTTACTGGAAATGAGCGAGACGCATTAGCTGAAGAAGAAATGCTTATACTTCAGGATTACCTCGATAACGGAGGAAAGCTGATTATAGTTGGTCAATACCTCGGTGATGATCATGGTAACTCAGAATTCTTTACAGATTATCTGTATGCAGGATATTCGGGTAACAGCAACTCAAGAGAACCAATGGGTATTGAAGGAAATGAGTTAACAGATGGAATGAGATTCCTTTTGCTTGGAGGTACAGCTGCTGCAAATAGCAGATTCCCAAGTATTCTCGAACCTCTTGAAGGTGCTCAGCCATTGTTCACCTATGGAAACTCGGAGGATGTAGGGGCAACCATATATGAGCAGGAAGACGGATATACCGCAATTTATGTTGGTTTTGCGTTAGAAGCTGCTGCCGGACTTGGTGGAACTTCTCAGCGTCATGAGTTTATCGAGGTGGTTCTCGATTCATTGTTTGAAGTCGGAGTTAATGACAATCCGCAACGTCCGATGCCACAGACTTTCAACATGAGCCAACCGTGGCCTAATCCGTTCAACGCTACTACTGAAGTCAGGGTAAGAATCCCGGAAGTCGGTGATTTCCGGCTTGATGTTGTCGATGTTCACGGACGCAGTATTGCCAGACTTCATGAAGGTTACCACGCTCCGGGATACGCCAATTTCGTTTGGGATGCAGCCGGTGTGCCTGCTGGTGAGTACTTCTTCAGACTGATTCATGAAAAAGGTTCGACAGTTCGCAAGATGATACTTGTGAAATAATTTTGATTTTCTACTCTCCTGAAAGTTAAACTCGGGATTGTATGTGATATTTAAGAAGCAACTCTCAACTCGTCGTCGAGTAGTGAGTTGCTTCTTTTTTTGTTTGTTAGAATAATCCCAATAAACTTGAAAAAGTCAAATAGAATGTAAGCATCTTTCAAATTTAAGTACCAATATTTCGTTATATAATAAGGGATTATACTGTTGCTCAAAAGTAATTTCGTTTTATGAAGCAATTGTTTAGTTTCGCGTAGGGGCCAATTTATTGAGCCCTCTTATCTTAGCGAATCTAAAGGGCTTGATAAACTTCCAGGCAGTGTTATAAACCAATAACAGCACCAAAAAAACAATGAGTATAGTATTTGTCGAGAGTAATAAATAATGTACTTTGTCGAGAGGAGAATAGAGACAAAACGATCCGTTTGGAAATGTGTGATATAAGAGATTGGTTCGCTTTGCGCACACTGTCATTACTTTTAAGAAATGCTAAAACATCAACAGATTGAGTAGAAACAAATTGGTAAAGAAAAGACCGCGACTCAAGTGGAATAAAAAGAAATTCTCACTCAAACTTGGTACAGCGAGGACGTCAGTTTGGCGATTAGGTGTGCAGCTTGGATTCGTATTAACCTCAATTGTCCTTGGAGTAATGTTCGCAAACTTTGTAAGTTCTGCTCTAACTTCAGAACATGGAGAACTCCCGCCTCGTCCTCCCGGAGTTGAAGGATACTTACCGATCAGTGGATTTATGGGTCTGATTGATTGGATAAGGCAGGGGGTACTCAATGATATTCACCCGGCAGCAACCGTCCTGTTTTTATTATTTATCTTGATATCTATCGTTGTACGGAAGGCATTCTGTGGATGGATCTGCCCTGTAGGATTTATCTCAGAATGGCTTGCTCGAATCGGGCAACTGATATTCAAGCGTAATTTCAGGCTGCCCGACTGGCTTGACTTCAGCCTGCGCGGGATAAAATACTTCCTCCTTGCATTTTTCGCCTGGGCAATTCTTAACATGTCAGCTGAGAGTTTACGTGCATTCATAGAAAGCCCATATAACAAAATTTCCGATGTTAAAATGGGGATGTTCTTCCTGAATTTAAGTGGCCTTGCTGCAGGGATTCTTATTGGATTGATCCTCTTGTCAATACTAATTCACAGTTTCTGGTGTCGGTACTTATGCCCGTATGGAGCTCTTATGGGTCTGTTCAGTTGGATGAGCCCAATCAAGGTGAGACGTGATCCCGTGACTTGCACGGATTGCGGTATCTGCGAGCAGATTTGTCCGGCGAGACTTCCGGTTGATACCAAATTACGAATAATTGATCCGGAGTGCATCGGCTGTGGAGATTGCGTTACATCCTGCCCGGTCCCGGAGGCTCTCGAGATCGGGACCCGAAAGGATTCCCTGACTCCGTTTCAATTAGCAGTTATTACTCTCGGGATATTCCTCATCGGTTATGTCGGGGCTCGCTCTTTTGGTATCTGGCAGAATAGTTTGAGTTCTGATGAAGTGCGGTATCATATAAACAGAATGGATAGCGAGGAATACGGACACCCCGGACGGTGATGAAAGCGTGATTTTAGCAGTCGGATTATTGTTATAACATTTCCCGAAAGTAATGACTGATATTCGTCTTCGCGAGGAACGAAGAGACGAAGCGATCTGTTTGTATATACACCTTTTAAGAGATTGATTCACTTCGTTTGATAGGCACTACTTTCAAGAGGTGCTATAAGTAAGGTCTGCTGAATAAGTCATAAGGCTTGCATTTCCGTTCTTGCTCGTTTTTTTTACCCCCCTAAATCCCTCCCTGCGATAGCAGGAGGAGAGATAGTTCTCCCCCCTTCTATTGAAGAGCCTGTCCTCGCGAAGGCGGGGAGGGGAATTAAAGGGGGGTTGAGGTCGACTGATGAATGTAAGTTATTCCCTGAAATCGATAAATATCCTTGTAGTTGAGCACCAACTCTCATCTTTCAAATCTTTATTTATCTTAATGTTAAAAGTTATTCAGCAAATCCTAAGTAACAATCCGACTCGTATAAAATTATTCTATCGGATTAGAACAACCTTTTCTGTATCAATAAAGATTCCGGCTTCAAGTCGAATGTAATACACACCTGAAGAAACATTGTTCGCATTCCAGGTTATATCATAACTACCGGTTTGAAACTCACCCTTCACCAATTGTGTGATTTCCGCGCCATTAATGTCGTAAACTGTCAGCATGGTTTCGCTTGTAAATGGTAAACTGAAAGAAAGCTGAGTTGAACTGTTAAATGGATTGGGATAAGCGGTTGAAAGCCCAAATTCAGTCGGAGCATTCGAGGTATTTCCATCAATTCCAAGATTATTGCCTATTACGGGAATTGTGTATGTCTCATTTTCGGAGTCATTGGAAATTGTAATTTCAGTTTCCAGTAAATCCAGATCTTCCGGTGTCCATGTCAGCGTAACAATAAAGCTGTCTGCCTGAAGAATATCGAACTCTGTATCGCTGAATGAAAACTCATCGGTGAATTCTTCTCCGATATTTATATCGTCAATAGAGACTGTGGCATTGCCAGTATTGTGGAGTGCAAGTTGTCTTTCGATCGGGATTCCAATTTCGATATCCACTGCATTACCAAAATCTATTGCTGCAGGGCTATGTTCAAGAATCCCTCGTGGCGGGATTTCGTCCGTATAAGCTAACCTTACCTCAAGTCCATAATCTCCCATGCCCTGAGCTTCCCAGCTTTCACCATCGTCAATGCTCTGGAACATAGTTGCCGGCATTAGGGGATTTGATCCGGCTATCGGATGGTCACGGTCGAATCGCATCATAATGCGTTCGCTGTATTCATATGCAACAAGGATGCTCTCTCCCGGGAATGCAGTAAGGTTTTCTTCATCGCTGACGTCAACTTCCATCCACTGATCCATCAATGGTGCAACCATTCCCGACCAGCGCAGATCGTATGTTTCTCCATCGTATATGTAGATGCGAAACTCAACATCATTCCAGTTCTGAGGTTCAACACTGCCACGAATCCGGGTGACTCTTGTCGGCTGGTCATCCGGGGGGTAGAACATCACGCCGAATACACCTCCGTCGAATTGCAAACCACCGTCTGTGTGTCCATCGGTGTACCCAAACCATGTACCTTCGTTTTCACCAACATCAGCAGGAAAATCAATTATCTGTTCGAGACTGTTGTCATCGTTATCCGGGTTGTCATCACCGTCTGTGATAACTTCCGCAATGATGTGATAACCAAGTCCACCGAAAGCTTCAAACGCTTCTTCAGTCTCCACGGAGACGCTTTCATCTACTGCGAGGTTACCGCACTCAACCGTATTTGTCCATACCGGATCATTTTCACCAACTATTAGCGCAGAAAATGTCACCGAAAATTCCTCAACATCAACTTCACCATAATTGGTAATCGTTGCATTATAAGAGATGGGTTCAATTCCTGTCAGGAAGAATTTTTCTATTTCGTTTGCAACGGCATCGACACCGAGATCGAGCAATTCCCCTCCAATTTCACCTCCGGCACGAATCAGTAAATCTCCTCCGATAAGCGTCCAGCGATTTTGAAGATTGTCTGAGATAAAACTGCGATTTGAATTGGTCGCCTCATCGAGAAAATTCCACCATCCATCTCCCTGACCACCCGGGAATGCATCACCAGACGAAGGACCATAGATGATATTAAAGTGATCACCAGCTTCGAATGTTATATAATCTTCCTCAGGAAGGTCAACGGAGTTCCAACCGTGCCTCAACGGTGGATCTATCCAGGTAGTCCACAACCTTTCGACCGGGAGACCGTTTTGACCAGCAGTGTAAATGTAAACATTGCAACCGAGATTTTGGTTATTCCTGTGGTTGCAGGGGTGGAAGTATATGCTTCGCAATTCGAATTCTTCAGGTGCGGTAAACCAGTTGCATGAAAAAAGTTGATGTGGGTAAACACGGTGTCCGTTGCCGTCATCATAAGACAGGGTATCTGGTTGCGGGTCATCGCGGTTGGGTTGGACTGAAGCAGCGGGAAGTTGATCCGGACGTAAAGTATACGCAGACCACTCACCGGCGAAAGTACTATTACAAATTAGAATCATACTCAGTATAACAAACCATTTCGTATGCATCGAAGGTTCCTCCTCTCAGGGGTTTGAAACTGTTATATTTTAAGTTAATAAATAATAATTCCTTCTACAATAGCATTCGGACAGAAATGATAGGTAATATCAAAAAATATTACTTTCTTATTAGATAATAATTACTTACGCATGAAAGCCCCTGTGGTATTAGGCTGTTGATAGAATATATAATCTCTATTATATAAGTAATTTGCTTAGTAGCCTTAATGTTCAGTAAAATTCATGTCGCTCCCGAGTTCGCTGAGCTTCGCTCATGTACCGGATAGATGGTAATCCAGTAGTTATGATCTAATCGAGCATCTCATCCCGCGTCGAGTCGTTTTGAATCCTAATACTTCGTAGATTGATGGCAAGGAGGAAATCCCCGGAACTCCTGTGGGTCAAATCAAAGTCCCGGGGAAATCGGTTGATTACTAATTTCTAACTTCAACAGTGATTTTGTTTTTACTGCCGTGGACAGTCCAATGCTCTTTTTCTACAAACAGGTTAAAATGAGGGGCTTTCAATTCCTTTGTCAGGACAAATCCCTTCTTTAAGTTGACTTTGAATTTAATTTCACCGAAATCCCAGATGTAAGATTCACTTCTCTTATTTATCTTCCGTCTTGTCGGTTCACCCAGCAGTTGGGCGACTTTTTCGAACGGCATCTTCATTTCGATGCTGTCGAATAGTTGTATTGTCTTCTGGTCGAGGACCAATTCCTCTTCACCTGATTCTATCAATCGTTTCATCGCATGAGGAACATCAACCCAAATGTTATCCGCCTCGTGCATGGGTATAAGCTCGCCGTCAACTTCCACTTTCTTCGCCCGACGCGAAGATTCTTCAGCATTTGCCACATGCTTATTTATGTCTTTAACATTACCGGTTACACTACTTATCATCCAGGCCTTATCGTTTTCAAAGACAACAATCAGGGTGTGCTTTGTGCTGAAAAAGCCCTTTTCCTTCCAGACATAGATGTCACGCGTGGGAGTATACACATCTTTGATCTCAGGCTCGAAGCCAAGAATACTCGTCACAGTTTGAAGATCCATACCGGTATTTAGTATCTCACCCTTCTCCTGCAATCCGGCTTTGTCTGCAGTCGCCTTCATTACTTTCACATCAGTCTTATCATTAAGTGGAGCGGCAATTGCTATTCCGAAAACAAGCATTAGGTCAAGGATCATGGCTGTACACTGAATCATCGTAAACTTCCGAACAGCTCTTCCCTTACTTGACAATATGTTCCTGACTCTCTTTATGAATGCTTTTCGTGAAAGTACTATTCCGGCTGAAAGCTCCATTATTAATCTCCTGTTTGATAACTTCTCTGCGATCCGAGTGAGCATTCTCGCATAATCAACTGGTTTCCCTGTCGATCGTATGACCATGTCATCACAAGCTTCTTCGGTCAGTTTCAATATCTGTCCTGCTGCCAACCATGCCAGAGGATTAAAGAAGATAAACGCCCTGAAAACCGATATCATTGTCAACCAGAGGGAATCATATCTTTTTATGTGTGCGAGTTCATGCAGAGCAATGTCCGAAATTTCATTATTGGATAGATTATCTCTAATTTCAGTGGGCAAAAATATCACTGGTTTTCGAGTTCCTGAAGTGAAAGGAGTATCAATTTCCGAACAACTGACCAGAGTGAATTCTTTTTGTAGATCAAGTCTTTTTGCCCCTCGTTTGAAAATCGATATCAAGTTACTATCGGTAAGTTCAGCTCCATTCCTCAAAAGTAGAGAAATGCGTCTTCTACCGGCAAACACAATACTTAACATTGCTATTCCGACAGAAATCAGGACAAGTGCGGTTAATGCGAACGGAAAATTGAATAATCCCGGTATAATTTCAGATTGGGAGCTTGTATATACCGTCTGAATGATCTCATTTTTCAACGGTTCGGTGGGTGCTGACTCTGCAGAAATCGTAGCAAATTCAGGTGGTATAAATAAAGAAGCTTGAGGTACACCTATGTAACCAGCGAACCAGGATAATATCGGGATCAAGGGTATGGAAAGAAAGACCGCTGTTAGTATTCTGTGCCTGACATCTGCTCGGTGATTACGGAGAACATTCATTATTACAAATGCACCGAGCAATACAATCGAAGATTGCCAGAAAAGTGAAACGATGAACCTTATCAGGGCAAATCCAACGTTGTCAGCGAGGTTGAGGAAGTACATTGCGCTCATTCCTGGTCTCCTTTTTCATACTCGTCGATCATACCCTTAATTGCCTTGATGTCATCAGAGTTAATATCACGATTGTCGAGTAGGGTAGCGACCATGTTTGGTATCGATCCGGAGAAAGCACGATTGAGCAGATCTTGAATCATCCGACCATTCGCCTGCTCCTTGACCACGCTGGGAACATAATAGAAACTCCGCCCACGGCGTTCGCGTTCAAGGTATCCCTTCTTAAGCAAAATCCCGAGTACCTTCCTTACGGTTCCGTCAGTCAATTCACGACCCTGGGTGCTGAGGATATTCTGAATATCTTCAGAAGACATCTCACCATGCTCCCAGAATATCTGCATGAATTCGAGCTCAACCTCTGTAAATGTAGGAGACTTTCGACCTGCCATTTTTAATCCTGATTTCTTATGCGAGAATCTTTTCTCTTAAACATAAGGGCAAAATTTTACTTTGTCAAGTAAAAAGAGAATCTTTTCTCGCTAATATCTAAAAAGGTGGTGTCAGGTGTTAATAAAGTGCTGTCAGGTGCCATCACCTGACAGTTGAGGAAGTGCGGCCCGGGCTATTCATTGCCCGGGTCTCCTAATAAATCGAAGTAACCAAAGATCATATTTTACTTAATAAAGAAACCTGAGTAACGAGTAACCCAGGCCACACATAAGTAGCGCAGGCGTCCATGCCTGCGAATATCACGAGCGAAAACTTGACATGCTCAGCCTGATTTGATAACTTACACTTAGGGTAATGTGAATTTATTTTGCAGCAGGAGGAGAGGATGGATATGAATTTAAAACTGATTATTTGTTTAGGGTTGATACTCTGTTTGTCAACAACAGGTTTCGGTGAACCGCCTATTTTTAATGCCCCTGTGAATCTTATGGCTGGTGGTGAGACAATCCCCGAAGATGAGAGCGGGTACACCGTTCCCAACGTCGGAGACTGGGACGGTGACGGAGATTTGGACATGCTGGTCGGGACTTTCTGGGAAGGTCCTGTTTATTTGTATCAAAATAATGCTGATGCTGGAGAGCCCGTTCTTGAGGATATGGGAAATCTCGCGGCGGATGGTGAGAGGATAACGACCAACTTTGGTTGATGTCAGGGTGCTTATCCACAGATGGTGGATATAGATGCAGATGGTGATATGGATTTATTGGTGGGTGAAGAATTCGGGCATGTCGATTTTTACCTCCGCAACGAAGACGGCACATTGTCAGCACAGGATGACCTCCAAACCGAAGGACACGACCTCGATGTCGGAGGCAGGACGGCACCGCATGCTATGGACTGGGATGGAGATGGAGACTTTGATCTGCTGATCGGAACCGCTGAGGGAAACATCGCTTTAGTTATCAATGAAGGTTCAGTTGAAGAACATGAGTTTGTAGTTATAGGTGATGTTGAAGCCGGTGGAGAAGCCATTAGACTTCAAAGTGAGACGACATGCACGACTGGTGACTTGGATGGTGACGGATTATTTGATCTCGTAGCCGGATCTGTGCAGGGGAGATTACATTACTATCGCAATATCGGTGAAGAGGGCAGCCCTGAGTTTGAAGCTGAAGTTATGCTCTGGGATGTCAATGATATGATCTACGTTGAGAGATATTCCCGTCCGACATTAGTTGACTGGGATGGAGACAGCGACCTCGATATTGTATGCGGAATGGGCGATCCATTTGTGAGATTATATACCAACCGGGACGTAAACTCGGTAGACGACAGTTTCAAACCAACCCCGGTCGCATTCAGTTTTCTCGAAAACTATCCCGAACCGTTTAACAGCAGCACAACATTAAGTTTCGAGTGTACAGGCTCACAAAACCTGAACATGCAGCTTTTTAATACAGCTGGTAAATTAATCCAATCCAGCACATTGGGGGAAATATCACCGGGACAGCACAACCTGAACCTTGTTTTAGCACAGTTTCCCGCCGGACGTTACTACGTAACTCTGAACAGTGCCCGGAAAACAGCAGGGAAGAGCATAACACTCTTAAAGTAGCCCGAGTTCCTCGAACCCGGGGAGAAGTGTCTAAATTCGCGCTGGCAGACGCCTTCGTCTGCCAGTATGTAACCTGGAAGCGACGCATCCCGGAAAATCAGTAAGTAGCCCGGATCCCTCCGCTTGCCATGTATCGCTCCCGCTACTCCAGCATTGCGTGGCGGTGCGTAGCAGGCATCCCGGGAAACCAATAGCAAGAAAAGGCTATGATACCCTATGTTTGAATTATCTGAAGCAGATTACAAAGAACTGGAAGATTTCCTGATCTCCGAGGAATCACCCGAGGATTGCATGGATATCTCGATGCTGGATGGGTTCCTGGCAGCAATTCTGATTGGTCCCGAAACGACTCAGCCATATGATTGGTTAAATTATGTTTTCCGCCCCAAATCTGAGCGGGAGTCGAAGATGGTATCTACCGAAAAAATGCAGAGAATCCTCGAATTGATCATGACTCATTATAACATAACAGCTGCAAAATTTTTGACCAATCCGGATTCATATAAACCGATGTTCTATGAAAGAACAGTTGAAGGGAAGACTTATACAATTGTTGACGAGTGGTGTATGGGATTTATGACAGGAACTGTAATTTCAGGCGACTCCTGGGAACCGCTTATTAAGCATGAGAAACACTATGCACTTCTGGCAGCCATAGCAACATATGGCACAGAAGAGGGTTGGGAGGATCTCAAAAATGATCCCGAGCTAAAGAAGATCCCGCATGACCGGTGGGTCGCAGAGATCCGAGCTTCAGTTCCGGAAATCTACAGATTCTGGCTGCCCTACCGAGAGATTATACGTAAAGCAAAGGAATCCAAAACACCCCAAAAGAAGTTAAATAGAAACGAGCCCTGCCCTTGTGGCTGCGGCAAGAAATTCAAAAATTGCTGCTGGCAGAAAGTGCATTAATCACCCAATTGTAGGGGCACGTCGCACGTGCCCTCGTTCCCAGATTGAAATAATACTTACCAAAACACCTTGACAAATCAGGATGTACAATCGTACATTCAAAAGTTATCAATTAATGTTCGAAATGTGAGAAATAAATGGAAAATCAAAATTTAGACAACAGCAAAATTCGCTATCTTCATTTATCAGATCTGAGATTTAAAGGAAGTACGGAACAGGATGGATTGTTCTGGCCACACGATAATCATAGGAAAATGAAACTTGAATCACAGGATAATAGCAGGATCAGTCTGAAAAAAATCCTCGCTGAAATTACAGCGGAGAATGCATTAGATTTTGTGTTGATTACCGGTGATATTGCGAGAAGTGGAACGGGCTCTGAATATTCCCAAGCTTTGGAGTTTCTCGCTCAAAATCTAAGTACAGATAATAAATTCATTCCCACCTACATAGTTCCTGGTCCCCGTGATATGGTTCAAGTTCAAAATGAAGACTCGAATGAGAACAGGTATGATTTTGATGATGATATTACATTAAACAGGATAATCAATAACCCCGAATTAATGTTGGAAAAAAGAAATGAATTCAGCCATTTCTATAAATTCACAGATAACTTTAAATACACCAATTCAGATCCGTATTTACTTAATTTCACAGAAAATATTAAACTCAATAAGGCCGACAAAGATATCTTTATAAATATCATAGGATTGAATTCATCTCTTTTCCATGGAAATAGCTATGGGAAAGATAAACAGCAAAGACTTGCATTAGGTCCTGAGTTAGTTAAAGAGTCCTTTGAGAAAATGAATAAAGATGCAGATCTTACAATTGCCTTATTTCATCATGATTATAATTCTCTACATCATGCTGATCGAGAGAGTTTAAGTTATATTATTAATAATGCATGTATTATTCACTCATCATTTAACAATGACATTTATGGGATTAGTGATAGTGCATTTCTCGATTTCGTTATACCTAGTATCCCGGTAGTTAAATCCGGGTTGTTAGAAGCTTCCGATGGCAAGCATTATAATTTCAGCATTGTAGAAATTAACACAACTTCACGGTTGGGAGAAGTCAGACCTTTCTTGTGTGGAGAAATGAACACAGAGGGATTTTTCCCAGCTAATCCATTTGAAATAGAGCTAAAAGCAAATTCAAAAAAACCTGAACAAATAAGGATCACTCCTGAACCTTCATCACTAACCCACATTGAGGCAGACGATATTAAAGGGGAGGATCAGTTAGAGCTTGATAATGAAATAAATGCTTTTGCATCAATTCTTGCTGCAAAAGATACCAAACTACCGCTTGCAATAGGACTATTTGGTGATTGGGGTATGGGAAAATCATTTTTTATGGAAAAACTCATCCAAAGAATCACTAAAATTGCAGGTGAGGTTAAGAAATCAAAAAAAAATGAGATTGCATATTACGAGAATATTGTTCAAATAGAATTCAATGCATGGCATTATATGGAAGCTGACCTCTGGGCGAGTCTGGTTAACCACATTTTCGAGAATCTTTATATTGCAACTTCCGATGATAAGAGCAAAGATCAGCAACTCAGGGATAAATTATTGATCAGACTTGATGGTAAGCTCAGGAAGCAGAAGGAAACACAGAGAGAAATTGAAGAGAAACAGAATGAAGTAGATAACTTAAATCAATCGTCAAAAAGGAAATCAGAAAAATTAAAGAACATATTAATTGATGATGAAGTCGGACCTTTGTTAAGAGCAGCTGGAAAAGTACTTGGAAACGACAGATTAATAAATATTTCAGAAGATATTATTCCCGTATTAGATGATTTAGTCAAAAATTCCGGAAGAGTTGTTGGGATATTAAGAGTTTTATTGAAGTCCCTCCAGGAGAACAAACTCCTCTATGCAATTGGTATTGTTCTCACTATTCTTTCTGTAATGGTCTGGAATTACTTAGATATCGGTGTGTTCATTCGTTCAGTTCCCCTATTAGTACTAAATAGTCCAATACTTGCCTGGGTAATAAAGAACTTCAAAAAAGTTCTTAAGGCGGTCCCCTTATTGGAGAACGCTTATAGAATAACAACTGAAAAGATGGTAAATTTGGAAGATCCTCAGTATAGCAGCATAGAGGATGTTCACAAAGATTTGACTGAAATAGATGAACAAATAAGATGTATCGAAAAAGAATTAAAGGATTTAGAACCTCAAAGCCTGTTAAAAGAATTTATTAAAGAACGAATTTCCACTGACGATTACAGGAAGAACTTAGGTATTCTGAGTCAAATAAGAGAGGATTTCAAGCGTGTTGATGACCTGATGAAAGAGCAAAAAAGCGAGAAAAGTTACGATCCGAACCTTCCTTCAATAGATAGAATTATTCTCTATATAGACGATCTTGATCGGTGTCCACCAAAAAGAGTTGTAGCAGTACTACAGGCTATACACCTTTTGCTCGCATTACCTCTGTTTGCGGTGGTTGTTGGAGTTGATACCCGGTGGGTTACAAAATCACTGGTAACTCAATATAGAAACTTACTCGTTGAACCAGGGCAAAACAGAACTATAAAAGGTAAAAAAGAAATCGGAGCAAGTGTACAGAACTATCTTGAAAAGATTTTTCAGATCCCATTTCGATTAAGACCGATGGATTCAAAAGGGGCAAGGAACTTAATAGATGATCTAATTGGGAAAGAAAAAACACAACAATCCAAACCTGAACCTGCTATTCCTGAACCTAAAGAAGAACCCCTACCCACTGAGGCTGATGAACCTAAAGAAGAGCCAGAGAAAATCACAAAAAAAGTAATAAACGGCTTCCGGCAAGCTGTATCAGAATTGCGATCTGGTGTGACTGTTCTAAGCGGGAGTAATGATGAGAAGCTCGAACATGATCCTGTGGTTGACTTAAATCCCAAAACCCTTGAACTCTCAGACAAAGAAAGAAAAATGATGAAATCCCTGACGGGGATAATCGGGCATTCTCCTCGTCAGGTTAAACGTTTCGTTAATGTTTATAGAATAATCAAGACGAGTGATCCTGAGACTCAGAAGAATAGTTTCGATGAGGGCGTTCATGAAAATGGTGAAGGTGATTTTGAGGCTATTCTTCTCCTTTTGGCTGTTGTAAGTGGATTTCCCGATGATGCAGGAGATTTCTTTAATGAGGTTGATGGGATGTTTAAACGTGGAGAGAAGAATTTCACAGGCTCGTGGTATGCACCTCAATCAACCAAATGTCCAGATCCGAGCGACTTAATGATTGCAATTAGGAAAATATTTAGTAATCCTGAAATACCTGAAAAAGAAGGTGATTACAGACTTCCTGGCTGTTACCTCAAAATAAAAACCCTCCATAAATGGATCCCCATAGTAAAAAGGTTTAGCTTCAGGAAATATGACCAGGGAACTCCGCCGAAAGATCCGATTGCAGAGTATCCTGTAGAGTATAATCTGGAGAACTCTGACATTCATGTTCGAGTTGATCGGAAAATTGATTAAAGGTGAGACATACAACCTGGATGCACTTCACTGGTGAAGCAGTTACCCCGCCTTCCTGCTACGCGCTCGCCACGCTACGCTGGCGTAGCAGGAGCGAAGCATGGCAGGCAAGAGTCTAGGATACTACTGTTGTTAATTCTAATTACATGAATTATTCGGTGGGATAAGATTCCGGTCTTAAATAGTGTAATTAGTGTTAATTACATAAACTGAGAGTGATCTAAAAAGAGAGCAAGGGCACGTGGCGACGTGCCCCTACGGTGGTTGGATTCTCGCAGTTTTGGGGAATGATGTGATTAGAAGTGTATGGCATTATATGAGCAAGACCTACCAATCCTGGACACCTCTTACCCGAGCGAAACCTGACGAGCAAATGTCTGAGCTACGATTTATTAACAACAAATAATTTGTCGGGATGACTATAATTCGGCATCATCACTTCTTTTTCAAACACCATCCCCAGCTTCTCTGCTACGCGAATTGAAGCTGTATTTCTGGGATCTATCATACCGACTAATCTGGAAACCTCATAACGATTAAATGCTACATCTCTGACAGCCAAAGCTGCTTCAGTCGCATAGCCTTTTCCCCAACACCTCTTAATAAGTCGAAACCCGATCTCGATTTCTGATTGACCGTCTATATCAGGGAAATATGTCAAGCCGCAATATCCCATTACGTCACCGCTGCTTTTTTCTACCACCGCCCATAGACCACCACCGAGGTTGGTGTTATAGTCTTCAAAACAACATTTTATCCATTTCGTTATCCAGTCCTGAGTTTTCACCCCGCTGCTGAATTGCATCACGTCCTCATCACAGAACACGCCCTGCATCGGGATTGCATCGGACAATTCAAATTGACGGATCAGCAGCCTTTCAGTTTCCGTGATGGTCATGTTTCTCCTGTGAACGATTCTTGTTTTTTCCATAAATATAATAATCGTGAAGTAGTAAATTAACAACTCAGGATTTGGTGAATTACTTAACCCAGGCAATGTAGGGGCGAAAAATCTTTCGCCCTTTCGAGACCGTACCAATTTACCACTTCACCACAACACCACGACGAAAAAATCAATTAACCGGAACGAAGGGCAGCACGACGAAGTCAAATCCGTTGAATCCGTTGTGAATACATCATTCCGTCACTTTCGTCACCCTTTCGTCACCACCTCAATCCCCCACCCACAACCGCTTTCCGCCAAAAGGGTGACGAAGTGACGATTTTTATGCTATCACCGATCTTTACAGTGCACTACGGTGAAACTTGACTTTTGCTGAGAAATGTTGTATATTTACAACATGAAGACGTATATATCACAAATTAGGCATCACCGAGACTTTTGAAATATTCAATTCTTGTAAAACTACGTCATTCCTGCGAAGGCAGGAATCCAGGAAGGATGTCGCAATCTCATTTCGACATAAATTGTAATTTGATCGAAAAATCCGTCGGAAAAAATTTCCGACCTACGACTCCCCCCCCTTTAATCCCCCCCGCAAGCGAGGGGGAGAGGTTGAGCGTATTTTCTGGGTTCCCTTCCCCGATTAGGTCGAGGACAGGCTCTTCGTGGAAATGACGTGATGTTGGGTCTAAGGAATTGTAACACAAAAAACTACAAGCTCCCGGATTCAGGACATCGGGCTACGATTTACGGAAGTTGGTTGCAATCTCATTGGGACATCAATTGTGATTTGATCGAAAAATCCGTCGGAAAAAGTTTCCGACCACGACTCCCTGAATATTCAAATGAAACAAAAATACACGACGACGAAAAATCCGTTTAATACCCTTAATCCGTTGTGAATATCCGTTTCATCACTTCCGTCACATTTCCGTCACACCCTCAATCCACCACCCACAGGTGCTTTCAGCCAATAGTGTGACGATGTGACGATAATTTATGCTATCCCTGATCTTTCCTGTGCACTGCAATGAAACTTGACTTTTGGGGAGAAATGTAGTATATTGACAACAATAAAGACGTATATATCATAAATTTCGATAATGCCATAATCATGCTGACAAACCCCCTCGTCTACCGCATTCATGCTGGGATGCCCTCTCGTTTGCAGCAATCGCGCTGGCAGACGCCCACGTCTGCCATAAGAAAAATGGCAACAGTCTAAGACAGGTTCTTTGATATTTTCAACTCTTGCAGAAGCACGTCGTTCCCGCGCAGGAGATCGTCCGAATGCCCAATGAGTGGTGTCAGGTGTCCTCACCTGACACTTAAGCTTTTGTTATTTCGTCAGACGAGGACACCTGACACTACTTGAAGATTTAGAAAACATGCGGATAAATATATCCGCACTCCCCGGATTGTTGGAATATCCCAGCACCCAAACACTCCCTTGTTTACAAGGTTTTCATTGTGTATAATGAAAAGATACGATTTCGTAGTGAAGAAAATACGAGTTAATCCATGCCGGACAAGATGATAGAAGTCAAAAATAAAGAACGCGAATCCGCCATCCTCGTTGGGATACAGCGGAAGGGATCTCCCCTGTGGGAGGTTAATGACAACCTCGATGAACTCGAACAACTCGTACATACTGCGGGTGGGGTTCCTGAAGCGAGGTTGGTTCAGACAAGGGGGAATCCGACTGCATCAACTTTTCTTGCGAAAGGTAAGGTTAACGAGCTCAAGAATATGATTTCGTTGTTCGGAGCGGATATAATCGTTTTCGATGACGACCTGAATCCGGCTCAGGTCAGGAACCTCGAGAAGCAGATCAAATGTCCGGTGATCGACCGATCGGGGCTGATACTCGATATCTTCGCAACTCGGGCGAGGACAGTTGAAGCTCGAATCCAGGTTGAAATTGCTCAGCTCGAATACATGGCGCCGCGCCTCGCCGGAAGGTGGCAGCATCTTGGGCGTCAAGTTGTCGGGAGCAGCGGGGCAGGGGGTGGAGCCGGGGGTACATCAGGTGCTATTGGAACTCGAGGTCCGGGTGAAACTCAGATTGAACTCGATCGAAGGGTTAACAAACGTCGAACAACTCAGCTTAAACGTGAACTTGCAAAAATTGAAAAAGCTCGAGCTAATAGACGAAAGAAACGTCACGACCTGTTTAAGGTAGCCTTAATCGGATATACGAATGCCGGAAAATCGACAATTCTTAACGCCCTGACGAATGCTAATGTCTTCGTTGAGGACTTGCTCTTTGCCACACTCGATCCGACAGTCCGCGCAATGCATCTCCCGACCGGAAAGAAAGCATTGCTTATCGATACAGTAGGTTTTATCCGAAAATTACCGGTTGGTTTACTGGCATCATTTCGCAGTACTCTCGAGGAGTCACTGACTGCTGATTTGCTGGTAAACGTGATCGACCTTGCCCACCCACACTGGGAGGAACAGTACACTCGCACCGAAGAAATTGTCAAGGAACTCGAACTTGACCGGACTCCGCAATTGACCGTTTTCAACAAGGTCGACCTGATAACCGATCCAATCTTGCTCGAGGGCATGAAACGCCAGTTCCCGGAAGCGATTTTTATCAGCGCCAGTCGTCGTATCCGGCTATATGAACTTCCTGAACGCATCGCTCAATTTGCTGAAACTAAATGGGTACGAGGTACACGAGCTTTCTCTCCGGAAGAAGTCGACGAACTGAAACGATTCGAGGATAAGGTAAAAATCCTCGGCAGGACGTTTCGCGATGGGATGATTATTGTTGATTACCTCATCAAGGTTGAGGGAGGTGAAGAGGAAGAAGCGAAGTAGGGGCGCATGGCGTGCGCCTTTGATGATATAACGAGGATAATGGTTTTCCGATACATCCTTGCAAGATAGAGAGGGCATGAGCGTCGTGCCCGATCAATAAATACCCTTCCTTTCGATCAATGACTTCACTATAATCACTTACACCAATTTTCCAATCCCGGAAATGATTTTTGTCGTACTATTTTAATTGATAAACTACAACAAACTTTAAGACGACAAAAATGAACCAGAAATACACAGCCCTTGATTATTACAGACTCGACGACCTTCTGACTGAAGAAGAACGGATGATTCGGGATATGGTCAGAGGCTGGGTTGACGACAATGTCATTCCGATTATCGGACAATCCGTTGATGAGGGAAAATTCCCATTCGACCTCATACCGGAAATGGCAGAACTTGGCCTTTTCGGCGCGACACTTCCCGAGGAATATGGTGGTGCCGGTGTTTCGCAGATAGCGTATGGCTTAATGCTGCAGGAACTTGAGCGGGGGGACAGTGGGATTCGTTCATTTGCTTCAGTTCAGAGCAGCCTTGCTATGTATGCGATTTACCGATTCGGATCGGAAGAACAGAAAATGAAGTATCTGCCCAAACTTGCTGCAGGCGAGATGATAGGTTGTTTTGGACTGACCGGTCCAAATCACGGCTCTGATCCGGGTGGGATGAACACCAGGGTGAAGAAAGTTGGTGACGAATATATCCTCAATGGTGCCAAGATGTGGATCACGAACGGTTCGTTCGCTGATATCGCTATTGTATGGGCTAAACTTGATGGTGAAGTGCGCGGATTCATTGTTGAGAAAGATTCTCCAGGATTCTCTGCTCCCGAAATGAAAAAGAAATGGTCGCTTCGGGCTTCTGTAACTTCGGAGCTCGTTTTCGATGATTGTCAAATACCTGTCAGTGCGATACTGCCTGAAGCGAAGGGTTTATCCGCTCCGTTGACATGCCTGAACCAGGCGAGATATGGGATTGCCTGGGGAGTAATAGGTGCCGCAATGGCTTGTTTTGATGAAGCGAGACAGTATGCAATAACCCGTATTCAGTTTGATAAACCTATCGCCTCATTTCAACTTGTCCAGGAAAAACTGACGGTAATGGCGACCGAGATTACCAAAGCCCAATTATTACTGTATCGTCTTGGACAACTTAAGCAGGAAGGAAAACTGACTCACCAGATGGTTTCTATGGCTAAGTATAATAATTGCCGAGAAGCCCTCGAAATAGCCAGAAAGGCACGAGATATACTCGGTGCAGCCGGGATTACTTACGAATTCCACTCCGGAAGACATATGCTTAATCTCGAATCAGTGTACACGTACGAAGGAACTGATCATATTCATAAACTCATAGTCGGAACAGATCTTACCGGGATTGAAGCGTTTCGGTAGTAATTTCTGGTACATTCCCCCCCTCCCCCTCAATTTGTGGCCGGATCAGCTATTGATTGCCTGGGTCTTTTTATATTTTGAAAGCGTTGTTATCTGTGAGACTTACTCATCTTGAGCTGACCGGGATTGAACTGTGTATTTCACGGTCAGCGTATGGATTGATTTCTTTCAGTTTGTGGTAATAACTACACTTTGAACTATTCCTCTTTTATTATGGCTGACCGTGCCACAGATGGAGTTGGAGTCTCAGGTTTATAATATTAACAAATTCAACTGTCAGGTGAGGGCACCTGACAGCACGATAGTTTTATGTAAAAATTGAAAATTTTACGTTAAACATAAAATATCCCTTGACAAACGTAAAAACGTATTTTATATTCTCCGTATGGCTATTGAAATTAATCTCGATATGATGCTGGTGAAAAAGAAGATGAGATTGACTGAACTTTCGGAAAGAATCGGAATCTCTATCACCAACCTCTCACTGCTGAAGACCGGTCGCGTAAAAGGGATTCGGTTCAGCACACTTGATGCGATCTGCCGGGAACTTGAATGTCAACCGGGGGATATTCTTGAACATGTTCCCGATTATGTTTAACAAGGAGATCGAATAATGAGACCAAATTCTGCTTCAGCTTCGACGGGCAATCGTGAAAAATCTGATCTGAGAAAATTCTCAAATGCAGGATATATGTCGATTGTTGCTGCCTGTATTATCGGTATAAACATCATCCTGGTTGGAGTTATCGGCCTTGGCATAGCCAGTTTTATAGTCATTGCCATGGTTCTATCCGCCACGAGCCTGGTCCAAATGATACTAACTACTATTGTCTTTATAAGGTTCAAGAACTTTATAGATAAAACCTTTGGTTCTAATACAGTTGATACGCTTGTAATACTCGTTCTCCTGGGTGAACTCGCACTCACCACAACTGCACTGCTTATGACAATTCTTGTTACACTGAATATGACAACCGATGTTGTTTCATTCCTGACAATTATTGGTGTGGCAATCCCAGTGGCAGTGATCGGAATCATTTTCGGGATAAAACTGCTGAATCTGAAAGGTGAGGTGAATCTTCTTCTGAAATCAATGGCATTCATTTTCATTTCTAAGTCCCTGGTGCTTGGATTGATTCTTCTCTCGGCAGTATTTCTTGTTATTCCAGCTGTTTTCAACATGACGTTTATGTTATTATTGGGAATTTTGTTGATGCGGGGAATTGAAGAACCGAGAGAAGTTGAATTTGTATAATTCACTAATCTGTTTACGTGTATTATTGGCTAACTGCCAAAAATGTGAAACTTTGTCTGAGGAGTATTAGCATGGAAAGCAATTCATTTGATCGAGCTGAGATAGACAGCTCAAAATATACATTAGCCGGATGGATGGCCATAACTGGGGCAATTATGATTTTTCCGGAAATTATTATGGGAATGTTGTTGGACATTAAACCGGAAAAACTCGGTATACTCATTATTCCTTATGTGTTTATTACAATTGCAGAAACTGCAATCACCCTGTTTGCGTTCTTCCGTTTTAAGCAGTTGCTAAATGAACGATATGAATTTCATCGTGTAGATACATTGATTATTTTCATCATTTTCGGAAGTATGATATTAACCTCGATAGGATTGTTCGTCAGGACAATGAACACTTTAGGAATAATTCCGTCCGATAGTATAAACTTGAGTGTGATATTTACATCATTGGTGATTATTTTGAGTATTCCGTTAGCTGTTGCTGGTATTGTATTCGGTTTAAAACTATTGAAACTCGAACGGGGATTAAGCGGATTGCTGAAACCATTGGCATATACACAGATTGTAGCTTCAATTTGTCTTGCTTCAATAATTCTAATGCCATTGGGTCTGGTATTTATGATTGCATTTCAGATAATGCTTGGAATCGTTTTCTTGCGTGATGGGGATGAGTTGATTGAGCCGGAGTTTGTTTGACTGGTAAAATAGGAAGGTGAAAAAAGAATGTCCCCGCCTTTACACCTTCAAGTATCTTCCAACTGGAGGTATACGAGCCACTTTCGGCGGGGACATACTACATAATTTATATTACAAATCCTTTAGTTCCAAGCATAAAACACATTTTACATCACAACATTATTCTTCTTCACGATTACCGGACCGGCCTAAAACCGATTCAACAGCGAGTAAAGCAATAAAAATCGCTGCAATCTGAGACCATATTTCACGTCCAAATCGTGCCTGTTTGATGGTCTCTGACAGGTTTTCATTTTCGGGTGAGATTATCGCGCAGTTTTCAAGTCGTTCCGCAATATCATCAATGTTTCTTCTCTTTAAATCAGATTGGTTGGCCGGGATATTTGCTGCATACCGTGCAATGATGCGTTTTCCAATCTTCAGATCGTAAATTCCCGGTAATGCAATCCTGCCGATTTCATACTCAACACCTCCGACAACAGGGCGTGGGATAAGCTCTTCCTGGTCTCCGTTGGGCACGGACATTTGGATATTCTGTGCATTTGAAAGCGGTAGAATTACTTTATATGATTTCCCGGTTTCCCATTCCAATGATCCATTGCCTGTTCCCGATGCGACATAACTAAGTGATCTAAGCAATAAGGGTGCGAATATACCGCTGTAGACGAAATTGCTGCTTGACGGATCAACAGGGACGGAAAACATCATAACTCGTCCACGACTTACTTGCCTTTCCATGAGGAATGGCTTTCCACTCGAAAGAGGGATCACGATTTGATCGTTTTTTCCAACTGCCAAGTCTACAGAGAAATCGAATAGAGGAGTGCGGGGTGCTCCTTTATCATCAAACACACCGTTAAAAATTGGATGCTCAAGGTCAATGTTTCCCCATCCTGTGGGTTCACCAACATTTAAACCTTTTGCTCCGGAAAATCCAAGTTTGTTCCATAATCCACGACTGAGACCTGCAAGATCAGCTTCTGGGTTTTGGAAGATTACTGCACCGCCTCCCCGTTTGATAAACTCGGTGATTCGCTCCGATGCTCCTGCAGAGGCAGTTTTGAGACCGATCATCAAGACGGCATCAAAACCGGCAAGTGACATCGTTTCCCATTTAACGGGATCTGCCCATGTTAACTGAACAAAATTGGCTTCAGAAGCAGATAAGGCAGCGTTAACAATTACTCTTGAGACATTCTTTGGAGCGATTGCCAGGACTCTTAAACTGTCAGGGATATCCAGAATGGTCCACAATCTGTCATCGGGTTTGAATGGATCAATATTCTCCCATTTTACCGAACACGCAAGTTTCCCTGATTTATCGGGCACAATGGCAAAGTCCCTGATTATTGTTCCATTACCGGGGATATTGACCGAGCTTTGAGCAACTCTCTCACCTTCGAGGTAAACACTTACAAGGGCATTCTCGATCGATTTTGATGAGTGATTACTTAGAGCTGCGTTTAGCTCCACCGGTCGGTTATGCTGCAAAATAGCATTTCCAACAGTAATGTCGTCAACCGAAAGATTTGGATTATTATCAGGTCCGATCGGGATCAGGTAACGTCGTTCGGTTTCTCCGGGCTGGCTCAAATCAAGTGAATCCCATTCGGAGGAATAGAAACCACCTATAAAAAAGACCTCGCGATTAAACCTGGGAGTTTCGGATAAGAGAGAATCTATTTGCGATCGAGTGTCAGTGAGTTGAGGTGACCAAAATCCATGCGTCAGGTTCTCGAGTCGGTCTCGAAGCAGGTCTATTTGTCCTGATCCAACAGAAATCCTTCGGAATGGCTGTGCAGTAGGGATCAGAGTGATCCGATCATTAGGTCCGCAGAGTTCAAATAGGTTCTGGACTCTATTAGTAGTAAGACGAATGATCTGTCCATCTCTGGTTTCAGTTGCTGAATTAAGACTGTTATCTACTACAAGCGCAATCTCAACCGCTGCGGCTGAGCCTGCACCAGCTTGATTACCTCGCAGAGCAGGTCTTGCAAAAACAAGAACGAGTGCAATTATAGCCAGAGTCCGGATTATAAGCAGGATTAACTGTTTTATCTGAACACGTCGCGATTTCTTTTTCTGGAGTTTCTGAAGGAATTCAAGTGTTGAGAAAGAAATCAGTGGCAATCGTCTTCTGCTTAGCAAATGCAACAAAACCGGGATAGTTGCAGCTGCGAGTGCAGGGATGAATACTGAATATAAAAATGTCAAAAGGCTACTTCAAAAACACTGTCAGGTGTCCTCACATGACATAAAAACGATGGTTTGAGAGTCAGACGAGGACGTCTGACAACACTTAAGTGACTATTCCAATCCAATTCTGCGACGAACCTTACGAATAGTCTTTTCTGCAATGGGTTGGACTTCTTCGGCACCTTTTGCGAGTACAGATTCAATGTAACCCTTATCTGAGGTGATTTGTGCATAGCGTTCATGAAGAGGTCTCAATCTTTCTATTACCGCTTCGGCAATGTCATTTTTCAAATCTCCATAGCCTTTACCGTCAAAATGGGATTCGATTTCAGCTTTTGATTTACCGGAGAAGATCTGAAAAATGGTTAGTAGATTAAACATCGCTGCCCTTTTTTCGTCGAACGCAATCAATCGGTCAGAATCGGTAGTGGCACGTTTAAATTTCTTGCGAATTTCACTCGGTGAGTCGAGCAAACCTATTGCATGACCTTTGCTGTCATCACTCTTACTCATTTTTTTTAGTGGATCATCAAGACCCATAATCCGAGCACCAGCTTTCGGAATAATCGGTTCAGGCACCACAAAAGTTTCACCATATATATGATTAAAGCGTTGTGCAATATCCCGTGTAAGTTCTACATGCTGTTTCTGGTCGTTTCCAACAGGGACACCATTAGCATTATACAACAATATATCTGCAGCCATAAGTGCCGGATAGTCGAACAACCCAACTGTAACTTCCTCTTTTTGTTTACCAGACTTTTCCTTGAACTGTGTCATCCTTTGCATCCAACCCATAGGAGTATAACAATTCAAAATCCACGCTAATTCGCTGTGAGCTGGGATATCAGATTGAACAAACAGGGATGATCGTTCAGGATCAATTCCAGCTGCGAGAAGCAGTCCTGCAAGCTCAAATATCTTTTTTTTCAGTATCTTTCGATCCTGTGGGACAGTGATGGCATGAAGATTAACAATGCAGAAGATATTGTCGTAATTCTCCTGTTGTTCAACCCAGTTACTTACTGCACCGAGGTAGTTTCCGATGTGTATATTTCCGGAAGGTTGAATACCGGAAAATACCAGTTTTTTGTTTTGTGACATTTTTAATGTTTTTTTCAGTTCACCTAAGACAATTGTTAACTAATTTCCAGGTTCACTTGAGATCAATTGCTATAACTAATTGAAACTACAATGGGATCTCAATCCGATTTTCCCGGGGAGGATTATTCTCAATGAATACGGTACGAATTTTCTTTAGCATCTTTACCTGATCCGGCCAAATAAATATATCCTCAGCATCCGCCAAATCACACCATTGATAGGCGATATGCTCACTATTAAGAACAACTGTCGCTTTATAATCCACGAAAGCAACATAAACGGGTACAGGTGTAGATACCCAAATGTTTTCCCGGACATTATAGAACCTTTTGTCTGTGTTATAAATCGATTCGGGATTAATCCCCGTCTCCTCACGAATTTCCCGGAGAATTGTATTATCACCATTCTCGAAAAGTTCTTTATGACCATAGACAATCTGCCAGGTCAAAGGTGCATATCGACAGTCCGGAGGACGTTGCATTAGCAGCAGTTGTATTTCTTCACCTGCTTTGCGAAATACATAGGCAGCAACCATCGTAGAATCGTTAACTATACTCACATTGCGTCCGTACAGGTAATATATCTAACTCACTTGTTCTTCCACACGGGATCTCTATCTTCGAGGCTGGCTTTTAATCCTTCAGTTGGATCAAGACTGTTCATCAGATCCAGCATGTAGAGTGATTCCGTAGCTCTAAGTGCATCCATTGCCGGTGTGTATAGTGCTTGATCGACAGCACGTTTTGCAAGTACAACTGCCGGAGCACTGAAGTGGTTAATCCTCTCTGCATAGGCATTCGCATACTGTGACAGCGCTAAATCGGGAATAGTCCTTGCGACCATTGAAGCTTCCGCAGCTTCTTTGGCTGTTACCCGTCTTCCGGATACGATCCAGTCTATGGCACGGTTTCGACCGATAAGACGAGGCAGAATAGCAGTTGCAATTGGCGGAAACAGCCCAAGTTGAATCTGCGGAAAGCTGAACATAGCGTTATCGGCGGCGATACAAACATCACAGAATGCTGCAAGCTCACAACCGAAACCGGAGGCTTCACCTAAAACAGCAGAAACCGTTACGCCTCGGATATCGTTCAGGTGGTTATACACTCTTGAATAGAGAGGCATTAATGCGCCAATACTATCAGCCATTATATCCTCAGTCCTGACACCACCGCAGAAGGTGTCACCCTCACCCTGAATAAGTAAAACTTTCAGTGTATCATCATCACGTAGAGTATCGAGTGCTCGAACGATTTCTTCAAGCATCTCAACAGTTAACAGATTGTGAGGTGGATTACTGAACTTCAGGTCAGCGCGACCACCATCTCGATTAAACTTGATAAATTCAAAATCAGACATGAAAACCTCCACTAAAATAAATAAACATTCCACTCAGCTCGCATAAGTCGTTTTCCCGTTATGTCTACGGGAAGTAAATTTTTCTATTTCACCGAAGAAATCGATCTACGGTTCTTAATGTTGCGATCAAATGAGTATGTACGATTGCTAAATTGGATTGGGAACATCAACAAATTCTGTCTTTAGACCTAATTCTCTTTGGAGAAAGTTGCCAAGTTCTCGAATTCCCCACTTCTCGCTGTTGTAATGTCCCGGGGCATATAATGCCAATCCAAGTTCTTCTGCTCCTCTTACGGAGTGCTCCTCCAATTCTCCTGTAACATAGACATCAGCGCCATTTGAATAGGCATCATGATAATCATTCCCACCGCCACCGGATATAACAAACACTTTTAGAATAGAGTTCTTGTTGCCGGGTAACATTAATCCGTTAGTATCCAGAAGTTTATCAGCGTAGCCTTTAAATTCATTTGCTGACAATGGTGTCTTAAGCTCACCCATTCCAGCTGAGATGTCAGGAAATTCCACCATTTTCCTGTTCTTGAGTCCAAGGGCTTTAGCTATTAAGGCATTATTACCAATCTTCGGGTGTGAATCGAGCGGTAGATGATATGCAAACAGGTTAATATTATGCTTAATTAGCAGCTTAACACGATTATAAGTTATCCCTGTAAGATGAAACGGATTAGGTGAATTTCGCCAGAATAAGCCATGATGAACAATAATTGTGTCTGCCTTATTATCAATTGCAGCTTTAAATAAGCGCTCACTGGCAGAGACGCCAGTAACAATTGATTTGATCTCTTCACGTCCCTGAACCTGCAAGCCATTCACACAATAATCTTTATAGCTTTGGATGTCAAGGAAATCTGACAGATATGTCTCAAGTTTTTTTCGGTTCATCTTATTCGACCAAAGGAGCTGGTTTTTCGAGTACTGGATATACTACATCATTGGGATCAAAAGGTGGAGAATAAACCGTTACAAATTCAAGCGGATATCTTTCTTTGGTTGTGACTGCATATGTTGAACCTCGAGGAATATATACAATATCTCCACCCGCAGCCCAAAAATTCTCATCACCGACCTGAAATCGTGTAATTCCACTGTGTATATAAACAAGCATATCGCTACGCTCATGATATCGGGGTGTAATAGTTTTGTGAGCCATCAGCAAGCCATAACTGAATCCGGGAGCTTTTCCGAAACCGAGAAATCCATCGCTCACATCTGCCGGAAGTTTGTTTTTCAGAGTCTGATCTCCCACATCAAATTTCCGTGGTAGCCCGGGATAAACTTTTGGGTTCTCGTTTTTTGCTTTCTCTTCTGAACAACCCAGCGTGAAGAGCATCAAAAATACTACAAAAATAATCTTCTTCATGAGTTTTCCCTAAACATCTACATCTTTCAACCGATTAATTTTCATCTTCTTTTGGAAGTCAATCCAATTTCCATTTGTTCAATTTCTGAACTCTTTCCTTAGTATCACGTCTCAAGTCACAAGGGCGGCCTCGAGTATCAATTACTAAGCCGACGACGCCCCCATGAACCACTCGCTCCACAGGTTTACCGGGTCCTTCGCCCATATCCAGTCCTTTAGCCGGAGTTATGTGAGCATGCATGGTTTCGTCAACTTCGAACTCGGTCAGCACTAATTCGTCAAAATTGACTTCAAGGTTAACTTCTCTGCCTCTATTGGATTTGCCGGTAATCTGGAGTACAGGTTTTCCTGCTTTGCCTGTGCCCAATGGGGCAATACAGGTTCCAAGGTGGATCAGGCAGTCTTTCTCAAAGACTTCAGTTGCTGCCCGTTCGTTCACCGTTGCAAGCACACCGAGTTGGGGCATCATGAAAATTGAGTCTACAGCCAATCGGGTTACACCTTCCGGTAAAAATGCGTCGATCATCATCTGTGCAGCCTGGGAGCGGTTGGGAGCATGTGATAATGCGCCTCCCGAACCGACCAACATGTTTAACGACATCATGTCGACGAGAGTTTCACCGGTAGACTTCTGTGAAAAAGTATCTGAGATTGAGCGTTCTTGCTGAACACCTTTTAGCCCAACGGCAAAAGATTTATGCTGTATGAATGCCAGCCTCAATGCTTCACGCGCAATTGCCTGTTCAATCTTCAATTCCTCAAGTGTCTGCGGGATCGTGGTCGGTCGGATCATTTTATTACCGATCCGGTCACGCAAGTCTTCCTCGCTGATATCAAAGGGAACCCAGCGCATGATGTTATCAAAGCCGGCTTCGGCGAGTACGTTCGAGATTGAATAACTCATTCCGAGGTTAGCCGATACCGTTCGGTTAAAGACACCTCCGAAGACGCTGAAAACGTCAGTTGTAGCTCCACCAATGTCAACTCCGACGAGGTCGATACCGTCTTTCTTCGAGATTGTTTCCATTATATTACCGACTGCACCAGGTGTAGGCATAATCGGAGCATCCGTCCAGCTCATCAGTTTATTGTAACCAGGAGCTTGAGCCATAACATGTTCCATGAAAAGGTCGTGTATCTTGTCACGTGCCGGTCCAAGGTTTTCCTGCTCGAGGATAGGGCGGAGGTTGTCAACTATCTTGAGCGATACTTTATCTCCCAGTGCATTGTCAACTTCATCGCAGGCTTTATTGTTCCCGGCATAGATAACGGGCAGATCGTAGCCACCGCCCAATCGTGGACGGGGACGTGCCGCTGATATTAACTCGGCGAGTTCAACGACATGTTTGGTCGTCCCGCCGTCAATCCCTCCGGAGAGCAATATCATGTCGGGGCGCAAGCGTCTTATTCGCTCGATTTTCTCATGAGCGAGACGTCCGTCGTTGGAAGCGAGCACATCCATCACGATTGATCCGGCACCGAGTGCGGCGCGTTCTGCTGATTCGGCTGTCATTGATTTAACTACACCGGAGACCATCATCTGCAAGCCACCGCCTGCCGATGAGGTCGATATGTAAATATCCGTGCCGAGGTCGCCGCTGTCGGGGCGTACTATTGTCTCGTCATCGGAGATAAAATGTCTGTCTGACAGTTCCTCGACCTCACGGATCGCGTTCAAGGCACCTTTAGTGACGTCTTCAAATGGAGCTTCAACCGTTGTTGGAGCTTCACCACGCACCACAAGGCGGTATTCACCGGAATCCTGCTTTTCAATCAGGATCGCCTTGGTTGTCGTCGAGCCACAATCTGTGGCGAGGATGGTTTTTGGTTCGTTTGGCATTATCTAGTTGTTAAAGTTTTCAAGTTTGTATTTATCGTCTGCTACTGCACCCTTATCAAGCCACTCAACACACTTCTCTTCTGGCTTCTCCGGATTCACCCAAAGAATATCTCTAAGTTGGTCATATAATTCAAGTATCTGTAATCCAAAATGCTTCCTGGCTTTATCATCTGTTGAAATTATTCTGTTTTCAGTTACGAAAGCTGCCTCTATCATGTGAACATCTCTCAATAAAAGGTTCGTCACACCCTGATCAGGGAGCGATTGAATGAAGTCTCTTAGACGCTCATCCTGAATTATCTCTGGCCTTTCAATTCTATTCTTATTATTCATCGCTAAGAGCCAGCCCTTAGAATAACGTGATGCATGATTATCCCATTCCTCTTCGATTATATCATCGAATACAATTGAGTATTCGTTGTCGAAAATTGAAATGAGACAGTCCAGACATAACTGAGCTGATTCGTTCTCCGGATTATCACCACCGACTCTCCCGGCAACACAAGCATCGATAATTAAGCGGGTGTTTTCGTTTTTAATTTCTTTTTTTCCTTATTAAAGGATGCTTTTAGATACTTACCTTGATTAGCCATATAGACTTCGTCGAAGTCTGCTTTCCAGTCCTTCTTTGGTATTCCTCTTTCATCCAAATCGGTGCTGTCAACATGCGACGCGCCTTCTTCGTCCCGTTCAAACCAATGAAGTTTTACCTTGCTCGTATCAATCTGTCCACTTGCCACTTGATGCTGAATCCCTAACAGCAATTGGTCACTGTGAGTTTCAGCAATGACGATAACACCCCGATTTGATGCATCCGCGAGGATTTTTGCAAGGTCGAATTGTGCGCGAGGGTGGATGTGGATTTCGGGTTGCTCGATGTAGACGATTTGGCCGGGTTTTGCGGCAATTAGAGCAACCAAAGCGGGTAATGCTTGAGAAACTCCGATACCTACATCTGCTATATTGTATTTACTCTCAGGCTTATGAGATTTGGAGATCATACTTACTTTAATGTACAATTTATCAGAATAGTGTCTTTCAGTAAAAACATTATAGGCTAATGAGAGTTCCTCAAGTTGTTTATATAATTGAAGTAGTTCATGACGTCTATTTTTTGACTGCCATGTAAAAAGTAAACTTGCGACATAATCATCAAATCGTCCTCGGTATAGGCTCTTCTGATCAACTAAGCCTAAGAAAGCGTGGTGTCTAGGTTCAGACATTCTGATCCCAGCCACATGCAGGAGTCCCATTACATCACTGAAATGTATTTGAATTATATGTTTGAAATTCTTCGCATTAGCATGTATACTTTCATTTGGATCGTTGATTCCGATAGATTTCTTAACACGTAAATCAAAACTTTTCGGTTCAGGTGTCAATTTCTCCCAGGTTAGGTCAACATCTCCATCCTTTAATATGAACTCAATACTACTGAGGTCAGATCGAGATAATTTGAAACGAACTTCCTCTATATTTTTACCACCGTGATTCCCGAAAATCTGGTCATAAGATGTAAGTGATACATTCGAATCGTTAATATTCAGTGCTGAACTCATTTCTGTTGGATAGAGCACAGTTTGTTTCATCAACAAAAGAGGCTGCATAATAGAAGTCTTCCCACTTGAATTTGCGCCCGCCAAAATCGTAAGTGGACGGATTTCGACATCAGTCTTATCCCGAAAACACTTAAATCCCTCAACCGAAATCTTGGTTAGAACCGATGATTCTTTTTGTTCAGGTATTTTCTTTTTAGCCATATCTCCCCCTACAATTCCCCAACATCTTCAACAAATAAATCTTTCATATCCTTCATCTTCCCATTCGTTTTCAAAATCATGCTAATCTGCCCCATATGATAACTCGTGTGAGTTGTCAGGATCATCAGCAGATCACCGGATGTCATGTTATGGAGATTTTCGTATTTATGTTCAAGATCGATATCCGGAAGAATTTCTTTCAAGGCGTCTACTATTTCCTGCATTTCACTTTGCGCAGCTTTCCATTGTTCCTCGTTTTCGGGTGCTTTCTCCGGGAAGAAGTAATTATCTTTATCCGGATCTGGAAAGTTGTCGTCGGGTCGTGCCCAATCTATTGAAAGCCAGCACCATCCGTAGGTGTGACGGAGTATCTGCCAGATCGTATGCGGGTTTCCGGGCATTGAGGCTCCGGCGGATTCGAAATCGATATTGGCTATCACCTGGACAGGATCCGGGTGTGACCACATTCCGCGCAGACCGCGCAAAAAGGATGTTGCGTTTGCTTCGTTCATTTGGTTGCCTCTTTCTTTCGGGCTTTTGCTTCTTTTTTTCTGATACTCTCTTCGGTCAAGAAATCTGCTTCCTTTTCTTCGATAAGGTCAAGGATATATGCGACCGATTCGCGACGTTCGAGAACAGCTCTTAGTTCATCCCATTCGGGCAAATTGAAAACTGCGTTAACTACAGGCGCAAAGAACACCATGACCTGACTGCCAACGTAATTCAGTGGGCGGATTGATTCGAGGAAGAGGATAGCAGGTGCTGTCATACGTTTCCTGACTGTCCAGTCAGCGAGTTTTCCTATCAGTTCTTTCTGCCGTTCCGTCAGCTCATCTTCAAAGACTGAGGTGTTGGATTCACCCGTCATTGTTAATCTCTGCTAATCCCGGTAAATCCGGCTTGTGAATCCGAATGCAATTTATCACTTCGTCACGATTATTCCTGAAAAAGAGGAATATTCCTCGAAAATTTTCTAATCTCGTTCTTACCGGAAATGGAGATATGAAAACTCCGGTTTTCTCTTCAACTATCGATCTGACCCTGTTCCATGGAAGACGTTTAGTAATAAGCCATCGCGAAAGGGCTATCCCATCTGAGTCAATTGTGAATCTTGTTGATAGATAGATCGAAGAGAAATAAATCAGGAGTATCAATGTAATCACAACTGTGCTTAGCCTGCTTGCCATTCTTGAGAAATCTGGTTCGATATTCCAGTAAAACAGGTAGATAACAATCGGAAGAATTATCCAGAACAGGATTCCTTTCTTGGGATTGTCCAGCATAGGATGTACCGTCCATGTCACATTATCGAGCCTGTCCAAATCTGTGTTTAGCCTAATGGTTAACGACCGCAGTTTATTGATACAGCTACTCTTTATAAATATAGAGTGAAGCATCCCGCAAGTCAAGGCAGGACTTGGTTCGGAAAACTCGGAAAGTTGTATAATGAGGGCAGTCTCCTTTTTTGATTTGATCGATATTGACAAATGTTCAAGTTATGGCTATATTCACTTTGATGTGTATTGCGGGAACTTTTGTCAGACTCACCTTGTTCTAATATTACCGTTCTCAAAACGCCACACCGATTTCCGACACAAATTCTGTTCTTCGTGAACATAAGGAACTTAAAAAATAGGGGAGAATATGAGATTTTCGTTAGTATTTTTACTTGTAACTGTAATGTTTGTACTGCCTTTAGGGGCTGCAAACAGCGATGGGGTTCAAAACGAAGAAACCTCAATCGTACAAAAGACTTCCTCTGTGAATGCCACCCCAGTGTATTCACCACTCAGAGACGATGTAGATGATGTTGAGGTCTTTTTAGAAGACTTCGAAAATGGAGCTGAAGGTTGGACTACGTATGACTGGACAAATCTTGATACAGCCTGGCATAAAAGTGATTTTATGAATCCTGAGGAAGAGAATCTTGCATGGTGGTGCGGTGATACTTTGACTCAATTCGATGAAGATCCGGTTGGCTACAATAATTTCTGGCATCAATGGCTGGACACACCTGTCCTGAACCTATCCGAAGCTGCGGATGGATTGGTCTTGACTTTCAATGCATACTGGTTGTTAGAAGATCCGCGACGTGTACCCGGAGGCTTGGGAAGGTATGATGGCTGGGATGGCTGGTTCCTCATGGTTTCCACAAATGGAGGTGAGGAATTTGAGGTTGTCGAACCGACTTCACCAGCATATACAGCGGAACTACTCTCTGCTGCCGGGAGAATTTGGGCTATTGGAGATGTCCCGGGTTACGTATTTGAGTCCAAAGCCAATATGCCGGACGACTGGGATGCGGAGGATGATCTTACGCCTGAACCGGAATGGATAGATATAGAGTTTGATCTTTCGGCATATAGAGGTGAAGCTGAAGTTGTACTCCGGTGGGTTCTGGTTTCAGACAGAACTGTCTCGGCACCCTGGAATGAATACCTGGCAAACAGCGGTGTAATTCTCGATAACATCCTTTTACAAGATGATAATGAAGCAGTATATCTGTTCAACGATGCAGATGGTGATCCCGTGCCAGAGGATCTCATCCCGCGTCGCGCCCCCGGTTTTGGTGACTGGTGGGAACTTACGGATGAAGACAGTCATTCCGGAGAACACTGTATGTGGCATACTGCAGAATGCTTTAATAACCTCAATTCACTGGACAGCCCACCTTTTGAGATTCCGGAAGAAATGACAACGATCTTTACATTCTGGGTTTTTTGTGATCTCGAAGATTTTAATGGTGATAATGTTGATCCTCTGGATGATTTTTATATGATTCACCTTTCTGATGATGACGGAGAGACCTGGCAGTGGCAGTTAACGGATTGGAAAAGGGCTGAATCCGGTGGTGACGAATGGGCGCATTATGTTCCGGGAACGCCTCCTCATCAAACGGCAAATATTGATTTAGACCTTACGGAGTGGGCGGGTCAAACAGTACAGCTTCGATTGGAATATCGAAGTGACCATAACGAGGATGGCGGTGTTGGTTCTGGTTTGTGGTTTGACGACCTGGAAGTTCTTGGGGTTAACAGACAACCACGCGATGCTGGAATGTCAAACTTGAATCTGTCCTATCCGACCACCGTAGGTCATAGAATCCTTGATTTTACTGCTGACTGCAACAATTTCGGCATAAGTGCTCTGGACAATATCTGGGCAGAATGGGGTTGGGGTAACGAGTTTGAAGGTAGAGTCTACCCGATTATCCCTCGTCCGTCGCTTGAACCAGAAGAGCTGTTAGAAATTAATCTGACCGATTTTGTGGTCAGACCGCAACCGGGTTGGACGCCGGCAGCTCCGGGAATATTCCCCGTCTGGACGCAGACAAATGTCGGATCAAATACGCCAAATGATCCCGATGATGATGATATGCTGGCTGAAAATGACCGGGCTGGTTTCGATGATGTCGTTGTCCAACCTGAGGGGATTTATGAATTAGGTCACGATGGCAGATCTATCGAATTGGCTTATAATTTTGAACAAAATACAGGTGCAGCCTGTAGATTCCGCCCCGTTGATATTGAGATGGATACATACTCAATAGGTGCTGCAAGGCTTCTGTTTAACGGTGTCGGTGAACCGATTGAGTTTACATTGCATGTACTTGGTGATGGTGGCGATGTCAATACTCCCGGTGAAGAGTTGTTCAGCACAGTAGTAGAGGTTACACAGGAAACATCCTTCCCGAATTGGCTTACAGTACCGTTATACGAAAATGAGGAGTTGCAAAACCTACAGGACATGTTCTGGATTTGGGCAGAAGTTACTCGCGATGATACCCAACCTCAAATCACCGGTGATGAATTGGTGCGAGGTGGCAATCACTTCTTTAATTATAATGGAGAAGAAGCAGTTCAATACGATGCTGATCTGATGATTCATGCCATTATCGTGCCTGAAGTTATTGACGCTCCAGTAATGGAAGTTTCAACAGAACTGGTTGATTTTGAGGAAGTTCCTCAAGAAGAGACTGCATACAGGGATGTTAGATTCTACAATACGGCTTTTGCACCTCTGACAATAACCTCGGTTGCAACCGAAACCGAATTCTTCGAAGTAAATTGGCCAGGAGAAATGATCCTCAACTTCGGAGAAAGCATTGAAGTAGAAGTTATGTTTACACCTCCAGACGATAATTTCTATCAGGATGTCCTCGTCGTTGAAGCAAACGTAGACGAACTTCCTGATATCCGCCTCGCAGGCAGTGGTATCTTGAGTGCTCCCGGTGATGAGTCTACTGTTCCATTTACATTCGGAATGGCTAATCCATACCCGAATCCGTTCAACAGCACAACCAGAATAGACTTTAGCCTTGATAAAGCTGGGCTTGCAAGTGTCGGTGTGTTTGATCTTGCAGGTCGAAAAGTACTCGATCTGGCTGAAGGTGAGTATACAGTAGGTAATCATTCAGTAACATTACATGCAGACCAGATTCCAACCGGATTGTATTTGGTAAGGCTTGAATCTTCACAGAAATCAGCCGTGAAGAAGATCGCTTTGATAAAGTAAACGGGAAACACATTATTCCTGTGGGCATTTAGAAGATGCCCTTGATTTACATTTAGTGTTTATCAGAACAAGCCTCCCGGACGGAATGTGTCCGGGAGGCTTGTTCCTTTTTTGAAGGTAGCCCGGGATCTTGCATCCCGGGATGGACAGGCAAGAACAGACAGTCCAAGAATACGTTTTGAGCAAGAATTTCATTCTTGCTCCTCATTCCCGTGAAAACGGGAATCCAGAATTATCAATAATTGTCACGTCCTAAAAAAAGTTGACACTTTCCCATTTAATTTATTGCCATTACC
>CAYLYZ010000015.1:0-71513 GCA_964387885.1 uncultured bacterium | reverse complement strand
AGGGAAAGGGCTTAACAAATCTCACAGCACACATCTGTGATTAATATGCCCATTCTGGCGGACGCCAGAATCCAGAAAACATGCGATGGATCTATTTCTTTCAAGAAATAGTGGAATACAAATTGTTTTTTTACAACACTGCTTAGAAGTGATTTCGCGTAGGGGCCAATTTATTGAGCCCTATTATCTTAGTGAACTAGGAGGGCTTGATAAATCAGCCCCTACGCGAAAAAAAGCAATTGCTTTTAAAAAGAGTATGAAGTTATGACATTGTAAAAAATTAATGAATCCTCCAGATATTATACTCCTCTGGATTCCTGCGTTCGCAGGAATGACAGGCACTTGTGAATTTCACTGGGTAGTTGAAAGATTGCTTCACTTCGTTCGCAAAGACAAAAAAAACGACGGCATAGAATAAACTACGCCGTCGCCTCTTATCACCACTGCAAGCGTGGTTTTACCTAACCAGTGCTCCTTTTGTCATAAACCTCCGCTTGTCTGTTTCGAGCACGAATATGTACAGACCAGCAGGTGAACCGTTTGCGTTCCATTCTATTGTATGACGACCGACCGGTAACCTGCCTTCGGTAAGGTTGGTTATCTTACGTCCTGCAAGATCCCAGACGGAGAGTTTTACATCTGCAATCCTCGGCAAGTCAAACATTACTTTAGCGGACGGATTGAATGGATTCGGGTAAACAGGTCTAAGACTGAACTCCGTAGGAATAATATCATTTGGATCAGGAACGGTTAATGGAACCTGAAGGTCTATTACCCAGCGTTCACTCGACTCAGTTGAAAGCGGTTCGTTGTCACTGTCAGTTGCAACAACCCACCAGGTGACATCGACTCTCACATCCAAATGACTGAAGATGCCGTTTTCGATCAGTCGTTCTTCAAGGTCCCGAATTTCATAGTTAGTCAACCGGATTCCGTCCACTAAGACGGTATCATTCCGGTCTTCAAACTGTGCATTCAGATAAAGATCATAGAAGAATTCATCACCATCGACGTTTTCCGGTTCTTCCCATTCGAAACTTACGTCGTAGTTACCTCGGTTAACCGCGAAGCCATCTTCCGGGGCTACCAGACTAAACACACCCGGACGATCATTCACCGGGGCTACCGTGAGGATGAACAAATCTGCTTCCTGAAGCTGTCCACCGTTTTCGGTTGCTACAATTGATATCTCAACACCATTATTGTTGTAGTTCGCCTGGAGTGAATCCAACCAGAGGATGCGATTTTCGTCAATGCTGAGGAATATCTCATCAGGAGCTCCTTCTATCTCGTAAACCTGAATCGGATTATCAGGATCTTCAGGATCGATGAAAACATCATCAAGAACCGCAAGTTGGACAGCCGCTGTGTCTTCAGGAACTTCAATGTCCGGAATTGGATTAACTATCCGTGGTTGGGGGTTGTGATCAATGACAGTGATCTGAACTAATAACTCATCTTCACCTGCTTCTGACTGAATACTAAACAATACTTCATATGGATCATCATTAGCAGCATCGAAAGGAGGAGTCCATTGCAATCGTCTCAGATTTCCATTATCACGATTAATGACAGGATCACCCGGCCAATCTGCTAATGCGGCATCTTGGGCCCCATCGTTCCAGAAAATGTCATTTCCATCCGGGTTGAGTGAACCAATCGTAATATCAAGTAAGTCTCCCTCATCCTGGTTAGTTGCCCAGAAGTCACCATCTGAAACACCATCCGGATCGATGACCAAGACAAGTCGTGGAACGTGAATGACGTTAAACGTCACTGTGATTGCGTCGGTATTATCCTGGGGATCCCTTACAATAAATACAGCAGAATACACTCCCTGGTCATCAAATGTTGGCGTCCAGGCGAATTCTGCTTCACCGTCCTGATGGTCATCAAATTCCCATCCATCCGGTAAATCATTATTGCCAACAGCCCATCTCAGTTCTTCGGGATCGTTGTCCATATCATCGGCAATGAACTGGAGTACGAGTTCCTCATTTTCGTTTGGATTCGGATCAACAACGAACTCGGGATTTTCAGTGGGAACATGGATAATCGGGTTTGAGGTGAATACTAAGATTTCAACCTCGACTTCATCAGTTAATCCGGCCTCATCCTCAACAATAAATGTCGGATTGTAGCGACCGGCATCATCTGCTCCTGTTGCCCAATCAAAGTCAGCAGTATTGTCTTCGTTATCAGTGAGATCTGCCTCCCTATCAATCAAACCGTCATCATCACCCCAACGGATTGTCAACTGATCTTCACCACCGAATAATTGATCAGGGTCTTCAGCTCCGAGGAAGAAGAAGACAACATCACCCACATTTTCCTGAACAAGTTCTTCGGGATAATCCACCCATACGGGCGCATCGTTAATGGGACGAACGGTAACCGTAAACATATCCTCTGCCGTGTCATCACGATACGGATCATACGGTGCGTTGTAGATCGACCGCATGCTTCTGGATCGGAAGTCAATTCCGCGTCCGACATTTCTGTACTGAGGATTGCCCAACTGCATAACAAATGCTGCCTGCCCCTGACCATCATCTGCAATTATTGTAACTTCGAGACCATCAGCATTGAAGTAATGTTCAACCGGGTTCATGCTCAGGACGTTATTTCCGTCAATTGCAAGCCCAAGATTATCATCATCCTGAACCTCGAAGGAGAACTCAAGGTTATCATCATCGGGATCCATGAATACATCATCGAGATCAACGATATCGAATGCACCTTCATCCTCATCACGGGCAACGTCATCAATCGGATTTACAACTTCCGGAGGTTCGTTTTCTCCAATATCGATACCTTCACCGGTAAGGGCAACTACAACTTCACCGTTATCGGGATCGTTGGAAAAGATCGTCAGTGAACCGTTGTAAACCTGTACTTCCTCAGGGGTGAATGTGACTTCAATAATGAATTCCTGATGGGGATCGACCTGAAGTTCTTCGACTTCAATCGAGAAACCGTCACCTGCGATTTCCAACTGGGCGATTTCCAGAACTCCATTACCGGTGTTTTCACCTATCAGCTCCAGCATTCGGTTGTCACCTACTGCTAAAACACCGAAGTTCAAGCGATCACGTTCAAGTGTGATTTCAGGTTCTCTGTCTTCGGTTCCTGAACCAGTGAGGTCAATAACGATTTCCTCGTTGCCTTCCACATTGGTTGTGATGGTAACTGTGCCCTCATATCCCATAACTTCTTCCGGAGCAAAAGTGATTGTAAACTCGGAAGATTCACCGGTCGCGATGGTAACTTCATCCTCAAAATCAACTGAGAATCCTAATCCTTCAGCTTCCATAGCGGGTATTATGAGGTCACCAAATCCGGTATTTGTTATTGTGAAATTCCAATCAACTGATGAACCTATCAGGACAGGTCCAAAATCGTGATCCAGATCGGAAACTTCAACGTCCGGTGCTCCGACAGCATGCAACTCACAGACCATGAAGCCATTTCCGTTAAAGACAGGATCAACTCCGTTGATAACAATTACTTCTTCAACAACAACTTCATAATCAGCAGCGTGATCCCAGAACCGGAAATTCAGTTCTTCCTCAGCAGCAAATCCGTTTTCCTGTCCTTGTTCAGCACCCCATGCAGCGGTTCCCATAGGTTCATCCGGGAAGTTTGCAGGTACTCTGTCGCCACCGGCACACAATCCGGCATTGGTAAACAGTCCGACCTCATCGTTCTCAACAAGTGACTCCTCGTTTAACGTTGCTTCCGTAATGAGGATGCTCATGTTGACGTCGGTGATTCCAAATTCAAAGTGCCTGTCTTCCTCAGGATCGAAACCGAATCCGGCAAGTCCGACTACAACAGCGTCGTTGTCAGGATCGTTGGAATGAATTGTCATATCCGCTTCGACCAGACCACGCTCGTCAGGTGTGAATGTTACCGTCAATACCCCTGATTCACCACCCGGAACTTCAAGGACGTTCTGGAAATCGGTTGAGAAAACTTCATTACCAAGATCGATTGCGTCGATCATCAGGAATTCGTCACCATCGTTGCTGATTGTCAGTTCGAGGTTGCGTTCCTGTCCGAGGAATACCTGACCGAAGTTAAGGTCTTCATCGGAAACAACTATCACCGGAGGTTGGTCTTCTTCAAGTGTTGTACCGGTTAGCATGAATTCTATCACACCTTCATCCGGATCGTTAGAAGTAATGGTTAATGTCGCTTCAAAGAATCCTTCCTCTTCCGGTGCGAAAGTAGTCATGAAACCACGCCCCTGATTCGGTTGCAATATAACTTCCTGGTCAAAGTTGACAGTGAAGTATTGTCCTTCTATTTCCATTGCATTGATTACCAGGTCTGCTTCACCGTTGTTGTTGATGTTCAACAACCATTCGGCTTCTTCACCTACGTTGACACGTCCGAAGTGGTGGGCGTCGTCCTCAATAAAGATATCCGGTTCTGGTTCAACTTCGGCTGCGAGACGCACCAAAATGAAACCGTTGGCTGCAAAGACGGGGTTAACTCCATTTACTACCTCGGTGATATCTGCTTCGATTTCCAATTCTGCATCAAGATCCCAGAACCTGAAATTCAGATCTTCACCAACTTCAAAACCGTTACCCTGCCCCTGCTCAGCTCCCCAGGCGGCAATGCCCATCATTTCATCGGGGAATTCTTCCGGAACAGGACCACCACCGGCGCAAAGGCCGTCGTTGGTAAACAATCCGACCTCATCGTTGGCAATTAAAGACTCACCACCGAGTAACGCTTCGGTAATCAGCACGCTCATGTTAACATCAGTTATGTCAAACACGAAATGCGGATCTTCACCCGGTACGAATCCTGTACCTGCCAATGGCACAACCACTGCATCATTATCGGGATCGTTGGAGTGAATTGTCATATCTGCTGCAAAGTCTTCTGCCGCATCCGGTGCGAATGTGACTTCTAAGCCAAATGCCTGACCACCTTCAATTGGAATCGGATCGTTGAAGTCGACTGTGAAGACTCCTTCTTCAAGGTCGACTGCATCAATTACCAACAATTCATCACCACCATTGGTGATCATCAGTTCAAGAGTGCGGTCTCCATCTACTGCGACACGTCCGAACTCAAGTGCTTCGGGATCAAGTGCAATCATCGGAGGTTCGTCGGGTTCCATTGGTGTTGAACCACTGAGAGCAACTTCTATATCTCCATCGTTCGATTGAATAGTTAGGGTTGCTGCAAATTCACCTTCTTCCTCAGGAGCAAATGTAATTGTGAATTCGGATTCATCACCTGCGGCAATAATTACTTCCTCATCGAAGTCCACCGTGAAGTGATCACCCTCAATAATCATCGTGTCAATTACCAGATCCGCATCACCGGCATTGGCGACGTTCATCTGCCAAACGGCATTGTCACCAATTTCAACCTCCCCGAATTCATGTGCATCTTCAACCACAATTTCCGGTTCAGGTTCAACCTGACCTGCTCCGGAAAGGTTCACAACTAAGAAACCATTAGCAGCGAAGATTGGCTCGACACCGTTGATAACCTGAACATCTGCGGCAACATCAAGGTCGGCATCCTGGTCCCATAACCTGAAGTTCAGATCTTCACCAATCTGGAATCCATTTTCCTGACCCTGTTCTGCACCCCATGCAGCCAGGCCAAGTGCTTCATCCGGGAAATCTGCCTCAACATCACTGAAACCGGCACAGAGTCCAGCCTGAGTGAAGACGCCTACTCTATCTCCTTCAACAAGAGATTCGTCGTTCAGAAGAGCTTCCATAACGAGGATGCTCATGTTTACGTCAGTTCGCTCAAATTCCCAAAGGAATTCCTGTCCGGCTTCAACACCTGATCCGGCAAGTGCAACAATAACAGCATCATTTTCGGGATCGTTTGAGTTAATGGTCATATCAGCAGCATAGTCTTCTTCAGCCTCAGGGGTGAAGGTTACAACGATCTGAGCGGCATCCCCACCCTCAATTTCAATCGGATCGTTGAAGTTGACTGTGAAGACTCCTTCTGCCAGATCGATAGCATCCACAACCAGCATTTCGTCACCATTATTACCGATCGTGATTTCTCTACTAACGTCATCACCAATTTCAACTACACCGAAATCGATTGCCTGAGGATCAACGTCGATAATGGGAGGATCGGGATCTATTTCACCCTCTGCTGCGAGCCTGAGGACAATAAAGCCATTGCCCTGGAAGCGCGGCTCAATGCCGTTAACAACCTGCACGATTTCAGCTTCAAACTCTTCTTCAGCTTCGAAGTCCCAGAAGCGGAAGTTCAGGTCCTCGTTTGCCTGAAAACCATTTTCCTGACCCTGTTCTGCTCCCCAGCCAGCTACACCCATCGGCTCATCCGGGAATACAGCGGGAACTATGCTACCACCTGCACAAAGACCTGCATTGGTGAATGCGCCAATTTCGTCACCCTCGACTAATGACTCATCATTCAGCAAGGCTTCGGTAATCAGCATACTCATATTGATATCGGTGATATCAAACTGGAAATGGGGTTCCTCACCGGGTATAAATCCGGTACCTGCAAGAGGTACAACTACTGCACCATTTTCGGGATCGTTTGAGTTAATCGTCATATCGGCAGCGTAATCTTCAGCGGCTTCAGGGGCAAACGTAACGACTAATTCGAAAGCCTGACCACCTTCGATTTCTATTGGATCATTGAAATCGACAGTGAAAACACCCTCTTCAAGATCGATTGCATCGATAATCAATAATTCATCACCACCGTTAGTGATTGTCACCGCAAGGCTGCGGTCATCTTCAACTGCAACACGACCGAAGTCGAGTGCTTCCGGATCGAGGACTATCGTTGGCGGGTCAACCTGTTGTTCAGGTGTGTTGCCACTTAATGCAACATCAACATTTCCGTCGTTGGACTGGATCGTCAGGGTTGCGACAAATTCACCTTCTTCTTCAGGTGAGAATGTAACTGTGAATTCAGACGCTTCACCCGGTGCTATCGCAATTTCCTCACCGAAGTTGACCGTGAAGTAATCTCCATCGATGACCATTGCATTAATCATCAGATCAGCGTCACCGGCATTGGCAACATTCATCTGCCATTCGGCAGCGTCTCCAATTGCAACTTCACCGAAGTCGTGAGCATCTTCTTCGACTACAATGTCAGGTTCGGGTTCAACATCACCTTCAGCCGAGAGGTTAACAACGAGGAAGCCGTTACCAATAAATACAGGTTCTACACCGTTGATAACCTCTACATCTGCAGCTACATCGAGACCGGCATCCCCATCCCATAACCTGAAGTTCAGTTCCTCCTCAGGCTGGAAACCATTTTCCTGACCTTGTTCTGCACCCCATGCTGCAACTCCAAGAGCTTCATCAGGGAAGTTGGGTCCAACGTCACTGAAGCCTCCGCAAAGTCCGGCTGGTGTAAAGACTCCAACTCTATTACCTTCAACAAGGGATTCACCATTTAACAGAGCTTCCATAACGAGGATGCTCATGTTTACGTCAGTACGGTCAAATTCCCAAATGAACTCCTCCTGGCCTTCTTCAACACCAGAACCGGCAAGGGCGACTACTACAGCATCGTTATCAGGATCATTTGAGCGTATTGTCATATCAGCAGCGTAATCTTCAACTGCTTCAGGAGTGAAAGTTACCGTTAAAACAACTGCGGCACCACCCTCTACCTCAATAGCTTCGTTGAAATCAACAACGAAAACTCCATCCTCAAGGTCAACAGCATCGACGACCAGTATTTCATCACCATTATTGCCAATGGTCACTTCGAGGCTGCGATCATCATCCAGCTCAACATCACCAAAGTCGAGTGCCTGTGGGTCAACAACAATTGCAGGTGGATCAAGTTCAACTTCACCTTCAGCTGCAAGCCTGAGGACAATAAAGCCGTTGCCGACAAAGACTGGTTCAATACCATTCACAACCTGAACGATCTCCGCTTCAAACTCAGCTTCTGCTTCAAAATCCCAGAAGCGGAAGTTTAGATCTTCACCAGCAACAAAACCATTTTCCTGTCCCTGTTCTGCGCCCCATCCGGCAACTCCCATTGGTTCATCAGGGAATACAGCGGGAACAATACTACCTCCGGCACATAATCCACCGTTGGTGAATGCGCCAATTTCGTCACCCTCGACTAATGTTTCATCATTCAGCAGAGCTTCAGTGACAAGCATGCTCATGTTGACATCAGTTATATCGAACACGAAGTGCGGCTCTTCACCGGGTATAAATCCGGTACCGGCGAGAGGTAAAACTACGGCATCATTTTCAGGATCGTTTGAGTTAATCGTCATATCGGCAGCATAATCTTCTGCAGCTATCGGTGCAAAGGTAACAACTAACTCGAAAGCCTGACCTCCTTCGATTTCTATCGGATCGTTGAAATCGGCATTAAATACTCCCTCTTCGAGATCGATTGCATCGATTACAAGTAATTCATCACCACCATTCGTGATTGTCACTGCAAGGCTGCGGTCACCGTCAACTGCAACGCGACCGAACTCGAGTGCTTCCGGATCGAGGACAATCATAGGTGGGTCAACCTGTTGTTCAGGTGTGCGACCACTCAATGCGACATCGACATTTCCGTCGTTGGATTGAATTGTCAGGGTAGCGGCAAATTCACCTTCTTCTTCAGGTGAGAATATAACGGTGAACTCTGACGCTTCACCCGGTGCTATCGCAATTTCCTCACCGAAGTTAACCGTGAAGTAATCTCCATCGATGACCATTGCATTAATCATAAGGTCAGCATCACCTGCATTGGCAACATTCATCTGCCATTCGGCAGCATCCCCAATTGCAACTTCACCGAAGTCGTGAGCATCTTCTTCAACTACAATGTCCGGTTCAGGTTCAACTTCACCCTCAGCAGAGAGGTTGACGACAAGGAAGCCATTAGCAGCAAAGACGGGTTCGACACCGTTAATAACCTGTGCATCCGCAGCAACATCAATATCTGCATCGACGTCCCATACGCGGAAGTTCAGGTCTTCACCAATCTGGAAACCATTTTCCTGTCCTTGTTCAGCACCCCATGCAGCAACTCCAATCGCTTCGTCCGGGAATCCAGCAGGAACTTCACTATTTCCAGCACATAAACCGGCGGGTGTAAATACACCTATGAAGTCACCTTCTACAAGCGATTCACCGTTCAGAAGAGCTTCCATTACAAGAATGCTCATGTTTACATCTGTTCGCTCAAAGTCCCAATCAAATCGTTGCCCTTCTTCAATACCCGTTCCAACAAGAGCAACTACTACTGCACCGTTATCCGGATCGTTGGACCGAATTGTCATCTCAGCAGCGAAATCTTCAACCGCTTCAGGAGTGAATGTTACCGCTAACACAACAGCGGCACCGCCCTCGATCTCAATAGCTTCGTTGAAATCGACAGCGAAAACTCCTTCTTCGAGATCAACTGCTTCAACTACGAGATTTTCATCTCCGTTATTGCCAATTGTAACCTCAATGCTGCGGTTCCTTCCGACTTCCACATCACCAAAATCAATTGCTTGCGGATCAACCACAATAGCCGGGGGATCCAGTTCTTGTTCACCTTCGGCATTCAGGTTTACAACTAAGAAGCCATTGGCGGCAAAGACGGGTTCAACGCCGTTGATTACTTCGGCATCCGCAGCAACATCAATATCTGCATCAACGTCCCATACACGGAAGTTCAGGTCCTCACCAATCTGGAAACCGTTTTCCTGTCCCTGTTCAGCACCCCAGGCTGCAACTCCAATCGCATCGTCCGGGAATCCAGCGGGAACTTCGGAAAATCCACCGCATAATCCAGCAGGTGTAAACACACCGATTCTGTCACCTTCAACCAGTGATTCACCATTTAACAGAGCTTCCATCACAAGGATGCTCATGTTTACATCAGTTCGTTCAAATTCCCAAACAAAGTCCTGACCGGCTTCTACTCCCGATCCGGTGAGAGCGACAATAACCACGTCATTATCGGGATCGTTGGAGTTGATTGCCATGTTTGCATCAAAATCACCAAGTTCTTCCGGTGCGAATGTCACAGTAATTTCAACTGCACCTCCACCTTCAATCTCAATTGGGTCATTAAAGTCAACGCTGAAAGCTCCTTCATCGAGGTTTATCGCATCGACTGTCAGTGGTTGTTCACCGTTATTGCTAATTGTTACTAATCTATTGCGAGCATTTCCCAACTCAACGTCACCGAAGTCTATAGCTTCCGGATCAACTATTATTGCGGGAGGAACCGGTTCCATTGGTGTTTGACCACTCAATGCTATATCTACCTGACCGGCGTTTGAGCTAATTGTAAGTCTTGCATTAAATTCACCTTCTGCCTCAGGAGCGAAAACAATTGCAAATTCAGCAGATTCATCAGGTGCGAGGATAACATCTTCCCCGAATTCAACGAGGAAGAAATCTCCCTCGATCATTATATCCTCGATGACCAGATCTGCATCACCTACGCTGGATACAACCAGCATCCATTCAGCAGCGTCACCGATTTCAACCTCACCGAAATCATGTGCATCAGCATTAACTTCGATAGCGGGTTCCGGTTCAGCTTCGAGTTCGGCTGAAATTGTTACCACCATAAAGCCGTTGGCTTGATAGACAGGTTCCACTCCATTTATTACTTCAAATGCTGCCTCACCTTCAAGTCCTGTATCAAGGTCATAGACATGGAATGTAATCTCATCCCCTACAGCAAATCCGTTTTCCTGTCCCTGTTCTGCACCCCATGCAGCAACTCCAACAGCTTCATCAGGGAATTCAGCCGGGATTACAGAACCACCTGCACATAATCCACCAGGGGTGAAGACGCCAATCTCATCGTTCTCGACAAGGGATTCGCCATTGAGGATAGCCTCCATTACAAGGATGCTCATGTTAGCGTCGGTACGTGCAAATTCGTAGAACACATCCTCACCCGGCACAAATCCTGTTCCTGAAAGCGCAACAATAATATCAGGGTTTTCCGGATCGTTAGAATGTATTGTCAGATCTGCAGCGTATTCTTCCCTTGCGACAGGTTCGAAAACGACAGGAATTTCGACAGACTCACCACCGGCCACCTGAATCTGGGCTTCGAAATCGACGCTGAATGCACCTTCTTCCAAATCCATTGCGTCAATTACCAGGTCTTCTTCACCTTCATTGGTAATTGTCAGGTTTCTAACTCCGGCATCGTCAACAATAACCCTTCCGAAGTTCAATTCAGCGGGTTCAACAATAATTACGGGAGCACCACCGGGTTCTTCGGTTCGGCCTGTAAGTGTGACTTCAAGAAGATCATCTTGCGGATCGTTTGATGTTATTTGAAGGGTTGCTTCAAACACACCGTCTTCCTCAGGTGTGAATCCAAGTGTAAATTCGCTTCCGTTTTCAGCGGCGATAATGACTTCTTCGTCGAAGTCTACCGAGAAGTGTCTTCCAACGATGTCCATGTCAAGGATAATCAGGTCTCCTTCTCCATGATTCTCAATTGTCATGTTCCACTCGCCGGATTCACCAACAGGAACTACTCCGAAATCGTGACTGTCTTCAGGAAGGAAGATATCAGGTCTTGGTTCAGGTTCTCCCTCTGCAGTCATTTCTATAACAAGGAATCCGTTTGCTACGTATTCAGGATCAACTCCATTACGTACTTGAAATTCTGCCTCAACCTCAAAATCAGCGTCAAAATCCCAAACGCGGAATGCCAGTGGTTCACCAGGTTCGAATCCGTTATTCTGTCCCTGTTCTGCTCCCCAAGCCGCGATTCCAACGGGTTCATCCGGGAATTCAGGTGTAATAACTGAACCACCCGCACATACTCCATCAGGTGTAAAGACACCAATTTCGTCATTCTCGACGAGTGATTCACCGTTCAGTAGCGCTTCCATAACCAGTATGCTCATGTTTGCATCGGTACGTGGGAACCTGAAGTGTCTATCCTCACCCGGAATAACACCTGAACCGGTAAGTTGAACTGCAAAAGCTTCATTATCCGGATCATTTGATCCGATAACTAAATTGCCCTGATAATCAATACCATCATCAGGTGTAAATGTGACATTTAACTGGGTGTTTGCTCCCGGTTCAACTTCAAATTCACCTTCGAAATCGGAAGTGAATACTTCATTGTCAATGTCTACAGCGTCGACAACAAGGATATCATCACCTTCATTTGAGATTGTCAAGGCAAGTGTCCGCTCTTCATTTACAATGACACGACCGAAAGCCAGCTCATCCGGTTCGACAACGATAATAGCCTGTTGTTCCTGCGGTTCGAAGGTACGTCCAATAAGTTGGATCTCGAGTACATTATAATCGGGATCGTTGGTTGCCATCCATAATGTGCCTTCAAACACACCCTCTTCTTCGGGGGCAAATGTCACAACAAATTCAATCTGGGCATCAGGTTCGACAACAGCCTCTTCTTCAAAGTTCACTGTGAAATAGGCGCCATCAGTCACCATTTCTCCAATGATTAGATCAGCCTCACCGGTATTTCGAATTTCGACATTCCATTCTGCAACTTCACCGACAGCAACCACTCCGAAATCATGAGGTTCATCATCAATCTCCATATTTGGTGTTGCTCTGCTGTGGGCTTCCAATTCCACAACAAGAAATCCATTAGCCTGGTAAACAGGAGCGACTCCGTTGATGACGGTGATATCGGCAATTGCTTCGACCTCTGCCATGTGATCCCATACTCGGAACTCAATATTTTCTCCGACCTGGAATCCGTTTTCTTCACCCTGCTCTGCACCCCATGCGGCAATTCCCAATGCCTGATCAGGAAAATCTTCAGGAATAAATCCGCCACCTGCGCACAGATCTGCCGGCGTGAAGACGGCAACTTCGTCCCACCTCACAAGCAGTTCGCCGTCTAATGTGGCACCCGTAATAAGGATGCTCATATTTAATTCATTCTCTGCAAATTCATAATGAGGAACTTCTCCCGGGATGAATCCAAGACCAGCCAGAGCGACCTGCACCTCACCATTCTCGGGATCATTTGAGCGGATTGTACCAATGGCTTCAAGTTCTCCGCTTTCATTTGGCTCGAAGATGAACTGAACATCGGCTGCCTCACCTTCCGCAATCTCGAACTCATTTTCAAAATTGCTGCTGAAATTCTCATCAGGAACATCAATGCCTTCTATAATCAGCGGTTCTTCACCTTCGTTGCTGATTGTCACTGGCAGGCTGAGTTGTTCACCGACAACGGCGCGACCGAAATCAAGAGCGCCCGGATCAACGGATATTGCAGGAGGTAACGGAGCTTCCTCGCATAAACCGGCAAGAGTAATATCAACGACCTCATTAACAGGATCATTTGAAGTGATATGAACAACACCCTCGTACTCACCTACATCTTCAGGTGAGAAATTAACCGTGTATGCCTGTCTTTGTCCGAATTCAAGTTCAACTTCCTCTTCGAAATTGGCAGAAAAACGATCCCCTTCAACTTCTATTCCTGTAACAATGAGGTTTTCACGACCGGAATTCTGCACATAAAATTCCCAATCTGTTGAACTGCCGGGTCTAACTTCACCAAAATCGTAATCCTCAACAGGCAAAGATATAATTGGACGATCGCCTCCCTGTTGTCCTTCTGCGGAGAGATTAACTACAAGAAAGCCATTAGCGACGAAAATCACCTCGCCGTTAACACCTTCGGCTTCTGCTTCAACTTCGAAGTCAGCTGAGAAGTCCCAGATCCGGAAAGCGATTGGTTCATTTGCGACAAAACCATTTTCCATATCCTGCTCTGCTCCGAATGCAGCAATACCCATAGGTTCATCGGGGAAATTCACAGGAACCTCACCACCTCCCGAACAGAGTCCGGCCTCGTTAAATACTCCTACTTCGTCATTTTCCTCAAGAGGGTCACCATTCAGAGTTGCCGCAAGAATAAGGATGCTAAGGTTGGAATCAGTCTGCTCCCATTCGAAATGATCCTGTTCCGGATCAAATCCGGAACCCCAAAGTGTGACAGCTAACTCACCATTGTCCTGGTCGTTTGAACGAACAACCATTTCACCAACATAGTCATCAGCTTCTTCCGGCTCAAACGTGACAGTTAGATCGACAAATTCCTCCCCCGGAATCTCAATTCGTCTTCTGAAATCGATGTCGAACGCACCTTCTTCGAGGTCGATTGCCTCAATAAAAAGCGGTTCGTCACCTAAATTTGTGATTCGCAGTGGTAATTCTGCGACTTCATCTATAAAAACACGTTCGAAATCCAGTAGATATGAAGACAATTCAATAGTGGGAGGAGTGATTATCACACCTCCACCTAAGATTGATATTTCTAATACGTGCTCGTCAGGATCGTTTGATGTGACTCTTAGTGTTGTGTTAAATTCACCTTCATCTTCTGGAGTGAATGTAACAGTGAATTCGTGAGAGTTCTCAAATTCAATAACTACCATATCCTGAAAATCAACATCATAATATTCACCTTCAACCTCAACGTTAGTGATTAAAAGATCACCCTGTGCACTATTATCAATTGCAAATGTCCATTCGCTGCTTAAACCAACCCTGACAACCCCAAAGTCATGTTCGTTTTGTTCGATAAAAATGTCTGGTGGTACGCTTAGTCCAGATAATGTTATTATTGCAAGCGCATCGGCCTCCCAGACCAAATCACCTTCAACTACCTCTGCTATTGCTAAGAACTCCTGGTCGATTTCGTGCGCATAATAGACAAAGGTCATGACTTCACCATTCTGGAATCCATTGTCCTGACCCTGTTCTGCGCCCCAGGCGGAAATTCCTATCCCCTCCTCTGTAACAAAATCAGAACCTGCACACAATCCATCAGGTGTGAATACCCCAATTTCATCATTAACAATCAGTGGTTCTCCATCAAGGAGTGCTTCGGTCACAATAATTGACTTTGAATTTCCGGTTTCTACAAAATCGAAATGATGATCTTCACCGGCAACAAATCCAGTACCAATTAACCTGAATCCTGCTTCTTCATTCTCCGGATCATTGCACTGTATTATTGCTAACAGATCAAAGTCTCCCGATTCCTGCGGATGAAATGTGAAAGTGACTTCAATGCTTTGATCACGTTCGAGTTCAACTTGATTCTCGATATCTGAGCTGAAGGACTCATTATCGATAACAATACCTTCTATAACCAGCAGTTCATCACCTTCATTTGTAATCGTCATTTCTCCGGATTCTTCCATGCCGACAGGGATATTTCGAAACTCCAAGCCTTCTACTGAAAGAACGATTGTCGGTGGAATGACTCTATAACCGGCTCCGGTGAGCGAGATTGATATAATACCATCGTTCGGATCGTTTGAGAATATGCGTATTGCCCCCTCAAGATCCCCTTCAGCTTCTGGTGCAAAGGTTACAACAAATTCTTCTGATTCATCCGGAGCGAGTGTGAGTTCATCCTCAAAATCAACGCTGAAGTAATTGACTGTAGATTCAATACTCGTGATGACCAAATCCTGATCACCTTCGCTGGATATAGTGAACGCCCAATCATCAGATTCGCCAATATTGACTACTCCAAAGTCGTGAGCGTCTTCAGATAAAACGATTGCAGGAGGCGCGTCAGCCTCAAGCGAAAGGATGAGCAAACCATTTGTGACATAATTAGGTTCACCACGAATTACGTTCATCTCTGCTGCAACTTCAGCTCCAACAACATGATCCCACAGTCTGAACTCAATTGCTTCGTTCGCCTGAAATCCGTTATCCTGCTCAGGTTCGGAGCCGAATACCGCAACTCCCATAGGATCATCTGGGAAATTACCCGGAACAACTCCGCCACCTGCGCATAATCCGTCTTCGGTGAAAGCTCCGATTTCATCACCCTCGGTGAGTGATTCACCTGCAATCTCAGCTCCCATTATCAGGATGCTCATATTAGTATCGGTGACACGCCATTCAAAATGGGCGCCCGGTCTTTCAGCTGAAAGCGATAATACTATGAATCCGTTAGTCACATATATCGGTTCGGCATCATTTTCAACCTGAAAATCCGCGATTACTTCGAGATTTTCTTCATGATCCCAGATTCTGAAGTTTAAGTCATCTTCAGCCTGGAATCCGTTGTTCTGACCTTGTTCAGCTCCGAAAGCTGCTGATCCCATAGGCTCATCAGGAAAGTCCTCAGGTACTACAGCGCCGCCTGCGCAGAGACCATTGGGAGTAAAAATACCGATTTCATCATTCTGAACGACACTTTCGTCGTCGATGGTGGCTCCGGTAATCAGGACGCTCATATTGGCGTCAGTCTGTGCCCAATCGAAGTGTTCTTGAGCCATTACACCTGGGGTAACGGCAAGTACAATTACAAAAATCGATAGGGAAACTTCAAGGATGCTCTTTTTCACTTTTCCTCCTGAATACTACGTTCTGACGATAGCAGCAGAAAAGACCCGGTACAGATCATTTCCTCAGGATATAAATCTGCTTAATGGCAGAAATATATCCATTTTCAGCATATCGAAGCAATAGCCGATTAAGAATTGTCAACAGGCAAGCCTGTCGACCTCAATATTAATGTGCTACGGTTGTCTTTATTAAGTGTCTCATTGCGGGAGACATACATACAATAAGCTGCTGTTTGTGCTGGTGATCAGACCTGGTAAGTAGCAGCAGCTTAATACTATTTGTAAGAATTACGGACCTACAAGCATTATGTCCGGACCATCCATGTCAAACCATCTGGGATATTTCGTCAATGAATCGAGTTCGACCTGCAAGGTTCGTTCATGTCCTTCTTCAAATCTGGCAAGATATTCAAGAAGCTGCTTGCCGGATTGATCCTGGGCTAATTGAGCTGCGTCTTCGTAAAAAGCCTTAGCTTCACGTTCTTTAGCTATGGCAAGTTCGAGAATATCTTTTAGTGATGTACTTAGTTCTTTCTCCTCGTCTAAACGGGGAGCGCTCCGAGGTAAGGGAGGTTTTTCCTCGCCTGTATGTTTTTGGAGCATTTTATACAGAATTTCACGGTGTGCTTTCTCTTCATTTGCAAGAGAATGAAACTTTTCTTTTACGAGTGGATTATTAACTCGTCCTGCGAAAAGTTGGTAGCGCTTATAAGCCATAATTTCCTGAACAACCGCCAAACCTAATACTTCGACGATTGTCAACTGAGGGTTAAGCATTTGATGCCCTTTTTGAATGCAGATTTCAACCAACTCTCAATATAATAATAAAAGCAATCGACAGGCAATAAGCAATGTGCTATATCACAAGTTTTTTACCCCTGCAAGCACCTTTTCAACGTGTCCTTTTACCGAAACATTTCTCCAGGATTCCAAAATCTTGCCGTCAGTGCCTACTATGAACGTGCTTCTTATGACTCCAACAGATTCTCTGCCGCATCGAACCTTGGTTCCCCAGGCACCCAGAGGTTCCATCAAGGAATGCTCCTTATCAGTGAGCAGTGTGAAGGGTAATTCGTTCTTTTCAATAAACTTAATATGGCTTTTAGCACTATCGGGACTTACTCCGATAACCTTGATTCCTGCGTTCTCTAACTCGGCATAGTTGTCTCTGAAACCACATGCTTCTTTTGTGCATCCCGAGGTGTTATCCTTTGGATAGAAATAGAGGATGTATGGTTTGCCTTTCAGGGAACTGAGATCAAAATCTTCTCCATTCTGGTCGGGAAGTGTGATTTCCGGTATCTGATCTCCGATATCGAGAATTTGGGTGTTGTTTTCTGATGTCATTTCTTTCTCCATCTTTTGTTGTTTGCCTTTTAAGAATTAATTACGAAAACAAGTTTACCTCAATTGGCAAATTTAGTGTGGAGTAATGAGCCTGAGATTTATTTTGGACAAAACCGCACAATCGAACAGAGTCAAACTGGACCATAAAGCTGCAATAGTTCGCATAATTCCCTGTATGATTATTTAACCAATTTCGTAGCACGAATCCCTTGTGGTTCGGGGTTTTAAGATAATTACTTCCTGTAAACCTGTTTTCGGGGAGCAATTCGAATGATTAATATCCGTAATTGACTTTTATAAACCTGGTATAATATCCTCCAATCACCAACTCTCCAGGCACGCACACCTTTGAGATCACCCTCTAAGAGTTTGCCCAAATTAGGATTTGCAGCAAGGTCGTCTAATGCATTATTTAATCTTTTATATAGTTCACTGTCTGATTTTGCTTTCCGAAGCTGCTTTTTCGCTAAATTTGAGATCTCAATCTGCATCCAGTTCGGCTCTCAATTCTTCTAAACTTATAGTTTTTCCCTCACGAAATTCTTTCCGTGCCTGTTCGACATCTCGCTTCAGGGTTGGGTCTGAGAGAATTTCAAGAGTGTCCAGCAGTTCCTGGTACTCATCTAAGGGAACCACAACGACCGGTTTGTCAGATTCTATTGTTAACGTTGGCACTTAAGCCTCCTGATCAGAATTTAGAATAATAGTCCAATTCACCTTGAACATATAAATAGTATAATAATCATTTCCTGCAAAGGCAATCAATTGGTTATATACTTTTTTATCAGAGGGAGGCACCCGATACTAACTATTTAAGGCACCTGTCACTAAGCAAATTTTTGAATCATAAGGTTTCCGGACAATTACTGAAAACCAGTTGAAACCGACAGGTGTTTTGTCAGAAACATCTTGTTTTTACTTGCATTTTGGAAATTAATTCTTCATTTTTTGAGTTAAACGTTGAGATGTAAATTACTTCAATATAATACTGAAAAGATTTAAAAAATGAAATGCTATGTTCTAATATTGTTCCTGCTTTCGATTTTCCTTTGCCCATTAATGTTCGGACAGGAGATCGAGAAAACGTGGGAGAGGTATTTCCTTGCTTTCCACCCCGATGAGTTCGGTTATGCACGAGTCGGGTCTTTCATTCCGATTGAAAACGAGAACTACATTGTTTCGGCAATCGGTTTCAATGGTGGGATGACAAGAGTTCTCAGGCTTAATAGAGAAGCTGAAGTCGTCTGGACGCATGATTTGTTAAGACTTTACCCCGAATCCTTCTCTAAGGTTGTGGAATCGGGTGATTTTTTATACTTCATCGGAAATAAACGACTTGGTCAGGACCCGCCAAATATTGAGCTTTACATTAAGTGTCTCAATCTTGATGGAGAGATGCAATGGGAAAGGAGTCATTTCTGGGATTTCAACTTCAGGGCGCAACAAGCTTTAGTGACAGAAGAAGGCAATATTCTAATCACAGGTTTCTATGACAACAACGGAAATAATTTTACATTCTTCGTAAGTCCGGAAGGTGATTCACTGTCCCTGAAAAGGAATATCTGGAATTATCCCAGAGGGCAGCCAAGAATAAACAGAAGTATTCAACTCAGTCAGAATCACTTCATAGCTACCGGTTATGTAGGAAATTTGCCACGAGCCTGTAGAATAATCTTTTACGAATTTGACTCTAACGGTGATTCTCTCGATTTTACCTTCATTAATTCCGATTCCAGTTTCGTGGGAAGTAATATTTATCAGTTGAATAATGAAAATCTATTGGTCGAAGGAACAGAGTTTATTAATACAGAATTTGGTGCAACCGGAGATGCATTCCTTGCCGAATTCGACGAGGAAAGGGAATTAGTTTGGATAAACACATACGGCTCAGAGGGATGGGCTGATGGCTTTTCAGACGTGGAATTTCTTCCAAATGGAGAGATGATTTGCTGTGGACTTTGGGAATCCAATTTCCCATGGCTCGTTCACACTGATCGGTACGGAGAGGTAATTGATAGTTTTTTTCCTGAATCTCTGGGCACCGGCTGGCTAAGATCCATGCATTTTGATGAAGATAGAAATTTAGTCACATTCGGTGATAGCAGAACGCTGGAAGACCGGGAAACAAATTATTTCTGGCTTGCAAAATTTGATTTACAACTTTCTACTGATCGAAATGTTCCAATTTACCCGGATAAGTTCAAGGTCTTTCCTGCATTTCCAAATCCTTTCAACTCCCGGGTGTCTATTCAATTCATGCTCCCATATTCACAAAATTTAGCGATTTCAGTTCTTGATATTAATGGCAGAATAGTGACTGCGTTTCCTGAGACTAACTATTCCGATGGAAGACAACTATTCAATTGGAATCTGAACAAATCAAACCGACTGATCAGTAGTGGTCATTATTTCGTCCTTTTTCAATCGGAAAACTTACAGGAATTAGTTCCCATAATACATGAAAAATAAAAAAAGGAGAAGTTCTCATGAGAAAGAAAATGTTGTATCTTATCCTTATTTGCATCGTGTTGATTTCGGGTCAACCTACAACCGCAACAGTTACAAGAGATCAGGCGTGGACTGAACTGAAAAGCATAATAAGTACTAAAGCCGACACATGTGACTGCTGGGCTTCGAAGAGCATTCTTTCAGCCAATACTACAGTTATGTACGGAGTATCATCACCAACATATACAAGTTGGATGTTCTTTATTGATGTAAATCAGAGTATAGCTTGGTCTCACCCGGCTGAAATTTACTTTATAAATGCTGAAACACCTACTGTTTACACAAAAGTGGATGTCAACCAATTTCCCGGATTAATAGACCTTGAGAGGTTCAGATCGTACTTTGCTAATGGAAATCCACCTGATGATGAGGATCAGGCGGATACATTAATTACATATCCCACGCCTGATCCACATCTGAAAGCAATCCTGATTAGTGGTAACCGAGTTTTGGGTGGTTATTGCGAACCATTATGGTATTTCAATATTGCTCGATGGTATGTAATGCTGAAAAGCATGGGATTTTCAAGAATAGATGTTTTTCATGATGATACCACTGAGGTTGACGAAAATAACTTCACTCACATAAGGTGGGTTCCACATGATGATCCTGGTCAAATGTATCAGGACACTTTATGGACCCCTTCTCAAGATCTAGATAATGACGGCAATAATGACATTATCGGAACATCACGTTATGATGATGTTAAAGAAGGTCTTGCAGATTTGGCTGGAGATGTTGAACCTGAAGATAGAATTGTTATCTACATAACCAATCACGGATTCGAACCAGGCCAACAAAGTCCGTTCGGGGATGGAGAATTGGATGAATATAGTATTAAACTCTTTGATGAAATGTTATCTGCTGATAGTCTATATAGCATGTTGTTGGAATTTAACAATGCTGCGGAGCTGTTTGTATTTCTTGAAGCTTGTCATGCAGGGGGAATATTTGATGCTAATGCGGCTTTGTATTCTCAAAATTTTCCTCATGGACATTTTGCAGGTGCATGTGTTGATACACAGAGTTTTCCATTTGAAGCAGATGATACTTTCTGGCTTTACGGTCACCCTACATACCATTTTACATCATATATCATGGGAAGCTATCCACAACTCCTTGATCAGCGGGAAGAAAATGGAAACTATTTGGATACACAACCTTGGAGAAAAGGTAAAGCATTAGAATATCCGGATCCGGAAGATCGAGAAGAAGAAAGACATTTCCTGAATGGTGCATGTTTTGATGCATGGGACTCAAAGGATCGAAATTCCGATTTATTCTTAAGTTTTCGTGAAGCCATTGAATACACATGGGCTGCAACAAATTACAACTCAGGATTTGATTTAAGAAATGGAAATAATCAGGAAGTAACAAGATATCCACAGGTTGTATTCAATTTGGAGCATGGTTACGATACATATTATTTTTGGCCTGCAAATAATTCTGCCTATTGTTCGGAAAATGATAGTTCAGGGACAGTAGATTTCCGAGGTCGAGGAGGGTATGCGAATTGGGGTTATGCAGGATGGAGTGGCAATTGGAATTCCTCAAAACCATATATCATCAATCAGAAGCTGACTTTCCCGGCAATGGCGACTCCCGGAACAATCACTATTGGTGCCGAAGAAAGCACGACCGAATTTTTAATCTATCCGGGGAAAGATATAATCTTCGAACGCGGATTGGGAGAAGGCAACATAGACAACGTCACTTTCGAAGCATATACTGCCGGTGCAGCAAACATCTGGAATGGGATTACAGTTGAGAATACAGATTTTGATATGGAGACATGCGAGATATCCGGCGCGGATGTTGGGATTGATGTGATTCTTGATGATGACGAATATGACGTCATCTTAGACGATATTGAGATATCTTTCTGTAACGACGGAGCAAATTTTGAGAACACCGATTCGGATGGGACAATTTACCTGTCCAACTCTTCAATACACGATTGTGACTATGGGATCGATGCGCAGGATGTTTACAATCTTAAGCTTGATGGGAATGTAATATATGACATTGATATAATCGGATTGTTCGCAAACAATGTCTATTCAGTTTCTCCGGAGGGTTTTACAGATAATGAAATATATTCCACCGGGAATGATGCCATCTGGTGTGAAGATGACAATGTTATAGAATTCAGTTTAAATGACATCTACAACAACGATTATGCGGCAATATCATCAATTGGTACTGGTAACCTGTTAATCCTGGAAACGCCGGGAAATTGGGAAGATGACACCCCAAACAATCTTCTTCATGATAATGACGACTACGGAATTTACGTCTCAAGTGCGGCAACCGGAACCATAATCTGGGCGGGAGACGCCAGCCTCGGATATGAAGGATGGAACAGAATTGAGGACAATGCAAGCGGCGCGGTTTATAATGGTCTTGCAGGTATGACCATCGAGGCAGAGGGAAATTGGTGGGGGCAGAGTCCGCCCAATGCGGGTGATTTTGATGGAGCCGGAAGTGTAGATTATTCCCCCTGGTGGACTTCTTCTGTCGATGATGATTTAAAGGCACTTTTTTATCAATTTGCCGAGGGTGAGTACAATCAGGTAATTGAGGGATGTCGAGAAATTATTGAAGATTCACCAAATTCCCATGCTGCAATGGGAGCCCTGGATCTTTGGGATCGTTCACTTCGAAGAACTGATGCAAATGAGAGGCAGTTTGGTGAAATATATCGAACAGTTAATGCTCAACGTAATGGCAATTCCGATTTAGTTCGATATGCTTCCATTGTGCGTGCGAGGAACCTGAGTTCAAGAGGCGAGTTCAATACAGCTATTGATACACTTGAATCCATTTTAGCGGATATTGACGAACGGGATGAAAGTGTTCTCCCAATTCTGGTTCGAGCAGCATCGATCCTTTCTGACGATCTCAACGATATTGAAGGTGCTCTTGACATATACGATTTTATTATTGATAGATATCCTGACTCACGATATGCTCGACTCGCAAGTGCAAGAGCAAATAGATTAGATGATATGATCGATGGCGATGGAAATGGCGGCAGGAATTTACTAAAAGGATTAGTTCCTGACGAGAATTCACTTGAGTCGATTAGCCCTAATCCGTTTAATAATGCAACTGAGATATCGTTCAAATTAGCTGAAAGCGGTAGAGTAAATCTCAGAGTATTTGATATAATGGGACGAGAAGTTGCCAATCTTGTTACCGATTACCTGACGCCCGGCAAGCATAGCTTTACGTGGAATGCACGTGATTTATCAACCGGAATGTATCTCATTCACCTGACAACTGAGGAGGGTGTACTGACGGAAAAAGCAATCCTGCTTAGATGAGAAACAGAATCAGCCAAAGGTGGATAACAAGCAGGAATGCTTGTTCTACCTTCAACTCATATATTATGAATCGGTTTTGGTTGTTTTGTAAGGGCACGGCGCGCGGTGCCCCTACATTTACATGATTTACAATACCGTTGTAGGTCGGCATCTTATGCCGCCGGACAATTCGAATCATAGGCTCTTTGTCGGGAAAAGTCCCCGACCTACATCACTTAAATACAACATTTGTGGCACGGTCAGCCCTGTTGGGACAGAAAATTTTCAAACTGTGAAATCAATCCCAACCTGGAATGTAGAACGTATGAGCTGACCGAGAATCGTATTCAGCTTATCCTGGTCAGCTCGAAATGTGTTATTCTGTGAGTAAAGAAGTCTTTTCGTGAATTGAATTCAATATGCAATCAACGGCTGACCGGGCCACAAATATACCCTCCAACTCGTTCCTACGCTCCGCGTGGAAACGCAACCTTCACATAATCAAAACATTGCCAAGTGAAAGCTTGGAAAAGAAAACTTGCGAACTTGAAAACATGAAGACTTGAAAACTCAATTCCGTCACACTTCGTCACATTTTCGTCACACCCTCAATCCCCCACCCACAACCGCTTTCCGCCAAAAGTGTGACGAAGTGACGATTTTTTTTGGTGTCCCCCTGTTATGTCCCGTACTCTCCGGTATAACTTGACTTTTGCTAAAATATGTTGTATATTAGCAGTAGCAATGTCGTATATATTGATCTTTGATAATCGAAAAGCAAGCATTGGTCAGGAAAAAATTCCGGACAACAATACCTCGCGAAGACGAACATAAGTCGTAGGTCGGCATCTTATGCCGACAAAATGATCGCAAACAATTTCGTCGGGTTAAGAACCCGACCTACCGCACCAGATTGACCTGCCGATTCGAAATTCCATCGCGATGTTGTGCTTGAATTATGTACATTCCGGACGGAGCAGAATCTGCGTTCCAGGTCAGTGTATGCTCGCCTGCATTATAATCGGCGTCAGTCAGTTTACTAATTCTGCGTCCGGACATGTTATAAATTAGGACACGAATATTGTCAGGTCGTTTTATACTGAAACTCAGGTTTAACTGGCTGTTGAATGGATTCGGATAAAGTCCTGTGATTTCGAATTGGCTCGGTTGCAAAGTTTCACCCGGATTCATTGGTGCTACTATCAGCTCCTCGCCTTCGGTCACGACCCAGCGCTGATTTACCGGGAGATCGAAATATCTGTCTGTGCCTCCTCCCATCCAGTTAACCACCATTGAATCTATCCGTTCTCCATTCCCAAGTCCAAAGTGCTGCGTCATGCTGTTCTGGCAGCTTTCTGCTCCTGCGCCGCCTTCAACCTGACGGAGATAGTGGTTATCTCCGACATGAACACTAACTTGAGAGCCAAACGCGAACTTGTTGACTGTGTCACTTGTTCCGCGAAGTACGACCTCAGTCCAGTTTCCATTATTACCTGTATTCTCAAATAATCCGCCTCTGCCAATTGCGATATCCAGATCTCCATCATGGTCATAATCGCACCATGTTACACCGTTAGAATTGTAGGCTATTCCGTGAAATCCGGTCTCATAATTGACGTTCTCGAATGATTCGGCGTCTCCGGTTGCGCGATACATGAATGGTTGGCGTCCATCATAAACGGACGAAATGAATAGATCCTGCCAACCGTCATTATCGAAATCGCCAAATGCCGGGCAGAATACAGTTTCGCAGTATTCGATTCCGGCTTGCTCGCGAATTTCTTCAAAATTATAATTCGGATGACCGCTGCTGCGGCAGAACCAGATCATGTCCTGATAATCCAGTCCCCAGGGATGGGCAAAGTTCCCGACCAGCAGATCAAAATCACCGTCGTTATCGAAGTCAGACCATGCTGAACCGATTGTGTGTCCGTAAGAACCTCTCCTGCCAGCGCCGCGCACTCCTCGTCGCTCAGCCTCATCGTCAAACTCCAAATTTCCCTCGTTAACCATCAGGAAATTTGGTTGAATACGGTAATTGGAAAGGTAATAATCCATATCACCATCCATATCGAAATCACACCAGGCAACGGAGCGTCCGTAATACCGTTGACGGCCGATATCTGAAGGAGTCATTTCGAGAAAAATTCCCCATTCCGGTTCGTAGTTGTATAAATAATCTCTGAAGTATTCAGCATTACCATCGTTCCAGTGTTCGGAGTTGGCAATATGAAAGTCGAGAAAGCCATCGTTATTTGCATCTCCCCATCCGACGGCGGCCGTAGGATTATCTCCATGGTGAAACTCATATGTGTCGTTAACCATCTCAAACGTCCCATCACCATTATTACGATAAAGACGATCTTCGGCAGCACTGCTTGTTAAAGCCATAAAATCAAGCCAACCATCATTATCAAAGTCGCCCCAGGTCCCTGTGTGGCTTGGATTATCAACTACAATACCAGCTGCCTGAGAGACATTCTCAAACGTACCGTCACCCATATTACGGTACAGGGTTTTTCCTCCCTGAAGCATATCTTCCCAACCGTCGTTATCATAATCACCCCAAGCCGTTTTCGAGATACCAGCGACTAATGCTTCTGAATTTACTCTTCTGAAGGTATAATTATGTCGTTCTTCAAAGTACTTAACATGTGCTCGGACAAGATAATTTCCGGGGATAGTATGCCATAAATCCTGTCTCAAACCCTGATTGAATGTCCAGAGATGCCCTCTTTGCTGGTATCCATTTTCACTTTCATCAAGCCAGAATTGTGGGCCGCCATCCCGGTTTGTATGTCCGATGTGGAAATCTTCCGGAGGATCGAAAACAACGTTCAAATCCGAAACATCAACCTCGACCCAGTCTCCATCATCCTGAACATCAACAATAATCGGATCGGTTAAATCATTTGTCTGGTCAGGTTCATGCGCACCATTGTCACCCCATATATGCAGCTCCAATTCACCTTCACCAAGAACCATCACGCTTATTGAAACAAGTGAACAGGGATGAGCGGGAGTGAAACACACACCTTCCATATTTCCATCTCCGAGATTCTGAAAACGTCTGTCAGTACGACCGGAATCATAACCGAGCTCTATTATTTCATCCGTATCTCTGCCTGTGCCGAGCATACTTACTGAAATCTCATCGTTATCTGGGTCATTACTGAAAATCGTCATAACCTCTGAAATCTCACCAACTTCAGTAGGTGTGAAAGCCACAGAAACTCTCGAGTATTGATTCGGCTCCAATACGAGTCCTGCTTCAAGGTCGGAAGTGAAGAACTCTCCTGAGATATCGACATCTGCTATTTCCAGATTTTCATCACCGGTATTCTTAACTCGGATTATTTTTTCGGCTGTATAGTCTAAACCGACATCACCGAATTCTATTTCTAACTGCGATACGGAAATGTTTGGCTGGGCATTACATACAGAAATAAGAATCAGTACTAAAACTGATGCTAAACTGATGGAAAATTTCATTTGTGTAACCTCCGGTTTATTGTGTATACCTTGAGTTTCGTACTCCCCTGAAATGGTGTTAAGACAATTAAGAAAGAAATTCAACTGTTGAGAGCCCGTCCTTTCCATCTAACCTTTCCGATCAACGAGATTGGAACGAGCAATGTGAACAATATAGGAGAGATTACTTCACCTGTAATAAAAGATGCGATCCACCTCTTGTGCTGCAGTAACTGCGCTCCCTTTTGAAGAGCCAGTCCATCAACCAGTACCTTAAAACCCCATATTGCTCCGACCTGAATGGGGTTGATTTTTCCAAATGTAGCAAGACCTGTGATTATAAGCAAACCAACTTGAAAGAGATATAAAGCAAATGAAAATAAAATAAGAGCTGGTTGGTATCTTTTCCCTGCAGAAAGATGACGTCTTTTCATCAACCACCACTCAGCAAGTGTAGATTTGGTGTTTGATCCGACTTTAGTTGTGCGATCACCGCTGAAAACGACTTTGCCCTTCTTAGAAGCTATTCTCTGCAGCAACAGATCGTCATCACCTGATGCACCTTTGACAGTAGAACCAAATCCCCCGATGTGATTCCAGACTGATTTGCGGTAGCCCATATTACGACCAACTGCGGTTGTTGGGTGACCTAATCCAATTGTTCCGGCTGACACAACAGCATTAACAAATGCATCAAATCTCCCAACTGCACCTGCAAGACCTTTTCCTGTTAGTGGTGAGTATCCAACAACTGCATCAGTGTCAGTGGAAAATTGTTTTGCCATTCCTGAAACCCAACCTGGTCCGGGTTTACAGTCAGCATCCGTAACGAGGATTATCTCAGCGGTGGAACACTCAACTCCTTTCGTAAGGGCATTCTTTTTTGGAGCTATCCCATCCGGATGATCTCCTACTTCAATTAACCTGAAGCGTTTATCTTGTTCAACGTATTCTCTGACTATTTCGGCTGTGTCATCATCTGATGAGTCATCCAATATTATCGCTTCCCATTTATCATTGGGATAATCCTGGGATTGAAGAGCGTTGAGCAAATTCCGAATGTTAATTTCCTCATTTCGAGCTGCGACTAAAACGGAAATTGACGGGCTCTCTTCACCGTTTAACAGACTAGGGGAGGTTGCCGTTTTTGCCTGCTGACGGAAGATACCTCCTAATCCTATTCGGAGAGCGATGACAGCTCCTGCCCAAACAGTGTAAGTTGCAAGAGTCAGGAGGAATAGGAAATCGTATGTTGAAAGACTAAAAATGAAACTAACTGTGATGTTTTAAGTGTTGATCAGAATTCCCGAGTTCAATTGTTATTACAGCATTTCCTGAGAGTAGTGTCTTTGCGAACGAAGTGAAGCAATCTCTTAAAACTTGTATATACAAACAGATCGCTTCGTCTCTTCGTTCCTCGCGAAGACGACCATCAGTCATTACTTTCGGGAAATGTTATAATCCTCGTGTCTTCAACAATGCCTACTTGAAAGAATTCACGTACGGATTCGACATTGGATTTCAAGGCATCATTTATCGAGCCATCGAAGATGATTTTACCCTCTTCAAGATATGCGATCCGGTCTGCAACTCGTATAATCGAGGCAATTTCATGTGTGACAATTACAATGGTGAGTCCGAGATTATCTCTTAGATTCAGCAGGAGAGAATCGAGCTGTTGAGAAGTTACCGGATCTAAGCCTGCTGAGGGCTCATCGCACAAAATCAGTGGGGGATCTAATGCCAGTGCCCGTGCTAGCGATGCTCTTTTTCGCATACCACCGGATAGTTCTGATGGCATCTTATTAATTGCAGCTTCCAATCCGACCTGATGTAGTTTAAGTCTTACAACTCTTTCCACGACGGATTCCGGAAGTTTTGTGTGTTGTTCGAGGGGGATTGCTACATTTACACCGACGGTCTTGGAACCGAGAAGAGCGCCATTTTGAAACAAAACGCCGATGCTGTGCTGAGTATTCTCTTTTTCAACTTCCTCCATTTCCCACCAGTCTTTGCCAAACACCTCAACACTTCCACTGTATGGGCGATCAAGCCCCATTACGTGTTTTAACAGAGTTGTTTTTCCCGATCCACTGCCACCGATTATTGTAAGTATTTCGCGGGGTTGGATAGACAGATTTATCCCATCGAGAACAACCTTCTCTCCAAACCTCGCAACAAGATTATTAATGTTCGCCAGTGGTTCAGAACTCATTGTGCATCATCAGGTTTGGTGAATCAAAGCAGGCCATTTTCCCATTTTCGTTTTGTTTCTAACTATTAATACTCCTCAATCTGTTAAGATAACTTCAATATCTTTAGTTAACAACATCGGTTTCCCTAAATAGGTAATAAATGTACTAATTTGACGGATAATTTTTTTAGGTTGCTCGACATAGCTTTGTAAATCAATGCGAAATATACTATATTTTGATAGATTCTGGAATAGGCGTTTTTACATACTTTGTGAACCTTAAAGACTCCTTCCTCCGAACGATAATAGTTTCGTCGTCTGGGAGTAATTTATGCTCAACCGAAAAACTCTCTTTGTTCTTATCCTTGCGGTCTGCGTTATCTCTGTTACGGAACAATTGCAGGCGAGTCGGATATTATGGGACGTAAGTCATGGTTCCATCGAGGATAACAACCTTGCTGGCAACTATAATACTCTGGCACGTTTACTTCAGCAGAATGAATTCCTGATTTCAGAAGGTAACGGTCAACATCTGAATCGTAATATCTGGTTGGCAGATATACTGGTGGTCTCGATTCTTTCCAACTTTGAGGAGGAATACTCCGAGGAAGAGATTAATCGCATTGTTGCGTTTGTAGAGAGTGGTGGGGGATTGATCGTTCTTTCCGATAATTCAGAAGTTCGACCCAATAATATCGCTCCCTTACTCTCGGAGTTTGATATACTTGCAGCAAGAAACAACTTTATCACCGACCTTGTTGCCTTTGAAGAGCATCCAATAACCGAAGGGCTGGAGAGTATCTCGATCCGCAGTGGGGGTGAGCTTATTATTATGAACCAGGAGGAGGTTCAGGCATTAGGCTTGGATGATTGGGGATTTCTCGGTTTGGTTATTAATGAATCCAGAGGTGGTCCTGTTATTGTAATCTGTGACGCGGATGTGTGGCATAATGACATGCTGGAGAATGAGGGCAATGTTCAATTGGCTCTTAATTGTATGAATTATGCTGACCGGAATCCGGATGGCAGGATTGCTTTAGATTTCAACAATATTAATTCTTTTCTCATGCAGGGGGATCGCGAAACTGTTATCTTATCAACCCGCAATGAAGGTGAGGGCGTGCTCGAGATTGGGCTTGAGTTTGCGGAAGATGAAGATGCGGATTGGCTTACCTTTGCTCCGGATTACGTCGTGCTCGAAGCAGGTGATGAATTCAATTTCCATCTTATTATTGATGCTGGCGACCAACAGGTAGGTTTTAATGAAAATGTTGAGGTGATGGTTTACCATTCAGATCCGACGAATGATTTCTATCGTTTTCAAGTCTCCATTACAGTCCTCGACGAAGAACCCACACACTTTCAATCCATCGAACCGACCGGACACGACCACAGCCTGTTGATTCAGGAGCTGAACATTGATGGAATATCCGCACGTTCAGGAATTGAAATAGGTGTATTTACACCAAATAATATCTGCGCCGGAGCATTCAGGTACCGGGGTGAAGCATTCGGTATGCCTGCACTTGGTGATGATCCAATAACGGAGGAAATTGACGGATTTGTTACCGGAGAGAGCATTTCCTATATGTTTTACATCCCCTGGGAAGATCGCGAGATCGGTGCTCTACCGGTTTATCTTCAGGGTGGTGGTGAATTCCATCCCGATGGATTATCCGTACTAAACTTATATGGAAATCCATACGATAACCAGACAATCTCATTACGAAACCGGTGGAACCTCGTTTCTTTAAATGTACATCCAAACGACCTTAATTTTGAAACTTTGTTCTCACCTCTTCTCGAAGAAGATCTTTTATTGATGGTTAAAGATGGGCGTGGACATTTTTGGAATATTGATAACGGATTTAACAATCTCGGAGACTGGAATCTTACTAAGGGATATGAAATCTGTGTTGCTCATCCAACGCAACTTGAAATAGAAGGCATTGAAGTTCAGGCAGATCTTCCGATTCAAGTTGATCCCGGCTGGAGCATTGTCCCTTATCTATTAACTCAACCGACAAATGTTTCCACCGCCTTAAGCTCTATCGAGGATAATCTCCGTTTTGTTAAACAAACAGACGGTGCTTTCTATGCACCAGAATGGGATTGGGATGGCATCGGAAACATGATGCCCGGTAATGGATATAAGGTGAGTATGACAGGTGCTGGCAGGTTAGTTTATTCCGGAGAGGAAGGGGAAGAGCTTAATACAACTATGCTTAACACATCATCATTTATTCCCACCCCGACAGGAATTGATATGAGCCTTCTCCTTAGTGACATTCAACCGGGAACCAGGGTCAGGATACTTACAGATCAAAACTTTGAAGTTGGAACTGGAATAGTCGGTGATGACGGGAGAGTTGGCTTATCAGTCTATGGTGATGATCCATTAACTTCCTCTTGCGAAGGCTTAAGCAGAGGTCAAGAATTCTCCGTTCAGATCCAGCAAACCGGCAATTGGATAGATCAGCAAATCGAATGGTTGAAAGGGGACAACTCATATTCAACTGATGGATTTTCCGTTGGCAAAGCAATAACTGAACCGACTCTGCCCAACTCGTTTAACGTGAGCTGCCACCCGAATCCGTTTAATAATCGGATCAGTTTGAATATTTCCGGTGGTTCAGGACAGGTTTCCGTACTAATTTATGATATTTCAGGCAGAATCCTTGAGAGTCGGAATGGAAAACTAACTGGCGGTCAGACTTCCCTCAAATTCAGTGGAAATGGAATGCCGGCTGGAGTTGTTTTCATTGCAGTTAAGGCTCTGAACCAGACGAAGATAGTCAAGGCGGTATATTTACCTTAGTCTCGGAGTTGTGCGGATCATCCGTTCGGGATTGTCCGGTTGACGACACTCAGATCAAATAATGATTAAGAATATATTGGTTGTCGGTGGTACCGGATTGATTGGTCGTCCTGTAGTCGAACAACTTTCGGCTGATGGTTTTAATGTGACAGTTGGTTCACGTTCTTCAAACCATGTCACAGATATGTTCGGAAACCGCTTTCCATCTGTACACATTGACTTTACAATACCCCACAGTATCCCAGTTGCTCTCGCTGATCAGGATGCCATCCATATTAACCTGCCAAGTGGCCCACGATTTAAGGATTGCTTCAGAACGGAGTATCAGGGCATAACAAACCTGATGGCTCACCTTGACAACACTAACCTGAAGAGAATAAGTTACCTTTCCGGTGACAGTATAAATGGGGAAGAAACTTTCCCTCCTGCAAGGGCAAAATGGCTTGCAGAAGAAGCAATTCGAGCAGGAAACATCCCATTCACAATCTGGCGTCCTACCTGGTTTGCTGAAATACTGGGTAAACTTGCAAGGTTCGGAGTGATTGGGTTGTTTGGTAAAGGTGAAGTTGGAGCGCACTGGTTAACTGGCAGGGATTTTGGGAGATGGGTATCGAAATCTCTAAATGAACCAAAAGCTGAAATGCAGACGTTCCATCCATTTGGTCCGGAATTGGTATCGATGAAGGATGCAGTTGAAATTTATCGCAACTTGTGTCATCCCCTTCGACCGATCGTTTCTTCACCAATCGGTTTGGTTTCCTTTTTGGGTAAAACTTTACGGCGCTGGGATATGTGGTTCGGTGCGGAAATGTTCCGTTTCCTGGAAAATACCGGCGAAAGGGGGGATCCTGCTTCAGGGAACGAGTTATTTGGAAAAATGACAAGTACAATTGAAGATTTTGCACGTGAACGGGCGGGGATATGATGGGTGTCATCTTCAAACCTGGCAGGAAATGATTTCAGTTTTCCTGAATTCTATTGAATCAACACTACCTTCTGCAGTACCGACTCATGCCCGGTATTCAATGCACAAACTAAGTTCCAGAGTGTTAATTAAGGTGACAGTATACTTAATTATTGTAGATCTGTTTACGGAGTTCATATTTATTTCCCGGTTTTTTCATATTCACCAACTTTCAAATTGCTTCTCCTATCAAGATATTTATCAATTCCTGTAAAATCTGGTCTTAAATAGTGGTTTGCGAGCCTCTCATATTTTGTATTTCCTATCATATTCAGGATTTCCCTACTCTCTGTGAGCTATCCTTCAAAATCCGAGTTATACCTGTAGTACAATCTTATATAACTTAGAAAATCAATCATATCATATGAATCAAATTCAGGCATTTCAAGAAACCACATGCCCTGGTTTTGAACATACCTACCGAAATCTTCATCCAAACAGCACATATACGCAAACAATCTTGAGATTGCATTCATTTCAATATACCACCTGCCATAGTCGCGAATCCTCTTTAAAATAGCGCATATACGAGAATAATCTTAATATTGCATACTTTGTATAGAGAGAATCTGGATATATTTGTATAATTAATTCCATCCGATCTCTCTTGACGAGTATATCAGATTACTTTTCAAAAATCTCTGAGTAAATATCAAGAGCAACTCTGTCCTCTCCCTCCGGCAATTCTATATTAAAATTTGCTCCCACAGTTTCATAAAATGTCTCCTTGATCCCTCTAGCTCTATACCCTACATTTGCCGAAACGAAATAGGAACCTTTGGATAAACTCACCCAGTTCAGATGCTCAAGTTTTTCATTGTCAATAGAATGATCATGAAATTCCTCCAGAAATCTTCTACTTATATGGAATATCTCTATATTTACATCACTCTCAAAAACTTTATTTGGTTGCAAGATCCTTTGTCCACGACCTCTTTTGTTTGTCTCCAATCCATGATAGAGCCATAGTGTATCATTCTCTGCAATGGCTCCAAAACGAATATCATCGCTCTCATAGCCATGATATCCTTCAATTATCTGATCCGAATTATTTTCTATCCTTATTGTAATAATCGGCCTTACGCCTAACGGATAAGTAGGTTTACAGACAATCCTGATATCAACTTTCCCCATTGAAAATGAATTGGTAAATAAGACAAAAATAATTAAGGTGACAGTATACTTAATTATCACTTTCCCTCCTCTTTGGCCCCGGCTTCTTTTTCTTAAGTCTTCTTTTCAAACTCCTTTCAAGCCTTTCAATGAAACTCTTACCTCCAAGCGGACGACCGGTGCGAGAGTGTTTCCTGAGAAGTTCGAGTTCATCTTCAACAATTTGCTCATATAGAAACGATCGCCAATCCTCAACAATACGCAGCAGCGGTTTTACCGATATCAGTGAATCGTCTTTGCCTTCCAGATGAGCTTTTGCGCTGCTCCAGCACCAGTCTTCCGGCTGTCTTACTATCCCAGCGCGGACGGGATTCAACTCCGCGTACCTGCATGCAGCGAGAAAATGTGCTTCATCCAATGGGAAAGATGCGAAACGCCCCTGCCAGAGATGTCCCTGCCATTCCTCACGGGAGTTAATGTGAAGTGTGTAACGCCGATGTGCTTCACCGATTGCCAGTCGCAGGCTGCACTCTTCTGCAGGTATCGCAATCAGATGGACGTGGTTGGGCATGAGACAGTAGGTAACGATTTCGACATGATGTTTTTCGCAGCCCTGCTTCATCAATTCGATGTAGAACCGGTAATCGTCGTCGGAAAAGAAGACCTTCATGCGTCGGTTGCCCCGCTGAGTTATGTGATGCGGGATGCCGGGGACGACTATTCTTGCCAAACGTGTCATTTTGTATACTCTGATTTATCAAATTATTACGTAAGAATTAAGTATGCTGTCACCTTAATTATCAAGCGTGAAATTAATTCTTTGCTGCAAGATTGTTTTTTCCGGTTTACCCTTCTTAACATGAGGAGAATATCGCATTGCTTTCATTACCTCAACAGCAGCTTCACCAAATCCCAATCCATATGGTATCTCCGCATATATCTTGATATCCCGGGGGATTCCATTTTCATCAATTATACATTCTATTAGGACTACCCCGGAGATATTAGCATCCCTTGCTATTTTGGGAAATAGATTGTTTTTATCAATATAATCCTTGATCGCATTGGGTCGCCCAATAAGACAAGGTTTTATTGGAAAGGACGTGCCAAAGAAAAGCTCACCTTCAGAAGGTTTTATCTCATAACGGATTAAATAGGGAAGTTTTTCTAAATCTTCTACAATTTCATCCTCCGTCCCTTTTGGAGGATTAATACTTATCTTAATACGATCCCCTGGTGGGAAATAATAACTCTTTTCTGCTTCGAAATTAATCACATCAATTTTATATTTCACCATTATATCAATCAGAGATATCTCGTGAAACTCAAATGGTATTTCATTCAATGATCTCGGCTCGACTAACACATTCTGATGCTCATAGGGTTCATCTTTTAAAATGCCTCTGCCAAATTTTAAATGCACGGTAAAGACTGTTACTATCTTCTTCGTCATACAAATTGACATCAAAGAAGGCTCTGGAAAGAGATTTGTCATAAGTGAGGACATCGGTTTCTAAATACATATCAACAACAAAGTACTCTTTCACCGGTCTCCGGTTGACATATTTATCAATCTCGCCATTTGGGATAGGTGCAGCTAACACCTGATTAAAAATACTAGCGATAATTAAGGTGACAGTATACTTAATTATTTCATTTTTCAGATTTCCAATTAACAACTAACTATCCTCCCGATTGCCTTGCTTGATTAATTGATCAGGGTGATTTTTCACAACCATTTGTAGTAGACTATACATTTTGAAGTTACGTAATTTCATGGGTTTTGTCAAGAGATAAGTATGCTGTCACCTTAATTACGAGAGTTTTCACTTAACACCCAAACTATAAAATTACATAACCATTTGATTGAGACTTATTCGGATTAAAGTGCGAGTTAGTTAATATGAAAAAGTGTTAGAAATATCCGATTGTTATCCATACCCTTCCACGTCTTTCCATAAATCCTCTGTAATAGCGTAGCCATGCTTTGCTACCCAGGGTATTTGGTAATCCGCATATTTGCATAAAACGATGAAAATCAATATAATATTGTCATACAGAATTTCAGGAGAGAATGATGGAAGAAAAAAAGAGATTAATTCTAAAATACAAACTAATCTGGCTCGGTATATTTGCGATCACAATGGGATATTTCGAGGCAACGCTCGTCGAGTATCTCCGCGAGCTGTACTACCCGGAAGGCTTTGCGTTTCCCCTGAAGGATGTCCCGATGCGAATCGGGATTATCGAGATCGGACGGGAAGCAATGAGCCTGATAATGATCCTCGCTGTCTCTGCGATGGTCGGAAGGTTGTTTATTGACCGGTTCGCTGCATATTGTTTCTGTTTTGGTGTCTGGGATATTACCTATTATCTGTTTCTGTATCTCTTTGAGGGTTGGCCTCCCTCTTTAGCAACTACCGATATACTCTTCCTCATCCCAGCACCGTGGGTAGGTCCTGTCTGGGCGCCGGTTGCGGTTTCGATTGCTCTTATATGGGCAGCGGTTAATATCTGGGATGATCTTGATAAGGGGTGGATCCTCAAACCAACCAGGATTGAATGGACCTTAGAGATCATTTCGGGTTTAATCATCATATCCTCATTCCTCGTGGGAGCCCCTGCAGCCATCAATAAAACCTCTCTCCCAAACTTTCCCTGGGTTCTCTGGTTAGCCGGCATGATACTCGGGATTGTAATTTTTCTCCGCAGTCAACGACGCGCACATTTGATTGAAAATCAGGGATAATTACACTATATTAGAAGGTTATCGCAAAATTTGGAGTGCGGTAGCCTTGCTACCGCTTTAGCAAAGGTACATGTGAAAAAAGCGCAAGCATGGCTTGCGCACTCCGAAGGTCTTTACCCAAAAACAAAGCTGGACACATAAACATGCATTCCGATAATGAAGTCGTTATCGTCATAAATCCCGGTTCAACATCAACCAAATACGCATTGTATTCTCGCAAGGGATGCGTTCGCGAGAGCGTTGTCAGGCATGATCCGGATCAATTAGTGCCTGAAATAATCGAGCAGCTCGATTATAGGCGGTCTCTCATTGATGAGGATTTGGAAAAGGATATCGACGAATATAAAGTCGTTGGTGTTTCCGGACGAGGAGGTTTACTGAAACCTCTTAAAGGCGGGACATACAATGTAAATCAACAGATGCTCGATGACCTGAAATCGGGGCAGACCGGCACCCATGCCAGTAACCTCGGTGCCGTTCTTGCAGAGTACTATGCCAAACGTTTTGGTGTTGGGGCATATATTGTTGATCCGGTGACCGTTGATGAATTTGAGGACATCGCCAGAGTTTCGGGCGTCCCCTGGATTGTCCGTAAGAGCCGCGCACATGCCTTGAATATTAAGGCTGTAGTCAGGCGTGCCACAGCGAAACTTAATGTCGAATTAACCGAGTCGCGATTTGTAGTCGCACATCTTGGTGGCGGGATATCAATAGCTGCGGTAAATGGATGCCGCATTATTGACGTCAACGATGCAATGGTCGGCATGGGACCGTTTTCACCTGCTCGAGCCGGAGCGCTGCCGATAGGTCCTCTTGTTGAACGCTGCTTCAGTGGTGAGGTTACTCAACAGGAAATGATGAAAGAACTCTCACAGGAAAGCGGGTTGTACGCTTATTGTGGAACTTCCGATGCACGGGAAGTTATTAAACGTGCTGATAATGGTGATAAAGAAGCTGAAAACGCATTAAACGCAATGATCTATCAGATTGCCAAGGAAATAGGAGCGATGAGTGCTGTCCTCAAGGGCAGGCTTGATGCTGTTGTTGTCACCGGCGGTCTGGCTCATTCGCAGGAAATCATGACTAAACTCAAACCATACGTAGCATCTCTGGCGCCATTTGTAGTTTTCCCTGGTGAGGGTGAACTGCAGGCACTGGCAGAGGGTGCATTCAGGATAATTGATCGGATTGAATCCGCTCACGAATATATTTAACAAACTTAGATAAAATGGCAAAAACAAAAAAACTACCCGTAATTGAAAAACCCATAAAAATGCTGCTTTCCGGCAACGAAGCAATTGCTCTCGGTGCCCGTGAAGCGGGAATATACTTTGGCTGTGGATATCCCGGTACACCATCCACAGAAATTCTTGAAACTTTTGCTCGAATCCCGGGGATAAAGGCACAATGGAGTCCAAATGAAAAGGTCGCATTTGAAGTAGGCATTGGCGCAGCCCTTTCAGGATCGAGAACACTCGTAACGATGAAACATGTCGGTGTGAATGTCGCAATGGACCCGTTGATGACGTTTGCTTATACAGGAACAATTGGTGGTTTTGTATTTATATCCGCTGATGATCCTGAGCTTCATTCATCTCAGAACGAACAGGATAACCGGGTACTTGCAAGATTTGCGAAGATTCCGATGCTCGAACCATCTGATTCAGGCGAAGCACATGACTTCATGATGGATGCGATTGAGATTTCTGAAAAATTTGCTACCCCCCTGATGTTTCGTGTGACGACCAGAATCTCACACGCAAAGGGAATTGTGAATCTTAAACCCTGGCCTGTACCTGAAGTTACAGGTTTTAAGCGAAATCCCGAACGATTTGTAATGATTCCGCAATATGCGAGACCACGACACACTGAAATTGAAAAACGAATAATTGCATTGCTGGAATTCAGTAATAACTCACCGCTTAATCGTGTAGAACCAGGCAGCGGAAAAGTCGGTATCGTAACAGGCGGTATTTCTCACAATTATGTTCGCGAAGTTATTCCGGAAGCTCCTGTTTTCAAGATTGGGATGTCAAACCCGATGCCGATAGATTCAATCCGCAAATTTGCATCGACAGTTGACCGAGTGCTGGTTGTCGAGGAACTCGAACCTTACTACGAAGAGCAAATGCTTGCAGCTGGAATCAAATGCGAAGGTAAAGAATTTTTCCCGATTGAGGGAGAGCTTAATCCCGATATAGTCGAAGACGGTCTTCTGAAAGCTGGAGCTCTTGATACCAAAACCGCTCGGATTCATCCGGTAGGCATTGATGTATTGCCTCGTCCTCCTGTTCTTTGCCCTGGTTGCCCACATCGTACTGTTTTTCAGGCATTGAAAAAGATAAAAGCTGATGTCTTCGGTGACATTGGTTGCTACACCCTTGGAGCATTAAAACCGTTAAACGCCATGCACGCCTGCATCTGCATGGGAGCTTCTATCGGAATGGCTGATGGAGTTCAGCAGGTTTCCGGATCGAAAAAACCGGTTGTTGCCGTAATAGGTGATTCAACTTTCCTCCACTCGGGAATTACCGGATTGCTGGATGCAGTTTACAATAAAGCACCGATGATCCTCGTTATACTCGACAACCGTGCAACCGCCATGACCGGAGGTCAGCAGCATCCGGGAACCGGTTACACATTGCAGGGTGAAGTGGCGAAACAGGTCAACCTGTTTGAACTGTCCAAAGCCCTTGGTGTTAACCATGTTTACGATGTCGACAGCTACAATCTCGAAGAGACTGTTAACATCCTGAAAGAGGCTTCAAATATTAATGAGCCCACAGTTCTGATAACTAATCAGCCCTGCGTTCTGTATCCGGATAGGCTGCCACCGAAACCATTTGAAGTTGACCTTGAGAAATGTAATGGTTGCCAGGTGTGTATTCACATTGGTTGTCCGTCGATTTCTCATTTGGACCAAACAACAGAAAAAGGGCTGCACCTTGTTACAATCGATAAAGATACATGCACGGGATGTTCACTTTGTGACCAGGTTTGCCCGGAAGATGCAATATTTGACATTGCCCGGGAACACGCAGAAGCTTGATATCGTAATTAAAGGTCGGTACATCTCGCATGTTAGTGGCATTAGACGGATAGATTGTATCCGGTAACTTAAAAAAAATCAGTAAAATGAATTCAAAACCGCACCAAAATAAAACAGCTCTGATAACCGGCGCATCTGAAGGTATAGGATATGAGCTTGCCGGTATCATGGCAGCTGATGGCTGGGATCTGATCCTGACGGCTCGTCGAGAGGAGATTTTAAGGAATCGAGCAGATGAACTTAACGAAAAACATGGTATTGAAGCATTTGTTATCCCGTGTGACCTAAGTAAGATCGAGACTCCAGAAGAGTTATTCACAAAGGTTCATGAGTTCAAGCCCTCAATAAATGCTCTGATAAATAATGCCGGTTTTGGTATGATCGGTGATTTCAAGGATGCTGATCCGGATGTTGTAAATGAAATGCTTAACTTGAACATCATAAGTCTTACTCGTCTGACGAGTCTCTTTATCCCTGAAATGATCCGTAAGGGTTTGGGTTGGATTATGAATGTTGGTTCAGTAGCTGGATTTGTCCCGGCACCCTATTTTGCAGCTTATTCAGCCTCAAAAGCATTTGTGAATAACTTCTCCGACGCACTTGCCGGTGAACTCGATGGAAGCGGAATAACTGTCACCTGTTTGTCACCCGGACCGACTCGAACCGGTTTTGGGAGAGTTGCAGGCTATAAGAAAACCAACCGGGAACGTCCCGGAGCCCTCGACGCATATCCAGTTGCGAAGATTGGGTATGATGGGATGTTGCAGGGCAAGAGAATGGTTATCTCCGGTGGTTTTAATAGAGCTACAGTTAGGGCACTAAAATTCTTACCAAGAGAATTGATTACCAATTTAACCGGCTCAGTCATGAAAAAGAGAATCCCCTGAAAAGCCTGCTCAATATAATTACTGGGTACCAGAAATGAAGAATCTAAAACTGATATTGTCAACAATGGTCTGCGGGTTTCTAATTTTTGTTGTTGCTTCATGCAAAGAAAATCCTACAGAACCGAGAGAAATTGATCAGCCACCGTTAACCGAACTGGAAATTGCTGATGATTTTTCATTCAGCACCCTACAAGAAGTTAGCATCAAGGTTGATGTTCAGAATTTGGACGGAAGTCCTAAACGGAATATTCGCGTGCAGGTTTCTGATAGACCATTCCCTGCGACTGGAAACTTAGGTCTTATTGGAGATGGATATACCAATCCCGGAGGAAGGTATAATGCAGAACTCAAGATCAGTTCTATAGTTGAAAAGCTATACATCAGAACTGATATGATCGGTACCAGGAATTATGCAGAGTTGGATGTAGCAGAGAATCTGCAACATGTTTTCAGTGTCGGTCCTCAAATAAATCTGATTTCTTCGGGAAAGCGAAATCGGAATAATCGAATTGATGCATCCCACTTTGAAGAACCTCGGAACACTGGTGCAAATATGTCAATTATTATCAACGATATCACCGGTATTGAAATTGTTGATGAGGCAGAACTGGCCTGTATAACTCCTGATGGTTTGATTGCCGGTGTTGAAATGATTAGCGGAGATCCACCCTATGGAATGGCTGTATGGGGAGACGATTTCACATCCGAGGATGTAGATGGATTCAGAGCCGGAGAAGAATTAGCATTTCTTTATTGGGATCCACCTCGAAAGGAAGAAATAGTTGCCGAAGCAACTGCAATACAGGGAAATCTGACCTATACCACAAACGGATTCGCGGAAATCGAATTAATTGTAGAACCTAAGGGTCGGTTCAGATATCTTGGGAATTGGGATTCAAATGGAGTTCCGGACTACCTCGATGACACTTCAGAGCGTATTGATTTGAGGTTTAACAGACTTTCTTCGAACTTCCCTGAGGGAGTGAACATTGAAGATACCTATCCCGATTTTGTTCGTCAACACTCTACAATCCTGTTATCCGCCGAAGCTGACCTGTGGATTAGTTTTGTGCACAATGGCAGCCTGAATCACAGTCCATTCGGATTCTATTCTTATTCAGGTTCCGAAATCCCTCAGAATCCACGAGATCTTGGTGAATTAAAAATAATCTTTCCAAATCCCTCACGTGAGGAAAATGGATCTGGATTGCATCCGGGAGACAAAGTTCACATAGGTAGATTTGATGAAAACACCACTGTTGGCTGGTTTCTCCTGAGTCAAGGATGGCAAAATAATGCGATCACGAACGGTGATGATTTGTTCTATTCAAACAGTAATTTGAATCCGGAAACTAATGGAAACCTGAAACGTCATTGTATGCTGTTTTTCGAAGAAGGATCGGAAAGATTAATTCTCGGAATAGAAGATGAAAGGCGCGACCAGGAAAATGATCACGATTTTAACGACGTGATTATGGCAATCACAGTTTCACCTGAAGATGCTATAGATATGCATGACATTCCCTCGCTTGAGTCCATTGCTCAATTAACAGATATTGACACCGATGGAGTGCCCGATGTAATCGATCACTGGCCGAATGACATCAACAGTTGTTTTGGTAGTTATTTTCCATCATGGTCGCAGAATTTTGCACTTGCATTTGAAGATGATTGGCCCGGGATTGGTGACTATGATTTTAACGATATGGTTGTAAATAGCAATTTCAAACAAATCCTTAATTCAGAGGGATTTGTAACCTCAATATCGAGCAGCTTCTCAGTTCAGGCAGCGGGATCTGACAAGAACAACGGCTTTGGTTTTATGATGCCTATCACGTCGAATAACATTCTGTCGGTCTCAGGATCAAATATTTCAGGTAACTACATTACTCTAACGGGAACCGGTGTTGAAGCTGGTCAAGAAAACACGGTGATTATCGTCTTTGATGATGTTCTGAGCTTTGCCTCACCTGCTGGTGGATTTAGTCTGATCAACACCGAGCCCGGAAGCCCTGAGGTATCCCCTGAGCGAATAAACGTTACTGTTCAATTTGAGATGCCGGTCTCATTTACTGACCTTGGTTCAGCTCCTTACAATCCATTCATTATAATTGATGGACAGCGCAGTCACGAAGTTCATCTGGCGGACTATCCTCCAACAAGTTTAGCAGACCTTAACCTGTTCGGAACAGAAGAAGATAAATCTTCTACCGAATCAGGATTTTTTTATAAATCTCAATACAACCTTCCCTGGGCTTTAGTTATACCTGTTGTATGGCAACAAACTAACGAAGGCTCCGCAATTAACCAGGCGTACACCGATTTTGGCAATTGGGCTGAAAGTAACGGTAATACAAGCAAGGGGTGGTTTAACACAAACATAAACACAGATCATATCTGGTCAGGAAGATAAACATGGAAAAAACATATAACATACTAATTGTGGGCGTCGGGGGTCAAGGTGTCATCCTTGCATCCGAGCTCTTATCTGAGGCTGCAATTGCTGCTGGTTTTGATGCAAAAAAATCTGAAGTGCACGGTATGTCTCAGCGAGGTGGTGTAGTTACATCCCACGTTCGATTTGCCAAAAAAGTCTTTTCTCCACTCGTTCCCGATGGTCAAGCGGATGCAGTACTTGCATTTGAGGCTGCAGAAGGTTTAAGGTGGGCGCATCAGGTTTCGGAAACCGGTTTACTGGCTATTAATACTCAGCAAATCGTACCTCCTATCGCTTTCACAAAAGGATACGATTATCCGGAAGATCCCATTGGTCAGGCACGTAAACAGACCAAACGTGTTCTCTCAATCGATGCGTTGAATATTGCCCACAAAATTGGCAATCCCAAATTGGTAAACACCATTCTTATTGGTGCGATTTCACAGGAAATGCCAATCGATCAGGAAATCTGGGAAAAGACACTCCGCAAATTAGTGCCACGCGGTACCGAGGATCAGAATATTGCTGGATTCCGAGCAGGCGTGAAATTAACTCGAGAAGAAGTAACCGCATAGGATATCCCATGACAGGCTTCCAACTCAGGCAGGTACTTATAGTTTCTTTCGTATTCATTCTGACGATAAATGGATGTCAGATAGGTGGTTCGGGGGCGTTTGTACAGGGTGACTCCCCGGAGGAAAATAACAACCTTTACGAGGGCGAACCTACTACCGGAGACTGGCTCGTTCTAAACTTACTCAGTGAACCGGAAAACCTGAATCCCTATATTTCAACGTCCGCAAGTGCGACCAACATATATAGTGGATACATTTATGAGAGTTTTCTGCGTACCGAACGTAAACCACCCTGGGGAGATGAACCTCTTCTCGTTGAAGAACTACCGGAAGCCTCTGAAGATCACCTCAAGTATAAGTGGAAACTGCGTAAAAATATAAAATGGCATGATGGTAATCCATTGACAATGCGGGATGCTGTATTTTCACTAAAGGCAATAATGAATCCGTATGTTGATGACTTGCCAACTAAACCATATTATGCCGAACTTGACAGCTTGAACCTGATTGATGATTTTACTCTCGAAATGTATTGCTCAAAGGCGTATTTCCTTCACACAGATTTCCTCGGTGGGTTCAGAGTTATGCCAAAGCATATCTTTGATGCCGAGGGATTGCTGGATAACATAAGTTACTTTCAGGTTGTTTATGGTTCTGTTTATGAAAAAATTGCGGATCTGCTTGAATCGGAAACTGATGTGATATTCGATGAACTCATTGAATCCACCACCCTTTTCTCGCTGAAGAAATCATTTAATTCCATCACCGACGGAGAGATTGATTGGGAAGATATGGTACAGGAGCTTCACGAATGGGATAAAGTAAATGCCCAATCCCGTTATGAAATGGTCATCCGATTCCTTGAGAAACATCCCGAAGGTTCTTCTGCTCTGAGGTGGGCTTCACAAACCTCTACATCTGTCAGCAAAGCAATATATGTCACTGACATTGCCAATGAGATCAGCTCAACTTCAACACAAGGTGACTTTCCACGTCGAAAGGAACTAACAGAGTATTGTAGGGATGTGCACACGAAGATTAAAAAAGTAGGTGAAGAGTTCAACCTTCACCCGCAAAACAGGGCACCGACAATTGGAAGCGGTCCCTATCAGTTTGATCACTGGACGACCGGTCAAGAGGTTGTCCTGAAGCGAAATGAGAATTACTGGCGCGGAGATGGCCATGCTTATATTGATAAAATTGTATGGCGGATTCTGACCGATCAAACGGCATCGCTCGTGGCGTTAAAGAACGGTGAGATCGACTTCATGGAGAATCTCCAGACGATTCAGTACCTTACAATGACAAATCGAGAAAAATTTCTTAACAGTTTCATAAAGAGCACATTTCTTGTCCCAAGTTACAGCTATCTTGGTTGGCGCAATGAACATCCAATCTTCAGGGATAGAGACGTGCGCATGGCTATGACTCACATGGTCAGACGAAAGGACATCGCTGAAAAGCTGTTGTTTGGATTTGCAGAAATCGTAACCGGAAATTTCTATCGGTATGGTGCTGATTATGACTCAACTATCGTTCCGTGGAAATATAATCCGGAAAAGGCAATTGATCTGTTAACAAAAGCCGGTTGGGCGGATATTGACGATGATGGCATTCTCGAAAAAGACACTCTTGAGTTTAAATTTGAGCTGCTTATCCCATCTGGTAGTCCTACTGCTGAGCAACTCGCTTCAATATTGCGAGAGGACCTATTCATGATCGGAATTGAGATGAAAATTCGAAGGCTTGAGTGGTCTGTTTTTATCAACAACCATATCCGTAATCATAGTTTCGATGCCTGCTACCTTGGCTGGGTGTTTGGGATGAAAGGTGATCCGAAGCAGGTCTGGCATTCGCAATCAGCAACAGGTCGCGGTTCAAATCATGTCGAGTTTAAAAATGCTGAAGCCGATTCGCTGATTGATGCCGCTCGAACTGAATTTGATCAAGAAAAACGCGTAGCGATGTACAAGCGATTTCAACAAATACTGCATGATGAGCAACCCTACACATTTCTGTTCAGCTCAATGCGAAAACCGGCCTATGACAAACGATTCAAAAGTGTTCGCTGGTATCCATTCCGTCCGGGATATTTGTTGAATGAGTGGTTTGTTCCGAAGGATGAACAGAAGTTTAATTAGCAGGATAAGCGGCTCTCCTTTCAAATTGTAGTTAGAGTTGGTTTCACAACCTGCAAATTCCAATGGCTTAAGCGTCCATCCCTACGAATATGACGAATGGAATCCTAACCAACGAGAGTCCGCAGAGACGGATGCGTTACTGTACCTAATTCTGCATTTAACCGGTTATTCTTAATCTCAATGCCCAGAAAACCCACCAGCTTCTCCTTAACAATCGCAATGCTCGTTCTGCTGTCAGTTCTCTGGGGCGGAACTTTCCCTGCCACAAAACAAGCGCTGGAAATTACAAATCCCATGCATTTCCTTGCATTGAGGTTTCTGGTCGCTTTAGTTATTCTAACTCCTTTTCTTTCCACACTACGCCGGGCATCGATTCAAGATAGAAACGTTTCCGGTTTCCCTGATAAAAAAGTCTGGAAAGTTGGAGCCTGGGTTGGGTTGTTTATGTTCCTCGGATTTGCTTTGCAAGTTGTCGGATTGAAATACACTACGGCATCAAGATCCGGATTTTTCACTTCACTTCTCGTAATAATAACACCATTTCTGGCGCATATTCTACGAACCAGCCGGACATCTCTCATCGCTCTCGCCGGTGTTCCTGTCGCTCTTTTGGGAGTCTATTTTCTATCCAACCCTGAATCCGGAGGCTTGAATTTCGGAGACTGGCTGACCATAGCCTGCGCATTTGCATTTTCGTGTCAGATGGTATCGCTTGAATTTGCGGCTTCGCGAGTGGATGATTCCTGGGGATTGACCTATATTCAAATGTTAATGGTTGGAGGTGGAGCGCTTGTTTGGAGTCTTATTGAAGGAGCACCGTTACAAATTAGTTCAAATGGTTGGTTAGGGGTTGGCTATACTGCAATCTTTGGGAGCATTGGTGCAGTTTATCTCCAGTCGAGATATCAACCGGAGACAACAGCCGGTCATGCGTCATTAATATTTACTCTTGAACCGGTTTTTGCATCGATATTTGCCTATCTGCTTCTTGGAGATACCTGGACAACACGAGGATTAATCGGCGCATCTTTAATTTTATCTTCGATGATTTGGTCCAGTTTTTTCATCAAAGACAAAATTCGTACCGAATAATTCATTGTTCAAGTCTCAAAAAATCAAACAGTCTGAATATCCCTATTCCTAATGAGTGTCCTCTTCTACCGAATACCTTGTTTCCTTTAAGAAGCCTTTCATGTTTTCGATGAATTTAGGTGCTTCCCAATAAACAACACACTCTCGACATGTCAAACCCTTTTCGTGACAAATATTATTCGACACTAACCAGCATGGATTGCGCGAGTCCTGAAATCCAGGACATCGAGAACGTTCTTCTTCAGTACAAGATTTTATCTCCCAACACGGAACTAATGCTAATATTCTTCTCAATCCTTCAAAATTAAAACCATTCTGTGTAATCTTATTTTTAAGTAATTCCAACCTTTCGATATCTGCCGGTGCTAATAGTCTCCGGCCATTCGGTTCGTGATGTAGAAGTATCAATCCAACCGATTCATACTGCCTGATTGAAGATACGCTTACATCAAGAAGCTTAGCTGCCACACCAATGGCGATAGTCGGAACTCGATCAAGTTGAGAGGTATCCATTTTCTTGTCCACTTATTTGTTCTGTCTCGATCCTTTATTAAAAAATACACATTCTTTTGCAAATGTCAACACTATAAAATGTAGTTTCTGTTTTTTTTTTCACAATACTCTTTTTGTACTCCAACACCATAAAACCCAAAAAAAGTTGAATATCTTATTACTAATACAGATTAAAACAATTAAGAGCCTATGGAACCGGAAGTTAATTCAATAACTCCTTTAGCTGAGCGAATGCGACCAAAAGATCTGGACGGATTCGTCGGGCAAAAGCACCTTCTCGGGAAAGATGGAATATTACGTCGGCTGATTGAACGTGACCGATTGATGTCAATGATATTCTGGGGTGAACCGGGAACAGGTAAAACGACACTTGCAGGAATTATATCCGCGAGAACCGGAGGTTATTTGGTGCCTTTATCCGCAGTTTCTTCAGGGGTTGCTGAGGTTAGAAAAGTTATAAGCAGTGCAAAAAATGCTCTTAACATCGGGCAAAAGACAATCCTTTTCATTGATGAAATCCACCGTTTCAACAAAGCTCAGCAGGATGCATTACTACACGCGGTTGAAGACGGAACCATAACTCTAATAGGTGCCACCACTGAAAATCCGTCGTTTGAGGTCATTAGTGCTCTACTCTCCAGGTGTAAAGTGTTCCGGTTTCAACGTCTGGCTCCTGAGGATATTGAGACCTTGATAAATGGTGCCCTCCGGAAAGATGAGTTTTTAAAGCTGCATAATGTCAAATTAGAAAAGAAGGCCCGTGAAGCCCTTATCAAACATTGTGGCGGGGATGGAAGAACTGCGCTGAACGGACTTGAACTTGCCCTTGAACTGTCTCTCTCTGCAGGAAAAACAACACCGATCAAGATCGGTATCTCGCTTATTGAAAAAGCCCTGCAAGCTCGACCCGGTAAGTATGACAAGAAAGGTGATTATCATTTTGATGTTGCATCAGCGTTTATAAAAAGTCTACGTGGGAGCGATCCTGAGGGTGTGATGTACTGGTTAGCCCGAATGATTGATGCGGGGGAGGATCCGAAATTTATCGCGCGTCGGATGGTAATCCTCGCCAGCGAGGACATCGGAAACGCTAATCCAACAGCACTTGTCCTCGCTCAGGCATGTGTTGATGCAGTGCAATTCGTAGGCATGCCCGAGTCACAACTCATCCTCGCTCAGACTGCAATGTACCTGGCATCGTCACCCAAGAGTAATGCCTCCTACATGGCTCTCCTTGCAGCATTAGAAGATGTAAAAGCGGATCCGGAACGTCCTGTTCCCCTGCACCTACGCAACGCTGTTACTGGACTTATGAAAGCTGAGGGCTACGGACAGGATTATAAATACGACCACGATTTCCCTGAAGCCAGAGGGGCTCAGAACCACATGCCGGAAGGGCTTGAGGACAGGGTGTATTATCATCCTTCGGATCGAGGGGCGGAAAAAGCAATTAGAGAAAGGTTAAAAAAATGGTGGCCGGACCGGAAGCGCAAACCGTAGGGGCTGAATATCTTCAGCCCTTTACCCTACAAAATCTGTTTATCAATCGGACTGGACTGAAGATATTCAATCCTTAATCCAATCAAACAAAATCTGTTTGCTATTCGAACTGAATTGAAGATTTTCAGCCCCTACAGAACGGTGAGTGAGTTGCAATTTTACATATTGTAATAATAGTCATTTGAAAAAATTAAAACAGGTTATACCTAAATGTAACCGACCACAACATCTCTGGAAATTGAAAAGAATTATCTTTGATTCCGTCATCAGATTCGAGCTGCATATAGTTTAAGAAAGCAAATACAACTTCGCTGCCAAGGCTGATCTTTTCACCAACTTTGACCTGCATTCCAATCAGACCTCTACAGCTGCCGAAAAAACCTGTGAATGTCTTTTCATAATCATTATAAGCTTCTCCGTCAAATTTCCTGTTGAATTTCTCTTTGTATTCCACCCAGGTTGGAGCCATAGGACTAAAACCGAGATATATCTCTCCCCAGTCGCTACCAATAGGCATAATTGGTCCAATAAACGTGGTAATCTGGTGAGATGTATAACTGAATTCCTTGCACTCACCTAAAGTATGCCCCGATTCGATGTATGATATCTCACCTTTTCCACCAATACCAAAGGGATTTGAATAATCGTATCCGACCTTTACAAGCAAGAAATTGCGATAACGCACAAAGAAATCCATACCAAAATTCATATTGAAATAGAGTGGTTCTAATGGTGAGTATTCAAGCAATGCATCACTACTCAAATTCTGCTGTTTCATCTCCCAACGATGAAAGACTGGATTATAGTTTAGCTCGTTAGGGATACCACTCGCAGAATGCTTGAAAAAGTGAAAACCAACATCCAGATTCCAATCCTCCCGATCAATAGCCAGAGAGTTGATTGGGATCGAAATCAAAACGAATGCTATCACGAAAAGTGAAAACGTGCCTTTCATAATCGATCTTCCTCCTCATACGATAATGAGTTATTAAATTTAGCCAGTAAATTTCCGAGTTGAGTAAATTCGTCCTGTTGCAGACCTATGCAGCAAACGTTGAACTGACGATTAAGGTCGGGTGTCTTCTTAAGTACAGCTTTCCCTTTCTTGGTACGCTTAACCAACAGGCTCCTCCGGTCAGATGGATTTGGGATCCTGAAAGCAAATCCGTTTTTTGTGAGTGTATCAACAATCCCTGTCAGTGTTGCTTGAGTGCAATTCAGGAAACCCGCAAGTTCCTTAAATGTCCTGTCTTCCTTCTCCTCGAGCAACGTTAAGAGATAGTACTGTGGGGGTGTAAGACCAACTTCGCTTAAAGTGCGCCTTTGAATCTGTTTCAACTTTTTAATAGTCTGATCCATAAGGTGAAACACTTCACTCATGGAATAAGCCGTTTTTCCAATGCTCCAGAATTTCTTCAAATCCCTTCTCCTAATAATAAGGTAACTATCTATCTGCTTCCTTATAATAAGGAACCTAATTAATAATGTCAAGGATTTCAAGTAAATTTAAATTATCAAGTGGATTTTCATTAGATTTGATGAACTCATAGCAAAATTCCCGGGTAGGTTACGCAAAAGGATTTGTATTAAATCCCTTCAAACGTAAATAATCTTTACCATTTGAGTTCTGGGTCTTTGAGGCCGTAGGGGTTGAATATTTTCAACCCTGTTTTCTTATTAAACGCGAATCTGATTTGCTATTCGAACAGGGCTGAAAATATTCAGCCCCTACATACTTCAACATTCGACTTACTATTTAACACTCACAACCTTAAAATCCCCCCATTGCGATGACCTTATAAACTCTATAAACTCTGAGACAATCTCTCGGGTGTGTTTGGTCTTCAGGAACATGCGGTAGTTGACTCTGGTTAGACTCAATCCTTTAACCTCTATCTCACGGAGAGCGTTATTCTGCAGCTCGTCTTCTACGGAAAGGCGTGGAACGAAGGCGTAGCCGACTCCGGCTTTTATAAATGTTTTCAGGATTGATAACTCCTCAACCTCCATAAAGATGTTCAGATCTTTAACTGGGAGTCCATTCTCTTTTAGTTTTTGTCTCAATAGCAGATCCAGGCCATGATCATTTGTTATCCAGAAGATCGGTGTATTTTTTAGATCGTTTATTTCTATTCTTTCCGGTGACTGTGATGTGGATCCAACAAGTATTATCTCATCATGAAAACATGGTTCTACAGTCAGTCGACGATGACTCAACGGATGCCCGACAAGTGCCATATCGACGTCACCGGAAATAATACCTTCAACAATATCGTCAGCACAGAGGTGTTTAAATGTAAAGTTTACATCCTGATGCTGCTTCCTAAACTCTGCCAGCATCCAAGGCAATGTAAATGAACATGTCAGTGCATCTCCGGCGAGGTTAATCTTCCGCGCAACGTGACTTGAGAGAGCTGAGAACGAGTCCTCCGTCTGGCGTGCTACATGCATCAGTTTCTTACCTTCTTTGTATAACACCTCACCCTCAGGTGTCAACGCTATGTTCCGCCCTTTTCTACAAAAGAGAGAGACCTTGAGCTCCTTCTCTAATGTGTCTACATGATGGCTTAGAACTGACTGACCCAACGACAGCTTTCGCGATGCCATACTGTAACTACATGATTCTGCAACCGTCATGAAGACGATCATTTTTTTATCGATTAACATAATCTTCTTTAAGTTTTGAAAGATTTTTCACTAATCTATCGATTTTTTCGATAAATCTCTTGACTTCGTTTCGATTATTTGATAATATAATAATTGGCAATGCTCAACGCAAGAGCAACTGAAACAAAAATGATTTTAAGATAGATTCTCTATCCTGGTTTGTGAAGTTTTTCGCTTTATCGTTTAAGGATACTAATAAACATTAAGCAATTTCAAAGCGAAATGGAAGATTGTTTTAGTCGCAAAAAAGAAAAAACAAGGAATAAAAGGTTCATGAAGAGATTAGTAATTCTTGGCGCCGGAACAGCAGGCACTATGATGGTGAACAAGATGAACGCAGTGCTGAATCGTGATGAATGGCAGATCACAATTGTCGATCAGAATCCGACACATTATTATCAACCTGGATTCCTTTTCATTCCATTCGGTATTTACAGCCGGAATGATGTCATAAAACCAAAGAAAGACTTTCTGCCAGCGAACATCGAATCGGTCTTCTCGAAAATCGAAATGATCGAACCGGATAAAAATCGGGTACATCTTGAGGGAAAACGGATACTCGATTATGATTTTCTGATCATAGCTACCGGAACCCGGATTCACCCTGAAGAAACAGAAGGACTGGTCGGAGACGAATGGCATAAAAGCATATTTGACTTTTACACAATTGAAGGTGCGACACAGCTCTCCCGCAAGTTAAAATCATGGGAAGGTGGCAGAATGGTTCTTAATATCGCAGAAATGCCGATTAAATGCCCGGTAGCTCCTCTCGAGTTTGTCTTCCTTGCGGATTGGTGGTTTACCGAACAGGGTATCCGCGACAAAGTTGAGATTGAATATGTGACTCCACTTCCGGGAGCTTTCACAAAACCTCGTGCTTCGCGGTTGCTTGGTGATTTCCTTACAAAAAAGAATATTAAGCTGATTCCCGAGTTTGACATTGCTAATGTTGATTCTGAAAAAAAGATCATATCGGATTACGAGGATCAGGAAATCAATTATGATATTCTCGTGACTATACCAACAAATATGGGTGACGAAATCATCAGCAAGTCTGGTATGGGTAACGAGTTTAATTATGTCCCAACAGATCCTTACACACTTCGTTCAAGGGATTTCGACAACATCTTCGTTCTTGGAGATGCAACTGATCTGCCAAGTTCAAAAGCAGGTTCCGTCGCCCATTTCCAATCGGATATTCTCTTTGAAAATCTGCTTGATGCAATAGACGAACGTCCCCTTCGCGCAAAGTTTGACGGACATGCAAACTGCTATATCGAATCAGGATTTGGCAAGGGTATATTGATCGATTTCAATTACGACACAGAACCATTACCTGGTAAATTCCCTCTACCTGGAGTAGGTCCTTTCTCGTTGCTGGAAGAGACTAAAATGAACCACTATGGAAAAATGATGTTCCGCTGGATGTATTGGAATTTACTGTTACGTGGAGCTGAGTTACCAATAGGTTCGGAAATGTTGATGGCTGGCAAGAGGATGTGATATGAGCAACGAACCGATAGAACAACAGTTAACAGAAATACAATCCAAATTGGATAACCTCGTAGATGAGATAGAAGAGCACCGACGACACCGGCTTGAGATGGACGAGTTAAAAGCAGACCTCACAGTTGTTGCAAAAGATGTGTTTGCAACTACTGTTAAAGAACTTGAGGATGTTGCACCATTTGTCAATACCGGTGATTTTCTCGACTTAATGAAAAGACTGCTTCGAAATACCAGGACTATCTCGGGAGTTGTAGAAAAAACAGAAGGCTCTCTTGACTTCGTTGAGGATGCTTTTCCAATTGGGAAAGAGATGTTTCATGACCTGATGCTGAGATTAGATGAATTTGACCGTAAGGGATATTTCGCGTTACTTCAATCTTTAGGTTCAACTCTGGACAAATTAGTTGAGAAACTACCCCCGGAAGAACTAACCAAAATCACTGATCGGGTTGTTATTCCCGGTATTGAGCTCGCATCAAAACTCGCAGATTTGAATTTATTACCGGCTCTGAGCCGCGCAGTTGATGAGTTCAATAATCAGAGCCCGGATGCATTCGACGATTTTACTTCGTGGAAAGCTTATAAGAAATCCCGAAAAACTGAAATGCGACGGGCGTTGGGAAGGACATTGCATTTCCTGGAATCGTTCTCGCGGGAGACGAATAATGGAGTCACACATTAACAAATCCGGCAGACGAGGGCGTCTGTCTGTGTGTTGAAACCTGAACTCTACACAAACGATAATAATTGGTTACAAAACATAAATGAAGGAGGGCAGAAATGTCTGAAAAACAATTAGCAGGAGTTACAGTTACAGTTGACGATGAAGGATTTATGACCGATTACACTCAGTGGAACGAGGATATCGCTCGTGGGCTCGCTCAGGAAATCGGTATTGAAGAACTGAATGATAAGCATTTTATGGTATTAAACTTCATGCGTAAAGAGTTCGAAGAAAAGGGTACTGGACCCTCACTTAGAAAACTCAAAAACGAAAGTGGTGTAAACACAAAAGAATTGTACGGTCTCTTCCCAAAAGGACCCGCAAAAAAGGCAGCATTGATTGCCGGAATAACAAAGCCGGTAGGCTGCATTTAAAGTATGGAAACTACAAATGAGTAAAGAACCGATAGAACGAGTATCGATAATAGTCTCCAAGGGTTCACTTGATGGAGTCTATCCCGGTTTGATCATGGGAAATGGTGCGCTTATGGAAGGTATAGATGTAATGATGTTTTTCACATTCTTTGGACTGGATGCGATAACAAAAGGACCCATGGATAGCATAAAAGTCGCAACAGTTGGAAATCCTGCAATGCGTATGCCCGGTGGAATTCCCATGCCCACTATGCTCGGTATGCTCCCCGGTATGTCCGCATTTGCATCCTCTATGATGATGAAAGAGATGGATAAGCTGGATATCCCTCCCGTTGGGGAATTCCTGGAGATGATACATGATGGTGGAGGCGAAATATATGCTTGCAAAGCTGCAATGGACATGTTCCATCTCGAAAAGAAAGACCTGTGGGAGGATGTAGACGACGTCCTGACGGTAGGCAATTTTTACGAAAAATCGGCCGGAGCACAAATAATTTTTACATAAGTCGTTCAATAACGACGCAGTAGGCAGGCGAGACGTCCAAGTCATCTGAAAGGGCATGCGAGAGCGTGCCCTTCCTGCTTTTTGGGATTCGGGATTTTCAGTCATTGTAGGGGCGCACGGCCGTGCGCCCTTTTCCAATTACCCTTAACGCAATTTTTAATTCCATTCCCAGGTGACTTGGGCGCACAACCGTGCGCCCTTTTCCAATTACCCTTAACGCAATTTTTAATTCCATTCCCAGGTGACTTGGGCGCACAACCGTGCGCCCCTACACCCAATTTTTCGGATGCTCAATATCCAATTCCCATCGTAATGGATTTGTAACGATATATTCACGAATATTGTACAATTCCCGTTCGTCACGTATGATATGTTCGTAATAATTCCGCTGCCAAACAGGAACACGAGGTGTATTTCGAATTATGTTAATGCGAGTGGTTACATACGATTTAAAACCGGCAACCAAAGATCCGATAGATTTGGGGGGCCTATATGGTCGTACATGGTGTTGCTCCATCATATGCTTTTCCAGTTCACGAATTGCGATTTCATTGTCACACCGTAGGGGCGCACGGCTGTGCGCCCTTTTCCAAATTTCATTACCGTACTTTTTAATTTCACTGTGAGGTCGTAGGGACACACGTCCATGTGCCCTTTTCCAATTTCCCTTAACGCAATTTTTAATTTCATTGTCAGGTGGTATGGGCGCACAGCCGTGCGCCCCTACGTTTTTATCGGATGGTGATTTCGATCCGACGATAAACAAAACCGCATGCAGATGATTGGGCATAACAACGAATTCATCCAGCACAATTTCCTTCCGAATCTGTTGGGATTTCAACCATTCGACCGATACCATCTTCCCAAATTCACTTAATACCATCTCCCCATTCACAACATCCCCGAACAAACACTCCCTGTCTTTTGCAACAAACGTCAGGAAATATCCACCTTCACTGGAATAATCATACCCTTTTAACCGAATTGACCGACGATGATGTTTTTCCGGATCATATTTCATTATTTATTATCCCCGAAACGCGTCCCCCGTTGGGGCGCACGGCCGTGCGCCCTTGCACAACCCTTACCCCCCTCTACCCCCCCGATCCCTTCGTTATATCCCACCCCATATGCTCCGACAATGACCGAACCGTCTCGTCAATTTTGTCATCTGGGATTTTTGTCTTTTCCGCAGCTTGTTCGATATGCTTGCGAGAAATGGATTTTTCTGGATTCTGGTGAGAAGCCCATGGGTAGAAATTCTTCATAAAAACGAAGGAACCGAATTCGGAGTGCATTTTACCGAAAACCGAAGCAGCTACTCCATCAATTCTTGCTCTTTTTTTGAGTAAATATCGCACTGTACTATCTGCCAACTTTTCTGATAGAACCTCAAGTGCAAAGCGTCGGTTAAAAACTATTTCATCATTAACAGCACGATCTTCGATCAGCTTTCGTAAAGTGGAAACTGGCCAATTTTCTACCAACGCATTTAGTGCGTTAAGGCGAGCAGATTCATCCTCATCATTGATAGCCCTTTGTTCGAGCAATTCTCTGGCCATTACATCAGGCCAATTCTTAGCTAGAATTAAATATGCACCAGCGCGGAATTCTGAGACATCTGACTCACACAACTCAAGGGCAAGATTATGTTCTGGCTGGATAGTTAATACAAACTTCGACCAAATCTCACGTCCCCAAACAAACATGATCTTGCGTGGCTCAATCGAAGTACTATTAAATATTTCTGTTCGAGGCCATCGTTCTCCTATTTCTGTGGTTGATTTTAAAATTTCATTTTTCAGAAAATCATTGAGATTACCTACAATTATTCTCTCACCACCTGCTTCACTGATGAAATGAACAACAGATTCTAAAAGTATCGAACCTTCATTTTCAAGTTTGTTAAGGTTTTTGGCTTCACTTAAACACCAAATCGCTAATGGCAACTCTGGCAATAATGTTTCATGATTCCATTTCTTTAAATCCGTTCGAGTAGTTAAATGCTTCACTATTCTACCCACAAACAGTTCATCAATCTGACCACAAATCAATCGCAGAACTTCACGCCATTCGTCATCCCTGCAGTGTTCGTCGAATAGGGTGATCAGGCCATCGATATCCAGCGACTTTTCGACGTTGAAACGATGTACAATTTCCGTTGCACAGAAATATTCAAGAAAAGTACGGTGTACAAAAGCATAACTCTCTGCCCCCAGAAAGCATAGGATGAAGTTGCGTGCCCGTAATTGCTCAATTACAGCTCGAGTGACAGCCTTTGCCTGAGTGAATTGCAATTCATCCTGCAGGTAATCCTCAATCAAATCTGCAAGATCTGATTCACTGATAATGTTTCCAGCTAATCCGCCAGGACCCTGTTGCATGAATTTCGCTACACAACGGAGAAGATCAATTTTTTCCTTTAATCCAATCTCGGCACTCAGACCGGGAAAATCCGCCAGTGCACGTTCCGTATCCCACTGGTGCAGCAGCACACGTGAAGCCTGGCTGTATAGCTCCGCTCGGTCACGGGGCAACTCCTGATACCGGTTCAGGATAGCCATCATCGTCAGCAACAGGGGATTACCCGCCAGCATGGCGATGGACTTAGAATCTTTGATGGCTTTGCTCAGCCGTTCGCGTTTGGTTTCCGCTTCTTCCTCTTTATCGAATGTGACGTCGTGCCATTTTTCAAGAAAAGTATCGATCTGCTTCTCGTCCAGATCCTGAAGCATGAAGTGTCGGAACTCCGCATCTCGCAGCCGCTGCGGCTTGTAACCCACAACACGGGAAGTGAGAATAATGGTGGTTTGGGGGTAATTGTTACTGAAGCGGTGAATGTCGTTGAGAACACGCTCCCGTTGAACGGAATCGAATATCTCATCTAATCCGTCCAACAGGAGCATGACCCGGTCCTGCTGCTTCAATAAATGATCCAGGGTCTGCTGGTTTAGACGGTGCCATGTTTGAGCTTCATGCAGGTAACGAAGAAAGCTTTTGCTGTTTGGGCAGTCCCAGCGATTGTATTCCCTGAGTTCAATCAGTAACGGCAGAGGTTCTGTGTAACGTCGGTTGGCGTCTTTTATTAACGCCCACTGTAAGGCAAGAAATCGCAGCAGCGATGACTTTCCGGAACCCGGATCACCGAGAATCACGTTTCGCTTTATAGTCGAGTCACCTGTCACTTCAAGTACAGGTCTTAGTGGCTGGCTCGCGTACTCCTGACGACGAATGTCCCGCTGTTTTTCGGCGTCTCTAAGTTCTTCCTCATCCACTTCACCCTTTTCAACCAATCGTTTGAGGTGTTCTTTCGGCATTTCCAGAAGTTGTGGGTAATACTCCAGACACTCCCGAACCGATTGAGGTACAAATACGCTCCACAATCGTACTTCGTTATAATACGCACCGGAAGTGTCGAGCATTTCGAAGTTCAGGTTACCATATCTTTCGATCAGTGCTTCACGATAGGTCTCCAGGTCGAAATCCGGAGGTAAGCCAACTAACTGGTGGATGTCGTCAGACATTCGAGCATCTCTTAGCGAATTGAATGTTTCCTTCAATTCACCGGAAGAATTACGGATTTCGATCACCTTGCGGGCAAAGCGTTTAGAGACTCGGTTCCAGGAGAAGTCATCTGGTAGATTGGAACTACTCTCGACCTCCTTCCATGCAAAAACAAACGTTGCCGGATCAAGCTTATAATCTGGATCAAGAAAAAGAGAAGCTATCGCAGTGCGGATTTCATCTCGTTTGGTGAATTTAGTAACGTCACCAATCCACTCTTCTATTTGTTCAGGTTCCAGATCTGCGTCGAGCAGCTCGTTTTGAATCTGTTCAAGCAGTTCCTTCAGCGCTCTTCCCGTCGCCACTGCAAGCGGTTTACGGTAGATGGATGAGAAGACGTTTTTAAAACATGATTTGACGTAACTCTTTGCGATATCCTTTGCTACGTCTTTGGCAAGATCTTCCAGTATTGGTCGGAAGACAAACAAAACAGCTTTACTAACGCCCCATAGGGCTAACCATTCCAGCATAGTATTTACTCCCACTTGAAAGATTCAGAGGATCAATAGTGCAAATTCCATTTCCTGTCGAACTATGTACCGATACAATTATCTATCCCTTAGAGTGCTATTCGTAAACATACCGAGGGTTAACTATAAAGTCAAGAAATTTATTGGCTATATTTGGGTGGTGAATTGATTGAGACTAACACCGCAAGAGCAAAACACCCCCTCTTGGTTACCCCTGCACATTCGTTACAGCCAGGTTTCAAGCGAAGCGTAACCTGGCTGGTTACATTCACTTCGTTCATTTGAAACCTGCCAGGAACATTTCTTAGATTGATGCGAAAATAATTTCGAGCCGTGTTATAACACCGCAAGAGGGAAACACTCCCTCTTGGTCACCCCCGCACATCAACACCACAACACCAAATCGTTCCCTCACCTCAACACCCCAAACCCCAACACCACATATTTCCGTCACTTTCGTCACATTTCCGTCACACCCTCAAACCCATACCCACAACCGTTTTCCGCCAAAAGTGTGACGATGTGACGATAATTTTGGTCACACACCCTTTTGTACTGTGATGTGTAATGAAACTTGACTTTTGCAGAAATATGTTGTATATTTTCAACATGAATGAAGTATATACTATGAATATCGATCAGTAATGTGAGGTCGTTGTGGTTTAATTCAACGCAGATGAATGGAAGCTCTTTGAAATCGGATAAAATCCCGGAATAATTTCCCTCTGTTATCTCTAAGATAATTCGAAACAAAGGTTCGGGAACGTATATTGGAGTATCAAAAAACAGGGACACGGTTTCCCGCATCCCTGTTGATTAGGATTGTAGTATTATCCTCTTAGAATGTCAGTACCTGAGTACTGCACCAATTCCTCCGACCTTTTCCAATCGGGGAGCTTCATCGAGCATATCTACTCTTGCTCCCTGGTCGATTGCACGTTGGATCGCGTGATCCAGCATGTACGAGATGTGACGCATATTGCTACCACAGTATGGACATGGACGGTCTCTTTCCGGAGTCAACGCTCCGCATTGTGTACATGACGATCCCGGGGTAGTTACATGCGAGAGGACATACATTTTGTGCACATTTCCCTGCTGGAGTGCAGTGAGGACATCTGACAGCCCGAGTGCTGTTCCCTTGTTCTGGTCAAATAAGCCATCCAATGCCTTTCGCTCGAATTTATACTCAACGTCCTGCATAACAGGCATCAGTCTTTCAAGAACCTCACTGTTGTTGGATTTTGCTTCGACAACGAATTCTCCCACAACTTTTTCCCTCAAGGGGAGAGGGAGTATGTCCTTAAAGATTGCACGATTGCGGTCGGTTCCACCAAGGAGTATCCTTTTGATTCCCTCTTCGGAGAGAACAACCTCAACCACCTTAAGAGCATCTTTGTAAACACTTCGCTGAACCTTATCACGCTGTTTATCGGCGTGATGGGCTCCGCCAACACTCTTACTTCCATCTTTTCCGGTGTTTGGGGTTTCGAAGTCACTGGAAATGTCGTTCACTTCATTAATTTCACCAACACTCGTCATTAATACCTTTGCACGGGTATTGTCTACGACCATAACGAGATAACGTTGGTAAAGGTCAACCATTGCGGCTAAAGGCTTGATAAACGGATCGTGATCAACAACCAGTTTGTTTATGAAGGGTATTGCAGTGTGGTAAACACGCCAGAATCCCTTCTCGCGGCAACTGATTATCGACATTCCCCGTTTCATGCCTTCAGGTCTGTCGGAGAGATACTTCTCGATGAGTTCAATATCCTTCTGAACTTCCTTCTTTTGATTTGGTTTAAGATTATTAATTGTGTCGCGAGCCATGTTCTTGAAATGAACCAACCATTCATCCTTGGGATTCTCCGTTGGGTCAACATTCAAGAATAAATTGACAAAATTCACATCTTCAATTTCAAATGAAGCAAGCTTTTTCAACTCATGTCGAGTAATCAAATCTACCTCCACAGTTTATTGGGTATTGTAGGACATAAATTCCTGTCCTGGAATTATCACATTAACTACATGCCATTTCGGCAAAAGTCTCTTTCTTTATACTCTCTATAAAAAATTCGTGTATCCTCGTATCAGATGTTAATTCGGGGTGGAAACTCGTTACAAGAATGTTATCCTGTAATGCCATTACCGGTTCGGAATTGTATCTTGAAACTATTTCAACAGATGGAGATGTCTTCACAAGTTTTGGAGCTCGAATAAATACGCCCGGATAGGGGGAGTTAAATCCTTTTACTTTGAGGGGAGTCACAAAAGAATCAATCTGCCTCCCATAAGCGTTACGAGAGATTTCGACATTTATTAGTTCAAGACGCGGTTGAGGTCTTTCATTTCCATTTCCGAGCATGATTGCTCCAGCGCAAGTACCCCATACTGGCAGTCCATCCTCAGCTTTTGCTTTAATTTCATCAAAAAGATTATATTTTTCCATCAACAGCGCTAGCGTAGTGGATTCTCCACCCGGGATTATCAATCCATCGACATCACTCAGATCTTCCGGTAATCGTATCTCTATCGTTTCGATACCGAGTTTTTCTAAAATCTTGTGATGTAAACTGAAACCACCCTGGATAGCTAAAATGCCTATCCTCATTACCATCCTCTATCCTGTAATCTCTCTTCTTCAGGAATCTTTGAAGCTTCGATACCTTCCATAGCTTTTCCAAGGTCTCGACATGCTTCAAGTACTTCATCAGGATTATCGAAATGAGTAGTTGCCCTGACGATTGCCTCAGCTCTGTTTTTTGGATCCTCGGACTTGAATATTCCGGAACCAACAAAAATTGCTTCTGCACCGAGTTTCATCATCAATGCCGCATCTGCCGGAGTTGCTATACCACCTGCAGCGAAATTTGGCACTGGGAGTTTCCCGGTTTCTGCGACTTTTTCAACAATTTCGAAGGGTGCTCCAAGTTTCTTGGCTTCATTCATCAATTCATCTTTATGCAGGATTGTGAGCCGGTTCATTTCTGCTGTTACTTTTCGCATATGTTTAACTGCATGGATCACATCACCCGTACCGGCTTCGCCTTTAGTACGGATCATAGCTGCGCCCTCACCTATTCGACGAAGAGCTTCACCGAGACCGGTGCATCCGCATACAAATGGTACTCGAAAATTATGTTTATACACATGGTTTTTTTCATCTGCAGGAGTAAGTACTTCTGATTCATCAATAAAATCTACACCGAGAGCCTGCAAAATCTCTGCCTCCATTATATGTCCGATGCGAATTTTAGCCATAACAGGAATACTAACCGACTTCATAATCTCACTTATCATGTCTACAGATGACATACGAGCCACACCACCATCACGTCGAATATCAGCCGGTACACGTTCGAGAGCCATTACGGCAACAGCACCGGAATCTTCAGCTATCTTAGCCTGTTCCGCGTTTACAACATCCATAATTACCCCACCTTTCAACATCTCAGCGAGGCCTACTTTCAACAGAAATCCATCCTTCCCAGGTTCGGAGGGTGGCAATATTTGTTCTTTCATTTGTTATCCTTGGATAAGGGTTTTGGATCAAAGTCCTGGTATTAATTTAAACACTCAAAGCGAAGATTGAGTTCCATCGCCTGAGATTAAAAACTAAACAGATTACTTTAGAAATATAGAATCAATGAACGCACAAGTCAAGATGTCACCTCGTCAGTTTTATTGCTTTCGATAAGGCTTTAATGTATATTAGCGTTTCACATATCTTTTTTTGATTTGGTTAGGCCGGAAATTGAATCGAAAAGATCTTTAGTTCTGAATTGAGAACACTGAATGTTTGAAAGGCTGATTAATTAACAGCTTTGTGAAAGGGAAAATTTGGATATACTCTTATTAATCGGGATCATACTTCTGTTAGGACAGACTGGTGCAAACCTGCTGCGTAAAATCAAGATCCCGCAGGTAGTTGCCTATATCCTGATGGGAGTCTTGCTTGGGAGGTCGGTTCTCAACTGGATTGATCCTGCTGCCTTAAAAGGCGTAACCAGTATTGCGCTTGGTCTTATTGGATTTACAATTGGATCACAGCTTAAGCTCTACCAGTTACGACGAATGGGACGCAGTATAATCTGGATTTCCTTTTTTGAAGCATTCGGTGCTTTTTTTCTCGTTGGTATATCGGTATGGCTGTTAACAGGAAGATTGTTTGAAGCGCTGATATTTGGCGCTCTTGCTTCAGCAACAGCCCCTGCTGCTACGGTTGACGTCCTTGAGGAATATAAGTGTAAAGGGGTGCTCACCACAACGTTGCTGGCTGTGGTTGGAATCGATGATGGTATCGCATTAATGATTTATGGATTTGCTCAACCATTTAGCAAAATGCTCTATATGCCTGATTCCGGGATCACGATATGGCAGTCCGCTCTAATTCCTCTTACCGAACTTGGAGGCAGTATTGTTGTTGGTGTCGTGTTAGGTTTCTTTTTTGCCTATGGATTAAAATACTTTACACTCCCGGGTGAGAGACTTTCGGTTACTCTGGCAATCGTTCTATTGGCAACTGGAATTTCTATTCAATATCATTTCTCCCTCATACTCACAAATATGATCGTCGGACTGGTCGTCGGTAATGTGGCGATGAATCAATCGAGGAGGATTGGCGAAGTTGTCAGCGGATTTACTCCTCCCGTTTACATCTTGTTTTTTGCCCTGGTAGGAGCACGACTTGACATTAGTCTCTTGCCGACGATGGGATTGCTCGGGGTAATCTATATTATTACCAGAGGAATTGGGAAAATCGGAGGAGCGTGGTTGGGAGCTCGGATCGGTGGAGCTCCATTAGTAGTCCGCAAATATCTTGGATTTGGATTGTTCTCTCAGGCAGGAGTGGCTATCGGGTTGGCGATTGCAGCTTCAAATGACTTCGCCACAGCGGGACCGGCGGGAAAGGAGTTTGGTCTGCTTGTTATAAACACAATTACAGCAACCACTTTCGTTGCTCAAATGGTTGGTCCATCACTCACCAGAATGGCGGTTGTGAAAGCCGGGGAAACGAATTTGAGAAGGTGAGGTTCTTCAGCTCCCGCTAGAACACGTCCCTAGCCGGTCGATTCCATAAGAATCTGGTTATACCTTCTGGTGAACCTATCCAGAGAGTATCCGCTTCAACTTCCAGGCACTGAATATTATCTGAAGGAAGTCCTTCCCGTTTCCCATAAGATAGCCAGCTTCTCTTCCTGAGATGCATGGTATGCAGTCCCCTGTTCGTACCTATCCACAACATACTGTCATTTGCAGCAAGAGCTCTGGGAGAGGCACTATCTAAGTATACGTGACTCAACCAACCTCGCCATTCACCGGTTTTCCGGTTAAGCTCACGAATTCCTCTTTCCCCACCGACCCATAAGAAATTATCGGTAACAGCAAGACAACGCCCAGCCTCATCACCAACTATAGACTCATAATCACCTATTCTCTGCCATTCATCAGGCTCGTATCGAAAAATTCCCTGAAGACCAGCCACCCATACGGTATCGCCATCTGTGACAATATCTGCTGTTCTCAAATCATTTACCCTTCTATCACCCGCAGGAAGTATAACTCCCTTGGGTAGCTCCATCCGGTTGAGTCCGTAATCCCCACCTATAAACAGCTCATTTTGAGTCTTCCCAAGTGCTCTCAATTCCAAACCAGAAAGCCCTGAGAATCTATCATAAGTTTTCCATTTGCCCTTATCCGCTCGAAAAGTCACAAGACCTTCATCGGATGCAAAATATATTGAAGTCTTGTGTATGGCAATATCACTTACGCGATGTGATTCTATTCCGTTGACATAATCTGAATCGAAGAATTGCCATTCACCTTTTTTGCGGTCGAAAAGGTTTATACCAGCATTTCTACCATTTATTCCACAGATCCAGGTAAAACCTGACTTCATTATTTCCAGACATCTCACATCTTTCCCTGCAGGACCCGGTTGAATGATTTCCATGCTCTGATGGCGTTCATTGGCTACGCCAATTCCCAATCCGGGATAACAAATGTATCGACGTTCAAACATATCATCATACAGATCGAAAGAAACTTTGAAACGACGATTATATTTGTCCTGAATTCTACCATCTTCTGAATAAAACCTCAAATCAGAATCATCAATCCAATAATGTTTAAACGGGTGCTGCTTCCATAAACCAGCCCAGCGGACATTATCCGGTGGTAAGTCAGATCTTTCAATAATGTTGAATGCTTGAGGATCTATGTGGATAAACATGTCCGATTCCGGTTCTTTATCCGAGGTGATGATGTGAATCAGTACTAAATGTGAAGTTTCACCGAGAGTATTAACTCGAGTGTTCTTACTAATATTGGGAAAAGAAAACCATTTGGATATGTCCCAGCGGTAATACTTCAATCCAGTTCTTTCTGACCAGAGCCACAGAGTTGAGCTTTCATCGTGCCATAGCAAAACATCCCCAAAACGAAGGTCAACTGCCTGATCAATCCCAAGCCCTGTATAAACCGGATCTGCCATCTTACCGGTATATCTGTCCAATCTCCAGATGCCATTTTCTGAAGAGAAAAATACATACCGGGGACTAAAATCAGCCATGTATGAATTTCTGCAATCCGAGTATGTGACAATATCTTCTGCTTTAAATCTTGTTTGCCCGTTAACTCTATTAGTATGAATGCATAAAACACAGCTGATAAGTATCAGTATTCGTAACAGGAAAATCGTCTTCTTCCTCATTTATTCCAATTTCGAGACAACCACAAAAAAACGGAAACTCTGAATATTTATCTATCGCATCACAAATTGATGAAATTTGTCAGATAAATTACCAGAGCTCCCGTTAGCATATAATTGGTCATTTAAAATCGGTTCACTCGTGTCGATTAATTTCATGACACATTTTTGTCCCAGCGTTGAAGTTTAGTAATCGCTGCTCAGACTCACTATTCTCCATTGCTGACCGACCATCACAATACCCTTGATCGGTATTTCAACCTCCTGACCGTCAACTTCTACGACCATAATGTTATCTTTAAATGCCTGTCTCCCCTTATACTGGTACCACTGATCACCAATTTTCAATTCTCTGAGTTTGAGCTCATGCCCTTGATATTCCTGCTTCAAATCACGGAATCCCTCGATTAACTCAGCAATAACTGTTTCTGTATAGGATTCGGCATCTACTCGTGCACTAAGATCCGGATTCAGGATATTAAAAGCTTCCACATCCATCATACATGCATATCCAAGATCATCATCTCCATCTGCAATTGCAGCGGTGAAAGTCTTTAACATTTCTTTGATTGCTTTCTCATCTGGACTCATGAGAGTACAGCCTGAGATAACAAGGCTCAGCAACATTACAACTATTAGAATCCGCATCCTCCCCTCCGATTTTGGTGATCTAATTAGAGTTTTACTTAAAAGTCCCTGTAAAATTTATAACGATAATCCTGAAGGTCAGCCGCAATACGCAACTCCCGAGTCCAATTTCGAGCAACAGCATCCTGTTTTTTGCTTATCAGACTTTGATATAACACCTCATGCATAGCGAAGTAGTCTTCCTCTACAAATCCGATTTTATCGATCATATTCGCAATGTAATATCCCTTCTTTCCTTCTATCAGTTCTGAGATGTCCCCAATTTCCAGTCTGAATACCTCGGTCATGAAATCCTTATCAGCGCTTAATCCATCCGGCAATCCATCAGATACACTGATACTGTCGTCTGTAACATGAAGTTCTATCGAAAATTCATCCACAACAGCTTGAAAATCTTCTGCTGTCTCGATTTTCGAGCGAATGTCAGCAGCTCGGTCCCAACTTCTGCTCTTCTTAATAATCTTTTTCAGTTTTGAACTAATACTCTTGCGAACGTCTTCAAATGGTTTTGTACCCTCAAGTACTTCTGAGACCTTCTTAAATACAACATAACCTTCAGGATACGGATATACACCGCTGACCGTGCCAATCGGATTGTTGAAGCAGAAAGTTGCTGCCATTCTCATCCTGCCTAGTCCGGCGATGTAACCTGCATGTGAAAATTCCTTGGTTGTATCAATGTCAAATTCCATTTCACCGGCAACTAAATCAAAATCACGTTCTGTGATTTCCTGAGCAAAATTATATGCCTCGGTATAAATGTCATCCCGTGTTTCGGGTGAAGGTTCGATCTTCAGGAGTATGTGTGAAGCTTTTATTTCGTCTTCACCATCATCGTTCTTTCGTTTGCCTTCAACCTTGATAATATGCAGACCAAATTTACTTTCAACAGGGTCAAGAATCTGATCGGGTTCTGCAGCAAATGCAGCTTCTTCAAACGGCTTCACCATTTTTCCACGAGCAAACCAACCGAGGTCTCCACCATCAGCAGCACTTCCTTCATCATCAGAACGGGCTTTAGCCAATGCTGCAAGATCTTCACCTCTTCGTACATCACGAAGAAGTTCTCCCGCTTCTAATCTGATGTCCGCCGTATCCTGTGCACTGGGTTGAACTTTGAACCTGACATAGGCAAATTGAGCCTGAGGGTATTGTTTGAAACTCCCCGGGAACATTCGGTAGTACTTTTGCATCATCTCTTCGGTGATGTCTGAAGAATCCACTTCAAAATCATCATAGGGGACAAACAGGAATTGAAGTTTTGCCTTTAGGGCATTCTTAATATATTCATCTTTAACTTCTTCTTCGGTAACTCCCGCTGCCTGAGTAACCTGGAACAGCAGTTTTTGCTCGGCAAGGTATGCCTCTACTGAACCTTCCATCTGAATCAAGTATTGAGCTGCATCCGGCGTTCTCAGGAAATTCTTATATGCCTGTGCATCGAATTGACCATCCCGTTGGAAAGCTTCTGCCTTTTGAACTTCAGGTGGCGGGAAGTTTTCAATGATATGCGCGATCTCTTGCGGTGACACACTAATATCAAGTCTTTTTGAGTCTTTCTGCTTTAACAGATTTTCAACATACTCATCCCACGCGTCTTCACGTGCACGCTTAACCTTATCCGGTTCTAATTCCGTTCCGGCTTTCCGGGTTTCTAAATCTATTTTTCGTTGAATTACTTGTTGGAATCTCTGGATTTCGATTTCTTCACCGTCGATCTCACCGACTACACCAACGTTCTCTGTATCCTTGAAACCACCCATACCCCAACTGAAAACAATAGTTCCAAGGAATGCTACAACCAGAATCCACATGATCAATTTCATCTGGCTTCGCAATTCAGTCAACATTGCCCTATCTCCTTAATGATTTTCTTAGCATAGCTTAAAAATATAGGTCAATTTATGCAATAAATCAAGTTGCAGTTAACCCGGTTTTAACATTCTTGAGTGTTAATCGCACTAATTTTACACCTCTGGGATCAGCTTGCATTACTCGGAAGGTTCCTCCGTTCACATTAAACAGCTTACCAGTTCCCGGGATATCGCCCTCAATCCTTGTCAGAAAGCCTCCTACACTTGTGGCATGTTGAGATTGAAGCTCAAAACCGGTCAGAAGACTAACCTGACTTAACTTGGTTTGCCCGTCAATCAACCATACCCTTTCAGTTATCTGCCACATACCGAGATCATGGAAATCATGCTCATCCTGCACCGGTCCGATCATCTCCTCAATCAGGTCTTCACGGGTGACCACTCCGGCAAATCCTCCATATTCATCTATGACTCCGGCAAATCCGGTTCGGTTCCGCCGGAACCAACTTAAAAGCCCAATAACTGAAACTGATTCGGGTACTGATGGGAGTGGTTTCATAACCGATTTCAAATCAGGCACTGCAACCAGGAACGAATTCGCAGAAACAAACCCTACAACATCGTCCAGGTCACGTTCAAAACATGGAAATGTTGAGAATCCTGATTTTAAGATAATTTCGAGTGCTTCCTCGACCGGTGTATTTATGGATAAGCCTAAAACAGATGTTCTTGGCGTCATTATATCCGAAACGTTTTTCTCCCCAATATTCAGTAATCCCCGAATTAGTGGTTTTGATGCAACGGGAAGGTCACCTTTCTTCCCAGCTTCTTCAATAGCGGCAGTTATTTCAGCCCGGCTGAGCACTTGACCCATCTCTGTTTCAGACAATCCCAACCTCTGCTGGAAGGTGACAATCAAACCTTCCAAAGGTCTTGCGATTGGTATTATCAGATATCTGAATAAAAACAGTATTCTCCCTACAGGCAGAATTATCTTGCTTGCTACCTGACGGGCAATAGTTTTGGGGACAGCTTCTCCCAAAATGAGGAGTATCAATGGAGCAATAATCACTATGGATTGTTCAGAAAAGCCATATGATGCAAGATAGAGTGCAATAATCGAAGAATACGCCACATTCACAATATTGTTACCAACCAGGGTTGTAACCAGAAATCTCTCGGGACGCTTTATCATAAAGTCAACAGATTCAGCCCCCTTCTCTTTGCGCCTCAACCATGCCGGTAAATAAAGCTTGTTAAAGCAGAGAAAGACAGTTTCCGCACCGGCGAACCAGCCTGAAAGAATGATCGTAATCAGTATGCCTGTTAACTGCACGATTCCATAGAATTATTGCCTGTCTTCAGGCTTAAACATGTCTTCTCATCTCTCTAAGTATTGTATCAAATGAATATATCTGTTTCCTCCAGGTTTCAAGCGAAGCGTAACCTGGAGGACAAAAACTGCCAGGTTACGGGCTAAAGCCCTTGAAACCAGGCAGGAACTAATATTCTATCAAAGTTAACATACCTGGTCACTCCAGGTTTCAAGCGTAGTGAAACCTGGAGAATAAAACTGCCAGGTTACGGGCTAAAGCCCTTGAAACCAGGCAGGAACTAATATTCTATCAAAGTTAACATACCTGGTCACTCCAGGTTTCAAGCGTAGTGTAACCTTGAGAATAAATCTGCCAGGTTTCAGGCTGAATCCCTTGAAACCAGGCATGTACTCATTTAATAGACATTATTGTTCATCTTTCAATTGCCCACCCGGAGTTTCACGTCGAGCAAGTTCTTTCCGAGCCCAATCAGCACCTTCACACATCGCTTTTAACTTATTAAATGCAACTGTCCGGGTCAGGTTTCTCATGCCCCCCGAAGGAGCTACCCAGATTCTTCCGGGATCATGATAATTTGAGAAATCAATTAGTGAAAGTGCAACTTGCATTGGAGATTCAACCTCGCTCGAATCGGAGTCTATTAAGCCTATTTGCAGTATTTTATCCTCCCAAAAACCGCTTTTCTCGAGCAAAATGGAATTATCTTCTCCATTTATCATATCGAAAGCTATCCCATCAAATGGGGATTTCAGGAGTATTTCTTCCAGACCGAGCACATCAGATCCATAAGTCCCGACCATCACTGATGCATCGACATCTCTGCACAACAATTCAGATGCTTCAGCGAAACTGTCTGCCTGATCTTTGTTCTTCACTAAAAGAGGTTCTTCAACGAGGATATATTTTGCCCCGGCCTTCTGAAGGAATTTCATCTCATCATTTAGGGCTCTGGCAATATCAAGTGATAACCGATGAATATCGTCACTATAAATTCCAAGCTTTACTGATCGAGCAAGACTGAATGGTCCGGTGATAACTGCTCTCATTTCGACAGGGGATCTGACAGCCATGAAGCAATAATCGTCTACAACGACGGATTGGTGCCATGTGATCTTTTTTACTGCCTCAGGATTGGCGACGACAGTATCTGATTCGGATTCCCGCTGCGGATTATAAAATCTCCAGTAATCACCATATTCTTCGTCCGGGTCACCTTCAAACCCACCTCTGAATCCATCAAGCCCGGTACACATATATGCAACTTCATCCTGCCACCGAATTTGCCCGTCGGATGGAATCTCTATACCTGCACCTATCATTTCGACAACAGCTTCCACCGAAGCCCTGTCAAATGCTCGGTGAAGTGTGGAATCAAGGATTGTACCCGACCGGTGCTTCTCTAATGCTTCTGCGAGTAGTTTCGACCGTTCAGGTTCCGGGAATCGCGGGAAACTACCGTTTACTGTTGGTGTGAACATAGGGAGAAATTAGTTATTTGACTATGTTAAAGCAAGCTAAAAGTAAAAGTGATAGTCTGAATATAATAACATTACCCATTTTATTTGCCATCTTTAATGATTGATACTCCTCCTTAATTGTCTTGCAACGCTTAGAATAACTTCACAACATTGATTATGAGGTTGATATCTCACTACTTGCCAAAGTACCCTATGTACTGAAGTGTGCGGGGTGTGTTTGGACCTCATGTCCAGACCTGTCGCTCATCAGGTTCCGGAAAACGCTGAATACTACCGGTTTCTGTTGGAGTGAACATATGAAGAAATTTGTTATCACCCAATCAAAGCAACCTAATAATGATAACAGATTTTGAAAAAATGACAATTGTTAGTGCCTGATTTTAAGCGAAGCGAAATCTGACAGTTTACATTTACTTCGATTATTTGAAAACAGCCAGAAACGTCTAATGGATTTGTCAAAATGCTTTTGAGCTGTGTAATAAACACAAAAAAACATTTCTACAACCTATTCATTCAGAATGAAGTGTGTCAATTTACGCACCTACATATTTTTTGTAAAAGCCTGATAAATAGTGATATAGAAAAACATGATTTCTTCTGAATAAATTATGTAGCACAGATATCGTTTTTTATAATTAATGTTAACAATATGTTAGCTAATTACTGCTTAATTCTGGTCTGTTTTTTACTAATAATTTTCAATTTT
>CAYLYZ010000014.1:0-73075 GCA_964387885.1 uncultured bacterium | reverse complement strand
TCAAAATCATGGCCATTCACGAAGCTAAGTACGCGTTAGTCGGATGAACCATTTTAAAGACATTTTAAAACAGGTTGTAGAACTTTTAACACCTCTGGATTCCCGTGTGCACGGGAATGACGAGACAATAATATCTATTTGTAAGAATGTATCCTTTTAAGCGGGTCTGTGTCCACAATTGATATTAATTATTTACCTATTCAACGGATATATGCGGACTCCAGACTCAGTAGTGAAGTGTAGCACAATTTGTTTTGTTTTACAACCAATTCCGGGGTGGATGGTGAGTTCTGTTTGGTTTTTTGAGGATTGTTTGGTCTCTTGCTGGTTAGGGTGTGGGAGAATACAAAAAAGTGGTATCAAGCGTCCTCGTCTGACACATAAGTCGTTGTTTTTACGTCAGGCGGGGACGCCTGACGGCACTCGAACAGCAAGCCAGACGATGACACCCTCCGGCGGGAAAAGTTCCCGCCCTACGGTACTGTCCGGAATGATATGAAACTCTACACAGGCTCCTGAAACTTACAAACTTGCAAACTTGCAAACTTGCAAACTTATTTCCGTCATTTCCGTCACATTTCCGTCACACCCTCAATCACCCACCCACAAACGCTTTCCGCCAATAGTGTGACGATGTGACGATAATTTATGATATCCCCCGTTCTCATGTGCTCTGTGATGAAACTTGACTTTTTAAGAAAAATGTTGTATATTATCAACTGTACTGACGTATATACAATAAATATTAAAAAGGTTTTACTCTTACTTTTATGCTTCGCTCGCTGGTATTTTGTGACAATTATAACACGTCTCAAAAGTATTTTCGCATATCCATTAGACGTTTCTGGTTGTTTTCAAATGAACGAAGTGAATGTAAACTGCCAGATTACGCTTCGCTTGAAATCAGGCAGTAACAACTCAAATCAACATGCGAAAATACTTTCAAGAACTGCTATAACAGCAATCAGCGGGTTGTAAAGAGAGATTTGCGAGAGAGAATGTGTCAATTGTTAGGGATAGAATAGCTCCGGGATACGTTTGTGTGCATAACCAAAAATTTCATTTTATTGAAGTTACTTGACAATATCGGTATGGATTATTATTATATGATTATGATGTTCCAATTGGAGGTAAGGGAAATTGCAGCGTTTTCAAGATATTTACACTAAGCTTGAGTTGATTTGCAGAGCATATCAATTTCATGTCCTGATTCCTCTCAACTTCATCATACCGATCATAGTTGTCAACCACAGCATCCAGTATCCATACCGTTATATAACTGAAGACCCCGTTATGCTGTTTTTGGTTTCTATTGGAAGTGTATTCAACTTTCTCTTATGTGCCCATTTAGGAGAGGAGATTAGTAACGAAGGATTCAAGGCTATAATCTGGGCATCGTTCTTTAATTATGCGGCATTTGTAGTTTTAGCAATCTGGTACTATGTGACTTATAACAGCACTCGACGAATTAATGAAAGGGAATCACGGGAGAGAATGCGTCAGGAGTTAGTGGTCAATTAGAATATCAATTAGGGGCCTACCTGCTTCGTTTCCTGAAGCGGAGAATTGCCGTTGAAAAAATCACCAGCCCGATGCCCAATAACGGCAGTAAATTAGGTAGCACATCATCGAGGGTTGCGCCACGCAGGAAAATACCCCTGATAATCTCGATGAAATATCTAAGCGGATTAATATATGTTATCTTTTGAATAGTTAATGGCATATTCTCAACAGGGAAGAAGAAACCACTCATCAAAATCCCAAATACGAGAAAAAACCAGATTGTGAACATCGCCTGTTGTTGTGTGTTCGAAATTGTCGAAACTAATAAACCAATTCCAAGAGTTACAAGCAGATATACTAAAGCGCACACCGCCAGCAGGGAGATAGATCCTACTAAAGGCAGATTGAACCACCAGATTGCAAAAGTGGCAGCTACGGTCAGCTCAAAATAGGCGAGTATTACAAATGGCACTGTCTTGCCGATTATCAGTTGAGCAGGAGATAACGGACTGACCATTAGTTGTTCGAGCGTCCCGAGTTCTTTTTCCTTCACTACTGCCATGCCTGTTAAGAATGCAGATATCAGGGTGATCAGCAGAACCAAAATACCCGGGATCATGTAATATCGGCTCTCAAGAGTGGGATTATAAAAGTAACGCATTACAGGCTCAATCAGACGCGGATTCATTAAATGTGGGATTGATTGGGATGTTGGTGATATTTGGTTCTTGGAATCCCCGAAAGAGGGTGTGATCGTATTTTGAAGAGCAGATCTGTTCATTGAAGCCGTTAAGAATCCCTCGAGTGATTTCATCGCCTGCAATCTTACAACTGCTTCAGTATATCCAAGGGCTCGAAGAGATATACTTGAGTTGCTGCCATCGACATCGAGCGCAACTTGAGCACCCCTTCCGGTTGCGAGATCTTCACTGAATCCCAGGGGTATCCATAGCGTAACATCAGCTTCCCCGGAGATCAAATCCTGTCTTAAGGATTCGGGATTTGGGGCAGTCGAGATTAGTTTGAAATAATCGGATTCGACCATTGCTGAAACCAGGCTGCGGCTGGCAGCAGTCCGATCTCTGTCAAGTATTGAAATTTTAATATCCTTCAGATCGGTTGTCACCGCATACGCAAAAATCATCAACTGGATTAATGGCGCAACGAAGATTATCCCCCGCATTGCATGATCTCTGAAGATTTGCAGGAACTCCTTACGGATCAGATATAGTACCGGAGCTATCAATCCAACCTCGTCTTGAAACGTTTGATTGAGAGTACAATCAGGAACAGACTCATACCTGCAAGAATGCCACCGGATCTTGGATACCAGTTGACTCCTTTGAGGATAATCCCGCGAATAATTTCGAGGTAGTAGGTTGCCGGGATAATTTGTGAGACATATTGCAAAACCGTCGGCATACTCTTAATAGGGAAAATAAATCCGGAAAGGAGGAGAGTTGGCAACAAAGTTACCATTAACGCTGCAATCAAGGCAACCTGTTGAGTTTTGGCAACAGAAGAGATTAACAAACCCAGCGAAAGGGCAATCAGGATAAATACCATGCTGTAACCAGCCAGTGCAAACCAGGAACCGTTCATTGGAACATCGAAAACAATTTTTCCGACAAGGAAGATGAGAGTTGCATCAACAGAAGCGATGATCATATAGGGGAACAGTTTTCCAAGGATCACCTGAGGAGAGGCCACCGGAGTTGTTAATATCTGCTCCATAGTGCCGGTCTCTTTTTCGCGTGTCAGAGCAATGCTTGTCAATAAGGCGCAAATCATCATCATAATAAGGGCAGCCAGCCCAGGAACTATAAAATGGGCACTCTTAAGCTCCGGATTGAAAAGAATCCTTGTCCGGATTTCGATAGGTAATCTCTCAATTCCAAAATCTTCTTTTGCAAATTCCTTGTTTAACCTGACAGTAACAGCACTGAGATAATTAGCAACCGTTGCGGCTGAGGTTCCGTCTGCACCATCGAGTATAATCTGGATTTGAGTGATTGGATTCCGAATCAAAGAAGTGCCGAAATCTGTTGGAAAAATAATAACTGCTCGGTATTTATTTTGACGGAAGCCGGGTTCAATCTCATTGCGATTGCTTAGCCTTTCAGATTCAACGATAAACTTGCTTGAAACCATTTCACGAATAAAAGTTCTGGAGTCGGAACTATTGCTGAAATCCAGAATCCCAACTCTGATATTTTTCAAATCCATGTCTATCGCAAAACCATATAGCAAAACCATGAGTAAGGGCATAAGGATAGCAACAGCAAGACTGCGTCGATCGCGGAGTATATGCAGGAATTCCTTTCGGGCTATTGCAATAATTCTTCTCACACAAGCTCCGGTTTTACGACTTGAAAAAATACCTCCTGCATCGTCTCAGCATTATGTGTATGTTTTAACTCTTCAGGTTGACCTATTGCGATTATTCTACCCTGATCCATAATCGAGACTCGGTTACAATACTCGGCTTCATCCATATAGTGTGTCGTAACGAAAACTGTTGTTCCCTGGTCTGATAATTTATAAATCAGATCCCAGAACTCACGTCTAGCTACCGGATCGACTCCCCCGGTCGGTTCATCAAGGAATAAAACACGTGGACGATGAAGTACCGAACACCCAAGGGCAAGACGCTGTTTATATCCGAGCGGAAGAGAGGCTGTCATTCGGTTTTTGAAATCATTCAATTTCAGCCTATCTAAGAGGTCACCTTTCCGTTCAGAAATTTCTTTTCTCTTTATTCCGTAGATTCCACCGTAAAATGTCAGGTTTTCTGAAATGGTCAAGTCGTTATAAAGGCTGAATTTCTGGCTCATATAGCCAATTCTCCGTTTGACCAATTCAGGCTGAGTATTAATGTTTATTTCATCGACCCAGGCTTTTCCACCAGAAGGACGCAGAATACCGCACAACATCTTTATCGCAGTTGTTTTACCTGCTCCATTTGCTCCGAGGAATCCAAAAATTTCACCTCGTTTTACAGAGAGATTGATCCGATCAACGGCAGTGAAATTGCCAAATCTGCGGGTGAGGTTTTCGATCTGTACTGCAGCATTATTATCATTTTGGTTGGAATCGGTCATTGATGTGAATCCTCAGGCTTTTCTAAAATCGATTCCTGTTTGCCCATCAACGCTACGAAAGTATCCTCAATTCCTGGCTTGATGGAATTGATACTCAGTGCAGCCGGTAAAATTGATCTGATATCAGCATATTGACCTTCTTCAGAGTACGGGATATGGAGTTTGTCACCGAATCTCTGAATCAATAATTCCGGGAGTTTTTCTTCAAGGAGCTCTTTAGCGGTTGTTAGATTTTCGCCTCTAATCTCTAAAAGTCTGTGTGGAAAAAGTGACGTTATATCATCCGGGTTTCCGGTTCCGATAATTTTCCCGTTATGCATCATCAGGATTTCATCGCACCTGGAGGCCTCATCCATATATGGAGTACTGACGAGTAAACCAATTCCCTGTTCGGCAAGTTCATTGAGTATAATCCAAAATTCCTGCCTGCTGACCGGATCAACTCCAGTTGTAGGTTCATCGAGGATCAGGAGTTTTGGAGTATGGATTAAGGCACACATCAGAGCGAGTTTTTGTTTCATTCCGCCTGATAAATTTCCCGCGCGTCTGTTAATAAAAGGGCTAAGACGACTGAATTTCATCAGCCTCTCCTGTCTTTCAAATCTATCTCGTTTCGATACGAGATATAGATCAGAAAAGAATTGTAAATTTTCACCAACAGATAAGTCTGGATATAAGCTGAAGCGTTGGGGCATGTACCCGATTAGTTCCTTTGCCCTCAGTGGTTTTTGGAAGGGATTGATATTTAAGATTCTTACTGATCCTGTATCTGGTTTGAGCAATCCGGTGGCGATTCTCATTGCGGTAGTTTTCCCGGCTCCGTCGGGACCGATTAATCCGATTATCTGACCGGGATTAACTGTTAGAGAGAGGTTATATAGTGCCTTAATCTTTCCATAACTCTTTTCCAATCCATCGAGGTTGAGAGCAGCGTTTTTGGAGCTTTCGTTATTTAAATCTATCAACGTCAATTATATCTTAACTTCGGCAGGCATGCCTATATGCAGTTTGCCGTCCGGATTATTAATCAATAGTTTTACAGCGAACACCAATTGTGTCCTTGCATCCCTGGTCTGTGTATTTTTTGGTGTAAATTCAGCTTCCGGACTGACCCAGGTTACGATGCCTTCTATCTTTTCACCTTCGAGTGCATCTACCAGAACGGGGAGTTTTGATCCAATACTGATTTTATCAAGATCCTCTTCAGCAAGATAGATTCTTACTTCCATTTTGGTGAGATCTGCAATTCTTAAAAGAGGTTTTCCCGGTTGAGCAATCTCACCCGGTTCGATGGATTTAATTAAGACAGAACCTGAAGCAGGAGCTGTAATGACAGCATTTTTCAATTGACGATCAAATACAGCAAGTGATGAATTCAACCGGATTTCTTCAGAATCAAGGACCCCCAACTGGTTTTCAGCATTCTTAACCTGGAGCTGTGCAAGATCATATTTTGCTGTCAGTTCATCAACCTGATGCTGGGTTGTTGTGCCCTCCTCAAACAAATTGTTTACTCTTTCCAGCGATGTATTGAGCCACTCGAGATTTCGTTTTGCTTGTTTGATAGAAGATTTGGCGAGTTGACGCTGGGCATTGATTGTGCTTCGACTTGATTCTATTTGAGAACGCTGGAGTTTCAATAACTCGGTATCAATAGTTAGGAGTGTATCGAATTTGTTGACTCTATCACCGAGTTCAAATCTAACTTCGGTTACTTCACCGGGTAAAACGGTGGAAACATCAATTTCGATTGCCTCGAGAGTACCGGAAGGATTCGGTGTGGGAACATCTTTTTGGCATCCCAAATTGAAAGCCGGTATTAAAAGAAGGAATTGGAGACGAAGAGTATAGAGCACTTTCTTTTTCATTCTTTCTAAGTTGAGTAACTTGACCGAATTCAGCCTTTTCAATAGCCGTGATCTCCTCGTTTAATCAAATAAGTTAAGAGAGAGGTTACAAACCCGTTGTCGAAAGATATCCACGAATGAAAAGTTATGCAAGCAATTTGTGTATTTGGTGAGTTCAGGATATTTGGAAACTGACAAATAGTAGATTTATATTTAATAAATGTGATATTTCTTCGAGATATTATGTTGAATTTAATGAAAACAATGATAAATTTATTGTTTAAGTTTTACATTTGCAAAGTACTCAGATTAAGGAGATTCAATGCGAGTTCCACCATTAGATCTTATACCTCAACTAAATTCTCTTCGCGAAGAAATTTACGAAGCGGTTACTCAAGTTATAGATTCGACTCGTTATGTAATGGGTCCTGTTGTTGAAAAGTTTGAAAAATCCATTGCCGAATACCTCGGAGCTAAACATGGGATAGGTGTATCTTCAGGTACAGACGCCCTTTTGGTCGCTCTGATGGGACTGAACATTCGTCCCGGAGATTGTGTTCTAACTACACCTTATTCGTTTTTTGCGACTGCCGGTGTCATTGCGCGGCTTAACGCCAAAATACTGATGGCGGATATTGATCTTGATACATATAATCTCGATCCCGATAAAGTAGATGAATCACTTAGAAATATGAGTGATTCGGAGCGGAAAAAGGTAAAAGCTATCCTGCCTGTCCACCTCTATGGACAAACAGCTGACATGAATGTTTTAATGGAAGTATCTGAAAAATATGGCATACCTGTAATAGAAGACGGCGCTCAGGCTATCGGTTCCCAAATCCCGATGGGAGATAAAGTTGCGAAAGTCGGCACAATTGGGCTGGCTGGGTGCTTCTCTTTCTTCCCTTCGAAAAATCTCGGAGCTGCCGGTGATGGTGGTATGGTTGTGACCAATGATGATGAGTTTGCTGATTATCTCAGGTTATTAAGAAATCATGGTGCGAAACCGAAGTATTATCACTCATACATCGGTGGTAATTTCCGGCTCGATCCGATGCAGGCGGCAATACTGCAGGTAAAATTGCCCCATTTAGACAGCTGGCATGCTGGTCGACAAAAGAACGCAGCATACTACGATGAACAAATGGCTGATATTCCGGAGGTGAAGACACCTGTCATAGCTTATAATCGCGAATATCACATATACAATCAATACGTGATTTTGGTACCGCGACGTGATGAATTGATGGCTTATCTCGGTGAAAAGGAAATCGGCACGAATATATATTATCCCGTACCTTTCCACATGCAACCGTGTTTTAAAGATTTGGGACTTAAGGAAGGTGATTATCCGGAATCAGAAAAAGCTGCGAACGGTTCATTAGCGCTGCCGATTTATCCGGAACTTACAAAAGACCAGCTTGATCATGTGATTGGCTCAATCAGGGAGTTCTATAATGGGTAAATATGCTGTTGTCGGAGCCGGACGTTGGGGCAAAAACCATGTCCGGACATACAATCAGTTAAATGCATTGGGAGCTGTTGTTGAAGTTGATCCCGTACTGAGGAAAAATATCGCGAAGGATTATCCCGGAGTTGATGTATCCGGTGATATGGAAGCACTGATAGCCAATAAAGACATTCTGGGTGTATCGGTAGCAACGCCTGCTGAAACTCATTACGCGGTTACGAAAAGTCTGATTGAAGGTGGAAAACACGTTTTAGTAGAGAAACCCATAACGTTGTTCAGCCGGGAAGCGGAAGATTTGACCGCCCTTGCTGTCAAACATAACAGAATCCTGATGGTCGGTCATGTGATGCTTTATCATCCTGCTATTCAGAAGATCAAGCAGATGATAGACGATGGAATTCTCGGCAAACTTCAATACATCTACTCCAACCGAGTTAATCTCGGTCAGATCCGAAAGGAGGAGAATGTTCTCTGGAGTTTTGCACCCCATGATATCTCAATAATTAATTACCTCGTTGGTTCTACACCAAATGGGATCTCCGCCAGTGGAGGAGAATTTCTGCAACCCGGAATCTATGATGTAACGATGACCAACCTGACTTACCCTAATAACATTGCAGCTCACATACATGTCAGTTGGCTGCACCCCTTCAAAGAGCATCGGTTGGTGGTGATTGGCGACAAGAACATGGTTGTATTCGAGGATTCACTGACAGAGAAAAAACTACAACTATACCCGAAAGGAATAGATTGGGTTGATGGATCACCTGTAAAACGTGAAAGTGAAGCTGAAATCGTTACTTACGAAGGTGATATGCCATTGACTGCGGAGATCAAACATTTCATCAACTGTGTAGAAACCGGAACCCAGCCTCTTACAGATGGAAATAATGGAGTGGAAGTATTGAAGGTGTTGGAAATTGCAGAAGATTCACTTAGAAACGGAAGTAAATCAACAGTCGATGTGAGCTCAAGACCGGAAAAGTCGGAAGAAAAACCGACATTTTACCTGCATCCAACATCATTCACAGGTGATAACGTCGAGATCGGAGAAGGCACAAAAATCTGGCATTTCTCTCATGTTATGAAGAATGCTAAGATCGGTAAGAATTGCATTTTCGGTCAGAACACACACATCGCCAACGACGTGATCATGGGCAACAACGTTAAGCTGCAGAACAATATCTCCGTTTACACAGGGACAATCATCGAAGACGACGTTTTCCTCGGGCCATCCTGCGTGCTGACAAATGTCACCAATCCACGCTCGCAGGTCAACCGTCATGCCCTGTATGAGAAGACTTTACTCAAACGTGGCTGCAGTGTCGGAGCTAACGCGACAATTGTCTGCGGTATCACTGTCGGTCGCTACGCATTCATCGGAGCCGGAGCAGTCGTCCCGAAGGATGTTCCGGATTACGCAATGATGCTTGGTGTTCCCGCACGTCAGAAGGGCTGGGTAAGTCGTCATGGGTTGCCGTTGGAAAACCCCGATGCAGAGGGCATAATGACCTGTCCGGAATCGGGTCTGCGGTACAAGGAGGTTGAACCGGGTGTCATGCGCTGCTTAGATTTGGATGAAGAAGCTCCGTTGCCGGATGATATGAATGTTGGGAATGTTTTGTATGATGATATTGTGCATCCTAAGGAATAGGTTAGAGCGGGATTTGTGAATGAACTGTAGGGGCGCACGGTTGTGCGCCCCTGTTTTTTTTGTACGGGGAACGACACTCGTGCATAAAACTTCTGTTATAACAATTTATATTTGAAATTATTATCGAGTTGCGCCAGAAGCATATAATAGCTATATTGAAAAGAATCTATGAGTTTATTTAAGAGCCAGAATCCACGGAGCAACAATGAAAATGAAAAGTTGTATAATGCTTTTTGTGCTAATATTATTGTCTGCACAATCTTATAGCCAAGATAATTTTGGGATTGAACGAGTAAAATTGTTTCATAATTCATGGACATCCAACGGATTTCGTCACCAGATCGTCGATGACTATGTATTCCTTTTAAAATCAGATCGGTACAGCGTGCTCGATCTTACAAACCCAGAGAATGTAACAGAAATCGGAACATATTGGCTTCAAAACAGAGGTAACGGAGATTTCAAAATTGTGGATGATCGACTTTATCATGCCCATGCAGAAGGTCTTTCTCTTTATGATATCTCAAATTTTGAAACTCCAAACCACCTGCAGATGATCGAGCGAGAAGGTGGGTACACTGCTCTTGCCCAACGCGATACAATTCTTTTTGCATGCAGCTCAGACAGCGTTTTACAAATTTTCAACATAAACCATGATTTCCCCAGAATAATTTCTGAAATGGACATCAATGGTCAAGTTGGAGCCATTGCCATTAATAATGATGTGATTTTTTTAGGTGGTGAAAGACTACATATCATTAATATTGGTGACATAGACAATCCGGTGCTTCTTTCAGAAACAGATGTAATTGTGAAGGATATGGAATTTTTCGAGAGTCATGTTTTGATTGCTGCCGATGAGGATGGGATTTTTCTGTATGATATTGGTGATATGGAAAATCCCGAGGTTGTTTGGAGCATAGCAGGGCGTAGAATACAGGCGTGGATAATGATTCGTTATCATGAAGAAGTTTATATTGCACAACTTATGCAGGAATGGGACGACTTAACATGGTTGGAATGGTTGGTGTTGGATCTTTCTGATATTGATAATCCGAGAAGATTAGATTGTCGTCCATGTCCCAGCATTTCAGGATATGCGTTTGAATATGGTGACTATCTTTGTTTTACAACCAATGGTGATCGATTTAATGGACAACGTTTTGGGTATTATATATATTCTGTTGAAAATGGATTTCCCCCAGACAGTGTGGGTGTTTATTATCCGGTACAAGGTATGAGTCTTGCTGCTATTGAGAACGATATACTTTATGCTTTTGAAAGTCGAGACCGTCGTCAAGTAGACTTGTATGTGTTAGATATTCGAAATCCCGAAAATCCTCAAACGATATCATCACTGAGAATAAACAATGAGAATCTATCCGGGTACAACGGAGAACTTTACGATAACAGGCTTTATCTCGAATCAAGAGGTCCCTATGCTATTTATTGTATTGATGTTGATGATCCAGAGAATCCCTCACTTATCAATCCTTTGTTCGAGACTCAAAGTAGCGTCACGTCAATCTTCCCTTCCGAATTTTATCTCTACAGTACATTTTGGCCACGTGGACTGATGATAACGCCCATGCCGTTAGATGGGGAAAATGAAAGGTGGTTCATCGAGGAGATCAACTCACCGCAAGATATTGCAGTTTATAATAATTGGGCTTATGTTTCAACATGGGATGAAGGAGTTAGAATTGTAGATGTGTCCGATCGACAAAACCCATTTACTAGAAGCAGAATTAACAGACAGGGTCATGTGAGATGTGTAGAAGTGTCCAATGATCGATTATATATTGCTGACGGAAATCTTGCTGTGTATTCTCTTGATGATCCCATTTATCCTGAATTGCTTATGGAGTATAATCCTGTTGACACAGTTTACGATTTTCATTTGTATTCCGACTATGTGATTGCACGAACCGCCCGTAGAAATGGTCGTGATCCTCAAATCAGGATTTTCGATATATCAGATATCGAAAATCCTGAAATAGTCGGGCAATACTTCATTAGGGATGATCAGAGGCTGCAGTTAGGATCCATGGAAATCGATCCTCCTTACGTTTATATGGCCCATCAATCCTGTATAGGAGTTTACGACTGTTCTGCGGCACTCAAGGTTGTTGGTAATAACAATACCGAAACTCCGTCAGTTATTTGCCTGCAACCTGCGTATCCTAATCCGTTTAACAGCAGTACAAGAGTCAACTACTCAGTCCCATTTTCCATGGATATTGAGATTGGGATTTTTAATCTTCAAGGCAGGCAGATAAAGGTATTAGAACGAGGTATGAAACCTGCTGGTCAGTATAATGCGAATTGGGATTCAGAAGGATTTGAGTCGGGAATGTACTTTATTAGGTTGAAAGATAAAGGTGGATATAGGACTCAGCAGGAAACTAAAGTAGTGCTTTTAAAGTAGGATTAATACCCGTAACACAATCTCAGTTGTAATACTGGGCATATATTTGATTATATTATTTAAGTATTTGTCTAAACCGGACTTTTTCCGGTGTACCCCCCCATTAATTTCCCCTCCCCGCCTTCGCGAGGACAGGCTCTGCAATAGCAGGGGGGAGAGAACCTTGCTGAGTTGGTTAGGATTTTATTCCGACAGAATTTCAAACGGTTTTTTTTCGTCAGATTAAGAATCCGACCTACGTTCTGTGGAAATTGTCATTCCTGCACGGCCTAATGGCTGGTACTCCTGTTTGTCGGCATCTTACTATGACAAACTTTCTGACATCTCCAAAAGAGGATCATATCCGTATTCGTTTTTGCGAGGCTCACCCTTTTTAAAGAACAGGAGAAGACTGAAATAGATGTTGTAAAAGGGGATCAACATAAGTAAATAATGATCTCCCGGACGTCCAAGATCATGCAGCCTGTAAATCCCGAGGAGAACATCATAACCAATATTGGCTACGACAAGAATGACATATAATAATCCTCCGAGAACATTATATGTACCTATAGACTCAATAATCATAAAGCCGACAGCCATAGCAAGAAGTTGAACTACCCGAAACATTAAATACCGTGCCCTGTTCATTCTGCCGATAGCTGGAAATTCTTCCTTTTTGAGATTTGTTTCTCTCTTTGTCGATTTGGTACTTTTCTTACTATTTTGAATGTCAGACAGAACATCGCTGATGTTTACATTATCTATTCCTGAGAAGTGAACTCCATTGCATTTGGAGAATTTTTTTGGATAATCCCGGATATTCTCGCGTATTTTTCTGCATGTGCCATAATTAGTATCGAAAAACGAACATCTCTGGCAAATTTCTGAAGTCATTTTTGCACTCATCTGCTTCTCTCGTTTGATTGGAATGTCGATTTACTAAAATACAGATGTTTGTATTTGTGTTGGTCGGTACCCTATGCCGAACTTTTTCTGCCTGGAACAAGGGCACGAGGCGACGTGCCCGGACAATTGGGCGAATGATTATTCACCCCTACGGCACTGAAAACAACGATTTAAGTGTCAGGTGAGGGCACCTGACACCACCCAATAACAACAGATGTCAATCGAACCTGTAGTGTTTTCTGACGGGTTGTTTTACGTCCCAGGTGCAGGACATTCCGCTGGGGAAGGTTACGAGGTCGCCTTTTGCGATTGTTACAGGTTCCTGGCCTTCGGGGGTGACGATTACTTCGCCTTCTAATAAATAGCAAGTTTCTGTGGAATCGTAATGCCAGGGGAAATTTGATATTTCCTTTGTCCAGATTGACCAGGTGAATACTCCCATTTCTTTTAATTCGGTCTCGCTGGGGTTGTGGGTTATTTTGATTTTTTGCATTTGGAGTTCTCCGGAATTTATCCTGTTTGTGGAAAGGGTACGTGGCGATGTGCCGGTACGATGGGCGAATGATTATTCGCCCCTACGGGACTAAAAACAACGATTTAAGTGTCAGGTGAGGGCACCTGACACCACTCGAACCCGGACAGCTTGAATTTTGGAATGTTGCAGATTAAATAAATACAATGTGCTTTGAACTCTGCAAGCAATCAAGGGCTGTCCGGGCCACGAACACTGTATGAACTGCAAGTTCAGTAGGTGACAAGGGTACGTCGCCACGTGCCCCTACAGTGCTGTTTTATCTCTACCACGATACTTCCACTTCTTACGTGCCAGTTCCTGCATATCAGTTACTGTATCTGTCTCGTCCATAATTTCCTGACCAACCATTGTTTCCACCAGGTCTTCAAGGGTTACCAGTCCGCTTGTACCGCCGTGCTCATCTATTACTAATGCGATATGTTTTCGTAGTGTTAACAGGTCTCTGAAGAGATCTGGCAGCGGGATTGATTCCGGTACTATATGTATAACTCGACGTATTGATGTGAGCGGGATGGATTCCTCACCCTTGAGCTTCTTCAGCAAAATGTCTTCTTTCAGGATAAATCCTGTTATATTGTCAAGATCGCCTTCATATACTGGCAGTCGCGAAAACTGAATATTCACTGCTTGTTCGGCAGCCTCCAGGACGGTTAGCGATTCGGGTAGGGCTGTGATTACCGTGCGGGGGGTCATTATGTCTGTGGTTTTTTGTACGCTGAAATCAAAGAGGTTGCGGATAATGTGGGATTCGTCGCCGCGGAGGTCTCCTGTCTCTTCTCCGATGCGTGTCATGGCTATCAGCTCGTCGCGGCTGAAGACGTGAATATCCTGTCCTCGTGAGAATATTCGGGTGAGTTGTTCTGATATCCAGACGAGGGGGAACAGCAGGTAAATTAATGCTTGAACGAAGAAAGCTACCGGTCTGGTAAGTACTACCCAGTGTAATGCGCCCAAGGTTTTCGGGATGATTTCGGACAGAAAAAGTATGAGCAGTGTCATAACAGCCGAAAACAGACCAAACCAGACACTGCCGAAGACTGCTGTTGCCTTAGCCCCTGCACCAATAGCTCCGATAGTGTGCGCGATTGTGTTCAGAGTGAGTATTGCTGCGAGAGACTGATCGACGTTTTCCTGTTTCAACTTCTTCAATCGACGGGACAATTTCGGTTTCTTCTCTTTCAATCCTTCTATATAGGAGGGAGTCACGCTTAGAAGAACTGCTTCCGCGATCGAGCACAAAAATGATACTACAAGTGCGAGTAAGATGTATGCTATGAGGAGTGTAATGTCTGAGTCCGTTGCCTGGTCAGGTATTTTTCCATCAATACCAGCTAACGATGCAACTGGCATCGAAAAGAATGCAGCAAAAATGAGTATTCGAGTGTTAAATCTCATTAGAAATCTTTGAAAAATCCAGTTACGTAGGTCGGAATCTTATTCCGACGATCTCTCAATGGTGTTTATTGTCGGATTAAGAATCCGATCTACACAACTGAAGTATTTATAGGTGGCTAGGGCACGTGCGACGTGCCCCTACAATTGGGTAGAGCTACTTTTCAAACTCAGAAAGTTCCCTTAATTTCTCTTTCAGTTCAATTAGCTCTCTTCCCAAATCCTGAATATCAGTCTTATCCCTGTCAGCATCATGCAATAGCATTTCAAGCTCTTTGGTGCGTTTGATAAGGTCGCGGCGCTGGATGGCGCGGATGGATTGCTCGGCTTCTTCGGTAGCGCGTTCGGGGGTTGATTCTTCGCTGTCCATGACGGCTGAGGCTACGAAGGCACGTTGTGCAGGACTAATGAAATTCTCAGGCAATGTTTTTACATCAAGGACTTCGTCGCGCAGATATGCTTGCTCGAAGAGTAGGAACAGTTCTTTCAAAAATGGGTCTGTTATCTGCTCAGGAGAAAGTTTTCCGACGCAGTCCATGGCGGTAACCGGGTGTGTGAGTAAAGCATGGAGGAAGTCGCGTTCAGGTATTGCGTCACCGGAGAACTTAAGGTTGAGCTTCTCACCATTTGTTTCGGCAGGTCTGCGGACTCTTAATTCCGACATTGCCTGCTCAAGTGATTCCCTGCGGATTCCGATCTGAATTGAAAGTTCCTGAAGTAACACATCTCGCCTTAATGGGTCAGTGATTGACTTTATCGTGCCAAGTAATCCTCGCGCAGATTTGATCCTGTCCATTTGACCCTGAGATTGCTCGAAACCCTCGGAACGGATTCTGAACTCAACAAAAGACAGTTTTTCGGCAAGAATGTTCTGTAAATGTTCGGCATCATTTGCCTGCAGGATTGAGTCAGGATCTTCTCCTTCTGGTAGTTTAACGACTTCGGCTTCAAGTCCGGCTAATGTGAAAATATCTGAGGCTCTGATTGCAGCACTCACTCCAGCCGAATCGGAGTCATAAAGGATGACGACACGTTTGGCAAATCTGCCGACCAGTCGCGCCTGCGACTCGGTCAGCGCTGTTCCAAGAGAGGCGACTACGTTTTGGATTCCGGCTCTGACTAATGCGAGTAGGTCGGTGTATCCTTCAACTAGATAGGCAAATCCCTCCTTACGGATGTGTTCTCTGGATGTGAATAATCCGTAGAGGTTTTCGCCTTTGTGGTAAACTGATGTTTCCGGGCTATTGATGTATTTCGCATCATCATCGTCGGGGGTGATGCCATCAATACGCCTGCTGCCAAAAGCGACTGGTTTTCCGGACAGGTTCAGGATCGGGAACATTACCCGCGCACGGAATTTGTCGACAAATCCTGTTCCGGTTTTTTTCTGATGCGCGAGTCCGGCTTGTACGAGAGTATGACCATCGACACCACTGCGTTTCAAATTCGAGACCAGTCCGTCCCAGCCCCGTTCCGACCAACCGAGTTTGTACCTGACAATCATATCATGATCTATACCTCGATCAATCAGGTACTTGTACGCTTTTCCCGCATCGGGGGAGATACCGGTTGGTTTGCCGCTTTTGTTAGGGTTATTACCGAGTAGCTGTTTTTGATACAGGTTGGAAGCTCGCAGTAGAGAATCGAGGGTTTTGTCTCGATCTGTGCGCGATTTTTGTGCTTCGGGGCTGAATTGTTGTTTGGGAAGCTCAATACCTGATCGTTCTGCAATATTTTTCAAAGCCTCCACAAAGGAAAGCCCTTCAACTTCCATCAGGAATGTAAATACATTCCCGCCTCTGCCACAGCCGAAACACTTGTAAAAACCTCTGTCAGAGTGAACTCTGAATGAGGGAGTTTTCTCCTTGTGGAAGGGGCAGAGACCAAGTGAACTGCCCCCGCTGCTGCGTTTCAGAGTGACGTAATCGCCAATAATATCGGCAATGTTAACCGAATCACGTACCCGGTCGATGAAAACGTTGTCGAAACTACCGGGCATATTTGTTGTAGTTAATTATTTCTATCTTAATTACCATCATTATTGGAGTAGCGAAGCCATGCTTCGAGCTTTTATGCAGCTGAACTGCGCGAAGAATGGCTTCGCTACTCCAGTTTTTAGTATTTTTCGCACAAAGGTCGAAAACAAGCAGGAATGCTTGTTCTACCTATCCTGTATTTTCAATAATGATTCCGGATTCCTTAATCAACTTAATCATCCTTTCAACGTGACTGCCATGCCAGAATCGGTTACTGCATTCAGGACATTTAACGACTTCCAATCTCCGTTTTCTTATCGAAGCTGGGATTTTCTTTTCCGTATCATCTTGTTCTATCTGTATAAACGGCATATTGCAGTCTATACAGCGGGAAAACGGAATTGCCCGTTCTGAAAGGTTGTACAACTGATTTAATTCCCGCAGTTGAACAACTGTATCTTCTGACGAGAATCGGTGAGTTTTTAGTCGAGCTGTTGGAAGAAGCGGTTTATTTGTCAATAACAACCTTTTGTTTTCAATTGCATCGGCAATGATCCCTGACGTTGACATACCACCATCGTACTGACAGTCGAATCCGAGCATTCGTAACCGTTTCGCAAGATTCTTGAGATCGCGATGGGCGATAAATTCAGGTACTCCCGATTCTAAAGTTATTTCAGCAATGGAATGCATAATTCACAATCATTTGAGAAGAAAAGGCACAGAAGATTGTGCCTTTTCCAGAAAACTGTCACTGATCAGTATACTTACCTTTCATTAAATTCAAGAACATAATCGGCGGAATCGATCACACATCTAAATCCAAGGTCAGGGTATCGTTTCTCTGGGAGAACCGCCTGGCGTTCCGCGCACCTGAGTTGTTCTACATTGTAGTTCATATATCCACCACCGCGTACGCTTTTTATTTCACCTGTTAAAGGTCCGGGAGGATTATCTCGTGGTGAATACTGGTAATAATTGGCTTGATACCAGTCTGCTGTCCATTCCCAGACATTGCCTGCCATGTCGAAACAACCATAATACGACCTTCCCGTAGCGATCCCGACTTCGACTAATCCATCGGGATTGTCATAATTTGCCTGACCGGAATATATGTGGTTGCCCCAGGGGAAGTGTCTTTCGTTTCCCGGACCACGGGCAGCTTTTTCCCATTGGGCTTCTGTAGGTAAACTACCACCAAGCCAGTCAGCATAAGCTGTTGCATTTTCGTGATTAACATATCTTACCGGGTACTTTTCCAGTCCGGGTGTTGCTTTAAATCCATCAGCTGTTTGCGTAATCTCCATCTCATACCAGTAATGGTGAACACCTCCGGTGACTGAATCATTCAGGAAAGAAGCGTATTCTGCGTTAGTTACTTCGTAAATATTTATATAATAAGCGTCAAGCATTACCGTATGCAGCGGATTTTCATCTGCATCGAATGTGAAAGGCTGGCTCCCCATTCGGAAATCACCACTCGGTACAAGAACCATTTCCCCGATTTCCGGAACTGGATCTGTAATAACTGCTCCGGTGGGTCCCGAGCTTGCTCCGCAGCCTGTAAACACGATGCTGAGCGATGTCACAAAGATCAAACTTATCAACAGTATCAAAATTCTTTTCATGTTTCTCTACTTCAGAATAATTACCGTTCTCGTTACCTTCTTCTTATTTAACGCTAATCTAAGGAAATATTCTCCCGATGGGATTGAATTTGCGTTAATCCATCCCTGATAATCACCAGTTGTTTTGTGTCCATCCTCCAATAATCTCACAAGACGTCCACGCTGATCAATCAATGAGATATTCATCCAGCCCGGTTCATTAATTGAATAAGTGAATCGAGCCCGGTCATTAAATGGATTGGGGAATATGTTGCTCAGTACCAGATTCTTAGGTAATTCCGGATGGTTTGGTGAAACTGCATTTGTGTCTTCCGGTTCTGGTAATACGGTCATATATGTCGGGATGGTGTTCCTGACACCTCCGCCATTAATGGATATGGCAATACTGGACATGTAATCACCCGGTTCAACTTCACTGCCGACAAATACAATATCCCAAAACACTTCTTCTCCGGGGAGCACCCGTTTAACTTCCGGTCTCACGACCAACCACGAAGTATACAATTCCTCGAAGAAGATCATGTCTGAGCCATCGTTATCTCCCTGCAGAATCCCAAGTAAATGGGCTTTCCCATTTATCATATTGTGAGTGATATCAATACTTGACAGTGAGAATCCGTCTAAAGTATTGATGTTGTATAGTGGGAATATTGAACCGTCATCGAGTTGAAGTATCGAGAGCAGGTATTCTCCTTCTTCCGATTGTGTGATAATATAAATAGCATCGCTGTTTTTCTTGGCAGCCATACTGAAAATCCGCTCACCAATTTCCATCCTGTCGCGTTCCCACATATCACCGTCAGCGCATACAATAAAGCCTTCGTCACCGGTTAAATAAAAATCACAATTCGCGCCATTTTCCTCGAAGATTGCGGTCATTGCTTTCACATATTCAATCGGAGGATCTTCATTATACCTGATATCGTAAGGATCTCCCGGTTCTCCATCGGTTGTGAATTCATAAGCCCGATTAGACTCAGCGCCGAATATCACTTCTTCACCATCGGATGTCAGGTCTAAGAAGCCGACACCGTTAGGATCACCTGGTTGTTCGAACTGGTTTGAGAAGTTAAAATCCTCGAAATAGTAAATATTGTTTCCTTCCTGTCCATTGTTGCCTCCGGATAGGAAACAACCATCTTTTGTTGCTGCTATGCCATTAATATCCGAGTCGCCTGTATAAGCTGAAACATTGATGTAAGCTAAAGGATCACCCTCACCGGCTCTGTCAAGAGGGGTTATGTATATTGGGACTTCAGTATTATTGATATATGACAGGCGTAGTGTATCTGAGCCCATGTATTCAATTTCGATGGCTAATGAATCAACCTGCATGCCATCAAATGCATTTCCCGGGAAATGGAGCCACCCGCGGTCAGCGGGGCTGCCATCAGGATCGGGGGGGAGATCGGGATGTCCTGTATCGATACACGGTGAGTTACCGCTCAGGCTGTACATTGTCGAGTCGAGTTCAAAGAAGAGGGGATCAAGATCGCTGTTTCCCTCTCCATCATACCCGTCCCGGATTTGTGAATAATTAACGAAGACGTTGTCATCCGGAAAATGAGGATTTGGGTCCCAGATGATAGAGCTTGAAATCACTACTCGGGAATTACCTCGAGGGCGAGCGGTTAGTGGTACAGGATTCAAGCCGGTATAACGCTGATTTACAAATGTGCAACTGTGAATTATCAATGGATTTTCTGGTCCAAGATCATCATCTGTTGATATTGCTGAACCTCCAAGTCGACATCCATTGTTTATGAACAAATTGTGGTGAATATTGCAGGCGGGAGGCTCTTTTACACCGAGGGCACCCCCCCAGTCTGAGACATTATTTACGAATTGGCTGTACCTGATTTCACAACCAGAACCAGCCCGGATGTAGACTCCACCACCGTCCATATCCCCATCGGTTATAGTATTCCTGCTGAAAATGCAATACTCGAACAGGGGATTCGTTCCCTGATCACGAATGTACAGTCCACCCCCCGAATCCCTCGATTCATTTTGATCGAAAATACAGCTTATGAAATGAGGGCTGGAAGCAGCTCGAATTGCCATAGCTCCACCATCACCGGAAGCTCCCATTGATATGTTACCTACAAATCTGCAGTTGTCAAAATCGGGATTAGATTCAAAACCTATATATAATCCACCACCACCCGTTATATTATAATCCCACCGGTTCTCACCGTTAGAGACATTGCCAATGAAATCACAGTTCGAGATAGTTGGATTTGACTGAAGACAGATAAACATCCCACCACCACCGGGATTCCGGTTACGCTGAACCATATTCGCTTCGATCAGGCAGTTTTCGATCACAGGATCACTCTGGGCATAAATTCCAATACCACCACCATAAATCGATCCGTTTCCGGAGATCAGGCATTCACTTATTGTTGGTGCACCAGTCCAGATACCGATTCCACCTCCTGTACTGCGAGCATATCCTCCGGAAAAGCGTGATCTTTCAACGACGATATTGTTCCCAGTTATAAAGAGATTCCCACCTGTGGCCTCCGGGATAAACTGTTCACCATCCTGCAGTGCACGACCGTTCAGAAACACACAATAGGATATATGAGTAAGGCTGTCCGCTTCGATCAACCTCATCCCACCCCATACAGCATCTTCCTCTTCAGATTCGGGTCTGAAATAGATTGAATCGCCTTCAGCACCGACTGCCTGTATATAGCCGCGAATATAAAAAGGAAATTGTACTCTGAATAGAACTTCCACACCAGCTTCGATTATTAGAGTATCACCATCATCAACTGATATTGCCTCTGTTGCAATATAGGGGCTGCCTGGTCTTTCCCATACGCCACTAACGCTGCCTTCAACAAAAGTCTGTGCAAACAATCCACCGCTTAAAAGGCATAATAACAGTAATAAAACGATTAAATGAATGTTCCTCATGGGTGCTTCCTCTCTAAAACGATCCAGATGAATATCTTTAAATAATAACTGGGTTTTCCAGTTTGTCTAACATAGCAAGAGATGTCAAATTACCGAGTGATGGTTGATGATACTTGAGGTATTTTTCGAGTATCTTAATCAATTCATCTCTTGCGATTTTACTGATCCTAAGGTTTTTGATTCCCGAAATTCCAGTGCTCGAGAGTCTGCGGAGAATCCTGACGGTTTCACCTGTAAGCGGTTGTGCCTGGTTACCAGATGGTTTACAGGTCGTACAGCAAATTCCACCGGAATCAAAGACAAGAAGGTTGTAACGTCCAATGTCGGCTTCGGTCTTATGGCAGATCGGACATTGCGATAAATCTATTCCAAATCCTAAGGCTTCGATGAGTTCTAATTGGAAATTCCCGAGAATTAACCGAAGTTTTTCTCCATTTCTACCTTTACTGGCAGCTGTAGTTGAAGCCTCAGAGTGGTTTTGTACTTTCTCTAAACGTGAAAGTGCACTAATTGCATTTATAAAAGCAACTTCGTTTACGTCATCGTCTGTAAATGAGCGATACATGTATTGAAGGACAACAGATGCATAAGCAGTTACAGTTAAATCAGTTTTTAGTGCTCTATATCCATCGATGAGTGAAACCTGCCCGAGAGTTTGTACAGATCGAGTTTTCTTAAAGTAAACCTGTGCTTCAATCAGGCTCGGTGGTTCGATTGTGCCAGATATTCCACTCCCTTTGCTGCGACGTGCTCCCTTTGCAATAACAGCAAACTTTCCATGTTTTCTGCTGAAAAGGGTTAAAATCCTCGATGTTTCACCATGTCGGATTGACCTGAGAACAAGGGCTTCTTCAGGCTTAGGCCCGATATTCTTACTCATGATTTCCACCTGATCCTGGACTAACTGAGTAAGAGTTAATGATATCCGTTGTGTTCTTACCTTCTAAAAGTGCGTTAACTTCCGGTAAAATCGATTTTTCCATCCAGGGTTGATTGAGAAGTGAATTCTGTCTGATCAGGTTGCGGATGTCCGTATTTAAAGAATCAACGCACCGCGCTGCTTTCAACAAAACTCGGAATGGAAGCCTGCATAGCCTTCGATAAAATGCCAGATCAGCAAGGTCAGCGGCAAATCGGTAATTCTCCTTTCTGAAATCTGAAGGGCAAAATCTCGCAATTCTTAGCGAAACGTTGAACCTCCGAGAGAGCTGAAAAATAATTGAATCTGTTGACGAATCACAGATGGACTCATGAGGAGAAAGTCTCCCGGTTGGGTATCTTTTTGGACCTTTCCGAATCAAATTAGAACTACTCGTTACCCTCCCTCTCGAATCGGCAAATAAACTGGGAAAGAGGACGAAGTCAAGATGGTTTTCAGCTGACCATTTAAAGGTCTTTTCAAGCTCCGCAGTGCTGTCGTTTGCTCCCTGAATGAACGGCGTAACCATTAATCCGGTTCCAATTCCTGCTCTTTGAAGTCGCTTAACAATTAGTTTTCGATTATTCAGAGAGGTCGCTCTCGGCTCAACATATCTCAGAGTTTTAATGTGCAAACTTGAAGACGTAATTGCAACCGTTGCATGGCTAATCTCATTGATCTCCTGAATTAGATCGATGTCTCGCAAGACAAGTACATTCCGAGTAGCAATGAACACCGAACATTTGTGTTTTGCAATTACTTCAAGTATTCGTCGAGTCAGACGTTCCCGTTTTTCCTGCCGACAATACGGATCACATCCCGCACCGATCCATATCTGATCCGGAATATGGGTCCTGCAAGATGAATTGCTCGCGATGTTTGATTTTGAGAGAATTTCATCAAAAGTTCGAAGTTGATTGCTGAAATCCGGTAATTCGGATTTTCCTTGTCCGGTGTTAGGATATGTGCAAATTGAGTATTTATGCCAGAAATCAGGATCGAAGTGTTTGTTCTCGAATATAGGTGTGAATCCGCTCATATTAACAAGTTACAACAAATTTTACGGGGTGTCAATAACAAAGATATTTACAATATAGCGTTTCTTGTAATGCAAAGTGTTTGTATTGCCCGGGATATTTATTACCCGGGTATCATTATTGGTAAGAGTTTAATAAACATTGATACTAAATATGTTTAAGAATTACTCTTTAAAGAAACTTGGTCAACAAGTAGCCCATGTCACGCGATCCAAAACGTATGTATTTCAAGAAATGTTATAATGGATTTCTACAGATGTTATTATAAACTCGTCTCGAACCGGATTATCAAGCGTGACATATCAACGATTGTTTTTTGATTTGTGATTTTTGTCGATGTGTTGAGAATCTAATAATTTCGATGTGAAAATAATCAATAAAAAACAGGAAAAAAAACAAATCTTCCCAATCAAAGAGTAGGCTTGGTTTCCAGCGTATTCAAGTGTGTTTCATTACCAATTTATGTGAATATTTTGTAGATTCCCCTTGACAAGATTGAATTTTTTTATTATCCTATCAGGTACTAATAGGGGAAAAATTGTAAGATTAGGGCACAAAAAGGGAAAATTTGGGATTGTTAGGAGATTTGATTCATAAACATTTGATTTTTAAGGAGAAGCCTCCTGTATAATTTTACATGGAAATGGGAGCATACACTTGATGGTCAGTTTCGACTTCAAATTCCCGTTAATTACAGGTCGATGATTCAGGAAGCTGATAACCGGACACTGGTTGCTACCAAAGGCAGTAATCTTTGTTTGCTGCTTATTCCACTGACAAAATGGAACGAGAGTCTCGACAATGATTTTCTCAATGTCATGAGTGATGATGACTATGGAGAAATGATGCAGGCATTACATTCATGGTCTATTACGTGTCAGATCGATAATCAGCACCGTGTTCGCATCCCTGGTGATTTACTGAAATGGGCTGGTATTGAGAAAAAAGTTACAATTGCTGGCGTCAGAGGAAAAATGGAAATCTGGGAACCAGAGAGTTTTAAAGATCACTTAAGACAGATTGATTATGATCCCCATGATGTTGCAAAGCAATTGTTTTCAAGAATATAGAGTACTCTTGAGTCAATATCTGATATCAAGATGCTAAATTATCATCAACCCGTTTTGGTTGAGAAAGTCACAGACATTCTCCTTTCTACACAAGGAGATAAGTTTCTTGACCTGACATTGGGGAGTGGTGGATATTTTATCCGTTTGCTTCAGAAAACACAAAGAGAACTGGTATTATTTGGTATTGACAGGGACCCGGAAGCAATTAGACGTGCTTCGAAACGATTAAGTGGATTCAAGAATGTAAACATTATATATGGCAATCATAACGATCTTGAACAGATTGCTGCTGAAGAGGGTATTGCTGATGTAGATGGGATAATCGGGGATTGGGGAGTTTCTCGGGAATTGCTTGAAAATCCTGACAGGGGCTTCGCTCATAAGTTCGACGGACCACTTGACATGAGGTATTCACCGGATGATCCTATGACAGCAGCAGATTTGATAAATACACTTTCGCGGAGAGAACTTACGATGATCCTCCGAAAATATGGAGAGGAGAAACTTGCTTCACCGATTGCTGCAGAAATTATAAAGAATAGACCTATAATGAAGAGTTCCGAATTATCGGCAATAATTCACAGAATCTGTCCTGGTAAATATGAAATCAAGAGTCTAAGTCGTGTATACATGGCGATAAGGGTGTTTTTAAATGAAGAGCTTGATGCAATAGATAATGCGATGGCTGCTGCGCTGAACCTCTTAAAGGTCGGTGGAGTGCTGATATGTCTTTCGTACGATAGTTCTGAAGATAAGAAAGTTAAGCAGTTTTTTACACACTGGAGCAAAAAATGTCACTGCCCACCAGAAATTCCGGTGTGTGTCTGTTCTACAAAACCAAAGCTCGAGGTCCTGACTCCGAAGGTGGTAACGCCGAGTGCTGTGGAGATCAGTGAAAATCCCTATGCGCGTTCTGCCAAACTGAGAGCTGCAAAAAAGATGTAATTCAGAGGCTTTAATGCCTCATTTTCTGATTCTGCAAGGGCAATTTGAGCCAAACAGAATAATTCTTTCGGTTAAACAATACACTCTACAAAGTGAGCCTGTACATGAAGGGGTGGAGGACTTACATCAACCTGCCGACGGACTGGGTGAGCAAATTACTCACGTTTGTAATCGCATTTTTCCTTTTAGGATCAATTTGGGTCTGGAAGGAACACTTTCATAATATGTTAGCAAGTAGGTTAATTACGGCGGAAGTGTCGAATCGCAGCTTGTATAATGAAGCATCTAACCTCGAGTTAGATCTTGCTCAATCCACTGAATACGTTAGGATAAGTAAAAAGGCAAAAGAACTCGGAATGATCTGTCAGAATTATCCGGCAGATACGTTATGGGTTGCATCATTTCCCAAGAAATTAGATTACAGGATTATTTCAATGCTACATCTTTCACTTAGGTCTCGTTAAGATATGAAACGAGATCCGAGCTTAGAAGATTATAACTCCAGGAAAAGGTTTTCCTTTGTCGGATCAGTAATGTTGGTATTAATATGTATTGCCTTTGTGCGGTTGACTTTAATCCAACTTTTCGATTGTGAGGGATTACATCGGATAGCTGATCAGCGAGGACGGAAACACTTTGTAATTGAACCATTGCGGGGAATGATCTACTCTCGTGATGGACTCCCTTTGACTGAGAATCTCGGAAATCATTTTTCAATAGCAATTAATAAGTATAAACTCTTAGATCCGAAGCGACTGGCTCGTGACCTTGAATCAGTAACCGGCAGAGACAGGGATTATTATCTCAAACTTCTCTCAAATAAAGCGTATGAGATTACTCTTGACAGGAAGATTTCACCTGAACAGGCGGATAAGCTTGAACAGCTTGGATGGAGCCTGATACAAAAACCGGACTTTTGTCGTGCCTATCCATACAATAACATTGCAGGACAAATCGTAGGTTTCGGTGATCCGGATCTTAATGGTGTTAGCGGAATTGAGCTTGTTTGCGACTCAATCCTTCGAGGATCACCCGGTCATCGTGTTGTAAATGTTGACGTGAATGGGAATCCCCAAATTCGCCAGAATCTATCGCACAAACAGGCGATAAACGGTGGTGATGTAATTCTTACTGTCGAGATTGCCCTTCAATCTATTCTGCAGGAAGAGCTTGAAAGAGCGATGTTTGAACATGATGCTTCGGGTGCGAACGGGATTATCCTTGATCCGAGATCAGGATATATTCTCGCAATGTCATCAAAAAACGATTATAATCCGAACGATCCCGAGTCTTATCCTACAGTTAATCAAAAGAACAGTAGTATTTGTGATTTAATGGAATTAGGGTCAGTGATGAAGGTTATTCCGATGGCAATGATACTTGAGAATGAAATTGCCAAACCTAATTCTCTTGTTGACACAAATCCGGGATATATTTCAATTTCCGGGAGAAGAATTCATGATGTGCACAATTATGGATTAATTACTCTTACACAGACCTTAAGCAAATCGAGCAATGTCGGAATGATCAAGTTCTGTGAATCAATAACCTCATTTGATTTGATGAGGTTCTATTCGAGGTTTGGTTTTTTTCAAAAGACGGGAATAGAGTTACCGGGAGAGAGAGTTGGTTCTGTTCCCGACGTTGACAAATGGTCAAAGCTAAGAAAACCAAACGTTCTTATAGGTCAGGGAATTGCTGTAACGCCTCTTGCTCTGGCAATGGCATATCAGGCAGTTGCAAATGATGGGATAGCTCTTAATCCAAGCATCATTTATGGTACCCGAACGCCCGGACAGGGATTGGAAATAAAGCCGATAGGACCGGGTGAGAGGATTATTTCTAAACGAACTGCTGAAAAACTCACAGATTTTCTAATTGAAGCTGTAGAAAATGGAACTGGAAGGGCGTCTTTCTTAAAAGATCTGAGTGTTGCGGGGAAAACTTCAACAGCAAGTAAACCCGATCTAATTAACGGGGGGTACTATAAATCAAAATATTTATCGAGTTTTTGTGGATTTTTCCCGGCTGAAGATCCTCAAATTCTGATTTTGATAATTGTCGACGATCCAAAGGAGGGTGGATACTACGGAGGAGTGGTGGCGGCGCCTGTTTTTCGCAGAATTGCAGAGAGAATCATCAGTCTTAAACCTGAAATAATGAGGTCAAGTGCCTCAAAGAAATCAGGACCGGACAGGATGATCAGAGTGGGAGATTACTGTTCGATTCCTTTAAACGAAGCAAAAAAACAAATTCAATCTGAAGGCTTAAGGCTGAAAGTACATGGAAGGGGCAACATTGCGTATTATCAGTTGCCGGAGACGGACGAACTTGTTGAAGCTGGTTCGACAATATATCTGACATTGGGGCCTGAAAATGAACTGCCAGGTGGAGATGTAATTGTACCACGCTTTATTAACAATTCATTGCGAGATGCTATTTGTAAAGCAACATCGACGGGATTAATTGTAAAAACCAAAGGCACAGGATTGGTTGTTAAGCAATCATTGAGAGTTGGATCAAGAGCAGAAGTTGGTGATATATGTGAACTTACGGCGAGGAAATTATAAGTGACAGATGTGTCTCAACTCTTGAGGAAAATCAGGGTCATTAGTGTTCTTGGATCGCTTCCCGAGGTTGTTACCGGGATTTCACAAGATTCAAGATTGCTACAATCCGGTTATGTATTTGCTGCAAAAAAAGGACAGAATTTTGACGGATTGGAATACTTGCAGGACGCAAAGAGTAAGGGTGCTGCGATGGCAATTACAACTGAATCCCTACCGGAAACCAGTCCTTTGCCTCTGGTGAGAATTCCCGATTTTCGACGAAGTCTGATTGAATTGTCACATCTGATCTATGATAATCCATCTCAAAATATTCGGTTGATTGGGATCACAGGAACTGATGGGAAGACTTCGACAGTTAATCTTATCAAATCGATACTGAACGCTGCCGGAGAGAAATGTGGTGTAATAACTACCAATGGTTATGATACCGGTAAACGTTGGATTGATGCACCACTCACAACTCCGGATATCGACAGAATATGTTCATTGCTTGACGAAATGAGAGGTGAAAATTCCTCAGGCTGCGGTTGGGCTGTAATGGAAGTTTCAAGCCATGCATTAGCGTTAGGTAGAGTTGTTGGGCTTGAATTCGCTGCTGTTGGTTTCACCAATTTATCGAGTGAACATCAGGATTTTCATCCGACGATGAATGATTACGCGATCGCAAAATCAATTTTATTCAGTATGATAGATCCGAAAAGCCCAGCTGTTATAAACGGTGATGATCCGTTCAGTTCGGTAATGCTTAAGGCAAATCGAGGTAAGGCAATAACATTTGGCGCTCCGGGTTCGGAAGTTGACATAAAGGTCTCAACTATTTCAAATTCACTTGAAGGTGGTATTTACCAAATTTCAATGTCTGGAAAAGAGATGGATATCAAGACTTCTCTTATAGGTGAATATCAGGGTGAGAATATTGCATTGGCCGTGGGGATTACAAAGGCATTAGGTATAGAGGAATCGGACATAGTTCATGGTGTGGAAAATCTGGAATTAGTTCCCGGACGGATGGAACCGATAAAATCCGGGCAACCGTTTTTTGTATTTGTAGACTATTCTCACACCGGACATGCGATTGAGAATTGTTTGAAATCTGTTAAATCATTAGCTCAGGGAAGATTGATCTCGGTGTTTGGTTGTGGAGGGGAGAGGGATATATCAAAAAGAAGTGAGATGGGTCGGATTGCAGCAGAACTTGCTGATCTGGTCTTTATCACTGATGATAATCCACGTGGAGAAGATCCGGTAGGTATCATTAATGACATCCTGAAAGGGATTAAGCCTGAATATTCACATGAAGTCACTGTTGAAGGAGACCGGAGGGCAGCCATCTGGGGAGCTGTTCAGGCTGCTGAAAAAGGTGATGTTATTGTTATTTCAGGAAAAGGTGCAGAGGATTACCAGTTAATTAATGGGATTAAGCATCCTTTTGATGACAGAGTCATTGCGAGGGAAGCGCTCGCGGAAATAGGTTTTTTATCCTAAGTAACAGGCGGAAGGAAAGTGTTATACCACTGGTTGTTACCTTTACAGGAATACATTTTTGCTTTTAATGTATTCCGCTACATTTCATTCAGAGCCGGCATGGCGGCTGTGGTCGCATTTCTGATATGTTTCGTCATTGGTCCGATTGTGATTCGCAAGATATTGAGCAGTGGAATGGTTGACGAAGTCAGAGAAGATGGACCTGCAACTCACAAGCACAAACCAACAACACCGACGATGGGAGGATTGATATTTGTTCCTTCTATCGTTATTTCAACTCTGCTGTTTGGTCGATTGGATATGATCCATACATGGATTGTTCTATTTGCGGTGGTCTGGATGGGTATTACAGGTTTCATAGATGACATTCTTAAAAGGAAAAGAGGTAAGAGGGGATTAGAGGGAAAGTACAAACTCCTGAGCCAGGTTACTCTGGGACTAATAATCGGATGCACAATATACCTTTATCCCCATTTATTATCTGAGCAGTTTACAGATAATCTAACGCTTTCAACCGTACCGTTTTTCAAGAATCTGTCGCTGAATTTTGCTCCGGTTGCTGGATTGGGATTAACCTATATAATAATGGTAATTATTGTAATAACAGGTACTTCTAATTCTGTAAATCTCGCTGATGGATTGGATGGTTTGGCTACTGGATTGGTTGCTATAATTGCAGTAGGATTGGCGATTTTGGCATGGGTAACGGGAAATGTTGTTGCAAGTGAATATCTGCATATCATGTATTTGCCCGGAAGCGGAGAATTGACAGTTTTTTGTGCTGCACTCCTCGGTGCCTCTATCGGCTTTCTCTGGTACAATTCACCACCAGCGTCTGTATATATGGGAGATGTAGGATCCCTGGCGTTGGGTGCGGGTATCGCTGCGGTGGCAATAATCGTAAAAAAGGAGCTATTTCTGATAATTCTCGGTGGAGTTCTGGTAGCAGAATCTTTATCAGTAATCCTTCAAAGATATTACTTTAAATACACCAGAAAAAGGACAGGTACTGGTGTGCGGTTATTCAGGATGGCACCGATCCATCATCATGCTGAATTGTGTGGATGGGCTGAAACAAAGATTGTTATCCGGTTCTGGATAATGGGATTGATTCTGTTGTTCCTGACTCTTACGTCATTCAAGTTGAGATAGTGAATAATAAAAAAGTACATATTGTCGGCTTGGGAAAAAGTGGCTCAGCAGCTGCAAAGTTGGTGCTTGCTGAGGGGTGGGATGTTATCATCAGTGATGATGGTGACAACCATGCACTCCGGGAGAAAGGGGAGAAATTTGAAGAACTCGGTTGTAAGGTGTTTCTTGGGAATCACGATGCTGCTCTTCAAGATAAAGTTGATTTAACCGTGATTAGTCCCGGTATTCCGCTGAATTCAGATGTTGTCGAGATCCGAATCGCTCAGGGTGTCAGGTTGATCGGTGAGCTTGAACTTGGTTGGGAATATCTTAAGGGGGAAGTAGCTGCAATAACGGGAAGTAACGGTAAATCAACTGTAACCGCGTTGCTTGGAAAGATTTTTTCGCAGGCGGTAAGATCTGCTTTCACAGCAGGAAATATCGGTCTACCGCTGTGTGACATTGCCTTAAAAACGGATAATGATTCACTCATCGCAATCGAAGTATCCAGCTTCCAACTAATGACTATTGAAACTTTTCAACCCAAAGTCAGCGTATTTACAAATGTAACTCCCGATCACATTGACTGGCATGGTGGGTACGATAATTATAAGAAGGCAAAAGCGAAATTGTTTTCAAACCAGACCAAACATGACTGGCTTGTATACAACGCCGATGATATGGTCACGAGAGAGATTATTGCAAGTGCAAATTCCATGAGGTTCCCATTTTCAACCAATCGTCAGTTACATCAAGGCGCATTCGTTGTTGATGATAAACTGCACTTTGTTAATCTACCCGGATTAAAAGGTAATGTAGAGATGGGCGTGAGTATTGTGAAAATACCGGGAACGCATAATCTGGCAAACGCTTTAGCAGCCATATCCGCAGCTTTACTCCTGGGAATTGAGGTCGAAGTAATAGAAAAAGGTGTTTCCGCTTTCCGGGGATTGCCTCACAGATTGGAATTCGTGCGCGAACTGGATGGGATTGAGTATATAAATGACAGTAAAGCCACAAATATCGATTCTGGCAGAGTTGCTCTAAAAGCGATGAAAAAGCCTGTCGTGTTGATTGCAGGTGGTCGGGGCAAGGGAGATGGATATACATCACTGATTCCAATCTCTAAGGGAAGAATAAAGAGATTAGTTCTTATAGGAGAGGAAGCCGCCAGGATCGAAAGCGATCTCGGTGAATTGGCTCCAGTATCACATTGCGAGACGCTTGCAGAGGCAATCAAAACAGCAAGAAACAATTCCATAAGAGGAGATGTTGTCTTGTTTTCACCTCTTGCAGCGTCATTTGATATGTTCACTAATTTCGAAGATCGCGGTGATCAATTTCGCAACTTAGTGCTGGAGCTGGTATAATGTCTTTCGAGTTAGTATTAAAAAGACTCGGCTTTAAGGACAAAATGCCGAATTTCTATCATGTTGACAAGGTTCTTGGTCAGGGTGATGAAATATTAATTGTCACGGCTTTGACATTAACAGCCTTCGGTGTTGTAATGGTGTATTCAGCAAGCTATTACGTTGCGGATTATCATTTCTTTTTCAGACAACTCGTTATTGCGATGATAGGAATCGGTGTGATGGCTTTTGGGATGTTCACAGATCCTTTGATCTACCGTCGCTGGATAAAGGTCGGCTTGCTGGCAATTATCATACTAATGACGCTACAGTTATTTACACCGATAGGACCATCGATTAATAACACCAGGAGATGGCTCAATCTCGGGATTATTCAGTTGCAATCTTCAGAAATTGCGAGATGTATGCTGATTGTGTACATGGCGAGATATATGGCTGATTATCCTGAAATAGGTCGAAAATTTGATCGTGATCTGGGTTATTTAATGATAACTCCGGTTTTGCTTTTTGGATTGACTATGATGCAGCCCGACCTGTCAAGTACGATGATGCTGGTCTTTATTGTTGGAGTTCTGTTATACCTTGGTGGTCTTCGCAAACGGTACTTCCTGCTTGCGTTTCTGGTCGGTGGTGGGTTGATTAAACTACTTATAAAACCTTATCAGACTCAAAGAGTAATGGATTTTGTGTTCAACCTCCTGCCCGGATATCAGGGAGGAGAATGGCCATATCAACAAACCCAGGGTTTCATTGCTTTAGTCCGTGGTGGATTTATGGGAGGGGGACTTGCTCAGGGTTGTCAGACGATGAGGTATTTACCGGAAAGTCATAACGACTTCATACTTGCTATTGTAGGTGAGGAACTCGGTTGGTTCGGTGCAACAGCTGTTTTGGTCGCATTTCTGGTTTTTTTATATCGGGGTTATTTAATCATTCGAGCCCAGCCTGATAATTTTGGTTTTCTCCTCGGTGCCGGTCTTTTAAGCTCGATAATTATGTACGCATTTGTGAACATAGGAGTTAACGTTGGTTTGTTGCCGATAACCGGATTGCCACTGCCCTTTATTTCTGCCGGAGGTACTTCTTTAGTATTATCCCTTTGGTCGGTAGGCGTATTGTGGCGATTGTCAAGAAGGATAAAGTCAGATGACTGAGATATTATCCTGTGCGGTAACTGGTGGGGGAACCGGAGGGCATGTGATTCCAGCCCTTAATATTTGCGAAGAACTAAAAAAGAGACTTAAGAACGTAAGAATTATCTATATTGGCGCAAACGGTAAAATTGAGGAACGACTTTCGAAAAGTGAGGGATACACTTTTTGCCACGTGCGGATGTCCTTACCGCAGCGAGGACTATCCGTGAAGAACCTTTTTTTACCGTTTGCTGCCCTTATTGGAATTAAACAGGCAATTACTCATTTTCGATCAAATAAAATAGGATTCATTATCGGTACAGGTGGATATTCCGCCTGGCCGGCTTTGGCAGCTGCATGGTTGCTTCGAGTACCATATTTCCTCCATGAGTCCAATGCCTATCCGGGATTAGTTACTCGTTTAATGGCTCGAGGAGCAAGGAAGATTTTTCTCGGTTATGATGCTGCAACAAATTTCTTAAAAGCTGATAAAAGGAATATAATTATTTCCGGAAATCCAGTAAAGGAAGTACAACTCGAATATTCTCAAGAGGATGCTCGACGTGATTTAGGATTAAGTCCGGATAGAGAAACTGTATTTGTGACAGGCGGAAGTGGTGGCGCATTGACAATCAATCTTGTAACAGATCAGATCAAATCAGAGCTAATAAGTTCAGGATACAATCTGATCTGGCAAGTTGGGAAGCATCATGATGGATCGAAAGTTGTCTCAGGAGAACATCAGGGCAAGATGATAATTGAAGAATTTCTGGATCAGAAACAAATGCTAAAGGCATACATAGCCTCTGACATTGTTATTGCAAGGTGTGGAGCGATGACTCTTGCTGAGCTGGCGAGTTTCGGAAAGCCTGCTATTTTGATACCATTCCCATACTCAACAGGTGGGCACCAGGAGGCGAATGGTCGAGTAGTTGAAAAAGCTGGTGCAGCCGAACTCATATTAAATAAGGATTTAACTTCTGATTTATTGATCAGATCGATAGACCGGTTGATGGAGGGAGTAACAAATAACAGAATGTCGAATGAGATGTTTAAGTTGGCTCGTCCTGATGCTGCAAGGATAATTGTTGATGAAATTCTGAGGCGGGTTGCATGAACAAGTTATTATTAAGACGATTTCGTCGAGTCTGGATGATTGGGATTGGCGGTTCGGGAATGTCAGGACTCGCTGAAGTATTGTTGTCAACAGGATTTGAAGTTGCAGGTAGTGATATAGTCGGTAGCGAAGTGACTGATAGGCTCGAGGCATTGGGAGCAACTATACATATAGGGCATGATGCGAGCTGGATAAAGGATGTTGATGTTGTGATCTATTCGAGTGCTGTCAGAGCTGAAAACGTCGAGCTCCAGGCAGCTATTGACCAGAATATTCCCAATATCCGACGTGCTGAGCTTTTAGCGGAACTAATGAGAATGAAAACCGGGATTGCTGTTTCCGGGAGTCATGGGAAAACAACTGTTACGAGTCTGTTAGGTGAGATTATTACTGCTGGGAACCTTGATCCGACTGTAATCGTAGGGGGCAGACTCAGCAAACTCGGTGGGGGAGTAAGGTCGGGAAGTGGGGAAATATTAATTGCGGAGGCTGATGAATATGATAAGTCATTTCTGCGTCTCGCTCCGGTTATTGTCCTTATTAACAACATAGATCGAGATCATCTGGAGTGTTACGGGAGTTATGAACAGTTAGAGAATGCTTTCGTACAATTCGCAAATAATACACCCTTCTACGGAAGAGTAGTTGTGTGTCTCGATGAACCATCGTTACATCCAATTTTACCAAGAATTAAGCGCAATGTTGTTTCATACGGATTTTCTCCTCAGGCTGATGTTCAAGCCGTTGATGCTGTGTATGAAGGTATGAAGTCTACTTTCTCTTTAGAGATTGATGGTGTGATAAAGGGAGAAATAGTGCTTCCTCTACCGGGAAAATATAACATTCTCAATGCATTAGGTGCTATTGCTATCGCTCATGAATTTGGTGTGAGTTTTAAAAAGATAAAATCATCGCTGGAGGGATTTGGAGGAGTTCATCGTAGATTTGAGATAATCGGTGAAGTAAACGACATAATGCTTGTCAGTGATTTTGGTCATCATCCAACAGCGGTAACTGCTGTTATTGACGTCGCAAAAACAGCCTGGAATAGACCTGTGATTGCAATTTTCCAAGCTCATCTATACAGCAGGACTGCGATGTTGGCTGAGCAGTTCGGTCAATCGTTACTGGGTGCAGATACAGCAATTGTTTTGCCAATTTATCCGGCAAGGGAAGATCCAATTGAGGGCGTCACCGGAAAACTGATTTCCGATGCCTCTCGAAAGTTCGGACATAAATCTGCTATCTATGTTGAAGATATAAAAAAGGCTAAGGATCTGGTCTGTGAGGTTGCAAAACCTGGTGACATGGTAATGGTAATCGGGGCAGGCAGTGTTGACCAGATTATTCCGTCTATTCTCGAAGGGCTGAACGAAATTTGAGTAATAGATCAAAATACTTATCTCTGTCTGATCCGGAATTCCTGAAAGAATTAGACGCAGAAGTTAACCATGAGGTTAACGGACGCACATTGATAAATGAGCCCATGTCGGGTCATACTTCTTTCAGAATTGGTGGAAACGCAGGTCTTTATTCGTATCCGGAATCTGTAAGAGATGTTTCAAAACTCATCAGGATATGTGTTTCAAAGGGAATTCAATATTCGATTATTGGATATGGTACAAATCTACTGGTTAGCGATAGAGGATTTGACGGGTGTATAATAGATTTGGCTCAAGCGTGCAGAGAGATCAGTCTATGTGACAATAATTTATTCGCCGGTGCCGGACAGTGGGGGAATGATATTGTAAGAAAAGCAGCAGAGAGTGGATTAGCTGGTCTTGAGAAATTGAGCGGCATTCCCGGAGGATTGGGGGGATGGGTAAAAATGAATTGTGGAGCATTTGGTTCCTCGATATCAGACCATTTGATAAATGTTCATGTCATGTCAGAAGATGGGCAGGTTCGGACCTACAGCAAAACCGAGGCAAAGTTTTCGTATCGATCCTCTCAGGGGCTGAATGGAAAGATTATCCTTGGAGCTGAGTTCGAGTTGATTCCTGAAGATGAGGTCAACCTGCTTAAAATAGTTGAAGATACAATTACCGAACGTTACAGACGGAATATAATGACATTACCATCTGCAGGAAGCCTTTTCAAAAATCCTGCAAATGGATATGCAGCGAAACTAATTGAATCAGTTGGCGGAAAAGGTAGACAATTTGGTGGTATGGAAATTTCACCTTCACATGCCAATTTTGCCATTAATTCCGGGGGTGGAACTGCAGGTGATGTAATAAATCTAATAAGGAGTATCCGGAAGCTGGTTTTAGAGAAACATGAAATTGAGCTTGAATTAGAGCTACAGTTGTTAGGATTTGAAAATGGTGTCTAATCGCAAGTCCACTAATAATGGGATCAGCCCCTACCGAAAATCATTCTGGAAGACGAGTTTTGTTTTGGTTTTTGCGACCATAATGATCGGTACTCCTCTGGCCTGGGATTTTGTGGTGGATTGGCTTGAAACAAGTTCCTGGGGTAAACTTCAGGTAATAGAGGTAACGGGATTAGAACGTTATCCGGAAGTTGATATTTTATCCGTTGCGAACATAGAAGCTGGCTCCGATTTAATGAGTCTGTCAATCGATTCAATTGCCGAAAGAGTAACTGCACTTCCGGCGGTCAAATGTGCTAGAGTATTGAGGAGATTGCCAGGTCGACTAATAATTCAGGTGCAGGAACGAATCCCAATAGCAGTGCTCGGAAATGGAGAAATCACTCTTGTTGACTCAGAGGGTATTCCATTTCCCATTATTGGAGCAGGTGAGGTTATCGACTTACCGGTAATTTCATTTTCCTCATTAAAGAAGAACTGTTCATTATATTCAACACAATTTAATCAGGCAATCGATTTGGTGGGTAAAATAACAGCTGATTTTCCGGTGCTTTTCACCTATTTGAGTGAATTGGTAATCGGGAAAGATGATGTGAAAATCAGACTGAGGAATGGTGGAGCAGAGGTCAAAACAAACGGAATAATTACGGAGGTTAATCTACGAACGCTTGAAACGTTTCTGAAACAACAGTTCTGTGATTTGCCCACAGATCTGAATTACATTGATCTCAGTTTCGATGATTTGGTTGTTTTGGGAGCCGGATAAACAGATGACTGGATTTTTCGACTCTTTAAGAATAATAACGGATTGAGTGTTGGCACAACCAAAATTCATCCTTGCAATTGATGTAGGAACCGTTAATACAAAAGCTCTCATTGCCGAAGTATCGGATATCAATAATATAAAAATTGCCGGACATGCTTCGGTATCTTCAGTAGGTATCGCAAGCAGCAATGTTCAAAATGCTCGAAAGGCAATGATATCAGTCAGGGAAGCTGTAGATAAATCTCAAAGAATGGCTGGAGTGCGGGTTGGAAACGCAATTATCAGTATAACTGGTAATCATATAGTTTCATCAAACTTAAGTGGATCGGTTTTAATTCCTCGAACTGGAATAAAAAATGGAGAAATGGGTAGAATATCCGGCAGGGATGTCGAACGGGCAATAGGCAATGCGAATGTTGTCTCGACCCCTGTTGATCATCAAATATTTCAAGTAATCGTTTATAATTACATAATTAAGAATATTGGAACAGTTTCAAGTCCGATTGGCTTGAGAGGTGAACAATTAACTGTAAAAATGCATCGGATGTCAGGATTAAGAAGAGCGATCAAAGGTCTGGAGAGATGCATTCTTGAGGCAGGTTTAGGTATTAGAGAAATCGTATTAAAATCAGTTGCATCCGGTTTTGGTGTGCTAAAAAACTCGGAAATGATGAAGGGTGTTTGTGTAGTAAACTTCGGAGGAGGAACAATTGATATAGCCATATTTAGAAATGGTTGTATTGATTCAACAAGCAGATTCGAATATGCTGGTGCGATTATAACAAAGGATGTTTCAGAAGCGTTTGATATCCCAATACAGGTAGCAGAAAGATTAAAAATAAATCACGGAAATGTTGGTCAAATACAAAATCCGGATTCGGAAATTCCGGTGGATAATGGAGGTTCAAATGATTCACGGTATGTAACAGCAGGAGATTTGAATCTGGTTGTCCGTGCACGTGTGGAGGAGATACTTGAACATATTTACGGACGGCTAAAAGGAGACCATTCTATAGATGGTATATCGGGGATTGTGTTAACTGGTGGAAGTGCTCAGATGAAGGGTATTAAGTCATTAAGTGAAAGTGTATTCAGGATTCCTGTTCGAATTGGTGCCCCGGCAGCGCCGATAAAAATGGAGCAGAGGATTTGTATTCCGGAATTTTCGATTTGTGCGGGTCTTATAAGGTACGGGCTGATGAGTAATTCCAGAACGGCAAATACTGATGATAGCGCATTTTCATTTCGTGGATTTGGAAAAAATATAGAAAGGCTATATGGCTGGTTTACTAATTAATCAGCCATTTGGAAACACTTAGCAAAGGGAGGTGTCAGGTGAATCACTCGTTGAACCTGAAATATAGTGATGAACCTGCGATCCAGACAAAGCTTCTGGTAATCGCAGTTGGCGGTGCAGGTGGCAATGCTGTAAACCGTATGGTTGAGTCGGGATTTAGCGGTGTCGAGTTTCATGCTATGAACACTGATATTCAGGCTTTGAGTCAAAACAGAGCTCAATTCAAGTTTCAATTGGGAAAGGCTCTTACTCGAGGAGAGGGAACAGGTGCTCAGCCGGATATTGGCAGTAAAGCAGTTGAACACGACGAAGAGGCAATTGAAGAAATTATTAAAGGTGCCGATTTAGTATTTATTACTGCAGGTATGGGTAAAGGTACCGGAACCGGAGCTTCACCACGAATCGCAAAGATTGCCAAGGATCTCGGTGTTCTGACAGTTGCGATTGTTACCCTGCCTTTCCACTGGGAAGGTAAAGGACGCCTTGAGATAGCTCAGGCGGGTATCGAAGAACTTCGTGACCAGGTTGATACGTTGATAGTCATACCAAACCAACAGGTTATGTCAATTGTGAATGCTAAAACTCCGATGACGGAAGCATATCGAATTATCGATACGGTTCTTTCAAATGCAACAAAGGGAGTTTCAGATCTCGTGTCAAATCCAGGTGTTGTCAATCTTGACTTTGCAGATATCAAGTCAGTTATCAGTGAAGGGGGAGATGCTTTCATCGGTATCGGCAAGGCGGAGGGTGAGGAGAGAGCAAAGAAAGCCACCGCTGAAGCGCTTGAATGTAAAATGCTTGAACATGTTTCTATCGAGGGCGCCAAAAAGGTTCTGGTGAATATTACCGGTCCCGAGAATATCACTGCGTATGAGGTGAACGAGACCATGACAATGATAGAATCCAGAATTGGGGCAGATGCGGTTTCTTTTCATGGGATGGTTTTAAAAGAGGATGTTGGAGATGCATATGCTGTGACGATCATTGCCACCGGATTTGACAATGGCCAGCAACAGCAGTTTCGAGCAAGTCAATCTTTTAAGAAAGAGGAAAACCCAATAAAGGAATCTGAAGAAAACGGTCATGATGAGGAAGTTGGGGAAACAATAGTTGCAGATCAACATCGAGTAGCTCAAACGGTATTGGGAACAGAGGCATCGACTGGGATTAGAAACGACAGCAGCAGTCCGGAATTTGGTCAGCCAACTCGGAATCAGATTATAAGTACTAATGCAGGAGAGACATACACTCCTAAAGCTCCTCAAGCAAAACCCGGGAAGAGAATTCATCTGGAAGTAGATCTTGATGGAGAACCACCAAATGATTGGGAAATACCGACTTTCATGCGTAAAAAGGCGCACTATCGAGATCAGGAGACGAAAATGGAGGGATCGAAACAGTATGGATTTCAACTCTCTGATTAGAGGACAATACTGAAGATTCTCCCGGTATACTGATCGACTAATACCTACATTTAGGAAATCATTATACTCACAGGACTACAATCGTAGAGAGGGATCAAATTCTTCATCTTCGAAGAGTTTGAGCTTAAACTTTTATGAATTAGATTGTGAGAGGAAGAGTCGTCATTGTTGAAAGACAAAAGTATGTCAGATAAAAAGTCACAGTCAGTTGATTCAGGAGTAAATTTAGTTGGTTCATATTCCGCTCTGGCTGGTATATATGATGAGTTAATGAGTCATATTGATTATCAGTTATGGGTACATTTTGCAATTGATCTGCTCACAGACTACGGACTGGAGCTTCATGAAGAACGAAATGAAATACCATTTCTCGAATGTGCATGTGGTACAGGAACATTTGCGATTAACCTGTCATTGCTCGGGTATGAAGTCTCCGCAACCGATGCATCAGAGGCAATGATAACGATCGCAAAATCTAAAGCCATTGGACTGGAAAATCCTCCCAAATTCAGGACATTGGGATTTCTCGAGTTGGCTGAATCTGAGAAATACAGGGTCGCTATTTGTTTGTATGATTCGGTTAATTACCTGTTAAACGAATTCGATTTACAGCATTTTTTCGAGAAGGTGAAGAGAGCCTTATTACCGGGTGGGTACCTTTTATTTGACATTTGTACGATTAAGAACTCCAAGACGTTTTTTTCAGATAGAAGCATAATTGAATCGGGTGATGGCTACTGGTCTGAACGTCAGATGAAATATGACCATAATACAAGGATACAGGAAAACAGGTTTACAATAAAAGTTGATGATCAACCTGGTAAAATCTTTACCGAAATACATCATCAAAAAATATACAGCGTAAGGGAAATCCGGAAATTAGTTGGTAAGGTCGGTTTTAACCTTCTCGAAGTGACGAACGGATTTGACAGGAAACCTCCCAATCGTCGGTCACTGAGAGTTCATTTTCTATGCAAGAAGAGGTAGCAAATACGACAAATGGTTGATAAACATGAAAACTCAGATGTGCTTAACATGCTTAATGTGTCGTACCACTACCAGAATAGGAGAGGTGTGGGTGGAATTTCAATGAAAATCGGGAAAGGTGAGTTAACACTTTTAGTCGGAAGGACAGGTTCAGGGAAAACAACGATAAACAAACTCATAGCGAGAGAATTGGTTCCGGATTCAGGTGAGATAATCCTGATGAATCTGAGGTCATCAAACCTTAAGAGAAAAGAGTTTGCATTATGGCGAAGACACCTGGGTATTGTTTTCCAGGATTTGCGGTTGTTGAATGATAGAAATGTTTTTGAGAATGTTCGATTAGCTGCTGAATGTGAGACTCGATTGCCGTCAAGTGCTAAAGCAAGATCTTTAAGAGTACTGAACAGAGTTGGTATGGCACATAAAATTCAGGACCCGCCCTCTGAATTATCAACCGGAGAGCAGCAGCGAGTAGCAATTGCACGAGCCCTTGTTAATGAACCTTTATTGTTACTGGCAGATGAACCCGTCAGTAACCTCGACACAGAGACTTCAAGTGAGATTATTGAAATTCTCAATCAGGTAAGTCTATTTGGGACATCTGTTATTGTAGCAACTCACCAACCCGAACGATTCATTAAATATAATCCGCGAATTCTGCGGATGGATAATGGGACACTTTCCGAATCATGATACGTTTTGCATTGACAGAAGGTTGGCGTAATTTCCGTAATATAAGTATTATAGGATTGCTGACTATTGGTTCAATGACATTAACTCTGGTATTGATCGGCCTTACAATTCATGGATACGTTATTATTGAATCATGGCGGGGTGGACTTAAGGGACAGTTTGAGATTGAAGCCTTCCTTGTTCCGGGAACAGATTCCACAGTTGCCAGAAACCTTTCCGATCATATTCTTCAAATGGAACAGGTAAGTAGTGTCGAATATATATCACAAGATAAAGCGGCTAACCGATTCAAAGAACAATTTGGAGAAGATATTCTGGATTTACTTGGGAAAAATCCTCTTCCAAAATCTCTTGTAATAAAACTCGCAGAAGACGCTGATCCCTCGGTCACATGGCAAAATATTGCTCATGAAATATCTGCTTTTACCAACGTCGATGAGGTTGTTTACGATGGTGAGATTCTTGCAAAAATGGATAAATTTTATCAAAGCACGGGATTAATTGTCGGTTCAGGTGTTTTGGGAATGCTCATAATCTCAATCACATTTACTATTATGACCGTAATGGGATCAATTCGAGCAAAAGAGAAGTTTATACAAATCGTCGCATTATCTGGTGGTTCGAAGACTATGGCTCGAGGCCCATTTGTGGCAATGGGTGGTTATTATGGACTGACCGCCGGATTTATGGCAATAGCAATAGTATATTTTGTGAGGTGGTTTCTGATCGTTGTGTGGGGTGATGATGTTTCCGGTGTCCTAATATGGATTCCATCCCTGATTGCTCTTGGAATTTCGATCGGAGTTTTTGTAGCGGGTTGGACTGCGAGTCAGAGGATAAAACAGTTTTAAGTCGATTATCGGATAACGTATTGGTAGTTCACGAATTGCTTCCTTACCTTACACCCTCATGCACGACCCTGTCACCTCACCAAACTCACTTTCCTGACCACAGACTGCTGTCCCGCATTAAGTTTCAACAGGTAACACCCGCCGGGTATATTCCAGGCATCCCAAAGCACTTTATACTCACCAGCCTGCATTCTCTCTTCTATCAATGTCTGAACTTCCCGTCCTGCCAGGTTGAAGACCTTTAACGAAACCGGTGAGGGTATCGGTAAAACGTAGGACAGCATGGTTGTTGAGTTGAAGGGATTGGGGTAAACAGCAGAGATTGCCAAATCTCCCGGTAACAAAATTCTTGACTTTTCATTCACTCCAACCTCATCAAACGGAGTATTAGAGAAAATAACTTCATCTATTTGACCTAAGAATTGCAAATCACCATTTGGGAAATCTACATTGCTTCCAAAGACTAAAGGTCCTTCACCATATAGAATAGTATTTTCAACGCTTTGGGATCGAACTAATCCATCTTCCCAGATCAATCTCATCCTGTCACCATCAAAGTCTCCGGCGATATAATGCCAATCGCCATCGCTAACGTCTGCAGGATGCTCCAGATATTCCTCGCCTTCTTCTGTTTGAATCGAAAATCCAATCGAACCGTTTTCATTATCTGCATAAAGCATAAAGCTGGCAGTTTCAATCTCTATTAACTTTGAGACTATAACCCCGGTATGATCTATTTCCGAATCCATATGGAACCATGCTTCGATTCTGAATTGTTCTGGTCGCAGTGATTCGTTATCATCTACAAGTGCAATCCCACTATTGTGGGTGGTTAAGTCAAGAGCTTCACCCCAGACTCCATCAGTCAAACCTACGTGTCCTTCGATTATGAAATCATTACCATTATCAGAGAAATCTGAAGTCCAGTGATAGTCTGCTGTGGTTGTGAGTATTAAGCCATTTTCATAAGCATCATCACTTCCACGAAGATCAATTTGATTTACTCGACCGAAAATTGTATAGGTCTGATCAGGATTGCTTAAAATGGAGGTTGCAGAACTGAACTCAATTTCTGAAAAAGTTTCAGTTGAAATAACTTCAAAATCCTCGTTTACCCTGAGAAGAAAAATCCCATTAGGAATGAATTGTCGGTCGTCCAGGATTGATCCGGTGATGAGTATATTTCCATCCGGTGAAATGACCATATCATTGCACGTACATCTCCCAATTACTTCCCGTGAAATTGTAACATCCTGTATTACATTACCTTCTCGATCAAATGAAACGAACCAGATTTCCGCATCCGATCCGTCAAATGATCCTTGAGGAGTAATCCATCCTGAGCACAAAAAACCATTCTCGCTCTCTAAAACAGACTTAAAACCAGCACTTCGGTCATCCAGACCATATTGCTGTTCCCACTCAAGTTCCCCATCTGTACTCAGTTTTGAAATGAAACCGTATGTGCTCGCAATATATTGATCATATCCAACACCAAGATAACCTCCATCTGAAGTTTGAATAATATCAATGCACCGTATTGCTTCAGTTGAGTATTCCCAGATTAGTTCTCTTTCATCTGAGTACTTGTTGATTTGAAAATCCCTTTGCCTTCCTCCAACAAGCATTGAACCATCTTCATCTATCAGAACAGAGCTTAGCTTGATCGCTGCATGTTCGTCTTCAAATAGATTTACAGAATTAATCACTTCCCCCTCTCTATCAGTAGTTAACATCCAGGGTATATTGAATCCCATCCCTCTGGCATAACCAACAACAATAATATTTCCATTCTCCATTTCCGCAATATCATAGCAAATGTTTTTATTTGTTTCATCGCTATAAACATAGCTGTTGGTCAATAAAACCTCATGGTCCGGGGAAATCTTCGTGATCGTTGTTATTAATGTGTCATCTATAAACAAACCACCAACCACAAGAAAATTATCATCTTGAGCACGTATCCCAGTCGTAAACCATTGAGGGTATTCACCTTCAAACAATCTTGCATCTTCGATCTGAGGATTCCATGTTTCCATATGCCAGAGCCCAAGGGTTGTTCCGGCTGGTTCGAATGGATCTGAAGGTTGGGAGTACGAAAGATATGGCATTAATGATAATAAGATCATTATGCATTTAATTGTTATTGACATTTTAGCCTCTTGATTACGTTTTAGAGCAGGATATGCGGAATTAATTCCACATATCCTGCTCTAAACATGTTAATCACCGCATTAAGACAACCTTCGAAGTCTGAATGATTATCGGTGTTTTGAGTTTGATGAAATATATACCTGATGCAATGTTCGAAGCATTCCAGCTAACATAATGGGAACCAGCCTCTTGGGTGCTATTGTCTAAGATCGTAACTTCTTTCCCCAAGGAATTGAACACAGAAACCTCAACGTTCATACGTTCGGTTAAATCATAATAAACACGTGTTAAATTATTAAAAGGATTCGGATAAATTCTTGTTAGCTGGATCGCTTGAGGAATCAAATCAGTATTAATTTTCTCGGTGTTCCATGTCTCTCTGATTTGTCTCTCCAGATCTTGGATGTTTTCAGTAAAGTCTTCACGACACATCCATGAATCATTCTCTGGAATTCTGCGATTTCCATTCAATAGCCATTGTGCTTTTAGAATCCTTATCTCATTCCTTAAAGAATCCACAGGATTGTCAAATTCATCTCGCCGCCCAATAAATCCACCAATCATGTCTTCATATCGACCTTCAAGGATTAATGAATATATGGTCTTTGTTTTTGCCCAATTTGCAACATCTCGGTCTTCTGCTTCCATAGCCACCCGATTAAGAAAATTGCGTAGGTCATTAAGGTCTCCATTCGTACGATCATAACATCCCAAAAGATAGTCAATTGCAGTGCGACGTCTTTCCCTACGATCATCTTCGTTAAGAATACACCTTTCAAATAAGGGAATTGCATGTTCGTAATCATCTTCAAAATAGCACTCTATTGCATGAATGTAAAGATTATAATCATCCACAAGGTCATCGTCTAAATTAGAACTATAATCAATACTGTCAGGTAAACTGAATAATCCGTCTCCCGGATTTTGAGTTCCCCACCACACATTTTTTCCAATCACATATGAACTGCAGGCATTTGCCCCATTCGTGTTCCACTCTATCGCGTATGGATCTTGACCTCCATTTGGCTCAATATCATTATATTCAATAAGGGGAGTGGAATCTCCGGAAAGAAATATCTCTGAATCTTCATTATGACGTACCTGAGAATCTCCCTCATCGGACAAATTGAAAGACGAATTCAAGGCATGTATGCCGTAAGATCCATTCTCATCAATTTTTGTCTCATATTCCTGTTGTTCGTCGAAAACAGGTTCAGAATCATCAAGATAAATCCCAACACCTGTATTATCATGTACGTATGTATTGTTTATGCCTACATCTCCTGGCGTTGTGAGATCCTCAATTTTAATCCCCGTACCACATTCGTGGATTTCACAACTTTCAATCTCTACGGCACTGTCATCTGATATGTAGATTCCCCTGTTAGCACCCTCAATATCGGTATTAGAGATTAGGAAGGAAGTTGAGTTTTGCATGTTGTCTACACATATTGCCGCAAAAGTACCAATGTTGATGAACTCAACGTGATCTATTATTGAGGTTGGATCTGCACCCGATAAAAACATGAGCCCGACAAAGTCATCTCTCCCGTTATCACAACCATCTCCGAAATATATGGTACTTCCAGTACCGTCAGCAACAAGTTTACCTTCAACAGTTATATCTGCTTGGTCACTGCCACCAATTGCAATGTAAGTACCGGCCTCAATTATAAGAGTATCGTCACTCTCAATTTCGAACCAGTCTTCGTATATTTTATATGTTGTGGCTTCTATTGTTGTCACCCCTCCATCGACGAGGTCCGAATCACAGAGACCAATATGAAATGATGAAATGAACGGATTGTCTCCCCAGGAAACGTTGATGTGATCACCTGGCATTCCCCATCCAACACCTGCTTCGCCTATACCAAATTCACCACCATAACAACCAATATCAGCATCCGATCCATCTGCATCCGTGAAATCACCATCAACATTGATGATTGGGCTATCGGGAGTGAATCTGATGTGTAGGTTGTATGCATCACGTCCCCGAAAATTTCTGACTTCATCGACAAGTTTCCACTCACCGTCCTCATCTTCAACAATTGCATCACCAACGTCAATATTGAACAGGTTATTACCATCAGTAGGAACAGCATTAGTTGCAGGAATATCTGGTTTGTCTTGACCTGGATTAACAGCATTAGAAATATCCCGAGTATTTCCTCCAGCGAAGAGGTTTCTTTCCATCTTTAAGTTGTCATCTGGCCAATTATTCCCATTATAACCATCAAATTCTATAGCTCGGTCACAATCTATAAATGTGTTGTTTAATAAACATGTTTTCTGAGAAACTCCATCTACGGTATTATCTAAGTCACTCCATAAAATACCCCAAGAATTATAAAGAAAAGCACTATTCTTTACAATATTTGAATCAGGTTCACCATAATAGGTATCATCAAACCATATTCCGTAATCCAAGTCAAAGAAAATACACCTTTTTATATCATACCATTCATGATCACTCGCATAAATACCTGCGTCTGGTTCTTCTCGGTCTCCGGGATATTCAAATATGTTGTTTCTTGGGATTATATTAGGATCATCTCGGTCTGGTGGGCAGTTGCCACCATGAATACCGTGACGCCCAAAATACGAGAATAGCGTATAGCAAGTATTTATCACAGCATCATCGTTTTCTCCATTAGTACAATGGATACCATCAATATCACAGGAGTCAATACTACAGGTATCAAGTACGACTTCTCCACCTGAATCCTGGATATATATTTCATGCTTGTCACTATGTCTGAATATTGAGTTATCCATATCCAAAGTTCCATTCTTACCGACTCTAACAACACCAGTCGAATACCCCCCATATAAAAAATGAGTGTACTTTCCTTCTAAACGACCTTCATAATCACTTGATGTTCCTGTTGAATCACCGTTCAAGTAAAGACCCTCAAAAAGGCCTTTTGTAGTTCCTGATTCGTTTGTAAAGACTACTGGATTTGTTGATGAACCATTAGAAATGATAGTGCCCTTAACATCAATCTCAGGTATTGCCGTTGGGGCGCTCCTGTTCCCTGCAAAAACAACTGTTACTCCCTCACAAATGGTCAATGTGTCGTCATCATCTACGTAGCAGTCACCTGCAACAATAAAAGAATCTGAAGATGTCCATGTTGCACCTGCGCCGGATGCTGTTAATTTTGTCAAAACACCATCCTTTCCGAAAACGTATGATGTAGCTTCAGCATCAGGTACTAATAGAAACAGACCACACAGGCAAACGAGTGCCAAAACATGCATAAGACGTAACATTTTTGCCTCCTCAGGCTTATCATTCGGGGGCAAATTTCGTATCTTATTGTGTGTGATGACTGCCCCCGGGTAGTTCTCACCACACGGGTCGGGTGCGTTTCCTGTTTGAAGCGGGGTGAACGCACCCGATTTCTTTTTATTTCATTTCATTCAGTACAAATCCTCCCAAAACAGAGAACCCCACCGAAGCGAATTTGCCAAGTGGGGAGATGTCTTTTCTGATTGACTGAATTCAGTCAAAGCATCAGACTTACAGTTTTCAAGATTACAGATAAGAAACAAAAACAGCATAATCAACAACTATTTAACTGATAACAGGGTTGTTTTAGCGAATTCGCAAATATTACAACAGATCATCAATTACCTAATTAATATAAGAATAAAATTTACCGAATGCAAAGTCTTTTTTTTTCTAGATTTAACTCTCTAAGGTTGAGTGAAGGGAGTTTCTGATGGTACCCCTGATTACTTAGTATAGCTGCAATAATACCTGGTTTACTTTACCCATACGGTTAGGTGAGTAAGTTTTGGGAATTCTGATTTGGATTCCATTATTGATAATTCTCGGAATCTCAATTGGTGTAGTAGTTGCAGTTTGGACTGCAGGTAATCGAATTGGGTGTTTTAAAGTCCTTTCTCTCATGTTCTCATTTCTTTGCTATAATCCATGGGCTTGTTTCAACCGGTGCTTTTAGATTGATTATTGTTTTTATCAATGGTTTAAGAAAGTTGTCAACGTCTTTCAAAGAATCCGGTCGCTTTGATTTCTCAATATTGTCAAACAATTCAGATGCAAAACTCCCTCCGTCGTAAGTCCCTCTTATTGTTCTGAAACCGATCTTTCTCATCCAATTTACGAAAGTCTGAAAGGATGGGTGTCTGGTTTCAATGTAACAACATTCCAGTAGATATGGTTCTAAACTTTTCAGCGCTTGGGGGTTAAGGGTTGTTGCTGAGTTTGTTCTTCCCGGTTGAATGATCTTGTTTTCAAGAATTGATCGGGACAAGTTAAAAGTAAGCCTGTATTGTCGAACGTTTTCTTCCTCTATTTTTCTGCGATATATAATTAAATGCGTTTCTTTATTCTGTTCGAAGATGTAATAATCACCACCATTAACTCCCTTATACCGATCTAAATCTTCATAATGTAACCTTAGTTTACCTCCGGGTTTTAAAACTCTGAACAATTCTTTCAGAGTCTGATATGGATCGGGGGTTTGTTCGATTGAAGAGGCAGCCATTGCACCATCGAATGTACAATCCGGAAAGGGCAGGGGAGTACCTGGTGGGACATATTCGAATTCAACATTAGTTAAGCCCAGCCTTTTAGCATTTCTATTGCAGATGTCCAATCTTTTCTGCGATCCTTCAACCCCAATTACTTCTTTAACATAAGGTGCTATCAATAATGAAGGCCAACCATCTCCCGGCCCAAAATCCAAAATCCGGCCACTCGAAGTGGAAAGAAGAAAGTCGAGGATTTGTGCCCGGTCTGAGAAATGTGAACGATTAGAACTATCAAACTTCGTATAGATTACAGGTAAACACTCCCCGGATTGGGATTCCATATGGTCATATATAAAGTCACTCGTAGATGAGCTTTGTCGCAGGGCTGGGAGAGTTTCGATCCAATTTATTATTTCTGATATCATAGTAGTCTCCTTAAGAAGAATCTTTTTAAAATGAGAGGAGTCTCGTTGTCCGGAATCTTTGTCAAGGTGTGTGGCTAAGTTGTTGTTTTTCCGTCAGGTGGGGACGAGACTTCTGAATAATTCATGTATATGTGAAATACATGTCGTTCCCGTGGTGGATGGAACACAGTAAATTGCTGTGTTTTCTGGATTCCCGCCTGCGCGGGAATGACAAAACTTTTCGAGTTCGGAATATTTCAAAGGTCTCGGGGACGCCTGACGGGCACTCAAAACAATAATGCTGCAATTAAGAATCCATGTTACTAAGCGAATAGGGCTGAAAATATTCAGCCCCTACACAATGTACAAAAACAAGAAGAGTGACATAATGCCACTCTTCTTAAAATAAAATTCTGCAAACAGCTTACTTAATTAGTATCAGCTTAGCAGTTCGAATTCCTGTAGGAGTATTCATTAGCACGAAATAAATGCCTGTCGATAGATTATCTGCACTGAATGTCGCGTTGTAACGTCCGGGTTGCATGTTTTCATTTACGAGATTCTGTACAAACCTGCCATTCTGGTCGAAAATGATTAGTTCAATTTTTCCCTGAATCGGGACACTGTAATTTATCTGTGTTGTTGAATTAAATGGATTAGGCCAAACCGAATCGATTGCCCAATCTTTTGGTAAATCTGATTCATCAGTCTCAACTGAATTTCTCCACCTGTGGGTCAGAAACAGGAAGTTACTGGGCTGACTCTCAATATCAGCATATTGAGCAGTGACCATGTACATATATTCACCACGAGGCATTTCACGCAGATCATCGACATATTCATTAAAGATGATTAATGTATCCAAACCTAACCAATCATCACTCCCGCGATATATACGGTATCCGATAAGGTCGTTAACCATTCCTTCATCACGTTCAGGAATCGGAGTATCCCAGGTCATGTGAGCTCTACCCTCAACCATTTCCCCGTCAAGGTTATCCGGAGCGACAGCGTCCATTGGCATATATAGTTCGATGTCATCAATCCACCAGCCACCACCATTTACACCACCATCCGAACCGAACCGGAACCGTACCTGTACCTCTGTACCGGCAAAATCAGAAAGATCAAATGAGACTGGAGCCCAGTCGAAGGTTCCTGAAAAGATTGGTTGACCATTAATAAATGGACTTGGTGCATTTCCACGTCGGGTAATATAGGGGTACCCGGAGTTATCGGGTGTAATCGGCTCTATGATTTCCCAGTCCCCATTATCAATTGAAACTTCGACAACACCACCGTCGTAAGCTTCACCGGGGTGATTTCCACTCTCCTCAGCGTCGATTTTATGCCAGAAAGAAAGGCTCAGGTCATCCTCAACGAAGAATGGCGGCATGTAAATAGCACAATTAAGCATTGGCAGATATTCACCATTTGGAGCCCGGTCACCGACTTTAATGCAGTTTGAACCGCCGAAGGTATGATTGTCGTTGTTGCAATCGTGCCATTGATCTTCGTGTTCATCATTTAGAACTTCGTGATCCCAGAGCTCTTCGTTGCGATCAAAGGCATATATAGCACCACCGATATTGAGGTTTATTATTGCTGAGTGACTCTGCTGGAGATTGCCGGTGTATCTGACATATAAAACGGCACGTTCCGGATTCGGGCAATCCTCAGAGACGAGAATCCTGAAAGCCGGATCGAATACTCCGATGTCATTGGATTCAATAATATCGGTTGATGATTCGGATTGTAGAACCTCGATAAAGGGGCTTCCGGAGAATACTTCTGCTTCTACGTTATAAGCACAGCCAGAACCGACGTTATTAATGGACATTACGACATCAGTTTCTTCACCTGGATCGAGTCTGCCATTATCGTTTCCATCTTCATCAAGGATTGTAAGGAATTGTTGTCCCAATATTGGAGCATGGGTTGTGAATGATGCTTCCTGAGTCCAAACCTCCTCACCATTATCAAGAGTAAGAGCAAAATTGACTTCGTGGAGATCACCACAATCGGGATTGACCTCTATAATGATCGGTTCACGACAGAATGATTCGTGTTGACCGTCCAATCCATCAATTGTAACCTGTCCGGTGATTATTTTAATTGCCGGATCATCGGCAATAAAGGAAATGATCAGTTCATCTAAAGGATCGCGGCCGAGGTTTCGAATCGATGGCAATAACTCAATAGTTTCACCCGCATCAGCATTAGTGTCACCATTACCGTCAATATCTTCAATTAGTATTTCATCTACCCAGGGGTAACCATCATCCGGGGCGATTGACTGGATATTGATAAGTTCAGGGATGAAGTCATGTGCAACTATTGAAAGGGACACTGGGCCAGGAGGTACAATTGGATCCGGAATTTCAATCTCAATGATTCCATTCTCATCGGGATGTCCAAATGCAATTATTTGGTTATCGCGGGACAGACAGGCAACAGCATCCTGAATATCAGTCAATTCGATCGTGTAAGTTTCATCACCAATAACAATCATTCGTTCATATTCGGGTTGGATAGGTATCGGGATATCAGTCCACATATCCATCGAAGGATCCCCGAATAGATTGATTTCGTAGTAACACCAGCGGTATACTCCCCATTCTGCCCAGGGTGCGCTGTCTTCCTTTGAATCCTGATTAGCCTCACCAATGACAGTCATATTCTCATCGAAAATCGCATCGACAAATTCTCTATGGAAATGCTGAGATGCCCCATTTGTGCTGGCTCCGTCACCCCAGCCGTAGCGGGAGTTACTTATAATTGCGACGAAACCATTGTCAATTTCGTTAAACATTCCTTCAGAGATGCAGTCCTGGACGTAATTTCCATTCGGGACACGGTTATCAAAGGAACCGCCGTAGCAGCCTTGTGTCCAGAGAATATTGTAGCCGGCTCCCTGACCATCGTTTTCGATCAGATCCTGGTTGAAGTTGTTCCAGTCAATCTTCATCGTATAACGGGTGTTGGAATGTCCGAGGTGATTGATAAAATGATATCCCTCAGAAATCAGCGGAGCGAGGTTATTGGCTGCTCCCCAGACTCTGTCACGATCATAAAGATTACGCCGGACAAATCGTTCGGGATAACCGGAGGTTGAATAGTTGTATCGATTGCATTCGCTGTAAACTTCGTCCATGTAATCGCCACCCATACACTCCCAGCCTAACTCTTCACCAACCATCAGAACCATCAATTCATTTCCGAGCGTAGGTTCGTCGCTGTATCTCATGATTTTGGTGAAGGAGCGAGTGGCTTCCTCAACATTGTCAGCTGGAATACGACCTACAAATATCTCTGCTGTAAAATCTGCTTCGTTAAATTCACCCCATTCTGCATCGTCATCCTCATTCCAGTTTCCGTCTAAAGCACCATAATAGAGATCTGCAGGAACATCATAATCGGGAGAGTTATTAACTGCCCCAAAAAATCCGCGATGCGGCAGGAGTTCATCATCCCCAAGTAAAAGTAGATATTCTATTTCCAGCTCTTCATAAGCAGTGATAATTCCATTTCGCATGCGATCTTGATCGTCTATACCTTCTTCTCCCTCTATTACCTGTTCAAAGGTTCTAACATACGTAATAAATCCCCGACGATTCTTCCAGTTAGCGAATTCATTAGCCTGTTCAAGGAATTCTTCATCGGTAATTATGAGCATTGATTGGAGTTCAGGATCATCTCTGCGGGGATAAGCACCCAGCAGGTTTGGATTTTCAACAAGATTCTCAGCCCAGTTCTTCGTTTTCGAATCACCGCGATAGAATCGATTGTAACCGGTCATTTCAAGTTGTCCGGGAGCAGCATCTATTAAAAGCTGTGCAGAAGTCATATACTCGATTTTTCCATCAACGGGATTCCATCGGACTGGCCAGATAAGACAGGAGGCGACCGAAACACCTCGCTTAAGGTGAGTCTTAAGGCTTGTTATCTGTTCGAAGGGGAAAAGTTGTGTGCCCTTATAAATTGAAGGATCAGGCACAACTTCAGGAATAACCGGATCGCTCAAGCGCTGTGGATAAGCCGCTGGCTCGATAACATATTCTCCGGGGAGTTCTTCCCAGACAACATTCACGAGGTTAGCTGATTCTGCTCTGTTTCCGGGAGGCAGAGCCATCCAGATTCCCATTGAGGGCATTGAAGGTTTACCAGGTTCACCGATGTTCAATGCATTCTGCAAACTGACTCGATGCTTTCCATCAATAGTCTCAATATGAGGTTGAGAAAAGTTGATATTAGTGGAAATCTGACCACTGAAAACAACGTTACATAATGCAAAGACTACGATGAATGAGGCGACGAGTATTGGACGTACGGACGAGCCACTTTTCATGTGTTCTTTCCAAAAAGTTTTGAGCAACTGTAAATTTTTCCTATCTAAGAAGATAGCTTTATTTTTTGAGAGTCACAAGCTTGAGTTGCACTTCAAAATGGATGATTAGTTTTTTATATGGTGAAACTATCCGGTGAAATTCTTATGTTATATAAAAACTATAACTAAGATATTATAGTGAGTTTGTGAGGTTGATTTACGCTATTTTGTCTTTTAATTCCTGATGCTATCCCTTTAAAACCCCACAAGAAAGACTCTGTTGCTTTGACTTCAATTAATTCTCCGATTGCACCTTCCGGAGCTTCAAAGATCATCGTTTTATTATTGCGGGTTCTACCGCTCATTTTTGCTGGATTTTTAGCACTTGGTCCTTCAACCAACACCTCAAATTTGTTTCCGATTTGTTGTTTGTTAATCAAATTGAACGATTCGTTAGCAACCTCGATCAATTCCTGAAGTCTCCTATTCTGAATCTCAGATGGGATTTCATCCTTGTAACCAAATGCTTCAGTATGACGGCGTGGTGAATATGCAAACATGAAAGCCTGGTCAAATTTCAGGTCTTGCATTGCAAGCAATGTTTTTTGAAATTTTTCTTCAGTTTCACCGGGAAATCCAACAATGATATCGGTTGAGACAGCAATTTCTGGGATTGCATCGCGAAGTTTGTTTACTATACTTTGGAATTTGTCGAATGTATAATTTCGTCTCATTCTGTGCAGGACTTCATCATCTGCAGACTGGAGAGGCAGGTGAACGTGCTCGCAAACTGAGGGCAGATCTGCCATGGTCTCAACCAGTCGATCTGAGAAAAGTTGAGGGTGTGGGCTGGTGAATCTGATTCGCAATCCGGGAAATCTGGTATCTATTTGTCTTAGCAGCCATGAGAAGTCGATTCGGTCATCAGGATTAATGGCACCTGAATCTTTAATTCTATATGAAAAATCACGACCGTAGGCATTCACAGACTGCCCGAGAAATGTAACCTCCCTATATCCTTGATTATTCAGGAGATCAACTTCATCAAGAATTTCCTCAGGGCGTCTGGATACCTCTTTCCCTCTTGCTGAAGGGACTGCACAGAAAGAGCAGGAATAATTACAGCCAAACATTATATTCACCCAGGCTGAAATGCGATTGGATCTATTAACCGGGGTAATTGGTGTAGGATCATCCTCAAGGTCCAAAGCATTTATTCGTCCATTTTCCCTTTGGGCATGGTGCAAAAGCTCCGGCAAACGATGAAGGGATCGTGGTCCTATCAGAATATCAACATAGGGAGCAGATTTCTTTAGTGTATCTTCTTCACGAGGTGCCATACAACCGGCAACACCAATAATCATACCCGGTCGCTGCAGTTTGATTTTTCGGAGTCTGCCAAGTTCGGCAAACAATTTACGTTCCGGCTTTTCCCGAACTGCGCATGTATTGATAATCACAACATCCGCATTTTTCGAATCCGGTGCTTCAACATATCCGATACTCTCTAAAAGGCCATGTAAACGTTCACTGTCATGATAATTCATCTGACAGCCGTATGTCTGTATGTAAAAGTTTTTTGACAAATTTAATCCAATTATAAGTCGGTAGTCCCGACTATTTTAAACAAACAAACCGTACGATTTCAGTTTTGGTTGGAGACAGCAATCGAGCTATGTATATTCCAGACAACCAGTCTGTTGCATCAATTTCGTATATGTGGGTTCCTATTGGTTTGAACTCCTTTCCCGTCTCAAAAAGGAGTTTTCCCGTCAGGTCAAACACTTCAGTCTTTATCACGCCCGGTTTTCCAATTGTAAAACTCAGCTGAAATCTTGAATTGAATGGATTAGGATAAACTACCATTGTTTCAAAATCAACAGGGATCTCATGCTTATCTGAATATTCAACATCATTTTGCTGACCAAAATAATATGCGCCAATATCCGAAACTGATCCATCGGGATCTGCCGGACTATCGGGATCTCCAGCATCTATGCAGGGGCTTTCTGCAGTCAGGAAAAAGTTTTGCTGATCGATATTTTCAAACAAAGGATTTGATGTGATATTACTATTCCTGTAGAGTACCCTCGAGTTTCCGACAATTGAAATTCCATTTTGACCCTCCATCAAATCGCTAAAGGAGATTTCAATTGTAGCCTGCGGGTTATTGTTACCCCGACCTGTGATTTGTTCTGGTATATTCTCCCAGAAAATTGCATTCACGACACTAATGTCTGCACGACCGCTGAAATTCAATCCACCACCATACCCATCGGTGCTGTTCCCGCATATTGTTACGTTCTCCAATTCAGCATTTGATATGCCTAAATAGATGCCTCCCGCATATAAGCTCTCTGCTGAATTTCCTGCAACAACACAACGATTCATCTGCATCTCGCAATCACGATGGCAGGCGATGCCACCCCCAAGTGATGCAGCTTCATTATTAATAATACGTACATTCGTCAACTCTATTGAGCTGTTGCTGCGAATATATATACCCCCTCCAGAACTTCCGGAGTTACCTTCGATCAGGACATTGGTTAACCGTGGATCACAATCTTCAGCGAAGTATAGACCTCCACCTTGTTCCGATGATGTGTTTTCGCGTATAATTACGTCCGATATGACCGGGCTTGAATCTTCAGTGCCGTATATGCCACCTCCATCTTCGGTAACGAAATTATTCGAAATAATTAAATGACTCAAAGTCGGACTTGCCTGGGGACAATAAATCCCACCTCCATCGGTAGCCCTGCCGTTTCTAATTGTAAATCCCGTTAGCCTTGAGAATCGGTTTTCGAACGTTCTGAATCTTACGACATGTCCGGAGTTTTCAGCATCAATTATTGTGTTATTAATGATGTTGTCATCATTAGTGAAAATATATTCGCTTGCGACCAGAATTGCTTTGCCAAGAAAATCTATCGACGAGTAGACGCCGGGATGTACCAGCACGGTATCATCAACCCCGGCGGCGTTGATCGCATTCTGAATTGTCCCGTATTGGTTGGGGACTTCTAATATCCTGGCCCTTACGATGTTATTAATGTTAAATAACAAAACTATTGTTGTCACTAAAATTGAAAAGCGCATTTCTTCTCCTGAACGATCTCATTTTCTGCGATAACCTGCTATATAAAAGTAATATTATGAATCTTCTATCGCAACTTCACTTCTGTCTTTATTCAAACTTAAAATATGTTAACGATTTTTTGGTTTTTTTCGAAACAATTGCATTTTCATTTAAATGACAATATCTGATTTCTATGGTATCGGGACTCAGTCCATAACATTATTGATTTAGCAGGTTAATTACAATATATTACAACGAGAATAATCCGTTGCTCATTGCGATTACTGCTCGCGAAGGTGCAGACGATTGATTGAATACATTGTTATTAATGGAGAAACCATGCGCCAGTCGTGGGACGAGTATTTCCTTATGTTAGCCAGTCATGTCTCAACACGTGCAACATGTGACAGGTTGCATGCCGGATGTGTATTAGTCAGGAATAAACGAATTCTATCAACGGGATATAATGGATCACTCCCCGGGGTTGATCATTGTGATGACGTCGGACATTTGCTGATTAATGGTCATTGTGTTGCTACAGCACATGCGGAAGCTAATGCTGTTTCAAATGCAGCCAGAGAGGGGATCGAGACAATGGATGCAACTGCATACGTAACTGCGACACCATGCTGGAACTGCATTAAGACATTGGTTACCGCCGGAATCAAGAAGATCATTTTTAAAGATACGTATGAAAATGCTGCTTCAAGCTATCCACCAAACCTTCAGGAAATTCTCCTGAAGGCAGGTGTTTCTGTGGAGCAATATAATTCTGAGAAGTGATATTGGGATGCGTTGCATTCTTATTAGGTTAAATAGATTGAAAAAAAAGAGGTAATAATGCCGATTGATCCAAAATTGCTGGAAATATTGGTTTGCCCTGATACAAAAGCGCCTTTGGTGCTTGATGGTGAAACACTTGTCAGCACCGATGCTGGAACAAGAAGGCGTTACAGGATTGAGGATGATATCCCAATAATGCTGATCGATGAGTCTGAACAGTTGTCCGAATCAGATTGGAAAGAGATAATGAAACGACACGGAAAAGAGTCGTAAACAAATTTAATTAGGAGTGCCGTATGGCATTGAATCTAAACGAACTTGCACTGAAAAAACTGCAGGATGCAGCAGCCATACTTCTTTGGGAGTCAGGTGCGGTAAAAATAAATCTGGAAGAACCGTTTAAACTCGCTTCGGGGAATTACAGCCCAATATATGTGAACTGCAGACAGGTTATTTCGAATCCCGCTTTTATGAACCTGTTTGTAACAGCTACGAAGATGATTATCGAAACCAATGGTATTGAAGTTGATGCACTCGCAGGTGGAGAAACGGCAGGTATACCATTTAGCGCCTACGCAGCACAAGGACTCGGTAAGTCAGCATTTTATGTCAGAAAAGCTAAGAAAGGATATGGGATTGCTAATTTAGTAGAAGGGGGTAATGCAGAAGGTAAACGATTTATCTTGATTGAAGATTTGATTACCGATGCCGGAAGTAAACTGCATTTCATAGAGGCAATTCGAGCTGCAGGTGGTGAGGTGAAAACAACACTCGTATTATTTGACCGGTTACAGGGTGGGGAACAATTACTCAAGACTCATGGGATAGATCTTTATTCCGTATCAGATATGAATGCTGCGCTTGAAGTAGCAGATAGTGAAAAAATATTTCATGAATCAAGCTTAAACTCTGTAAAAGAATATCTTGCTGATCCCAGGACGTGGCATGAAAGCAACAAGCTTGATTTCATCGGATAATTATGATAAGTGGAGAACTTCAAGATTAAAGTACACAACATAGATCTGAAATTGATAGACCAACTTGCTCTGAAATATGGTTTACCTTTACATGTGCTGTTTCCGGATAAAATTCAAAAAAACGCTGAGTCCTTCAGGGCGGTAGCTGAAGAACTCTATCCGGAAAGTCAATTCAACTTTGCTGTAAAATCAAATCCCAGTCGCGGAGCTTTACGGGCTGCCTCCAAATTTAACCTCGCCGCCGATGTTTCATCTGATTTTGAGCTTCGAGCAGCTTTGGAAGAGGGCATACCGGGCAATAAAATCGTTTGTAACGGTTGTGGAAAGTCTGACAGGTATCTTCGTCTTGGAGTTGAGGCTGATGTTCTTTTTGCCGCTGATAGTATTGAGGAATTGGGTTTACTCGATAGTGAAGCAAAAGCTCAATCAAAAAATGCACGGGCAATGATCCGATTTGTTGGTATGCCTTTGGCAGGATTTTCATCGCTGGATCAATCCACAGCAGCAGACTGGACGAAGTTTGGCGTTGACATCAGGGATGCAAAAAAGGCTTTTAAGTATGCAAAGGGCCTGACCAATCTACAGTTTATGGGAATGTCTGCACATATCGGGACTCAGGTTTGTAATCCAAAGGGTTATAAAGTTCTGATTGATAATATGTTATTATTATTGGAAATTGCAAATAGCCTCGGATTAGAAGTCAGAGCAATAGATATTGGCGGCGGATATCCTGAATCCTACATGTCGGAAGAGGAATGGAGTGGATTTACTTCCCGACTGATCCAACAGATTGAGGGTAATCTGTCAATCGAAGATTCAGTGACATGGAATAAAGACCCGATGGGATTTGCTCATCTGAAGAAAGATAAGAGCAACAAGAATCCGGATTGGATTGGTAAGGCATATCGAACGGAGTACCCCGGATCTGAAATGTTCCGTTTCATACTTTCTCAGAAAGTGCAGTCAGGTGAAAGACTCTGCGATTTCTTGAAAAAAAAGGGATCACCTACACTAATTATAGAGCCGGGTCGAGCACTTTTTGGAAAATCCGGGATAACAATTACGGAAGTTATGGGTGTGAAGTATGTAAATGAGAATCCCGTAGTTTTTGTCGATATGGGAGTTAATAATCACGGGACGAACCTGGTCGCACCTGATATCTTTCCGTTCGAGATTATTCCGCCAAAAAAAGATGATAAGACTGCTGATGTTTTTATCGGTGGACGATTGTGCTATACCGGTGATATGATAAGCAAGGTGAAGGTTAAACTAAATCGCATGCCGGTTAGGGGTGAGAAAATGATCATACAAAATACCGGGGCATATTGCGCTGATCACTTTGCCTCAAACCACTGCGGTTTCCCAAGACCAACGAAAGTTGCAATCTGGAATGATGGGAAAGTTGAAGTCTGGAGAAGGGGAGAGGAGTTCTCAGATGTATTTGGTGAGGTGACGTCAGGATAGCATCCTCAATCTGAAAAAGAGAAATAAAACAAACCGAGGGAGCGATGGGAGATTATAATTCGCATTTAGGTCCGGAGCGTGAAGTTTTTCCATTGAATGAACTGACGCGCCACAGTTCCAAACAGTTTGGGGATTCACCCGCTATGCGAGTCTGGAATGGAAATGGATACACAGAGACTACCTTCAATGAACTCAATCGAACAACCAATTCCATCGCTGCCTGGATAAAATCCCAGGGTATCGTTAAAGAAGATCGGATTGCTGTTCTGGGTGAAAATTCTCCCGAGTGGGCTTATTCTTACCTTGCTACCCAGGTTGCCGGAGCAGTTGTCGTTCCGGTTGACAGTATGATGCCTGCACCGGGAATCAGGCATATCCTTTTTGATTCCGGTGCAAAAATCCTGTTCGTTTCAGGGAGATTTCTCCACTTAGTTGCGGAAATGGAGACTATACAAACCCTCGAAACAATCGTCTGTTTCAAAGACGACCAGCCCGAAGCGGATCTTTCAATTACTGAAGTTATAAACTCAGGAGAGAGTTCTGAAGTAGATTTTCCCGCAAGAACCATCGACGAAACTGCTGCAATATTGTATACATCCGGCACAACAGGTTACAGCAAAGGCGTGGTGTTGACTCAGGGCAATATTATGTCAAATGTTATAGCTGCCAGTCGGGTTTTCTCACTTTCTCAAAAAGATACATTCCTGTCAGTCCTTCCTGTACATCATGTTTTTGAATGTACTTGTGGATTCCTGCTCCCTATATTTTGCGGATGCAGCATTACATATTCACATAGTATCAAGAGTAATGATCTGATTGCGGATATCCGAAATACATCTGTCACTTTAATGGTAGGTGTTCCTCTACTCTACGAGAAAATGCACACCGGGATGCTGCGTGGGATTAAAAAGAAGGGAAAGAAAGCAGCCTTTTTATTCGGCACGATTTATAAAATCGTAGCCGGAGGAGAAAAACTTGGTCTTGATCTTGGTAGACCGTTATTCAAGTCATTACGAGAGAAAGCAGGTTTTGGGACGGTAAGATATTTCGCGAGCGGGGGAGGGCCACTAAATCCGGCTACAGCGAGGTTCTTCAACAATCTCGGCATCAGTACACTCCAGGGTTATGGTCTGACGGAGACCAGCCCGATTACTCACATAACTCCACCCTGGAATATCAGGATTGAAGCAGTCGGTCCTACAATTCCTCATGTTGACTGCAAGATTAATGAGCCAGATGCTAATGGAGTTGGAGAAATATGCATAAAAGGACCAAATGTCTTCCAGGGATATTTCAACAATGAAGAAGCCACAAAAGAAGCATTTGATGACGGCTGGTTCCTGACCGGTGATTTGGGGAAAATCCACAGCGACGGTTTCCTGCAGATAATGGGACGGAAGAAGAACATGCTGGTTACCGGTGGTGGAAAGAACGTATTCCCGGAAGAGATCGAACACTATCTGAACAAAAATCGCTTTATAACCGAGTCTCTAATCCTTGGTGTCACGCGCAAATCCGGCTATGGTGAAGAAGTCGGTGCTCTGATCTTCCTCGATTACGAACAGGTGGATATACATTTCGAGTCTCTTGGAAAAAAAGCCACACCGGACGACGTTTTTAAACTCATCCAGACCGAAGTGAAAGAGATATCGAAAAACCTGCAGGACTACAAACGGATTAATCGTTTCAAAGTAGTAGATGTAGAATTCGAAAAAACCTCCACGAAGAAGATCAAGCGGTATCTGTATAATGGGGATATGGTTGGGGTGGGGTAGGTTGCCATTTTGAAATGACATGAATTTTTCCCTCTCCGGAGGGGGGAAAGGCAGGGACAAATAAAAAGCCTAAAAGCTATTTACACAAAATTCCTGACAGTGCCGTTTTTATCTTTCTACAATCCCTCAATAATCTCATCGTGCAATTTTTTCGCTTCAACAAGAGCTTCCTTCGTATCTCTGCTATTAGGTGGATATTTCTTTAGCATGTCTATTGCTAGTTCAATGTATTCAAGAGCCTTTTGCTTTTCGTTTATTCCAGAGAGATAGTTTGCCTGTTCAATGTAATGGTGCACTAATATTCCAAGATTATTATGGAGTACTGACAATTCAGTGCTTGAATTAATAATTCCAACACAACATTTCAAAACTTGTTCCCTCTCATTCAATTTTCCGTAAATATTACGTAGTAATATTTGAGTTGCGATTGCTTTTGGCAACGCAACTAGAGGAACATGAGTTGTCATCTCAATTTGGTATCTTAGAGCTTCTTCAAGCTTCTCAATTGCTTCTATATTTTCATTTTGTTCAGATAATAAATGACCTAAATCTTTTAGAGTATCTGAGACATTGAGTGCATAAGCATTGGGATATTTCTTTAATAGCTCTCTACCGATCTCTAAGGCTTCGACCAGCCTACCTTTTGCTATATTAAACTCTTTTAGGTTTGATAACGCAACTCCCATATTGAGTAGAATAAAAAAGAGCATGTTATTATCCTGATGAGGGTCATTTTTTAAGAGTTTACGCATTATAAATAACGCTTCCTCCAGTTTGAGTAAAGCCTCTTTTGGTCTTTCCAAATCAATATAGATGACACCAAGATTTAAGAGAATTTTTATTTTCTCATATTTGAAAATTACTAATGGAGCCTTGAAGTGTTTTATTTTCGATAGAGCTTCCTCCAAGTTTTTCATTGCATCAGTGTATTTACCTTTTCTAATATATGCTACACCGAGGTTTGACAATGCTCTCGAATGATGGAATGCATATTTATCAGGTGAAACTATGAACAACTTATTATATAATGAAATTGATTTTTTTGCGAAAACTATCTGTTTCTGAATATTCCCGATTGAGTCAAAACATGCCGTTAGGTCCGTAGCCCACCTTGCCTTGTTCTCATCATCAGCACTTTTTTCATACATCAAATAACAAACCCATAATCGCGTTTGGATATTACCAGAAAGCGCAAGATATGTCTGAATTCTGTCTGCAATGTTATTAGCAGTTTTGAAGTCATTTTCTACTGCCCACCGAAATGCATGAAGTATATTGGCTTCCTCGATGGATAACGCAGAATAAGCTTGATTTTCCAATTCTTTGAGTTTTTCTTCTCTTTTCTTTTGCTCTGTTGGTAGACCAATGTTTTTTAATCTCTCTGGATTTTCGAAAGCACTCAAAATCGAATCGAACCAAAGAGTGAATTTTAGCCAATAATCTAAAGAATCAGAATTGAATTTTGTCTCCTCCTCTATCTCTAATTTACTCTCAGCATATTCTCTAATCGGATTTAACATTATGTATTTATTTGGATTTTCGTTAAACCGGTAAAGACCTATCTTCTTGGTTTCTTCAATTTCCTTCTGCCATTCCTCTCCCAAAAGGTCATCAAATCCTGGAGTATTTGGTACTATTAATCCACCAGGAAAAAAACTGCTTTTTCTGAAGGTTACCTTGGCATTTTCAGAAAGGAGGTTATACGATAAATCAAGTGAAACTTGGAGTGATTTCTGACGTTCTGGAAAACCAACCAAATCGGGAGCTTCCAACTGTTCCATGAATTGATCTTTTGCATTCTTTAGCCTTTCAGTCATATTCTCCTTAGCATTGCTTATTCGATAGGCAGTGAGGAAAATGCTAAGAGGATGTCCTCCCATTGTGATGAGCAGATTGTCCAGGAGTGATTTTTCATCGGGTGATAGGTTGCGAAACTTTGTCTTCAGATTTTGATCCGGAAGGAATTCTATAAGCAGTTTTCGTGATTCTGAATATTTGAGTGGTTCAATGTGGAAATCTGCTTCATATGGTCCAATATTCAGCTCAGTTCGGCAAGTAGAAAGAATTTTTATCTGAGGGCACTGGGTGAGTACATTCACCAGCAATTCTCCCGGATGTGGTTTCAATTCCTTACTATTCGGAGAGAACAAGTCATCGAGGTTGTCCAGCAACAGGAGTGTCTCACCAGACTGATCGGTCATGCTTTTCAGGACAAGTGTAAGAGCTTCGATTGGATCGGGGATTTCCTCAGTTTTTGGAAAATTGATTCCAACGAGGATTGCATGAGCTAGCCGGTTGGTATCAGAGGCATATTGACAGTCAACCTCAAATATTCCACCGGGGAAAAGTCCATACTCTACTATCTTGTCGCAACTACTCAACGCAATTCTCGTCTTGCCAATGCCACCCTCTCCGTGAAGGTTTACAAGACGCTTTCGGTCAGATCTTAATCCAGCAATCGGTGGAGCAAGTTGCTTTATGACTAATGCAACATCAACTTGTCGTCCAATCATTATATCGCTGTCACGCCTGATTTTAGAGTGAGGTATCTGAGGAGGTGTTATCTCTTTAGACTCAACTTGACCATCTGTGATATCTTCATAGGATACAGGACTATTCTGATCAATTACTATTCGTTTATATGGAGATGGTCCTCCATCATCATAAGCACCATCAGGATACTTTCTTTCACCTATTTCAACATCCAGTTTAACGTGTTTAACTCCTTTTTCAAAAGCCACTTCTGCGGATTCACCGTTTGTAAGTTTCTGGTAGAATTTCTCGGAAAAACGGTAAATTACTCGCGCTGGAATGACGAATTTACCGGAAGAATGGATGATAACATCAGGGCGTTCTCCGTTTTCAGGTAGTTTCAAAGCCAATACACTGTTCTCACCATAACAGGCGCTGTTGATAAAGATTGATACATTAGAACTAACGATATCGGCAAGTTCACCGCTATTTATATGCCGTGCCCATCCCGGTTTTTCGGAGTCTTCCAATAATATTGTTCCAGCTTCCGTGCCGTGAGAGATTATATGCAAAACGTCGTAACCTGGATCAGAATCAAGCAGATCCTCAATTTGGTCTACTGTGGCGTGTGTTAGGAAAACTATTTCGATTGATTTGTGAAGTCCTTTAAGAGCTTCGCCAACTGAATTTAACTCCTCTTCGAGTTTGTGTACTTCTACTGGCTGTCCGGCAGGTTCCATTTTGTGTTTGACATATCCATTCAGTTGACGAAATCTATTCTCGAGGTAAGTTCTAACTGGAAAAGGATAAGATAAATATAAAATTACATGATGGTCTTTGAATTCATACTTTGTTGAAGTGAGATTTAAATATTGTAGGCAGGCTTCGATTTCGATAGCGAAATCATCCTCTTCAATGTTGAATTCAATATCAACTTTCAGGAAGCTATCAGCCATGGGACGAGCACAAGCGACGAGGATACGAAGTTTACCGGGTTGTTTCATTCGTAATCATCCTCCTGCTTTTCAATCCCCCTAATACCAAATATGTAACCGAGGATTGCAGTAAGTACGGGCAGGATGGTCTTATGTATTAACTGGTCGAATAATTTCAGGCTCCGGTCGGTAGATATATCTGATAGCCTCTCATATCCATCAATCAAAATTGAATTGGTGCTGGTGGAATCCCCAAGAACAAGTTGAGGTGTCTCCGGGATATTTGTGAAGTAATTATAAAGTAAAGCAAAAGTAACTACAAAAATGTAAGATAAAACAATCATCGCTAACCAGAAACCTACTTTTGAAAGTGGATTTAACTGTCTAGCAGTACCCTCTTTCTTTTCTGCCAGATGGATGCGTATTTGATCCTTTTCAGGATTTATTTCACTTAGATCTGTCTCGAGAAATTTTAGTGTTTCAGACATATAGCGCTTCCTTATATTAAATAAATACGAAATTCAACCTGTTCGATACAAAGAAAGATATATCAGGCTCGAGCATTCTCAGATTGTAGAACCAATTATTCCGTCATTACTAATTCCTTGACTACTTTACCATCTTTATCGGTGATAATCAGTCTTCTTCCTTCCTCTTCATCAAGCTCTTTCATCACATATTTAAGGAGAGTAATTGCTCGACGGATTATTGCTGTTTTTGTCGTGTCCTGATTTTCAGCAAGGATACTGAGTGTATTATTTGTTTTTTCAGGGAATTGAACTGTTAACTTAGCCATGCTGGCCTCCTTTTTGACGTTGAATATATGGCTAATATATGGCATTATTACGTAAAAAGCAAGTAAAAAATACATCTTTATGACATAATTTCACTTCGAGCATACTCTTAAGTCTCTAAAAAACCTACTGAAGTCATCTTTCACCTAACCAGCAACATTTTACTAACGGTTGTTTGTCTTTCGGAACTCAACCTGGCAAAATAGACTCCACTTGGTGTTGGCAATCCAGTATTCGAAATTCCTTTCCAATCAATCTGGTGTAGTCCAGATGCATGTTGGGCATTAAAAAGGCTTTTAACCTCTTTTCCCAAATAGTCATAAATGGTAACTTCAATGTTTCCCGGTGAGATTACGCTGTAGCGGATATTGACAGAATTATTAAATGGATTAGGATAAATATCTAATATTGAAAGATCACCTGGAAGCTTGATTCCTGATTTGTTTTGTACGTTAACCTGCTCAAATGGAGCATTAGACAGCATAACTTCATCGATATTGCCGTAGAATTGCAGATCGCTTCCGGCATAATCGGCGTCACCTCCTACAATAAAAGAACCTTCACCGTAGTTTATTGGGTTGGAAATTTCGCAAGAACCGACAAAATCGCCGTCCCAGATCAGCCTAATTTGTTCACCGTCAAAATCACCAGCTATATAGTGCCATTCGTTGTCGTTGAGATCAGTATTTATTTCAACATATTCGTCCCCGGATTCTGTTGTTATGGCAAAGCCTACTTTTCCTCTATTATTATCCGCATATAACTGAAAACTGGAATAATTGTCCTCAATCAACTTAGAGACAATTGCCCCCTCATGAAGAATAGTCGAATCCATTTGAAACCAGGCTTCAATCCTGAATTGGTCAGGGCATAATGTTTCATTATCTGAAATAAACGCAACGCCACTTGATTGGTTCGACAGATCGAGCGCATCCCCAAATATTCCATCACAATGACTTATAATTCCAGCACTATGTAATTTGTTTCCGTTTCCGGTAAAGTCTTTGTACCAATGAAAATCCGCTGATGTTTTCGTCAATAATCCCATCTCAAATACACTTCCAATCCAGCCATTAACTCCGCCGAATAAGGTATATGTATAATCTGGATTTGGGATAATACTGGCTGCCATTGAATACTCGATATTAAAAATAGATTCTGAGTAGATGATCTCAAGGTCACCGTTAATTTTCAGAAGTGGAATACCATTACAGGTGTTATTATTGTTATCCCATATAAAGCCGGAAATCAGGAAATTCCCATCATGGGCTCTTATAATATCAGTCGGTTTTACTCTTCCGAAAAGAGCACTGTCTACAGTTACACTGTTGGTTTCTATACCATCAAAATCCACAGTTACCAACCAGATATTTGTATTGACATCATTTATTCCAGGTGGTGCAGTATATCCCAGACATAAATATCCATCCTCATATTCCAGGACAGACGTTAATCCCGCTCTTCTTTCAAAAGCACTTACCTGCAATTCCCAGATATCATCGCCATCCGGCGTGAGTTTGGTTATGTGCCCAAATTCACCATATAGATTTTGGGTTCTACCCACAGCTATATATGAACTGTCAGATGCCTGGATAATTTTATCACAGCACAAACTTTCGTTTCTGTATCTCCAAATCGGATCACCCTGAATGTTATATTTAGCGACCTGAAATGATTGAAGTCCCCGACGAAGTCTCTTACCTCCTACGACAATATCCCCGGTGTTATCAATTAGAACAGTATTCGCGTACCATGAATAGGAGATTTCAAATAAATTCAAAGAGGATATTAACTCACCAGATTCATTTAATATTATCATCCATCCGCGGGAAAATGGATTGGGATGTGCATTACCTACTGCAACTATCGTCCCATCTTCCATTTCTACTATTCCTTTGCAAAAATTGCGATGCGCACCTTCGAGACCATAATTACTGCTCCAGATCAAATTGCCATTGGGTCTGATCTTAGCAATCATAAATCGTGGCACGCCCTCTATTACGACACCTCCTCCAGCGAGAAAGTTTCCATCATGTGAACGAATGGCAGAGCTGAACCAGGTGGGATTATCATCATTAACTAAAATTGCCGCATCAAAGTCAGGTTCACTATTTTCTAAATGCCACAAGGCGAGAGTGGTCTCGTCAGGTTCGAAAGGAGTATTGGGTTGGGAGAATGAGTAACAACTCATAGAAAGGAAAAGGAAACCGGTTAGTATTAATTTGACCATCGAATATCCTTTTTAAAAAGGCTGGGCAGAGAATCTACACTATGAGAAAACTAATCAGACGGGTTGAATTTTCTAACATAATATAAAATAAGGTTTGAATAAGATAAATGCAATTACCTTTCGATAGGTATTAGTTTGAAAACAAACAGGGACTACCAAACAATTGTAATCCCTGTTCTCTAAAACAGATAATTAATAGAATTACTTCAGCAATGTCACCTTCTTAGTTGCTGATCCTGTACCTGACTCCATCCTCACGAAGTAAATTCCGGTGTTCAGGTTTCTGCCGTTGAGGAGAAAATTGTGCTGACCGGCATTGATACCGCCTGAAAGGATTTTGTGAATTCTCCTGCCTTGCAGATTGAAGACTACCAACTCGATGTTGTCAGCTTTCGGAAAAGAAATTGAAATAGTTGCTTCAGGATTAAATGGATTGGGAAAGACATCAATAATTGATAAATCAGCCGGGAGAACGATTCCTTGTTCATTCTGAACTCCAACTTGATCAAAAGGAGTATTTGAAATCATAACCTCATCGATCAGACCATAAAACTGAAGGTCGCTCCGAGCAAAATCAGCGTCGCCTCCGATCACAAACGGACCATCAGAATATATCACCGTTGAATTGATTTCCTCAGTTCCCACTAAATTGCCATCCCATATCAATCGGATTCTTTCACCGTTAAAATCACCTGCGATATAGTGCCAGTCACTATTGTTGAGGTTTGTGTCTATCTCGATAAATTCACCGCCTTCTTCTGTGGTTATTTCAAAACCAACTTTCCCCTGAATACTGTTGGCATAAAGCTGGAAACTTGGAAAACCATCTTCGATAAGTTTTGATACCACAGCACCTTCATGTGGGTTTTCAGAATCCATCCGAAACCAGGCTTCTATGCGGAATTGCTCGGGACGGAGTGTTTCGTTATCGGGAATAAAAACAACACCACCCCTCTGGTTTGAGAGATCAAGTGCATCTCCGAAGACACCCTCACTAAAACTGATGATTCCTTCAGTATGTAAGTTATTTGTATTATCAGAATGATCTGAATACCATGCATAATCTGTTGTAGTTTTTAGCAAAAAGCCGGATTCAAATACATCCCGTTCTAATTGATTAGCGCTACCAAAGATTGTGTATGTGTTATCTGGATTCGGGAGCATAGAGGACACAAGAGAGGACTCAACATCAAAAATAGACTCTGTCGAAATTATTTCAAGATCACTGTTGACTTTCAAAAGTAGTATCCCATCGGAGTTTCTCCCTCTTTCTGCATGTATAAGACCTGTAATAATGAAATTACCATCGTTTGCTTCGATTATACTGGATCCAAAACATCTCCCAAAAACGTCTCTTTCAATGGTTACATCGTTTGTTATGTTTCCTTCAAAGTCGAATGTTACTAACCAGATATTTGTGTTCGAGCCATCGTAGGAACGTGGAGGTGTGTGATACCCCAGACACAGATATCCGCTTTCGATTTCGATCGCGGATGAAAATCCTGCAATTCTTTCATCCTGACCATATTGACAGTTCCACCCAATGTCACCATTATTTCTAATTTTGGAAATAAAACCATATGAGTCAGCTACATTCTGCTCGAATCCAACTGCGATATAGGAACCGTCTGAGGTCTGGATAATATCCTCGCAAATGCTGGCTATATTGTTAAATTCCCAAATCAATTCTCCCTCGATACTGTAATTTGAAACATTGAAATTTCGCTTCCTGCCACCGACCAGGATACTCCCGTCAGAACTGGATAATACAGTCCTTAGAAATAACATCTGTGCATTTTCGTATAAATTGTGTGATGAAATCAGGTGACCTTCGTTATTGATCATACCCATCCATCCGCCAAATGGAGAATCACCGAGTGGGGCATCCCCGACCAAAATAATTATCCCGTCTTCCATTAAAGCGATATCCTGGCAGATATTAGAAGAGGCACTCTCTAATTCATAATCATTCCTCCGAATAATTCTGCCATCCGGTTCAATTTCAAGTAGCAGAAATCGTGATGTATCGTCAATGACCACACCACCTCCAACCAGAAAATTTCCGTTCTGGGCACGTACAGCTGACCTAAACCAAATAGGATTATCTTCATCAAGAATGAAGGCTTCATCAAATTGAGGATTAAGAGTTTCCAGATGCCATAATCCGAGGGTTGTTTCATCAGGTTCGAACGGAGCGATTGGTTGGGAGAGGGAGTTGGTGAAACTCAACAGAAAGAATAGGATACTGAGATTGATTAATCTAAACATCGGTAATCCATTCATTGAAAAATAAGCAGTATCGCAATTCAACTGATTCGAAGATACTGTTCAGAGGGATTAATATCCCTGATAGGGTTCAAGATAATGATGGTCTGGAAGAAAAGCAAAAGATATAAGATATACTCAGTGTTTAAATATAAACCGGGATTACCAAACAATCAGTAATCCCGGTTTAGTAAATCATCTTTTTTACGAGTCCTACTTAAGAAGTGTCAGCTTCAATAGAGCGCATCCTATTTCAGATTCCAAGCGAACAAAATATATTCCAGCATTCAGGTCTCTGCCATCGAGAATGAAACTGTGCTGACCAATATTCAGGTGTCCTGAGAAGATTGTATGGATTTCTCTGCCTTGCAGATCAAAGACAGTTAACTTGATATTATTTCCTTCAGGAAGCATAATTGAAATGGTTATTTCGGGATTGAACGGATTTGGGTATGCTTCCATTAGTGTGTGCTGGACTGGTGCTTGAACGTGATCAGGACCTACATCCTGCGCGTTGTTCCAATCCAATCCTGATATATCTCCCGGTTCACGCCAGAATATGCCGTCAATCTGGTACACAATGATAATCGGGATGCCGTCTCTGGCTTCATACTGCGCGCCAATGATGTTGTTGAATCTGCCCTGATTGGGAAGCCCGATACCACTTTCGGGATCATATGATTCATCTCCGAAGATCAAACGATAATCCGGTGAGTTATCTTCGTCGATGTCGATTAAACATCTGTTTTGCCACTCGTTTCCTCCGACAATGCTGAATCCTTCAGCTTCGACAAGTATACCGTCCGGATTGTAATTATGCCATGCTGATCCGTATCCGAACTGACCACCATGGTCATAATAAACATCTCGCCACACCTGACCGTTTATCTCAGAGACAATCAGCATCTGTGGCTCCATGTGTCCGACGAGTATTCCCGGAACAGCAATCTCATCACCGACCTCAGGTCTAACGGCTCCGTTACCAGGTTCGTAATAATCGGGACCGAAATTCAACAGGTAATCCGGTTGAAGGTCATTGTCGATATCCAGTAGGTATGTTTCACCATTATCTCCATCAACAATCATGGTAATCCCTTGAAGTTCAACTTCTTCAGGTGGGTGAGGATTTAGCCCACCACGTTGTTGTTCCCGCTCTCCGCGAGCGACTAACACAAATTCGAGCTCGGTGTTCTCATCAACTACAACTTCCAGCTCGAGATCAGCGTGTTCAAAACCGCGTTTTGCAGAACGTGCCAAATATTCACCAGCCGGCACTTCAACAATCTCGAAAAGCCCATCTTCGTTAGAAAATACCACTTGAGGACGCATCCATCCCGGTTGCCTCCAATTTTCGCGGTTTGCAGGCACGAGCCTGATGTGGGCCAATTCTATTGGGTCACCGTTTTCATCAACAACCGATCCCGACACACTGCCCAGTTCGACTTCACCACGGTCACCAGCAGTTTCTAGCACAATTTCAAGCTCGATCGCTTGATCGACTTCAACTGCAACCTCGTCCCGGAAGACAAAATACCCACGTCCACTGACCTGAATAGTCCAGTCCCCAACAGGGACATCGTTAAATGTGAATTCTCCGTTGTTGTCGGTTCGAGACCTGTGAGATCTCTGTCCTCGACTTGATAAAAGAACAGTTGCTTCTGCAACAGCTTCACCATCTTCGTTTATTACAGATCCCGAGACGCTGCCAAACTCGACTTCCTCATCATCATCACCACCACGACCACCAGCAACTTCGAGCACGATTTCAAGCTCAACCGCCTGATCGACAGCAACTTCAATATCCGCGCGGAATGGTAAATATCCTCTTCCAGCTATCTGAATCGTCCATTCACCAACGGGAACCTCGTCAAAGGTGAAAGCACCGTTTTCATCAGTTTGTGCCTGTAATGCCCTCTGACCGCGAGCACTCAGCACAACTCTTGCTTCAGGAACGGCTTCGCCGTCCTCGTTTGCAACCGATCCGGCAACTCCACCGAACTCAACATCTTCGTCGTCACCGCGACCACCAGCAACCTCAAGCACAACTTCAAGCTCAACAACTTGATCGACAGCAACTTCAATATCTTCGCGGAACGGCAAATATCCGCGTCCTGCTATCTGAATCGTCCATTCACCAACGGGAACCTCGTCAAAGTTGAAAGCACCGTTTTCATCAGTTTGTGACTGCAATGGTCTCAGACCGCGACTGTTCAACATCACTCTTGCTTCTGCAACAACCTCGCCATCTTCGTTTGTTACAGATCCCGAGACGCTGCCAAACTCGACTTCCTCATCATCATCACCACCGCGACCACCAGCAACTTCGAGCACGATTTCAAGCTCAACTGGCTGATCGACAGCAACTTCAATATCTTCGCGAAACGGCAAATATCCGCGTCCTGCAACCTGTATTACCCACTCACCTACGGGGA
>CAYLYZ010000013.1:35529-74398 GCA_964387885.1 uncultured bacterium | reverse complement strand
AAAATAAATAAGTCTTCTCTTTTTTCAACATTATTACCTCTGATTATTTGACGCGAGCATCGGAGAAAAATCTTACCTTCGGAACGCTGATATCTATTGGTGTAGATATCTGACAGCGGATCCTCGGTTGTCGATCTTTCTTTTATATAGCACAAAAACATAAGATTGTCAACTCGGTAATTAACTCTCTTAGTTTTGGATATCTAACCTTGTTTCGTAAAGACGACCTTGCTGATTGCTTTGTACATAGATTCTCCCAAATGTAAAAAAATATAGACCGGAAGACAACTGTCCAGCATCCCATTAATTTTGTGGTGACTGGTGGTGATTTGTTTATTGATTAATTCCATTTTAACGAGCCCGATATTATGGTCATTCTAAACATTGTTACCTTTTGAAGATGCACATGATTTCCATTGTCGGTTTACAGATATAACAGAATTTACGGTCTAAGTGTTTTGATTATTTTATCAAAGCTATTTTTACGGAGTGCCATTTATTGCCTCCTTGGAGTCGGGTGATGTACAATCCACTTGGAAGATGGTTCTGGTCCCAGACAACATCATAACTGCCTGATGTGAATTTACCATCTGCCAGAAGAGCCACCAGTCGTCCCGTCATATCGTAAATCCGCAAGGAGACCTGTTGCGATACGGGTAACTCAAAGCTGATGACGGTCGACGAGTTAAAGGGATTGGGATAAATCCCGGTTATCAAACAACCGGTAGGCAATGGCGATTGGTCCGGCTCAGTAACATCAAGGTTAACGTCTAAAGTAACCGGAAGTATTGATAGACCACCTACAGCGTTGTGAGAAAACAAAAGCTCACCCTCCCAGGGCATCACCGACAGATTTGAAGAATTCAGAGTCAGTTCAAGCTCCTGGACACCCTGTGCATTCAAGATACCATCAGTCGGATTCGGGATCATCCATTCGGTATATGCCTTAAGCTGTATAATATCGATTTTACTGTCATCCGGAGAATTATTTAAACTCATATTAACCCAACTGCCATAAATGTCATACCGGTCAGTGAAGAATGCACCAATTAATTGTTCATTGGGATCTGCTTCATACTCCTTCACAAATAGAACACGATGATAAATTAAATTGACTTTATGAATCACATTCTTACTCTCATCGGAATGAGAGAGGATGTAAAGCTGGTGTCCATCCGGATCATCACTCCAGTATGCCAGTCCAAAGATACGCAGTCCCCATCTGGTAATACTCTCATCCTCAGCTCCCTGTCTGTCGTAGCTGACAATGTCAGAGCTGACACCGCTAAACCACAGCCTTTCCCGGTCGGGATCATAAGCAATACAATTGGTCGAATGAAATGGTCCTGCGAATGATGCAATTAAATCCCCTTCTGTCGTGAATCCGTAAACCATTTCTCCTTCGGTTCCCCAGAGGAGTTCACCATCGTAGGTGAGGTCATGCATACCGAATTCTGTATCACCGAACTGGTTGAACGAGTTTACCAAATCTCCCTCTCTATTCAAAACATAAACTAAATTTGCGTCATTACCCCCACCTGTTATGTAATACCGGTCTTCGATAAATGCCGTACCCAGTAAAAGGCTGTCTTCAATAACCTCACCGATTTCAAGCGAGTTGCGGAATGTCCATGGTTCAGCTCCTGCTTCTCCTGCAAGACGAGGTTCTACACTCCAGTGTAAGGGACCATTTCCATCATTCCGAAGCGAAAAAGGTTGTTGCGTAAGTTCCCCGGGACGAAGCTCTGCAATCAGTTCTTCGTCTGAGAGCATAAATTCAGGGTGCAGAAGTCGGAAGTCTATTTCGAGCATTTCACCCTCATCGAGGTGCAGATCAGTGAGTGTAGAATCATTGTAGCCCTGCAATGATGCTGTCAGATCGAAATCTCCGACTAATGCGATATTTATGCGCCAGAATCCTTCTTCATCTGTTTCAGCATGAGTTCCGTTCGAGGCTGTTATTACAGCACCTCCTAAGGGAACGTCATCAATAAAGTCGAATACTTGACCCTGCAAAGCACCTGATTGCACAGGATCAGGTTCCGTTACCATCAGCCAGGATTCTCCTCGCGCCTCTTCATCGCCAAACGACCAGCTACCGCCTGTTAATGCATATCCACCATTCATTGTTTGGACAGCATCAAACAACTCATCTCCACGTTCTCCGCCATATGTCCCCGACCAGAAAACCTCGCCAACTTCATTCGTCCGTACCAACCAGAAATCCTCCCCACCAGCACCAAAAGATTCGGTTGTGCCACCGAGGACAAATCCTCCATCCGCAACCTGAATAACCACCTTACACTCGTCATCCGCTTCGCCACCATAGCTTTCAGACCACTGCAACTCACCATTTTCATCGGTCTTAACCAGCCAGAAATCTTTCTCTCCTGAACCGAATGAACGGGTGTATCCTGCAAGAGCGAATCCCCCGTCTGTTGTCTGAATGCAGGAGTAGCACATATCTGATTGCTCTCCCCCGTAGGTTTGTGACCAAATCTCTTCACCTTCCTCGTCGGTTCTGACTAACCAGAAATCGAAACTTCCCTCACCAATTGATGTAGTGCCTCCTGCTAAAGCGAAATCTCTATTGTTAGTAATGACAATTGAGTAACACTTTTCCATGCCGAATCCACCATAGGTACGGGTTTCGAGTTCATTGCCATCTCGATCGGTTCTGATTATCCAGAATTGATGCTCTCTCTCGTCATTCATTAAATAACCATTTCCCCCGAGGACGAATCCGCCGTCAAGTGTCTGAACAATGGCATTGCATTCATCGTGCCCCTCACCGCCATAGGCTTGAGTCCACATCATCTCACCATCTTCATTTGTTCTGACCAGCAAGAATTGGAGGCGCCCATCATCTGAAGTACATCCAACAAGAGCAAACCCACCATCATTGCACTGGATATGAGAATAACACCTCCCACCACTGTTCTCAATATAATCACTCCACCATAATTCCTCTCCACCGTCATCAATCCTGCTCATCCAGGGTCTGAAACCTCGATTCTCTTCGCTATTATTCTGGCCTGCAACAGCGAATCCCCCATCATCCGTCCGAACCAGTGAATGCGCTCTTGTTCGATAAACACCATATGTTCCTGACCAGAGAATGTCTGGTTGGGCATACGCTATTATGGCAATAAGAGTTAATCCACAAATTATTATAAATCTGAGCATTTCGTTCTCCTGAATTCCCGGATTGCCGTATTATGAAAACTAATAATCACTTCAACAGAGTCATCTTAACCGCGTGTGTTTTGTCCTTGCTTTCAAGCCTTGCAATGTAAATTCCACCTGGAAGTTTGTTCTCGTCAAAGATAACACAATGTCTCCCAGCATTAAATTGACCGTTGGCGAGAATAGTGATCATCCGGCCGGTCATGTCGTAAACCCGCAGGCTGATTTGTTGAACATAAGGCAATTCAAAGCTGATGATGGTTGTTGCATTAAACGGATTGGGGAAAACTTCTGTTATCCGAAACTCGAACGGGGAAGCAGGTTTAGTTTCATACGCGGAATCCGGTTCCGGATCACTGATATGCTGCAGATAATATCCCTCATGAATACCATACCTGAATCCCAGTATAGCAAGCTCGCTGCCGGACAGAGGATAGTTATCTTTCTCCGCCGGGAGAATTCCATCGCCCCAGACATTGAAACCATTTTCATCCCAGCCATCAACGAACTCTCCCTCAGAGTTAAAATGAGTCAGCCATGTCCCATCCTGCCTCCATTTTAACCATAGTCCTCCCTCTCCATCCGGTATGCCCCAGAAATCATCGTCATCGCGATTTGCTATTATAGCTTCCGGAAGAAATCCGTGTCCACCGAGTAATCGTTCTCCATCTTGAGTAAGACCCTGGACTCCAAACTGGATATCTTGATAAGGGATAATCCAGATATTGTCTCTTTGAGAAACCAGTTCAAATACCGGATATCGACTCCTCATATAGCTCCGTTCTATCTCCATTGCTTCGGAATAGAAATAATGCCTCTCTACAAATTCTTGCCCCTCTTCATCCAGTGCATCCATCCAAACCTCCAATCCATCTTCGGTTTCACCATATTTTACCAGCCAGATTCCACCGTCATCACGCGGGATTGAACCCAGGATGCGAGTGTTGCTGCCAATGAATTCCTTAAATGGCGTCTCCCAGACCATCTCGCCGTTTAAATCAAGTCTATAAACACAGAGGGTATCATTAAAAACTTCGGAGTCCACATAAACGCTATAGATAGCTTCTCCATTATAAAACGATCTATTGGAAATCTCGGATTGTGATGAACTGCCATTTATATGTGTGTCTTGCTGCCAGATCAATTCACCATTTTCGGTGCTGAAATTAAATATCTTTCTAAAATGAACGCGTTCTTCTCTTTCCCAGAGAATATTAGTAACAAGAAGATTTTCTCCATCCGGTGAGAGCTCGAATTGTCTGGATTGGACTGCTGGGCCGGAAGTACTATCGATATGAGTAGCAGACCATTCAAGTTCACCATCAAAGTTGAATCCTGCCAAAGTCATGGAATAAGCATTATCGGGAATATCAGACGAGTAACCCTTCCAGATATAGATTATTCCGTCCTCAGTTCCGAAACTATCCCAGAATTGTTTTTTTTCTCTCATTGGAACTGCCATTTGACCTTCCGGATTCCCGATCACTAACCCATCAGGATCAATTGTCATGACCTTGATACCGGTAAGATTCTGCGGGTTTATCATCCGGTAATTCCCGTCTGGATGAATCCACAGGTGAGAGCAGAGAACCTTATCTCTTCTCGGAACACCGGTTTCAATGAATTCCTCCACCAATGGTTCGGCATCTTCATTATAAACATTCAGCAGATCCGGATAGTCAAGGGAAGCTCCATAGGTGAACCCGGATATCCAGAATCCATCATCAACCGCAGGTGCCATCATATTTGGAGCTATCCGTTCAATCCAGGCAGGCTCATCCCACAACATTTGCCCATTTTCTGAAATCTTATAAACTTCACTGCCTATGCCCGGACCACCCAGAGTGTAATATATCTCACCATCGTTATTTTCAGCAAAAGATCCTCCTTTTGCGGCACTACGGTCTTCAAACGTATGTCGGATAATAATTCCATTCTCCCCGTAAGGAAGGGAGTTGTCTTGTGGATTGTAAGCCATCACCATTACTCGTCTTTCATAATTTGCCAAATTATTTGACATCGGTAAAACTATGACTCCGTTGGTTTGCCGAAAATAATTGGATGAGCTGATGGCGGGAATCCATTCATCTACCCGATCAACTTCATGGATAAATCCACCTCTCCGAATTTGACCTTCTCCATTCACGGCAAAAAACAGATTACTGTGACCGGTGTAATATTCACAAAGACCTCCCCCCTCATACCCGGCAAACATCATTAAATCTTCATCTTCTTCACCGGGTAATCCTTCCCGGTCAAAGCTCTCAGGCGCATCCCACAAGACTTCCCCCTCATAACTAACATGATTCCAAAGCTTGTGACCCTCCACATTGACGCAGTACCAGAAGCCTCCAATCTCATCGGTGATAATCGTTGGTGGTATTGCTGGATGAGCATGGAGATTGAAATCCGGATCCGGTCTTGAATCATGCCAATCCCAGATCAGCCTTATCGCACCGTTTTCATCAATAGCTGCAAATCTGTTTGAAGTCAGAAAATAGAAACCACCATTTTCATCCGGCAGCAATCGAGGTTGTCTGTAAGCGGTAGGATTCTCGTTAAATACTCTTACTTGAAGAGGATTGTCTCCCCAGAGCGGTTCACCGTTGGGATTATATTTTTGTGCGTAGAGAGTTGAATTATCCAGATCATCGGGCTCAGCGGAAATCCAAACCAGAAATATGTTGCCTTCACGATCGGTAACAGCTCCGCCGGCGTTGGAAATCAAACCATCCTCACTCAATTGCAATGGAGGATCGAAGGCAACATCACCATTGATATCCGAAATCTGCATATATATATGCATGACAGCATCTTCAGCTCGTCGGGCGCTGTATGTCTGCATGACTTGAGTTCCGTCATTTAATGGAAATAGTCCGTGAATGGTAACTTCCGCCTCCGACCAGATGTATGCTCCGCCTTCACCAAGTAATCGTTGAGGTTCGGCTATTGCAAAAATGGTCAAACCCAGCGAAACCGCAGCTGCAACCAGTGCAGTTTTAATGAAGTCCTGTTTGAACGTCATTGTATTCCCTCCTGAATCTGTCTGGTACAACATTCTGTCGTTCCCGGAAAAACAAACATTTCCGGGGATTTTTTCAACACTAAGTGGTGGATTATGCCTGACACTACCCAATACTATGAATGTAGAATTGTTGTTTAAATCTTGTCGACACAGTCGACAATCTGTAGCTTTCAGGTTACCGGTGTTTGAATAATCCAGACACCGTTCTATCAACTGCTCCGCTTAACCACAAAAGGACTACATCCATACCTGCACCAATCAACATACCACGAAAAGCGTTTCCCTTCTTGTTGTATTTAATTATCTCCCTAATATCTCCTACATGAATTATTTCAACAGATTCGTCCGTCAACACCTCTATCGTATTCGTCGGATATAATCTGTTGGCAATTATCATGTTTCTCACTAATTTGACATTGAGGTTTGTCTTCTTGTTGTCTATGATGTTCTCTATGTTGTCCATCATGACTTCATTAATTCGATTCCGATTAAGGTCCAGAAGGCCTCGAACCTTCATTATTGGTTTAATTACACCGAAATCAAGATTTGCTTTGAATCCAGTAAATACGCACTCACTATTTCTGACCTTTCTGTCTGACAACTTCACCCGGATCTGATCACCCCGGGCTGGAAGCAACAGTTCAGTTTCAAGCTCTTTTCTTAAGGTTTCATAACGATCCAGGTAGGTAGGGAAACTCTCGAACTCGATCTTAATGAATCGACCATTTATAATTTCATCGTTTTGAAGTCTGATGCTGATCACATTCCCCGGACGCGACTTGAAGTGCTTCAGGCTATAATATACAGCAGAATCAGGAGTTGTCACGTCCATTATCCCCCCAATTCCTGCCCCGACAACAGTACAACTACTAACAAAAATAAGAACAAAGGGAACAAAAATAATCAAAGTAGCAATTTGCAGCTTATTATTCATTCTCCAATCACCTCATTAAAACAACCTTTCGAACATCCTTAAAATCAAATGTTTCCATTCTAACAAGATATACACCTGAACTTACACTCCCACCGTCCCATATTATATGATATTTACCCGCAGGCTGAATCTCATTGACCAATCTTTCCACCAGACGACCGGACAGGTCAAAGACCTTAATAGAGACTCTCGATGAAAGAGGCAGTGAATAACTCACATTAGTACTCGAGTTGAATGGATTGGGAAATGCTCCTCTCAATTCAAAATCCATTGGTATATCAGAGTCCATTTTCACTTCGAGGGCAATAAAAGAATCCTTTGAATAGAACAAACCTTCACCTTGAATAATTGTCTCTACCGAAAGCCTAATTTCTAATTCTCCATTGCCAAATCTTAGCGAAAAAGGTTCGTCCTCATGCAATCCTTCAATTTCGTCAGTAATATTATCATCCCCCCAAACAGCAATCCCACACATCCCATCTTCATTTACCCTACCCTTGCCGACCAGTACTCCGTCTGAATTGAACGCTCCAATCTGGTCACCAATAGATACATCTATGCCGTTAATACCGGAGATAAGCACACTCATATTCTGATCCGTCGGAGATGGTTTTTCCCAATGATGTAACTTGCAGACGAGGGCGTCTGCCAGCGCAGTTTGGCTATTTCCCCCCCTGCAAAGTAGGGATCGATACTGATCTCCCCCCCTGGTTTCCGGGGGGGGGTAGGGGGGGGTATTTCCTGTCAGGTGAGGGCACCTGACAGCACGAACTTCTTCCTCTTCCGGCGGATAATTCAGAACAACATCTGCATCGACCTTAACTTGATACCCTTGAGTCTCCCGCCAGGGTGGCATATTACAGAAATTAAATGCCCGCACCATGAAGAAACCATCATTATCCTTGGCCATCAATACATGATCAATTATCGGGGAAAGGACATAATTATCCGGTGCTGAAGCATCCAGTTCATAAGTTGGATAATATGCAATCAGGTTCCAATTCCTTTCAAGCGGAATATCCATATCTGCCGGTATCGGATCGCCTGTCCAAACTGCTTCTATATCCTCATCGACCTTCACCTGATAACCCTCGGTCAAATCCCAGTATGGAATGTTGTTAAAATCGAATCCTGGCAGATAGAACCGACCGTCCTCGTTCTTCATCAACTGGACATGATGATCGTCCTCGTCAATGCGTAATTGTTCCATCATCCTGATTACATCAGGTCCTTCCTCCCTTATCCACATCTCTTCGGGAGGTGTAATATTAATCGAAATTATATTCCAGCCAGTGATCAATGGCACAGTCAACTCTCTACCTGGTTCTAATATTGTGAGAGAGACCTCTCTCTCATCTGAAGCCCCAACCTGATCTTCGACTTCAAATACCAGGTTGTAGATACCTTCATCATTTTCTTCAGGATGCCATGTGAAAGTTCCTGTGTTGTCTTCATTGTTTTCAAATCTCGCGCCTCGATCCACAGTGCCGTCATTATCGATCATCCGGAGTATCAGTTCGTCACCTTCATATTGAAAATCTACATCATCTGCAACGAAAATGATTTCAACAGGATTGCCTGCACGACCTCTTACCTCTTCCGGTGCGTCAATCCAGGTCGGAGCGTCGTTGACGGGTTCAATCACCAATGAAAAAATCAGGTCAATCAATCCTCCATCCGGATCTTCAGCAGTAATTGTAATATCAACACCATCTGGTAAATTGAAGTTTGGTTCCGGATCGAAAAACAGGACGTTTTCCTCATCAATATCCATATTCAACTCGTCGGGAGCACCTTCGAAGCTGAATATCAATTCATCACCGTTAGGATCAATAAAGACTTCGTCCAAATCTGTCACCTCTATCTGTCCGGAATCTTCATCTATCGACATCGGATCCAGATGTGGATCTGGGACATCGAAGTTACGGCCAATTCCTGATAAACCCACTTCCATTTCAGGAGTGAAAAAAGAATTTGAGCAGATAATTAGGGCTTCTTCAAGTCGCCCGATTTCTTCAGGTTGGAAGAACACTGATACGGTGATATGTTCCTCAGGTTCAATGAATAATGGTCTTTCTAATTCTAAGGGATTAAAGCCGTTAAACACTGAAAGGTTAACTATACTAAATTCATCCCGGATAAAACGATTTTCTCCATCCAAGTATTCAGCATCAACAGTGATTTCTCGTCTTTCATCTGCAATCCAATAACGGAATTCGAGCCTCTCTCCTTCACGAAAACCTTCAATCCTTTGAGTTTCGGGATCATCACCATAGACATTTATGCCCAATGGGAACTCTACTGTCTGTCCATATCCGGCACACACACCTCCGGGAGTGAACACACCGATGTAGTCATCGACGGCAAGTTGTTCGTCATCTATTTCTGCGGATAAAACAACAACAGCCATACTTTGTCCCGTTTGGATATATTCCCAATCCATTTCCTGAGGTTCGACTTCCACCCGGAAATGTTCATCGCTCGAAAAAATGTCACTAACCTCTAAAAAGGCATTTCCAGTATTGTGAATATTTAGCTCCCTTCTTACCAGAGAATTGATTAAGACCTCTCCAAAATCTATAACCTCAGGATCGACCTGAATAGCTGCTCCATTACCTCTACCTTGAAGCATGATTTCAATCTCCGGATTATCCGGATCGTTAGATCCGATTAAAACTCTACCCTGAAGATCTCCCATTTCTTCAGGTGCAAAGATCATCACTATTTCAACCAGTTCGTTAGGTTCAACCTCAAAACCACCATCGTTATCAACCGAAAAATATTCTCCTTCGACAGCAATCTCATCTACTAAGAGTAATTCTCCGCCTTCATTAGAAATAGTTACAATATGGGTCTCTACTTCACCGATCCATACTTCACCAAAATCGAGCTCTTCTGGTTCGATGAAAATTTCCGGAACTCTCCTTTCGATTCCGATACCGAAGAGTTCTAATTGAAACTCAGCTTCATCCGGATCATTAGTCATAACGGTTATTAGTCCCGCATAATCCCGGACTTCTTCCGGTTCGAAAAAAACCGGAACCTCAAGTATTCCCCAAGGTTCAATTTCAATCTCTTCTCCATCCCACTCAATGCCGAAACATTCCCCTTCAGTAAACAAATCAGCTACAAGTAATTCCTGACGGTCATTATTTTCGAGTACAAAAATATCCTCGGCTCGCTCTCCAATTTCAACCTCTCCAAAATCTATTGGCATGGGAGGCCACCAAATAATCTCGAATCCCTCTCCTGATAAATTGACAATAGTTTCACCAAAATCGGGATCATTGGAGGTAATAATCAACCTGCCCTCGTACCAATCAACGCGTTCAGGTTCAAACATCACAGAGATTTCTGTCACCTCCCCACCCGCGAGAATGAAATCACCCTCGTTATCAATCGAAAAACATTCACCCTCGACTGTAATCTGTTCAACGATGAGGTCTTCATTTCCTTCATTTGATATCGTCAATCCCATTTCTGCTATATCAAAAATCCAGACAATCTCGAAATCAAGTTCTTCGGGATCTACACTTATTCGTGGTTGAGCATGCGAGTTCGTTGAAAATGTTAACACAGCGAAAGCTGCCATCATCAGACTAAAGTGTTTTAGTTGTCTCATTTTCATTCTCTTGAATTGTGTTCCAAAAAGAGATACACCCTATTTCAGAAGCATTATTTTACGAGTTGACTGGAAAGCCCCCGCTTCCATCCTAACGAAATAAATCCCATTTGAGGAGTCTTTGGCATTCCAAACAGTAGAATGCCTGCCAACTTCGACTCTGTCATCAACCAGCTTTGTCACAAATCTGCCTCTAACATCGAAGACACTGATTGAGACATCAGAAACCTCCGGCAAATCATAGGTGATCCGGGTTGTGCTGTTAAAGGGATTAGGGTAGTTCTGGGTCAGGTGATATTCTTTCGGAATTATCTGTTTTGCAACGACATTTAGAGCGATGAATCCATTCTGCTCATAGAGCAAATTTTCGTCATTATGGATAACTCCGGCATCCAATACGGTCTCAATATTGTGATCTGCATCCCAAAGGCAGAGCTCAAATTCCTCTCCCGTTTGCAATCCATCAACCCCATCAGTTATTTGATCATACCCCCAGACAGCAATCCCACACATACCATCTTCATTTACCATACCTTTGCCGACCAGTACTCCATCTGAATTGAACGCTCCAATCTGGTCACCAATTGATACATCGATGCCGTTAATACCGGTGATGAGCACACTCATATTCTGATCAGTCGGAGATGGGGCTCCCCAGTGACTAAACTGACAGACAGGGGCGTCTGCCAGCGTTGTGTTAGGGGCGTCAACCAGCGCGGTTTGGCTATTTCCACCCCTGTGATGTAGGGACAGAGACTGATCTCCCCCCCTGGTTTCCAGGGGGGGGTAGGGGGGGGTGATTTGTGTCAGGCGGGGACGCCTGACACCACGAAGTAGTGGGGGACACCTGACACCACGAAGTAATGGGACACCACTATTCACTTGAGAACACCTGACACTAAGTATCCCTTCCTCTTCAGGCGGATAATTCAGCACCACATCCGCATCAACTTTAACTAAATATCCCTGTCCCGATCGCCATGGCGGCATATTCGAGAATTCAAAGTCACCGGTAATCAAAAAATGCCCCAGTGCATCTTTCGCAATTAACAGGTTATCACGAATTGACGATAGTGCAGAAATATCGGGAAAGGTTGCACTAAGTCTATAGTCTGGGAGATAGGCAACAATATTCCAATCCTCACTCAGCGGAATGTCTGTGTCAGGCGGGATAGGTTCTCCATCCCAGTGCATTTCAAATTCCTCACTTACGAAAATCTGATATCCTTCAGTAAGGTTCCAAAAAGGGATATTATTGAAATTGAATGCGGGGGAGTAAAAACGACCGAGCTGATCTTTAAGAATTACAATACGGTGGTTATTTTCATTAATTCTGAGTTGTTCCGTCATAAGAATTATATCAGGTCCCGGTGCTTCATCATCAGCATACATATCCCGATTCGGAAAAATATTGATTGAAATCATGTTCCAACCAGCATTGAGCCGGATATCCATACCGCGCTCATTATCATCCCGAATGTTAAAACTGACGGGAATTACCTCATGCCCGTCATCGGCGTTATGGAAGAAATGGAGCTCCCCCTCGGCTAATACAGCAGGCATATTTGATGCATCTAAGTGGAGGATTAATTCTTCTGAATTTCCAGGTTCTATTATTCCCTCAGTCGGCTCGACAATAGCCCATTCACGGCGCGCATCAAGCTGCCAAATATCAATTCTGTCCTCCTGACCTAGATTGGTGACTGCCATAAATACCCAACTGAAAACATCAAGTTGGTTGCTGATGAATGCCCCGCCTGGATTTCCCCCTTGTTCGGGCTCAAGTATAGCTACATGGATCGTATCACCATTTTCAGTATTAATCTTTGTGACAATCTGATCTGCGACATCACTATCTTTATGGAATACATACAGATTGTAGCCATCCGGATCGAAGGGCCAATATGCCAAACCATAAATTCGAAGCCCTTGCCGGTCTAATTCTAAGTTTATTTCACCTTCTCTGTCCACTCCAACAATGTGTGAGGTTGTACTTGATACCCAGAGCAATTCGTTATCCGGATCCCAAGCAAGGTTGTTGGTAGGATTAAATGGCCCCTCAAATTCTTCGACAAGTTCCCCGTCAAGAGTTAATCCGTAAATCGTATGTGATGCAGAGCCCCAAATCAGCTCACCGTCAAATGCAAGATCCTTGAATCCATAACTCCCCTCCTCACCGGGTTGGTCATACACGTCTATCAACTCCCCGTCGATATCCAACAGATAAATCACCGGACGACGATTATTAGATCCGGAAATGTAATAAATGCCATCAACAAATACTGCTCCCTGACATCGAGAGTCCTGTGTTATTTCACCGACGTTTATCTGCCGGCGCAATTCCCATGGCTCAGCATTTGCATCACCAATGTTTCGCATGTCATTTCGCCAGATTAACGACCCATTTCCCTCGTTTGTCAAAGTGAAGTCGAGATCCACCTGTCTGTTAATCCTCGCTTCAGCTTCAAGTCCATTAACAGAAAGTTCGAATTCCGGGTGCAGCAACGCAAAATTGACCTCAATTTCCCCTTCATCTTCAATGAATAAATCTACCTCGGTTGTATCGTTATATCCCTGTGCTTTAGCAGTAAGGTTGAAATCAATTTCAGTTGGTGCATTCTCTATCTCGTAGAATCCATTCTCGTCTGTAATTCCAACGAATCCATGCAAAGTTCGAACTGTGGCACCTTCAACAGGCTCATTAGTTTCAAAATCGAGGACTGTCCCGGAAATCCGTCCCGTTGTCTGGAGTATAGAAGATGTGAATTTTATTGCCAGTTCATTCTCAAGTGGAGCAGCTCCAGCGGCGAGTTCTCCCCAGTATGAATAAGTCAGTCCATCACCCTGATCGGGGCTGCAAATACCAACTGAAGCAAAAGGTGTATCCCAGTTCTGGAAGCAGGAACGATCGTCAGTTACATCGAGATACTGAAACACAATATCTCCATCACCTGAAAGACTTGGGTAAAACTCAGGATCATATAGCAACAACTGGAATGTCTCCGAAGCCTCATTGTGCTCCCGGGGTCCAAGTTTGCGCATTTGTGACCATTCAACAATAAAAATATTTAATTCTTCGTCGTAAAGAGTATAAACACCCCCGGCGTCTGTTGTCAGCAGGTCCTCCCAGAAAGGTCCTATCATGCCGGGAGCGCACATACCCGCTGGAAAACGTCGGTTACGGGCAGTCGTGAGCTCGCTGCAATCGCCCATTGCCACCCATCCGTTAGTGCAGATTGTAATCTCCTCAAACTCCTGTCCGTAATATTGAAAAACGAAAGGTAAGTCCATGAGCAAACTGCTATCATCTTCTTCAGCCTCATCACGCAGCTCGGTATCCGTGCCCTCACCCCGTCGATGTGGATCAATCTCAATCCAGTCGTATACCGGAGCAGAGAACCATTCAACATCAGAGTTATCGATACAAATATAACCGTATTCATCCGGACCGAACGGCTGACCCTCACCGGCTTCAGCAACTGTGTAAGAGAAGAAAACAGTGTCTATAAAGCCTGCTTCAGAGGTCAGTATCATTGCCATATCGGCATCAGAGCCTCCGAGGTGGAACAGGTTAGCCGCCAGCTGGAAAAGGTCACCGGAAACTTCCTCTTCTCCGGATGGAATATTGTTATAACCACTTTGGAAAATCGGGATATTAATAGTTTCGGTTAAACTGATTAAATTAGCATTAAGTTCGCCCGTTTCCTTTGATCCTATGTTCCGAATCCTGATAGCCAGATCTGCTATCTCATCTGGCCTGATCGGTTCGTCTTCCCAAATTATTGAAACGAACTCCAACTCTGGTCCATCGAGAGGAAGACTGACCGAACTCATCCAGCTTGCTTCACCTGCAACACATTCGAGGTTAAAGACTGCGAGTTGTTCATCCGGAAATCCACCACCGATATCGACAACAAATACAACATCCTCCGATTCACCAACTGCCGGAGCTGCATCGAGTTCAGCTTCTCCCTGAACAACTTCGAGATTCAGCAAACCCGGTGTCAGGGTAATATTCACAACACCTTCGGGAACTTCCTCGCCTAAATTCGCGATTGCAACTGTCAGCTCTATTCTCTCGGTTGGATTAGCAATTCCGTCATCATCACCATTGCTTTCCCCCTCTCCGTCATCATCGACAGAGAATTCACCTGCGCCGAGGAAGGAATCGGCACGCTGAATCCTGAAGTCCTCTAAATACGACATAAGATTGTGTCCGGTAACTGTTAATTGGGCAGTTCCGCCAATCCACAACTCCGGATCAAAATCAAATGATGTAAAGCCCTCTGAATCAGTGTATTGAGTTGCCTGAAACTCACCCACCTGATACATGCAAACTCTGGCACCGGAAACAGGTTCTTCATTCTCATCAAACACAGCGACTTCGAAGTGGGTATCTCCAATACGAAGCTCTTCAGGATGTTCCACAGTTAGAGTCCAGGGAATATCTGTGTAAAGGTCGGTCGCGGGATCACCCATCAGGTTAAATATGTATAGTGAGCAAAGCCATGATTCGATACCACGATTTTCGGCATGTTCAATATCTCCCCGATTAAAATAGTGCTGGTATAATTCAACTTTACCTGCCATCGCAGCCCATCCCTGGTATGGATTCTTCGATCCGAATATCGACCGAAATGTCGATGCTGCTAATAAATTATTATATGCCGTGTGAGAAGCACCCCCCATTCCGACACAGCCAATGCCACCACCTTCAGCATGAAACAGGAATCTCTCAGAGTAGCTATAGTCCGCCTGAGCGAAATCACCTGTGTTGCATGTCGGCAGTATAACAAATGGCAGCATTCGGTTATTTCGTAAATCCAACACATCTGCAGGTGCGAAACCATTCATATTTGCCCATCCACGATAAAGATAGAATGAGATTCCGCTATTAAATACACCTTGAATCCACTCCTGTCCATCAGGTCTTGGGTTATCCGGGTTCCAATATCTCTCGGTGAATTCATCATAACCATTACGAATCATCAGTTCCTTAGCCCATCTGCAGACATCAATACAGGAATAACCACTTCGCTGGTCTCCGGCGAACAGGGCTGCTCGCTTCTGCCATCCCATTTGATCACCTTCTCCGATGAATGGATCAGATTCATATGAGACGATTTTGGCTACAATATCATTTAATCTTGCATTTCCGTCTTCAATGCCATCAAACGAAAGCCTACCAACAGCAGCATCGGGCAGAACATCATCTCCATCGAGCATGACATAATCATGGTCACTCTCATAGGGTATTCCAGCGCCAACCCGGTGATCCCAGCATGCCATTGGGAATGGACCCTCAGTATCCCCGCAGATTACTACCATCTCAGGGGGTGTATCCCACTCGTTATAGGCTTCCTGAATAGCTTCTTTAATCTGCTGGTTGCCTGCATTATTTTCAACACGGATAACTTCAACCGTCCATCCCATTCTACGACGCCATTCGATCAATGGCCGTAGAGCATCTTCAACCTCATCCCATTGTTTCATTACATAAACAATTGAGCCATTGCGTATTCCCATATCACGGGGAGGAGCCGGTGAATTCACTACTAAATCGGAGACCATATCATGAACAGCCTGTGAGTGAAGGTTTGGACGCGGTCTTTCAACGGGATTCATTCGATTGTCTTCGGAGGTGAAATCCAACTCGATATCAATTTCGTCAACGACCTCCATTTGCCGGGTCTGCCGATTATAGCGCATTGGATTGATAACCACAGAAACCATCCGGTAGCCACGCATAATTGCCGGAGTTCCAATTGAGGCAATTTCGGGAGGCCAGAAGCCCTTATAATTTGCAGCTTCATCGGAATAGATTAACTCATCAGGAATACCATTGAAGTTCGAGACGTAAGTCTCGTAACCTTCAATGGGAACTTGTCGGGGAAAAGGATTAATATTCTCTTCGATGTGAGTTGATAGGTTAGTGATCTTAAGCTCAACACCCGATTGAGGAGGAATTAGTATCATCCGGTGGATTGAGGGGAGGTCTGGCCAACCTTCGGGACTGGTTGAGAGTTCGTCTTCGATCTCAAACTGTTGAAATTGTTCACCATTGCAGACAACCTCCCGGATTCCGAATTCATCTAACTGAAATCTGAGCTGAATTTCGGGCGAGGTTGATGTTTGGAGATCAAGGCTGATCGTAGATTTGGCGTTGCTGTGATCTAATGTAGCAGCAACGGAAATGAATGTATTGAAATTGAACAGAAGCAACACAAGAAGTAGTAGTGTTGCAAAACGAATAAATGAGGACTGACAGCACATTTTACCTCCGCAAGGCAAATATCATTAATTTCTGAAGACATCATCACATACAAGTGGTTACGGGTTGCAGTGATAGAATTAAGAACGTCTTCCCGTGTTTTTAAACCGAGATTTGATATTACAACAGGTTGTCCCACTTAACAATTACTTTAATAATACGACTTTAAATATAAACAGATTATTGGTAAATGTCAAAGAGTTAATAGAATATAATGTTACTAATTATGTTGACCAAATTCATCTCACTTCAACTGAATGACTTTCCGAATACTCTTAAACTCACCCGCCGACATCTGAATAAAGTAAATTCCCGAAACAGCAGCGCAGGCATCCCCGCCTGTGGAATTCCAAATTGTAGTATGATAGCCAGATTGTTGATTTTCGTCTATCAGGTTTGCAACCAATCGTCCGTTAATGTCGTACACACTGATTATAACATCGGTTGCTTCAGGCAATCCGTATTTCAATCTTACAGTTGCATTAAACGGATTCGGATAAGCTGCTGACAGAAAGAAATCATCCGGTTCGACAGTTGTGACAGCCATTTCTATAACAGATAGTGCATCGGTTTTATATATCAATCCTTCACCTTTCAGAGTGGATTTGTGAGTGAGACCAATTTCCATATCCCGATTTGAATCCCAGAGTTTCAACGTGAAAGATTCACCTGTTTGCAGACCATCAACCTCTTCAGTCGAGGTTTCATCACCCCATATGGCAAGCCCACAGTGGCTGTTTTCGTCCACGATACCGTTGCCGACTAACAATCCATCTGAACGGAATGCACCAATCTCGTCACCGACTTTTGTATCAATTCCAGTGATACTTACAACAAGCACACTCATGTTTTCACTCGTCCCGTCATTGCGAACAAAGTGAAGCAATCTCGGAGATTGCTTCGTCACTACGTTCCTCGCAAGGGCGTTATCTCCCCCCCTGGTTTCCAGGGGGGGGTAGGGGGGGGTAAATGCCACCCCGTCGGGCTCCTCCGGATAATTCAAAACCACATCCTCACCAACTTTCACATGGTACCCCTGCCCTTCCCGCCAGGGTGGCATGTTGGAGAAGTTGAAAGAAGGCAGCATGAATTCGCCATCACTATTCTTAGCGATTAGTACGTTGTCAATAATCGGAGATAAGACGTAAAAATCAGGGGCGTCGGCATCGAGTTGATAACGTGGGTAGTACGCGATAAAATTCCAGTTTTCATCGAGTTGAATATCAGAATCCGCCGGTATCTGCTCACCAAACCAGCTCAGGGTTCTGGTATGTCGCATCTTTATCAAATAACCATCAGCAGGATTCCAGAACGGAATGTTGTTAAAATTATCATTTGGTGGAGAATAGAACCTACCAAGGTCGTCCTTAAATAATTCAACATTAGGGAAATATCGACTAAACATCCGGCGTACATCCGGTCCGCGATCTTCATCCGGATCATAAAAAAATTCGGAAGGGGCAATGTTCAGCGAGATTATGCTCCATCCGCGGTCAACTTCCATTCTTTGAACTACATCCCCCTCATGCTCTCTGAAGAAAGCACCTATATCTGCAATTGTCCCATCCGGATCAAGCTGCCACATTACATCACATGCATCAATGCACGGCGATCCTTCCTGCAGTTGAAACTCCCCCTCTTCCGGATCTATGAATTGTGGATTTTGAATGATATTAAACGATCTGTCGCACGGTGTGCCATTTGGATTTTCACGGTCAATGTCACCGACGAGTCCTTCTCCTTCAGTCGGTGTCTCAAACACGCAGTTATACTCAAAATCCGGAGGGAACTCACCCTGGATTTGTAATAAATCATTTTCAAAAAATATATTACCCTCTACAGTAGCCAGGCAGTCTCCAAAGCCAAGATAGATTATTCCATTATAGGCAATGACATTTCGATAAGCGTATCCCCAACTTCCATTGGCGAAACCAATTTCACAATGACTCACGACACAGTGCTCCAGGGTACCACCACGTGAAAATATTTCGAATGAGACACCACGACGATTGTCCTTGATCAGGCATCTGCTGACAACTGCGTCACTCCATCGTCGAGCCTTAAGCTTTACACCGTCTTCTGACATATTTGTTATGGTTGAATTCCTCAGCCACCCACGTGCAAGATATACTCCATCTGTCCCGTACTCGAACGAACAATAATTAAAGTAACCGATGCCATGTCTTGCGTTTATTGATCCCCATGATCCCGCCTCAAGATCATCCTGCGAGGAGGTAAATTTGATGGAATCCTCAGGTGTACTGATAGCGCGAATTGATCCGGTAACCAAGATATCGCACTCGGGATCAAATAGAACTTCTACCCCGGGCTCAATCACCAACTCATGATCTGGAAGGATGGTAAGACTCTCTACTACATGAACGGGTGATATGTCTGGTATCCAGACACCGCTTACATCTCCGCGATACTCGTTTATTGCTTCACCGTGCAATGGGATTATCAGCTCCTCGACCGGTTCAAAATCCTCGAAAGATAAAATCAGCTCTGTGTCATATTCACCGAATTCTAAAGGATTAAAATAAATATTGAAATCAATCCATTCATTTGGCAGTAACTCCTGGACAACAGGAATATCAATGCTGAAATGATCCGGAATATCCAGTTCACTTGTCATAATAAGTGCTTCATCTCCGATATTGTACAGAGTAAACGGATACCCTACACGACAGGTCGGAGCAGCCGGTAAAAAGGTGACATCTGAGTTGAAACCAAACAGGAGGTCATTACCACCGAAATGACCAATATCTGCACGATTGCCGTTGGAATCGTTATAAAGTGCGAATGGATTGCCACTACCAATACATGGGGATTCATCCGACAGATCAAAATCTCCCTCATCAGGATCAATGAATTGGGGATTTTCTTCAATAATTGCTTCACCGTCCCATCCGCCCTGCACCACGCTATTGTCGCAGATACCCCTGAACATCCCAATTTGTGGATTTTCTTCTGCCTCATTCCCCCAGATGATGCAATTCTGGATATTTGTTGTGCTCCCGGTATTTCCAGCAATCCCTCCACCTGACCAATCCGCTTGATTTCCATAAACAGTGTTATTGTAAAAATGAGCATTTTTCAAACGACGTTGGAAATAAATACCACCACCGCTTGAGCCAGCCCTGTTACCCGTGATCAAATTTCCAGTACAGAGAATATTGGCAAGATCTGTGTAAACACCACCTCCATTGGTTTCGCATTCGTTATTACTGATAATGTTATTGCGTAGTATGCTGTGAAAAGCGGAGATTTTGACTCCTCCTCCACGATCTGCCCGATTTTCTGAGATGATATTATCTGAGATGAGTGCAAAATCACCACCCGTACTTATTCCACGTGATGCGTTGCCGGTAATGATGTTATTACGGATAATAATCTCGTTTGCCTCACCGGTCTGAATACCACCAAATGCGTTATCTCTAATAATGTTATTCGTAACAACTGCAGAAGATGAATTCAAACTGATTCCAGGTCCGTTATTTTCCTCGATGCGACAGAACTCAATCAACAGTGAACTTTCCCGAGCGATATCAATTGCGCCATCACGACGACCTCCACATTCCGTTATTAAACAATTTGATATTGTCAGGTCAGTTCCATCAATCCTTATAGAGCATATAAGATTTCGAACAACTGCGTACTGCAAAACGGAGTTGTCGTCCGCATTAATAATTCGTATTCCCCTTCCTTTTCTTTCCTCTTCTTCCCATCGAGACATAAAATAAATCGAATCTTCTTCAGCACCTTCTGCAAGGAGTCGCCCGTTGACCTCAAAATTAAAAGAGCTGTCATACAAAACTGATACACCCGGTTCAATAATAAGTTCTTCATTGACGGGAACAATGGTATTTTCAATAAGAATAAAAGGGCTGCCTTCGATATCCCAGATCCCGGACACTTCACCAGCAACTTCAGTCTGAGAAAGAGCTGATTGAGTCAGGAATATTAATACAAAGAATAGACCTATCTCGAAATAAGTCGAGATTCGTTTGATATGAAAGAGTAATGAAAAACTCATACATTTCTCCAAAATATAATGTGAAAGCTCTACCGAACGAGCACGACCTTGATTGATCGAGTCATGTCACCCGTTTCCAAATTAACGAAATAAATTCCGGATGAGAGAGCAGATGCATCCATCGCAATTTCATGGATTCCAGCATTAAAATCACCATCTGCTATAGTGGCGACCAGGCGACCGGATATATCTAATACCCGGATTGATATTCCCGCGGATTCCGGCAGACCGAAAGATATTTTTGTTATTGCGTTAAAAGGATTAGGATAGACCTGTGACAGGTAAAATGCCCTCGGAATCACCTGATCCACCGCAACATCCAGAACGATATATCCATCGGGCACATAAACTAAACCATCACCTTTCTGAATTTCACCCTCAATCAGTTCTGTATCAAAAACAGAGTTTGAATTCCACAACCGGAGTGTAAAAGTTTCTTCATCAGCCAATCCATCCTTCACCTCAGTTGAAAGATCATCCCCCCAAACAGCAATCCCACACCTGTCATCCAATTCTACAGAACCGTTACCGACCAGCAATCCATCAGTACTGAAAGCTCCAATCTGATCACCGATTGATACATCAATGCCAGTAATACCTGTGATGAGTACACTCATATTTTCGTCAGTCGGTGTGACACCTTGTTCTCCCCCCCAGGTTTCCAGGGTGGGGTAGGGGGGAGTAAACGCAAGTTCTTCCTGCTCTGCCGGGTAATTCAAAACCACATCTTCACCGACCATCACCTGATACCCCTGCCCTTCCCGCCAGGGCGGCATATTGGAAAAATCAAATTGTGGTAATAAGAAATTACCATAAACATCCTTCGCAATCTCAACTTGATCTATGATTGGTGAGAGTACAAAATAATCAGGCGCACTGGCCTCAAGTTCGTATGTCGGATAATATGCAATCATGTTCCAGTCTCTCTCGAGCGGGATATCTGTATCAACCGGTATCTGTTCTCCAAACCATTGCAAGGTCTCCGCCTCTTCCATTTTGATCATGTATCCTTCAACAAGGTTCCAAAATGGGATGTTGTTAAAATGATCATTTGCTGGAGAATAGAACCTGCCTTCATTATCTTTGAGTAGGATTAATTCTTCTCTATTAAGCCTAAACATCCTGACAATATCCGGTCCCCTCTCCTCTTCCTGATTATAATAGAACTCATTCGGTGAGATATTCAACGAAATTATACTCCATCCTTCACCAACTGCCAGTTGCTGAATAATATCTCCCTCACTTTCTCTATAATATGCTCCAATATCGGCAATAGTCCGATCCGGATCTGGATCCCACATATAAGATCCCGCATCGATACAGGGCGAGTCCTCCCGCAGGTTGAAGTCATCCTCCTCCGGATTTACGAATAGAGGATTTTGAGTTATGTTATATCTGAAATCGCAAGCTGTCCCATTGCGGTTTTCTCTATTAATATTACCAAATAATCGTTCACCTTCAATCGGAGAATCAAACACGCAGTTATAATCGAAATCAATCCAGCCCTCACCGGTTCTCATCAGATTGTTTTCATAGAATATATTCCCATAGAACCTGCCTTCACCGCCATGTTCTTCAAGCGGACTAAAGAAATCGATAGTGTCATTATGTGCAAATATACATCTAAAAGCATTTAACCAGGTATAATTCAGTAAACCCACCTCACATCTATTCACAACGCTATACTCAAGAGTACCGCTATCGATTGTTAAAACTCCCATACCGCAATCGCTGATCCGGCAGTGACTGACCACCTGGCGTGGACCATGTATATGACCAAATATCAATCCACCTTCGGAGAAGAAAGAAATGGTTGAATTTCGAATAAATCCAACTCCAAGATAGTATCCCAACCTCCCATACTCAAATGTGCAATATTCGACATTAGTTAGACCACGCCTTGCATCGATCCACTTCCACGATCCCGGCTCAGGATCATCCAATGATGAAGTAAACATGATGGAATCCTCCACTGCACCTATGGCTCGAAGAGTTCCTCTCACTGTTATATAGCATTCTGGATCCAATTGAACTTCCACTCCAGGCTCAATCAGTAAGTTATTACCAACAGGAATAGCCAGTGTATCTACTACATGTACGGGAGAATGGTCTTGAATCCATACACCGTTTATATCTCCGCGATATTCGTTAATAGCGTCGCCGTGCAATGAAACAGATGCTTCTTCGACCGGATCATAGTCTTCGAAAGACAGAATCAGGTCAGTATTATGCTCTCCGAATTCTATGGGATTAAAAATTAAAGTAAAATCATTCCATTCATTTGGCAGGAGCTCATAATCCTCCGGTACATCAGTGGTGAAGTGATCCAGATTTTCCAGTTCACTTGTCATTCTAAATGCTTCGTCTCCGGCATTGAACAAAACGAACGGAATCTTTAACCGACAGGTTGGTGCTGCTGGTAAAAAGATAACATCTGCGTTATATCCAAAAAAAAGGTCATTGCCTCCGAGATGACCGATGTCTGCCCGACTTCCATCAGAATCGTTATAAAGTTGGCAAGGATTTCCTGCATCAATGCATGGAGATTCTTCCGACAACCGAAAATCTCCTTCATCGGGATCAAGGAATTGCGGATCATCCTCAATAATTCCTTCACCATCCCATCCACCTTGCACCACGCTATACTCTCGAATGCCCCCGAACTCGCCAATTTGTGGATTTCCTCTTGACTCATTTCCCCAAATGATGCAATTCTGGATATTCGTCAGACCTGTGCGACTTCCAGCTATCCCTCCTCCGGTCCATTCAGCTTGATTGCCAAAAACAGTGTTATTATTAAAATGAGCATTTTCTGTATAACGACCGAAATAGATACCTCCACCTGAACCAGCTCTGTTACCCACTATTTCATTTCCTGAGCAAATGATACTGGCACGGTCTGTGGAAATGCCGCCCCCATGAGTCTCACAATCGTTATCAGTGATTATGTTATTACGCAGGATACAACGTTGGCTGGTAATGTATACCCCTCCACCATAATCAGCAAAATTTCCGGAAATAATATTATCTGAGATGATTACGTCCCGATATCTCGCTTTAATTCCACCACCTCCGAATTGAGATGCAGTATTACCTGTAATTATGTTATTCCTTATTATACCATTATCCATCCTTATGCCGCGACGAGCATTATCTCTTATAATGTTATTTTCTATTATAGCTGAACCGTGAGAACTTTCAATTCCTATACCATAATTATTCTCGATCAGAAAGAAATTTATTAAAATAGGATTACCACCAGAGACATATACTGCATTATAATGCTCATCTCCACATTCAGTTACCAAGCAATGAGAAATAGTTGGTGAGGAAGTAAAAATTCCTAATCCCCGAAGTAGATTCTGAATACTCGCATACAGGAGAATAGAGTTGACATCCGCATCACTAAAACTAATTCTATATCCTTTTCTTTCAGGTTCTTCCCATCGCGACATTATATATATCGAATCTTCCTCTGTCCCTTCTGCAAGGAGTCTTCCATTAATTGTAAAATAGACACAACTGTCTAACAGCACCTCCACTCCCGGTTCAATTATAAGCTCCTCATTTACCGGAACAATCGTATTCTCAAGTAAAATATACGGACTGCCTTCTATATCCCAGACTCCGGATACTTCACCGCCAACCTCTGTCTGCGCTTGAGCTGATTGAGTCAGGATAACAAAAATTGCATATAGAACTATCCAGTGAAAGTTGGGGATTAGTCGTATCTGATAAGCAAATGAAAAACTCATTTTTGCTCCAATTTGGGTTGTTGGGGACTCTCCAAAAAAGCTCGACTGATATTATCATAGTCAATTTACCCAACATCAATTTCAAATTTTAATTTAGAAAAACCTAACTCGTAAGTCAAATTTTCAAGTTCCAATCTTATAATTACTTCCTGAGGTTGCTACCAGGAGAAGATGGCTCTAGTCTGAAGCCGTGAAAATCTTCCCGATCCTCCGGATAATTCAGCACCACATCCTCATCAACCTTAACCTGATACCCCTGCCCTTCACACCACGGAGGCATATTTGAAAAATCGAATTCGGGTGTCATGAAATAGCCATCTCCATCCTTTGCAATCTCAACATGATCGATTATCGGAGATAGTACATAATAATCCGGGGCACTTGCATCAAGCTCATAAGTTGGATAGTATGCAATCAAGTTCCAGTCCCTCTCGAGCGGGATATCAGCACCCGCAGATATCGGTTCACCAGCCCATACTGCTTCAAAATCAGCATCCACTTTCACCTGATAGCCCTGGGATAAGTCCCAATACGGAATATTGTTGAAAGCAAATGACGGAAAGTAAAACCTGCCATCTTCGTCTTTCATCAGCAGGACATGATGACTGTCCTCGTCAATGCGCAGTTGCTCCATCATTCGAATGATATCCGGACCTTCTTCACGTCCCCAGAAGTTTTGAGGAGGAGTGACATTTATTGAAATCAGATTCCAATCCCTTTGTAAAGGGACTGTTAATTCACGTAATACACCAGTTCCAAATAGTTCAATTGAGACCTCTTCGTTATCCCGATCGTTGGAATGAATTGTCAGTGTCGCTTCGTAGCCCAGTACTTCTGAAGGAGCAAAATACACTATCACTTCCGCAGACCTGCCCGGTCTGACTTCATCTACTTGATCAGACCAGAAACAATCGTTGTCGATTTCTATTGAATTTATTTCCAGAACATGATTACCGTCATTGAAGATTGTGAATGTCTGCAAAGTCGTGTCAGAAATGACAATATCGCCAAATTCAAGTTCGATGGGATCAATACGAATTTGGGCATCTATAATGCCTGTGCCGAAAAGTGAAACACTCACTTCTTCATCATCAGGATCAGTTGAAGTTATCAATAATTCACCATCATAATCACGGGCTTGAGATGGAGAAAAATATACATTGAGCGCTAATAATTCACCCGGTTCGAGAGAAGGTGGATACTCCAATTCTGCCTGAAGAGTACAAACAAAAAAACCATCATCAACGAACCTGTTTCCACCTCGTATGATTTCAATCTCAGCAACACATTCCCTGCTGAGTTCACGATCCCATACACGGAACTCCATTTCTTCATTATCACGAAAACCACGAACATTACCACCCCTTTCATCACCCCATATAGAAATTCCGAGAGGCCATTCGTTGGTAACACGGCTGTAGCCACCGCATACTCCCTCAGGAGTGAACACTCCGATATAGCTTCCCTCCGTGAATTCTCCTCCATTGAATTCTGCTTCCAGGATTAGGCATGACATGTTAATATCCGATTGAACAAACTCCCAAACACATTCACACTGGTGAAACAGGAGGTCAAGATCCGTCGAAAATTCATCTACTCCAGTATCAATATCCAGGATATTCAGGATTTCGTTACCATCATTTGCTATCGTCATCTCAATCCCGATCTCTTCACCGATAAAAACCTCACCAAAGTCCATTTCCATTGGTTCTACGGAGATTTCTGCGTTGGTTTTACAGGGAACAAACAAAATCAATGCTGCGATAAAGATAGGTATTAACCTCTCAATTCTCACTTCTTTCTCCTGATAAGGATTTACCAATGGAGTTTTGATTACTCCAATCATTTCATAATGTAATTTCCGGAATGCTCCTGAGCTCATCTTCCAGCAGCTGGATAATTCAAAACCACATCCTCGTTAACCTCCACCTGGTATCCATTTGTCTCCCGCCACGCTTCCATATTAGAAAAATTCCATTCTGGTGCCATAAATCTGCCCGACACATCTTTAGCCATTTCAACTTGATCGAGAATCGGAGAAAGAACCTGAAAGTCGGGTGCGCTGGCATCGAGTTCATAGGTTGGCAGATAAGCGATAAGATTCCATCCTTCTTCAAGAGGGATATCAGTGTCTGCGGGAATCATTTCACCTTCCCAATTTGCCTCAACTCTTTCATCGACCTTAACTAAATAACCTTCCAATAAATTCCAGTACGGGATATTGTTGAATCCCTGTGCTGGAGCGTAGAAGCGACCGTCTTCATCCTTCATGAGTTCAATGTGGTGATTATCCTCGTCAATTCGCAATTGCTCCATCATCAGCTCTACATTTGGTCCTCGATCTTCGTCTTCTGTATAAAATTCCGCAGCGGGAGAAACATTTAAAGAGATTAGTTTCCAGCCCTCTTCGAAAAGAATATTACGGGTTGGGGTTTGGTCGAAATAGAATGCACCCATATCCGCTCTCGTTCCATCCGGATCTTCCGGACTGTCAGGATCACCTGTATCAATACAGGGAGAATTTTCAGCCAGATGAAAGTCCCCATTTTCTGGATCTACAAATAAAGGATCTTCGTCAAAATTGTTCTCGTTCCAACCGAGTTCTGACTCGTTTAGATGAATATTATTTCTCCCACCCTCATAATCGACGAAAAGAAATGAGATGTTAGCACCATCCTCTAGTTGAGTAATCCCTGTTGCATTACCCCATAATATGCAGTTCTCGAAAAAACCGGTGGATCGGTTGCGAATCCTCATATACAATGAGGGTTGTATTGAAGAATTATTTGCAATTGTACTACTTCTGACAATAATCTCACTCATCAGTACCTCCATTCCAGCACCATGGGAGCTGTCTTGATTGTAAGTGATCAGGGAACCAGTTATCTCCACAGTTGAGACTCTTATATACAGCCCTCCACCACATTGTCGAGCTGAGTTTAGTGTAATGGTACAATTGTTAATTATTAAATTTGAGTTCGAGCACCAAATACCACCTCCATCTCGTGAGGCATTATTGTTCAATATTATGCAATTGCTGATTGAAAAGGTAGACTCATCACAAGATAAACCTCCACCAAATCCATTTGCGGAGCCATTGGTAATCGTAAATCCATTCAGTGCAGCACCCCCGACACCATTAGTGTTTTCAATCATAACCACATTGCCATTTTCATTACCATCAATTACAGTTTCTCCGATATGACCTGGATCGCCATCAATAATGAAGAGGCTCCCAACGGAGATGTTCCGCCCGTTTATATTGATATTCTCAAAATATTCACCTGGTTGAACAAGAACGATATCACCATCCTCCGATTCATCAATAGCTGCCTGGATGGTTTCGAAATCTTCAGGGACGTTGATAACAATTGCCTGGCTGAAACTGGGAGCAAGCAGCATCATTGCTACCAAAAATGTTGTGATTAGATTACAGGTCTTCATTTCTTTCTCCTGATTTTCTGATGAGAAAAACAATAGTCTCTCACGATTTGAGCGGTTTATAAATCGTCTTCACTCTACCCATATTACTTTGCGAATGCTCCTGGATTCATCTTTCGACCTCCGGATAATTCAAAACCACATTCGCATCTACCTTGACCATATAGCCCTGCGATTCCCGCCAGGGCGGCATATTAGAGAAATTAAATGCAGGCAGCATGAAGTTGCCATCTCCGTCTTTGGCAACCTCCACATGGTCGATAATCGGTGAAAGCACATAGTAATCGTGGGCACTCGCGTCAAGTTCATAAGTCGGGTAATATGCGATCATATTCCAGCGTCTAATAAGTGGTATATCGGCATTAGCAGGAATTCTTTCACCGAGCCAGACAGCTTCGAAATCACCATCCATCTTTGCCAGATATCCCTCTGTAGAATTCCAAAATGGGATATTGAAGAATCCAAATTCTGGTGAGAAAAATCGACCACTCCCATCCTTAAAGAAATCTATACAATAACCGGGGAACTCCTCTATCCGAAATTGTTCTAACATATAAACAACATGTGGTCCGCGCTCCTCATCATGTCGATAGAATTCCTGTGGTGGAGAAACATTGATTGAAATCAGATTCCATCCGTCTTCCAATTGTACCCTTATTGTGTCGGGAAAATCTATCCGTCCGGGTATACTCCAGAATGATCTGTCTCCTTCAGGATCTATTGATTGGACAAGATATTCCACCTCCGGATCGGGTTCTCTTTCCTCGTCGATAAATGGCGATTCTTCGATATCCTCGACAATAACCTCACCCCATTCTGTAGTTGGTAGAGGTCCGATATCATCTATATAGCAGTGGTCTTGTGCTCTGGGACCCAATCTCAACAGGCAGAAGCGGATTTTTACCATCTGTCCGGCGTATTCACCGAACGACCACCAACATCTGCGCCAGTTTCCACTTTGCCCGGTGATGCCGGGTCCGTGGTTATAATCCTCAACGAAAAAATCTTCAGTGTCAGAACCGGGAAGAGACACCCAGTTATATCCATCTAAACTGACCTGAAAGAAAAGAGGATAAGAAAGTTGATATGTTAGCCATGCTGAGAGTGTATCCGGGGCTATTATTTCATTTCTAATTGTAAGATAATAACCCTTCCGAAGTCGGTTGTCAAAGAAGTAGCTGTACCGTTCACTGTGTGAATTTGTGCTTGTTCTGAAAGTATTGAGCAATTCCCAGATGTCATTATCCTCTTCGGCATCATCAGTGTATTCCTCACCTTGTTCGCGTGCAAGAACGTTGAATGCCTGAGGAGGGTTATTCTCATCTTCGGGTATATCCCAGTGAATAACCGGATTGTCATTTTCATTGAGGTCAACATTAACATCTTCGACTGATGGTGGAGGTAACGCTCTACCGGGATTATCAGCGTAGTCTATCGCTGTCAAGCATAGTTCGAGATTTTCATTTACCAGAGGCTCAACACGCTCTCGGGGTGGGGCATGCCCATCCTCACGTGTACCTATTTCGATGGTAAATGCCATAATCGGCTCATGTTCTTCGGACATATAAAGCCAATCGTCACTGCCTCCATTTATCTTGTACATACACTCCCAGCTCGTTCCCGGAACATATCTATTCTGTGCTGTTAGTTTGTCACTGATACAGGAAAACAAACCGCGATGAGGGGGGAATATATATTCATAATTCAACGGAAACATGCAGAAACTACCACAGGCATGGAAAAATAGAGATATTGAAAAATTATGATCAATTACGAAGTCCCGAACCGCTTGAGTTTCAGGTTCGGAAAATGCATTTGCACCACGTGATGAAGGACGCGAGCCAATATTGTCATAAGCCCACATATAACCATAATTGCGATTAAGATCAACACCTATCCTGTTATCCGGATGTACCCGGCGGTTCAATCGCCATAGCCAGGGTTCACCAATGTTGAACTGTTCCTCGCAAAATACCAATCCATCCGGATTGTGGCAGGGTAGGAGCCATATTTCTCGCTCATCGACGAGTCTTGTTATACGTTCATCATTCCCATAGTTCTCTGTCAGGTGATTAATAAGCCCAAACAATACTTCTCCCCCAATCATCTCATCGGAATGAATCATAGCGGTCATCAGGACTTCAGGTTCATCTTCATTTTCTTCGGGATTATCTGAGATTTTGACAGCCATCAATGGACGACCTTCGAGGGATTCACCAATTGATATCGGTTCACTGATGATGTCAGGAAAGTCTTCGTGTAATTGATTCAATTCATCACAGATTTCATCGAAGGTCCGATATCCGGCAATATCATCACGCGCCGGACCCATTCGGCTCAAGTAGAATTCTTCGAGGTTTTCGTGAGTAACTGAGAAGCGTAAACCACTTTGTTCGAGAAGTCTTCTTTCGAAATCTGTGTAGAGTATCACATCAGCTGTTTGATCTTCAGTAACATACATTACTGCCAGACCGGTTTGCATAAGTCGCTCCATGTCCCCTGCTTCAGAGACAGAAACTTCTACTAATTGGGCAGCAAGGCAAATAACGGGTAATAAGTAGTAGATGCTAACTGCCCAAAAGTATCTTTTTGAAGAATTATTAATTGACAACACCACCAATATCTCTCTCCCGGATCGTAGTTTATTTTAGCATAACAACCTTCCGAACTGCTTTAAAATCATCGGACTCCATTGTAATATAATAAATTCCGGATGCTTGTGAATAGTGATTGTTACTATTTCCACCCCAGTTTATTCTGTGAACTCCACCTTGTTTAAAGCCCTGTATTAATGTTTCAACCATTCGTCCATTGATTTCGTAGATGCAAATAGAAATTTGTCCTGCCTCTGGTAAACCGTAGGTGATGGTTGTGGTTGAGTTGAAAGGATTGGGATATGCCTGCGATAGATAAAAATCACGAGGGGCAGGATTTATCAGTTCTATTACCGGATTATCCGAATTAACTCCATTCAGCTGATCAATCGCGGCGTTGGTTGCATCTATTAACGCCTGTCCCTCTTCCTGAGTGAGAGTCGGGTTATTACCGTTCATGAGGGCGTTTACCTGGTTTATAAATGCCAAAAGCATGGATACCGCGACATTCACCTGCCCATTCTCTAACTTCGCTAAAGCACTCTCCAGCTTTGACGTCAGGGCGTTACCTTGTCCATTGTTAATCACACCTTCATCAACCAGATCGTCCAGCCAATCTTCGATTAAGTCGATAATATCCTCCGGAGGAGGCCAAATTCCTGTCCCGACTAATTCAACCATGACTGTCGGATTATCGGGATCATCTGAGAAAATCAATAGTGAATCCTGAAATATACCCTCATCCTCCGGTTCGAATGTAACAGATGCATTATAATCTCCACTCGGAGGAAGGATAAATACGCCATTAAACTGCACACTAAATTGATCACTCTCTACAGATATGTCATTTACAGTCAGGTCGATTCCGCCATCATTGCTGATATTGACAGTAAGTTCTTTGCTCTCACCGATTGCTGTCTCACCAAAATCTAAGAAGATTGGTTGGAGGTTGATAACCGGAGACTCGTTGCCGTTATCAATTACTCCAATTCCTGTGACCTGAATGTGTAATTCACCTATATAGGGATCATTCGAGATTGTTGTAATTATTCCCTCAAACTCCCCGATTTCATTAGGAATAAACTGAACAGTCATGTCAAAGACTGCAAACGGGGAAAGGACAAAATTACCTAAATAACCAAGAAAAAAGGCTGCTTCGTTTACCTCTGATGAATATACTATAAGGTCGCTATCACCAATATTGGTGTAATGGAGAGTAAGTTCACCTACAACGTTGACCGGCACCTCACCAAAATCCAGTTCGACATCTGAAACAACGATCTGTGGAGCCGCATTCGAGTCTTCAACTATTAAAATCATGACTAAAAAGAATATTAGGATTAAAATGAACGTTCTCATTGTTCTTCCCCTTTATCTGACTAACATCACTTTCCTTGTAAACACATGCCCGGATGCACATAGACGAATGAAGTACAACCCTGATGGCAGTTCAGCAGCATTCAGGATTGCGGTTTGGATACCAGCCTGTTTTTCACCATCAACCAATGTTTGAATCAACCGACCTGACAGGTCGTAGAGTTTCAGTGATACTTCAGATGCCTCTGGCAAGCCGTAGGTTATTTTGGTTGTTGAGTTGAAAGGATTTGGATATGGTTGTGACAGATAGAATTCAGTTGGGATGGTTGACTCAACTCCAACGTCTAAAACGGTAAATTCGTCGGTTTTGTAGACAAGACCAGATCCTGATTCTATAGATTCAATTGAGAGTTTTGTTCTGGTATCAAGTATTTGCAGTTCGAATGTTTCCCCTGCAAGCAAACCATCAATCTCTTCTGTCTGAGTATCATCACCCCATACTGCCAAACCGCATCTGACATCATAGTCAATTGTTCCGAATCCGACTAATCTTCCATCACAACTGAATGCACCTATCTTGTCACCAATCTTTGTCTCAACACCGCTTATTGACGTGACAAGAACACTCATGTTTTCATCGGTATTTCCCCCCCTGCGAAGTAGGGGGGGGTAGGGGGGGTTGTTTTCTGTCAGGTGAGGGCACCTGACAGCACGTACATCTTCCCGCTCCGGAGGATAATTCAAAACCATAGCCTCATCCACCCTAACCTGATACCCCTGCGTCTCCCGCCAGGGTGGCATATTGGAGAAGTTGAAAGCCGGAAGCATGAAATTGCCATCACCGTCTTTTGCAATCAAAACATCATCAATAATCGGCGACAGGACATAATTATCAGGAGCAGTAGCATCCAGCTCATACGTCGGATAGTATGCTACCAGATTCCAATCCTGTTCGAGTGGGATATCAGCATCTGCAGGGATAGGCTCACCAGACCAAACGGCTTCGATATCTTCGTCAACTTTTATCAGATAACCTTCAGTCAAGTTCCAATAAGGAATATTGTTAAATCTAAATGCTGGAAGGTAAAACATACCATCCTCATCCTTCATCAGCAACAGGTGGTGATTGTTCTCATCAATGCGGAGTTGTTCTGTCATCAGAATAACATCAGGTCCTTCTTCTCGTTCCCACATCTCTTCTGGAGGTGTAACATTTATCGAGATCATGTTCCAGTTTACATCTAAGGAAACCGGTAGTTCGCGTAGCTGATCGTCATCACCCAGAACATTAAGTGTTATTGGAACGCGAGTTTCTTCGACAGCAACAGCATGATCAAAGGCCAACTCACCTTCCCACAAAACAGGTTCTAAATCAGTTGCATCAAGTGTAAGGGATATTTCAGTTTCAGCGTCCGGATCGAGTTCACCTTCAACCGGGTCAATCACCATCCAGTCAACATTAGGTTGAAGTTGCCAGACATCGATTCGGTCACCACCGGCATTGGCTGATGTGTTAGCAATTGCTATCAATGCTGAGCTAAATGCATCGTAGTGCTCGGCTATAAAAACTCCGTAAGGTGAACCACCCAACTCAGTGTCAAGATATGCCACAAACACAAATTCATCTTCATCCGGATTGAACTTGTGGAGGAATGGTCGGTTTGTGTCTGATTCTTTTGAGAATGAATATAACGGGTATCCGTCCGGATCTCCTGACCAATAAGCAAGTCCATAAATGCGTAAACCGTGGTCGTCCAATTCTGCAACTACGTTTCCCTCCAAATCGACAGCGGTTAAATCCGAGGATATAGAACAAATCCACAACAATTCTCTATCTATATCCCAAGCGATTGACGAGCTTGAACGCACCGGTGAGTTGAAAGAAGTATTAAGATTTCCTTCGAGATCAAATCCGTATGTAATATTGCTGGCAATACCCCAGATCAGGTTTCCATCCCATGCCAGATCCTTAAATCCACGATCGTCATCTCCTGGCTGGTCGAAAGAACCGACGAATTCACCATCTCGATCAAATATGTATATCTGTGGATTTCCCCCATGCCTGCCTGAAACATAGTATCGATCTTCGATTAACACGGCGCCCTGAATGGAGTTGTCCTCAACCGCACCACCGACCATGTGGGATCGACGTAATTCAAAAGGTTCAGCACCAGCTTCACCCTGAAGACGTCTTTCCACCCACCATTCCATAAAACCATTGCCCTCGTTGCGGATGTCAAAGAACTCTTCAGCTGACTCATTCTGGTTGAGTTCAGTGTTGAATTCATCAACGTTCAGGGATAATTCGGGGTGCAGCATTTCAAAGCTGACCTCGAGCGTTTCATCAACCGCGAGTTCGAGGTCTTCGATTATCAAATCATTATAGCCCTCAATTGAAGCAGTGAGAACGGTGTTGTCAGCCCAGATGTAGGTGAGGCTGTAGAAGCCCTCTTCATCGGTAGTGGTGTAGCGATCATAAGGAGTGGTGACCGTGACGTCCGGCAATGGTTCTTCTGTTTCAGCGTCAACGACATGACCTTCGACAAATCCAAATTCCGGTGGACCATACCTTAGAAACCATATTTCACCCCTTCGTCCCTGAACCATAGTGTTCCCCCCAATAGCAAGTGAATGATCTTCTAACTCAAGGATATCATCTAATTGATCAAAATCATTGCCTCCAAGATTTACAGACCAGAGGGAATCACCCTTATCGTCGGTCAAGAGCATCCATCCATCACCTCCTCGGGCGCCGAATGAGTCGGTACGACCCAATAGCACTAAAGCTCCGTTGTGAAGCTCAATTATCCCGTGTAAGATATCGCATTGATCACCACCATAACGCTTAACCCAAAGCATCTCGCCATTTTCATCTGTTTTAACGAGCAAACCGTCGTTTTGAGCATCCCTGAATGCTCTATTATATATAATTGCTCCAACGAGGGCGTAACCGCCGTCACTGGTCTTCACCCCCTTTACAGTCAGTTGATCACCATCAATTTGTATAATTTGCTCCCATCCTTCTTCCTCTTCTTCCGGATCAATCATCCTCAGCCAGGGATCAATACCTTCGGCATCCCATGATTCTGTATAACCCATACAAAGGATTCCTTCATTTGTCTCGATAAAGTGAGAAAAAGCATCCAGACCGTCACCCGTTCCATATGGCAATTCTTGTGGACGCTCACCATTCTCGTCAGTCAGAATCAACACCGCATCATACGATATTCCCTGCTCATATTGTACCTGCCTTTGCCCTCCCAGTGCGAATCCACGATTAGCAAGCTGAATAAGAGGACTATTCATACCATCAGCACCTTCGTGCAGGTCTGTGCTGAATATACGCGACCAGGTGCTGTCAAGGCTTTCATCAAATTTAAACAGCCACCAATCCGAATCATTAACATCGCCAAACGACCATGTTCTTCCCACCCCAGCGAAACCATAACCACCATCCTCCTCTGTTGTCAGAATTAATTCAAGGCTCCCATCCCTGGCTGGAGTTCCGTAGATTCGCGTCCTTTCAACGTCACCTACCGCGTCTGTTTTGACAAGCCAATAGTCATTGCGTCCAGGACCCCAGGTATAAGTCTCACCAGACAACACGAATCCTCCCTCAGGAGTTTGAACCATCGATCGTATCCATTCAGCCTGGTTACCGCCGTAAGTCTGCGACCAGAGTGAATCCGGTGGCTGGGTTTGAGCTGCATTTGCAAAGAAAAACACTGCAATTGTGATTAATAAGATTGATTTACGCATTGTTCTTTCTCCTTTATCTGACCAACATAACTTTCCTCCTAAACACATACCCGGATGCACTTAAGCGAACGAAATACAATCCCGAAGGCAGCTCTGCTGCACTCAGGATTGTGGTTTGTACACCAGCCTGCCTTTTCTCCTCAAATAATGTCTGAATTAACCGTCCTGACAGGTCGTAGAGTTTAAGCGATACCGGAGACGCGACCCTCAGGGCATAGGTGATGGTGGTGGTTGAATTGAAGGGATTGGGATAGGCTGGAGTTAAGAAGTTGTGGGAGGGCATCTCATTATTTGATAGAGCATTTATATCGCCAAATGAATCTAAACCGAATTCAATCAGTATCTCTGTAACAAATCTTGCCTCGTCGATTAGCGGTTGACCTTGTTCAACCGCTAACACCTCATCAATAAGGAAATCAGTCACTTGGGTAATAAGGGCATTTATCTGACTTATCGCTGGTCTAAGTTGTCCTCTATTCAGCTTAGTGATGGCGTGTTCCAGTTTTACCGTCAGTGCAATTACTTGACCGCGGTTAAGTGAACCGCTGGCTCCTAATGCTGAAACATCACTGATCAGTCTCTCAAGGAGATCCACTACCGGAATCCATACACCGGTACCCGTCAGGTCAACCGTAACCTCAGGATTGACTGGATCGTCCGAAGATATCACCAACTGTCCATTAAGATCACCAGTCGCTCTGGGGGCAAAAGTAACGTAGATTATTTGATTAGCATCCTGAGGGAGTATGAACTCATCACCAAAACTAACAGTGAAATAATCACCAGTTGTGGATATATCGTATACTGTCAAGTTGCTAATGCCATTGTTGGTGATGGTCAGAGGCAATCCCACACAACGACCAAATTCGACCTCTCCGAATTCCAGTATTTCATGCGAAACAGCTATTTCTGGTTGAGGGTTTGTGAAATATGCCACATCAAAAATTCGGAGCCCCGCATTAAATGACACACAGGCATAGTTTCCCGTCAAATCAACACCTCGGGAAACGCCATTATATGAACTTGCTCCCTCCACATGAGGATCTTCCGGAACAGAGATATCTATTACGTAAAGACTGGAAAAGAAATTCGACATATAGACATAGTTCCCCGCAACAACTAAATCGGGGTAATGCCTTGTGTCGTACTGTGTTTCGCAGAAATCCACCTCGATAGGACTCTCTGGATCGGCGATATCTATGACACGGAGACCTGAGCGAAGATCAGTCACATAAGCATAGTCGCCCTCAACTTCTACATTGAGAGTCGGGCGTTCTGTGAAAAGTAAGGCTGCCACCCGTGGACGCTCCGGATCGACAATGTCTATCACATAAAGACCTCCACCTGCCAGATAGGCGTAATCACCAGATACCGCTATTCCCCGGGGATAGATTGGAGTCCATCTGACGCCAACCAATTGGGGCTGCTCTCTGTCGGAAATGTCAATCACGAGAAGACCATGAGCATCTGATACATAAGCATAGTTGCCCACCACATCCACGTCTCGACATCCGTATTGTAGTTCAGAATTGCTTAACAGGAGTGGCTGTTCCGGGTTGGAGATGTCTATCACAGACAAATGGCCACGCCCGTTCATGGTGTGACCCGTTACATAGGCATACCCATCCACCACAACAACACGCTGTGCAAAGGGTGGCATATCGCAGAAACCTACTTCATCAGGATATTCCGGGTTGGAAATATCTACTACTCTTAAACCTCTTGTGCCACTTGCCACATAAGCATGATTACCACAGACCGCCACATCATATTCTATTCCAGGTGTGTTGATGTAATCCACCTCGAGGATTTCCTGGGCAGGTGCTCTGCTTGTAACCAGGTTCAAGGCTATAAACAAGAGGATAAATACAAAACGATAATTCAATTTATTACCCCTTTGAATTTTTGTAATGGGTGACCCTCTTGTCAATATTGAGATTAAAATGCGCCTTCTCATTTTCTTTCTCCTTTATCTAACCAACATTACTTTCCTCGTAAACACATGCCCCGATGCACTTAAACGCACGAAATACAATCCAGACGGCAATTCAGCAGCATTCAGGATTGTGGTTTGAACACCAGCCTGTTTTTCTTCATCAACTAATATCTGAATCAGCCGGCCTGACAGGTCGTAGAGTATTAGTGAGATACTTGATGCAACTGGTAGACCGTAGGTGATGGTTGTCGTTGAGTTGAACGGATTGGGATAGGCGGGATGAAGGATGAAGGCGGAAGGATGAGGGATGAAAGAATCATCAACATTAGCAGGATCAGTGAAGCGGTAAATTCCCACATTTGTGCCATCCGCGACGTAGATCAAACCATCTTCCGAAAGAGTAACTCCGAGAGCCCGCCCCGGTGTGTCATAATATCCCACCTCTACCGGATTTTCCGGATCGGAAATATTCACTACACGTAAACCGCTAACCGAGGTCGCTACGAAGGCATAATCACCGGAAACCGTGACACTATAGACATCCTCCGGCATATCACAGTATCCCACTTCTTCTGGATGTTCTGGATCGGCGACTGAGATTACAACTAAAAGACGATGTCCTGCATCCATACCCGGATGAGTGCCCACAACATATGCATAGTCACCGGAAACAGCGACACAATTGGCTAATCCCGGTCTATCATGGTGTCCCACTTCTTCCGGATGTTCCGGATCGGCAATTGAGATAACACACAACCCCCCGCTCGCAACGTAAGCATATTCACCGGAAACCATGACGTCCATTGCCCCCCCTGGTGTATCACAGTTTCCCACCTCTTCCGGATGTCCTGGATCGGTAACTGAGATAACATACAACTCCCCACTCGCAACGTAAGCATATCCACCGGAAACCGTAACGCCATTGGCAGACGGCGGTGTATCACAATTTCCGATTTCTTCCGGATGTTCAGGATCGGCAACGTGGATTACTCG
>CAYLYZ010000013.1:21473-35429 GCA_964387885.1 uncultured bacterium | reverse complement strand
TCTTCCGGATGTTCAGGATCGGCAACGTGGATTACTCGCAAACCGCTTTCATTGTTCGCTACATAAGCATAGTCACCGGAAACGGTGATGCCATAGGCAGAACCCGGTGCTTCGTGATATCCCACTTCTTCCGGTTGTTCAGGATCGGCAACTGAGATGACGCGCAAACCACCACCAATATTAACTTCCATACCCATATCTCCGTCCGCTATGTAGGCATAATCACCGGAAACGGTGACGCCGTGGGCAGACATCGGTGTATCGTAATATACTACTTCATCCGGATTTTCAGGATCAACAATATCAACTACATTTAAACCTCCATCCCAGTCCGCTACAAATGCATAATCCCCGGAAACGGTGACGTCTTGTGCCCTCCCTCCAAGTAAATCACAGGATCCGACTTCCTCAGGATTTTCAGGATTGGCAATATCAACTACACGTAATCCACCATTATCGATCGCTACATAAGCATACATACCGGAAACGGCGACACACAAAGCTCTCTCATTATAGTGTCCTACTTCTTCCGGATGTTCTGGATCTGCAACTGAGATAACATGCAACCTCCCCTCGGTCGCTACATAAGCGTATACGCCAGAAACCGAGACGTCCAGTGCCCTTCTTTGTGTTTCCCAGTATCCCACTTCTTCAGGATTTTCGGGATCGGCAACAGAAATGACACGTAAACCGCCACCAGCCATTTCTTCACCATTCCATAAAGGAACTTCCGCTACAAAAGCATAGCCATTGGAAACCGCGATCCCCCAGCCAGATCCCGGCGTATCGTATAATCCCACTTTGGTGGGATTCTCAGGATCGGAAATATCCACTACATGCAAATCGTCTGGATGGTTAGCTAAATATGCATAGTTTCCGGAGACTGCGACTCCACGAGCGAACCATATATTATCATCCCAGTAACCGACTAGTTCAGGGCTATCAGGATTTGATATATCCACAATTTGCAGACCGGAAACTCCCGCTGCAACATACGCCAAATCATCGGAAACGACGACATCTAAGGCGATGTCCAATTGATTGTAAATCCGCCCAACCTGTTCGACGTTCTCAGCATCCTGAGCGAAAAGGTTTGCATCCGCTGTCAGTGCGACGCATACAATTAAGATTAAAAGAATTACACTTTTCATTTTTCTTTCTCCTTTATCTGACCAACATTACTTTCCTCGTAAACACATGCGCTGAAGCACTTAAGCGAACGAAATACAATCCCGACGGCAGATTAGCGGCATTAAGGATTGTGGTTTGTACTCCTGCTTGTCCTTTCCCTTCAATTAATGTCTGAATTAACCGACCTGACAGGTCGTAGAGGTTCAGAGAGACGTTTGATTCGACTGGCAGACCGTAGGTGATGATGGTCGTAGAGTTGAAGGGATTGGGATATGCCTGTGTCAGATAAAATTCAGTTGGGATAGATGTCTCAACTGCAACATCCAAAACGGTAAATTCGTCGGTTTTGTAAACCAGACCTTGTCCGCTTTGTATTGACTCAATCAACAGGTTTTGACCAGAATCCAGCAAACGCAGCTCGAATACTTCACCTTCAAGCAAGCCATCGACCTCATCTGTTAATGGATCATCTCCCCAGACTGCTAAGCCGCATCTGCCATCTGTGTAAATTGTCCCGACTCCGACTATTCTCCCATCTGAATTGAACGCCCCGATCTGGTCACCAGCATTAGTTCTGATACCGTTTATCGATGTTACAAGAACACTCATGTTTTCACCGGTGTTTTCTGTTAGGTGAGGGCACCTGACAGCACTCTCTCTTTGGGGACACCTGACAGCACTCTCATCCTGACATGCCAACCCTTCCTGCTCCGGAGGATAATTCAGGATTATGGGATCATCGCTCTCAATCTTGACCTGATACCCCTGCGTCTCCCGCCAGGGGGGCATGTTAGAGAAGTTGAACTGGGGTGACATGAACCGACCGTCAACATCCTTTGCCAGAAATACAAAATCAATTATCGGTGACAGAACGTAGAAATCAGGAGAACTTGCATCAAGTTCATAAGTCGGCAAATATGCAATGAGGTTCCAGGTCATATTGAGCGGAACATCGGTATCAGCCGGAATCTCCTCACCTGTCCAAACGGCTTCAACATCTTCATCAACATTTGCCTGATAGCCCTCGAACAGGTTCCAGTAGGGGATATTGTTGAAACCAAATGCCGGTGTATAAAACCTGCCGTTGCCGTCCTTGAAAAGTTGAATATGATGCTGTTCTTCGTCAATCCGGAGTTGCTCGAGCATTCGACGTATATCCGGTCCCTCCTCTCGCACCCAGAGTTCTTCATCCTGTGGGGAAACGTTGATGGAGATCATGTTCCATCCAGCATCCAAAAGTACCCGAATCTCCCTTGAACCAACTGCATCGAGTGACAGCTCGGTAAATCCGTCAGCAATCCAGGTCGCCGGACCCTCTTCGATTTCAGGGGATGCTGCAAATTCCATTTCTGCTTCATTATCCCAGATGCGGAAGTTGAGACGATCTCCTTCTTCAAATTGATCTCTGCCATCTGCAGCACAATATGCATTAAATTCAACGGGATCCTCCTGCCACACAACAGCTCCGGACAGCACGCCTCCGGGTGTAAACACACCGATCTCCCATCCTTCCGGTGCGTCTTCACCCTCGAAAAACAGGTCTGTGACTGAGATCAGATGGCTCTCCTCCCCTGCAACGAAATCAGCGAAATGTTCCGGGAATACTCCAACATGCATCACGATTGGAACTACGACATTCGGATTCTCAGGATCATTGCTGCTGAAAACCAAATCCGCTTCATAATCACCTTCATCCACCCCGGACGCATCCAAAACAACAATAATATCCGCATTCTCTCCCGGTCCAAGTTCAGTTTCATCCGGATCATATGTTAACCAGTGGGATTCGGTAACTCCGTCGTCGATAACATACCAGCGGGTATTTTCATAAACAAAAGGTGCGCGCCACAGGTTTGTTCCGTCGTGACCGATACCACTTTCAGTTCCAGCCACTGTCCCAAAGTCCTGTACAGGCTCACAATTCCAGTTTTCATCTACAAAACACTGATAGAGACGTTCTCGACCCGATATCCAGAGCTGACCATCCGGATGGTCATTCACCCATTCAATTGACCATGTGTTATCATTATTTACTGCTTCTCGGAAGTCAATTCTTGCGATTTCCTCCAGATTCTCTAAATCATAAACGCTGACAGCCCTTTGGGGATTACATGAAATTAGAAGGTTTTCACCATCGGATGCTATGAAACATTCATCAAGATCTCTGGGAGAATCCCACCGCTCAAGTTCGTTCCCATCAATGTCATAGCGGAAGATATCATTCGGATTATCTCCGTAACCACCGATGTACAGCACACCATCCAGATAGAACATTCCGCCAACCTCACGTCTACCGGGAAAATCGACAACAATCTCTCCCTCTTCCGGATCATACGCGAAAACACGCCCCGGATCACGATGGCGTAATCCCCACATCCAGCCATTATCATCATCCCAGGCAAGACCAATTGTCATATCCCATTGTATCCGGTGTTCCGCTAATATGTCTCCGGGATCATCGCGTTCGGGTGCTCCATTCGAATTAGCTGCGTCCACGCTCCTGACGGATCGGTTAATTCTGTCATCTCCCGGTTCTGCAATAATCTCGTGATCGATAGACAAACGGAGCAAAGCATCCCCTTCATTGGAAACGTTTATGGCTTGCTCATCCTCATCTCCTGATTCCAGAAAGACCTCCATTTCTTCCGGATCAATAAATATTACAGGCGGTTCTGTCGGATCAGCCATCACGGGGATCATAAAGTCTTCACCATCGGGTGAATTCCAGTCAATTCGCATCTCCGATTCATGAGCTTCATCATCTTCTGAATTGAATATGAATAATATTTCCAGATCTTCTCCCGGCTCGATAATCATCTCATCAGGATTCGATGTAAACGCTTCATCCTCGCAGAAAATTCCATCCACTATTAATCCAGAGGTTCCTATATTCTCAACAACAACGGGAACCTCGTATCCGACATCCATAAACAGGTCTTCAAATCCTTCATTCCAATCGATCACATCCGGATAACCGAGTTCCTCAGACCATGTGACTTCAATTGCCGGAGCACCAGCAACACTCATCAAAACAGGAACTTCAACATCCGGATTTGCAGGATCATTTGAGAGGATATGGATTATCGCTTCATAATCACCTTCTACACAACCAGTTGCATTCAAAGTAACAATTATTTCCATATCAGCACCTGTTTCGATTTCACCTTCATCAGGATCATAAGTCAGCCAATATATCTCCTCAATACCATCATCCATAATAAACCAGATACCTTCCTCTTCTTCGGAGGTCTGATACCAGAGGTTGTCACCATCATGTCCCAAACCGAAGTGTTCTGACTGTTCGATTTCAGTCTCCTGGATGATTTCAGCCTCTTCCCCCTCCACATTAAGCTGGCAGAGGTAACCTTCATCGCAGGCTTGCCACCACATGTGTCCATCCGTATGCTGCGGAACCCATTCAATGTTGATAAGCTCTTCAGCGCATTCAATTTCACCGCAATCCACCTCACGAACGAGTTCACCCTCAACCGTGATCTGCCTTAAGATACCATCACCTTCACAGATTATATACCACAAGAACTCCCCATCCCAAGCTACACCGAAAGCTCCTTGTTCACCCTCGTCCTCCGGCAGTTCTATTCGGTCAATCAGGTTACCTTCAGTATCGACGCGGAATAGCTCTGAGAATTCAAAACACCCCATCCAGAAAGCTTCACCATCCCAACACAAGCCCGTAAATCCCTCACCCTCGATACCAAGTTCATCTGCGGGAAGGTCAACCTCATCGATTATCTCACCGTCGGGATTAACGCTGATCATTATTCCGTTTTCGCAATCCACGCCCCACATCAAATCTCCGTCCCATGCAAGCCCAATCCAATATCCCTCTCCAATTTCAATGGCGTCAATTATGTCGCCTAACTCATCGCGACAAGGACCGATTGCCTCAATATGTCGAACCGCTCGTTGATCCTTATCGCGTTCGGGTTCAGAGATTATTTCGTGCTCTACCGTAAACCGCAGTTCAGCCTCTCCTTCGTTGGCAACATTGATTGCAAACTCTTCCATTTCACCAGAGTTCAGGTCACCCTCAATTTCACCCATAACTACTATTTCAGGAGGTTGAGCAGTCTCGCCGGATAATGGAATAATGACATCTTCACCATCGGGTGAATTCCAGACGATAACCATCTCGGCTTCGTGAACGCCATCCTCTTCTGCATCAAGAATAAAATCTACCTCTAACCTTTCATCCGGAGCTAAAACAAATTCCGCGGGATCTGCACTGAATGTCCTGTTTTCACAGGTTATCTCTTCAACAACCAACTCCGCTGAGCCTGCATTTCGAACTGTAACAGGAACTGGATATGGTCCTCCTGTAAACAGGTCTTCAAAAGCATCATTCCAGTTGATTTCATCCGGATAACCGATTTCATCCGACCATTCAACGTCAATTAACGGCACTCCCGTAACATTCATTAATACCGCGACCACAACATCGTTGTTCACCTGATCGTTCGAATAGAAGTGAAGATCAGCTTCGTATTCACCCTCGATGCAATCAGTTGCGTTCAGGGTAATAACCACGTCCCAATCTTCATCGGGCTCAAGTTCACCCTCATCCGGTTCGTAGGAAAGCCAGAATACTTCTTCCACACCGTCATCAATTACATATATCGATTGATCACCAAATGGTCCGCTTCGCCACAGGTTATCACCATCATGACCGAGACCGGCCTCATCCCCGCGACGTGTCGCGAAATCCTGCACCAGTTCGCAATTCCATTCTTCATCTACAAAGCACTGGTACAGACGTGACTCGCCCGATAACCAGAGTTGACCCTCAGGATGAGCTGAAACCCATTCAACAGATGTTCTTTCTTCTTCAATCTCCTCGCTGAAATCAATGGTCGCGACTTCTTCCAGATCATCTAAACCGAATACATAAACCTCACTGTTCCATCCACTTGCGACCATGAGATGTTCACCGTCTGAGGCAATGAAACAATCACGGAGAAAAGCAGGTGATTCCCATTCTTCCAGTGCATTTCCTTCGGTATCATACCGAAAGATCGTCTCGGGAGCATCATTGTATCCACCCTGAAAGAGTACACCATCTAAATAGAACATACCACCCACTTCATGTTCGCTCTCGAAATTGGCAACAATATCACCGTTAGCGGGATCGACCGCATACGTAATGTCCGGATCGCGGTGATTAAGTCCCCACATCCAGCCATTGTCTTCATCCCATGCAAGACCGCTCGTTCGGGTAACAGGCGTTTGATACTGGGCTAAAATATCCCCCGGATCATCACGCTCAGGACCTTGCCTGCGATCCCTTCCCGGTTCATTGAGGATCTCATGATCAATTTCAAAACGCAGCATGCCCTCGCCAAAATTGGATACGTTGATCACGTGTTCAGCAATGTCACCCGTGTTCAGATTGTCCTCGACAGCATTCGGTTCGATCACGATTCCAGGTGCTTCAGCCTCCTCAATTCCGTCATCCATCACAAACCACCATTCACCACAAGTCGGAAACCACAGGTTTGTGCCATCGTGACATAATCCGTATACTTCTTCTTGTTCAATCTCTATTTCATCCACGACCTCAGCCTCATCCTCCCTGAGGTTGAGTTGACAGAGGAATCCCTCTTCACCCACCAATGCCCACATATTGGAATTAACATGTTCAGGAACCCACTCCAGTGCCCAATAATCAGAACCCTCTTCATGTAATCCGATCTGACTGCAATCTACTTCTCGAAGGAGCTCACCATCGGGTGTTACCTGCCTCAACAAAGCTCCACTCTCAGGAATCCAATACCAAAGATTTTCACCATCGAAGGTAATGCTACTTACACCCCCCTCTCCCTCACCCGGAACCTCGACACATCCGAGGAAGTTTCCAGCACGATCGAAACGGAACATTTCAACAATTTCTTCGCAACCTGCCCAGAAGACCTCTCCATCCCAGCACAATGACCAGAAACCCTCAACACCCAACTCTTCGCAGGGAAGATCGACGCGTTCAACAACCTGCCCTTGGGGATTCACACCGAACATACGAAAACCCTCATAATCAACGCACCACATGAGTTCACCATCCCAGGTCATTCCTGCCCAGGTTCCTTCATCAACATTAATTCCCTCGAGTATATCACCCAAATCATCACGACTGGGGAAGGCAGCACGATCAGGTTCTACACCAGATCCGTTATTAACTTGTACCGTAGTGTTATCGGTTATTAAATTCGTTGGGTTAGCCGTCTCAACACCGTTTTTGGCAGAGACGTCTGTCGTCATCGATAAAGCAAAGAAGATGGCAGGGACGATGGATATCGCCAGGATGAAATGCTTGTTAGATGTTTTCATTAAAAGCTCCTGATTTAATTAGCGCACTGTTGCACTGAAAATGAAATGAAATTGCTATGCTTAATTGTTAAAGATTCTAAAAGGTAACTTTCTCCCGGACTTGAATATAAAGATTTTGCGTTCGTGGTTTATTCGACGCAGATTATCAAATTCAAAGAACGGATTCTCGCTTTATTCTTTCTCCTTTATCTGACCAACATTACTTTCCTCGTAAACACCTTCCCTGATGCACTCAAACGAGCGAAATACAATCCCGACGGCAGTTCGGCAGCGTTCACGATTGTGGTTTTCACACCAGCTTGTTCTTCACCCTCAACTAATGTCTGAATTAATCGACCAGTCAGGTCAAAGAGTTTCAGCGAGACATTTGAAGCAACCGGCAGACCGTAGGTTATGGTTGTTGTGGAGTTGAAGGGATTGGGATGAATGCTGGAAATGGTGAATTCTTTCGCGACAGTGGATTCGCGTTCCTCAATTACCGGCAGTTCGAGCGTGATCCTGATCGTATCGCTGAAGGGGATTGCGTTGTGGTCGAAAACCAGGATGCCGGGATATATCATCGAATCAAGTCCTGCAATATTCAATTCTATATGGAACTCAACGCTTTGATTAGCATCCACAACGCCTTCAGTTCTTTCGAAACCGATCCAGTCGGTATTTGCTTTGAGCTGCCAGACATCGATTCTATCATCAGCAGCGTTATCAGCTATATTCATGAATATCCAACCACCGAATGGATCGTATTCTTGAGTTATAAAGCAGCCTTGAGGTGTTCCACCTTCTTCAGGTGTTATCTCGGTGACATATTGGATATTTCCATCATCCGGGTTGACCTTGTAAATTTCCTGATTATCTTCAGCAGATCTGGTAAATATATACAGGGGAGCTTCATCTTCCGGAAAGTATGCCAGACCATATATGCGAAGTTCATTACATTCAATCTGACAACCGTCAATATGATTGCCCTGCCTGTCAAATCCGATTAAACCCCGAAGTGTTGATCCAAGCCAGATTAATTCATTAGTAGAGTCCCATGTTATAACTGTCGTTGGATTAATCGGACTCTGCCAGCGAAAAACGACATCTCCTTCAGTATTAAAACCATAAACAGAATCATTAATCGTTCCCCAGAGCAGCTCACCATCCCACGTCAGGTCACGCATCCCGCGAATATCTTCTATGGGTTGAGCAAACCTTCCCTGGACTTCACCTTCGCGGTTAAGGAAATAAATCGATGGATAACCTTCGCCACCGGCAGCTACATAATATCTGTCATTTACATACACAACGCATTGAACGCGGCTTTCTCCCAATGTCTCGCCAACGTTGTATACTCGTCGCCGCTGAAAAGGCAACATCCCGGATTCACCTTCAAGGCTGGCTCGAGCAGTATACTCAAGAGGGCCATTGCCGGGATTGGACATTGAAATATCACCAGACAAAACGGCTCCGCGCCAGGTTTCAAAAAACATATCTTCTGAAAGTTCGCATTCAGGGTGCAGCAGGCCGATATTAAATTCAAGCGTGTCGTCAATTTCTATTTGTTGGTCTATAAAGATTGAATCGTTATATCCCTCTTTAGAGAACATGATGTCAAAAGCATTCGATCGGAATCTTTCCAAGCGCCAGAATCCTGCGCTGTCGGATTGAGCGCAGTAATTATCCGAGGTAGTAACCGTCACAACTTCAAGCGGGTTGTCATTTTCTGCGTCAATAACGAATCCGCACAGTAATCCCGTTGGATCAAGATCATTTTCCCACCAGGTAATATTATTGGCACTTACAGCTGCTCCAAGCACGTCCATATCGCCGTCACTGTCAATATCTGTTGCATAAACAGAATGAGCACCGTTGAAATTATCTGCAATTGTGTGTCCGTTGAAGTCCTGCTCCCCGTCATTTTCCCACCAGGTGATTTCACCGGCGTTTCGAGCAGCTCCAAGCACGTCTAAATCACCATCAAAATTAATATCTGCAGCATAAACTGACACGGCTCCGTTGAACTCGTTTGCGATAGTATGCTCACTGAATTCTTGTTCCCCGTCGTTTTCCCACCAGGTGATGTTATTGTCGCTTGCGGCAGCTCCGATTATGTCCATATCACCGTCGTTATCAATATCTGTGGCATAAACAGAAAAAGCATCGTTGAAATTATCCGTAATTGTGTGTCCGTTGAATTCCTGCTCCCCGTCGTTTTCCCACCAGGTAATTCCGAAACCACGAGCAGCTCCGAGCACGTCCATATCGCCATCACCGTCGATATTTGCAGCATGAACAGACCAGGCACCGTGGAACTCACGTGCAATATTGTGTCGTGTGAATTCCAGCTCCCCGTCGTTTTCCCACCAAGTAATGTCACCAGCGGAGGAAGCAGCTCCAAGCACGTCCATATCGCCGTCACTGTCAATATCTATTGCACAAACAGAAGCAGCGCCGAAGAAATTATCTGCTATATTATGCTCGGTGAATTCCCACCCTCCGTCGTTTTCCCACCAGGTCAAATGATTGCGCCCAGCTCCGAGCACGTCTATATCGCCATCACCGTCAAAATCTCCGGCACGAACACACCGAGCAGGTTCAAAATTACTATCTATTCTATGCTCTGCGAATTCCTGATCACCGTCATTTTCCCACCAGGTAATGTAACCAACGACTGCAGCTCCAAGCACGTCCATATCACCGTCACGATCAATATCTATTGCATAAACAGAAGTTGCGCCGTCGAAATCATCGGCTATATTATGCTCGGTGAACTCGATCTGCGCAAAGCAGACCTGCGCCGTCACAAAGACGAGCAACAATGGGCATAGCTTTTGAAATTTAAGTTTTAAAGTCATTATGTACTCCTTTTACCTGACCAACATTACTTTCCTCGTAAACACATGCCCGGATGCACTTAAACGAGTGAAATACAAACCTGAAGGCAGATCAGCAGCATTCAGGATTGTGGTCTTTATACCTGCTTGTCTTTCTCCCGCAACTAAAGTCTGAATCAGCCGACCTGACAGGTCGTAGAGTTGTAATGAGACGTTTGATTCGACTGGTAAACCGTAAGATATCCGGGTTGTTGAGTTGAAGGGATTGGGATATGCCTGTGACAGGTAGAATTCAGTCGGAACGGTCGACTCAACAGCAACATCCAACACCCTAAATTCATCTGTTTTGTAGACTAAACCTTGTCCGCCTTGTATAGACTCAATCGACAAGTTTTGACCGGAATCCATCAAACGCAGCTCGAATACTTCACCTTCGAGCAAACCATCAATCTCATCAGTTAATGGATCATCTCCCCAGACTGCTAAACCGCATCTGCCATTGGAGTCAATTATACCGATGCCGACTAATCTTCCATCGGAACTGAATGCGCCTATTTGGTCACTGAGGTTTCGACTGAATCCACTTATCGAGCTAATAAGCAGACTCATGTTTTCACCAGTCGGAACGACTCCTTGTTCTCCCACCCTGGTTTCCAGGGGGGGGTAGGGGGGGGTAAACGCAAGTTCTTCCCGCTCCGGAGGATAATTCAAAACCACAGCCTCATCCACCCTAACCTGATACCCCTGTGCCTCCCTCCACGGTGGCATATTAGAGAATTCGAAAGCCGGGAGCATAAAATTGCCGTCACCGTCTTTTGCGATCAGGACATTATCAATAATCGGTGACAGGACATAATAATCCGGGGCACTCGCGTCTAACTCATAGGTTGGGTAGTAGGCAATAAGGTTCCAATCCCTTTCGAGCGGGATATCGGCATCTGCCGGGATCGGCTCGCCTCCCCAGCACGCCTCGATGTCCTCATCGACTTTGATCAGATATCCCTCTGTCAGATTCCAGTAGGGGATGTTGTTGAAACCAAAAGCTGGCAGGTAAAATCTGCCATCCTCGTCTTTAAGGAGTAGCAGATGATGATTTTCTTCATCGATGCGAAGTTGTTCAGTCATCAGGATCACATCCGGACCTTCCTGGTGTTCCCACATCTCTTCATCAGGTGTAACATTTATCGATATCATGTTCCAATTTGCGTGAAGAGGAACGGGGAGTTCGCGGGGTTCAGGTTGTCCCAATTCGATGTTCAATTTGCCAAAACCGAAACTGTTATCCAGCCCTTCAGGTCCTTCATCAATGGCATGAGTTTGAAGATAGTCACGAAGCTCAGCCGTGGTCATATCGGGATTTTCAGAAAGGACTAATGCAGCAGCTCCAGCGACATGCGGTGCCACGGCAGATGTGCCCCCAAATAGATCACCATTATTGTGTTCTCGCATGACTAGCGTAGAAACCCAGGTTGGACCACAAATCTCAGGTTTCATAGGACCATCATACACGGGACCACGCGAACTCCAGTCTTCAATATCCACATCTTCATCATTCCATCTCTCCTGGTGGACAGCACCCACGGAGAAGGCATTTCTGGCACGTGCAGGGGTCAATATGCTGCCTTCAGGTGTAAAAAATCTGAAATCATTCTCAGGGATATATTTTGCCCAAAGTGTAAAATTCATATCACGGTCAGCATTTATTCTAACGACTGACACACCGTAGTTACCGGGGATGCGAACCCGACCCTCAAAAATTTCTCCCGGTGGTTGAGCACCATTCTGATCACCATTTACCCAGCCAGCGTGAATCCACACTTGGTTGTCAGCATCAAATCGCCATATGCGAATAGCATAATCCTGATCGGTTTCAGGCCAATCATCCCAAACCAGATACGCCCCAAGGAAGTCCCATTCCTCAAACCAGACAGGTCCTTCATCATCAAAATATGAATAGAATTGATTAATTGTTCCAGGCCAGTTATCGTCATTTTCACCAAAGGTATGGAAGTTTGCTTCATCAGGATCGTTGAAATCGGCACGATAGTGTTTTCTGGCATGATTACCAGCAGCAATTACCGGTAGGATTCCATTTTCAAAAACCTGATCCACAAGCCGGGAGAGGGGATCATTTCCATCGAAGTAACTGCCATATGACCACCACTGCCCCATTGACATGCTTAGTATATCAACTTCCTGACGGATGACATACCTCAAGGCATTTTCCATTTCAGCTGCAGATCCCGAACTCGCTTTTACAAACCAGTATTCTGCTTCAGGTGCAAAATCGTATAGAATTTCGGCGCATGAAGTTCCATGCCATGTTGAGCCTTCGATTCCTCGACCGGTGTAGTCCATCGTTGTAACATCTGCTGGTAATTCACCTCTTCCCTGTAGGTCTCTCATATATCTATAATCTGTGTCTATTATGGCTATTCTAACACCTTCTCCCCTGATACCGACATCATGAAATGGAGGCGCCCCGACAATTTCAAATCCTTCACTTGTGACCAGTGGGTCAAATTTCATGGGTCTGTGAACGAGTGAGATTATTTCAATTGATTGTGCAAAATTATCAAGTTGTTCAATAGGCACAAACAAAATTATGAAATGCTCAGATTTGTCTTCAACCACAGCACCGAACTGTTTTAGTGTCGCATCCGAAATTTCTCCAGGCAAGTGTCCGTGTCTCATGCAGAGTTCGACACGTACCATTTCATCCTTCAGATCGATACAATTCCACTCGGCGAACTTTTCTGCTGCTACAAGCCCCTCTTCGAAATATACATCAAGAAAATCTGAAAGTTGAGATTCCATTTTAGAATAAGTTGCCTTTTTATCTGGGTGATCCGGATATACATACACACTATCGTTCTCAATCCCATAGCTGATCTGACTGTAAGTCAATAACAATAATGTCAACGCAAATGTGGTAATTATCACGCGCATTTTTCTTCCCCCTTTATCTGACTAACATCACTTTCCTCGTAAACACATGCCCGGATGCACTTAAGCGAACGAAATACAATCCTGACGGCAATTCAGCAGCATTCAGGATTGTAGTTTGAACATCTGCCTGTCTTTCCCTCTCAACTAATGTCTGAATCAACCGACCTGACAGGTCGTAGAGATTCAGTGTTACATTCGAAGCGATTGGCAGACCGTAGGTTATTTTGGTTGTTGAGTTGAAGGGATTGGGGTAGGCAGGATAAAGGTTGAAGGCAGAAGGATGAAGGATGAAATTATCATCCACATTAGCAGGATCAGTGAAGCGATAAATACCCATGTTTGTGTAATCTGCCACATATATCAAACCATCTTCCAACACAGCAACACCACGAGCAAGACCCGGCGTATCATAGTATCCCACTTCCTCTGGATTTTCAGGATCGGCAATGTTCACAACATGCAAACCACCATCAATGAACATACCGTTCATATACAAAATGTCTCCATCCGTTACGTAAGCAAAGTCTCCCGAAACGGTAACACCATAGGTATAGCTTTGTGTGTCGTAGTTTCCTGCTTCATCCGGATTTTCAGGATCACTAATATCTATTATTCTCAAACCACTTGATCCTTCCGCTAGGTAAGCATAGTCGTCGAAAACAGTGACACCTCTTGCCAACCCATCTGTATCGTAGAATCCCACTTCATCCGGATTTTCCGG
>CAYLYZ010000013.1:0-21373 GCA_964387885.1 uncultured bacterium | reverse complement strand
CACCTCTTGCCAACCCATCTGTATCGTAGAATCCCACTTCATCCGGATTTTCCGGTTCACTAATGTCTATTATACGCAAACCACCTGACCAGTCCGCTACGTAAGCATAGTCACCGAAAACAGTAACACCTCTTGCCCACCCATCTGTATCATAGAATCCCACTTCATCCGGATTTTCCGGATTGGCAATATCAACAACACGCAGACCGCCATCACCGACCGCTACATATGCATAGTCGTCCGAAACGGTGATGTCGTAGGCACCTCCCTCAGTATCAGTATCAAAGTATCCCACTTCCTCCGGTTGTTCAGGATCAGCAATTGAGATGATACATAATCCTCCATCTGCCACGTACACATAGTCGTCGGAAACAGTGACGCTATGAGCCAATCCTCGCGTATCACAGTACCCCACTTCTTCCGGATGTTCCGGATCGGTTTTGTCAACTACACGTAAACCACTTTCATCGTCCGCTACGTAGGCATAGTCACCGGAAACGGCAACGCTATAAGCCAATCCAAGCGTATCATAATACCCCACTTCTTCCGGATTTTCAGGATCGGTAATGTTAACTACATGCAAACCACCTGACCCGTTCGCTACATATGCACAGTCACCGGAGACGCATACGCTGTAAGCAAATCCTCCCTCAATATCGTAGTATCCTACTTGCACTGGATTTTCAGGATTTCTAATATCAACTACATGAAAACCGTGTTCACTGTCCACTATGTAAGCATGGCCACCGAAAACAGTAACACATCTTACCCACCCATCTGTATCATAGAATCCCACTTCATCCGGATTCTCCGGATCGGCAATATCAACAACACGCAGACCGCCATCACCGAACGCTACATATGCATAGTCGTCCGAAACGGTGATGTCGCAGGCACCTCCCTCTGTATCAAAGTATCCCACTTCCTCCGGTTGTTCAGGATCAGCAATTGAGATGATACACAATCCCCCATCTGCCACGTACGCATAGTCGTCGGAAACCGTGACGTCCGTAGCCCTTCCCTGTGTATCACACTGTCCCACTTCTTCCGGATTTTCAGGATCGGTTATGTCAACTACCAGCAAACCGCTTTCATCATCCACTACGTATGCATAACCACCTGAAACTCCAATGCTATAAGCCAACCCAAGCGTTTCATAGTGCCCCACTTCATCCGGATTTTCCGGATCGGTAATGTTAACTACATGCAAACCACTTGATCCGTTCGCTACGTATGCAAAGTCACCGGAGACGCATACGCCTAAGGCTCTACCCGAATTATAATCCCAATAGCCGACAACTTCTGGTACTTCTTGATCAGAAATGTCTACAATCTGAAAACCTGAAACTCCAGTAGCAACATAAGCCAAGTTACCAACAACTAAAACATCCCATGCCTCATTCCATTGATTGAAGATTCTCCCAACCTGTTCGATGTTCTCGTGGTCTTGCGCAAAAAGGTCTGCATTCGCTGTCAGAGCGACGCAGATGATTGAGATTAAAAGATTTGCTTTTTTCATTTTTCTTTCTCCTTTATCTGACTAACATCACTTTCCTCGTAAACACATGCCCGGATGCACTTAAGCGAACGAAATACAATCCCGACGGCAATTCAGCAGCATTCAGGATTGTGGTTTGTATACCAGCTTGTTTTTCTCCCTCAACTAAGGTTTGTATCAACCGGCCTGACAGGTCATAGAGTTTCAAGGATACATTCGATGTGACTGGCAGACCATAGGTTATTCTTGTCGTTGAGTTGAATGGATTGGGATATGCCTGTGATAGATAGAATTCAGTTGGGATAGTTGACTCAACAATGACATCCATTACTGTGAATTCATCAGCCTTGTAGACTAAACCTGAACCACTATGTTGGGATTCTATCAATAGGTTCTGCCCGGTATCCAGCAAACGCAGGTCAAAAACCTCCCCATCGAGCAATCCATCGACTTCATCTGTAGCAGGATCATCTCCCCAAACTGCCAATCCGCACCTGCCGTCAGATTCAACTGTCCCAATTCCGACTAATTTTCCATTAGTGTTGAATGCGCCTATTTGTTCACCGGATTTCGTTTGTTTGCAGGTGATGAGTAAGCTCATGTTTTCACCGGTCAGTACAATTCCTTGTCCTCCCACCCTGGTTTCCAGGAGGGGGTAGGGGGGGGTAAACGCAAGTTCTTCCCGCTCCTCCGGATAATTCAAAACCACTTCTTCATCAACCCTGACTTGATACCCCTGCGTCTCCCGCCAGGGAGGCATGTTGGAGAAGTTGAAAGCAGGTAACATGAAGTTACCATCCCCGTCTTTTGCAATCAGAACATTATCAATAATCGGAGACAGGACATAATTGTCCGGAGAACTGGCATCGAGCTGATATGTCGGGTAGTAAGCAATCAGGTTCCAATCCTGTTCGAGCGGGATATCCGCATCTGCCGGGATTGGTTCGCCTGACCAGACAGCTTCGATATCCTCATCGACCTTCACGAGATATCCCTCTGTCAAATCCCAGTAAGGAATGTTGTTGAAACCGAACGCTGGCAAGTAGAACATACCATCCTCATTCTTCATTAGTATCAGATGGTGATTATCCTCGTCAACGCGGAGTTGCTCGGTCATCAGGATAACATTCGGACCTTCTTCACGTTCCCACATCTCTTCTGGAGGAGTAACATTAATCGAAATCATGTTCCAATTCACATCGAGAGGGACGATCAGGTCGCGTGGCTGGTCGCCGTCTCCCTGCACATTCAGTGTTATTGGAATACGAGTTTCCTCGATTGCTACGGCATGATCGAAAACCAACTCACCCTCCCATAAAACAGAGGCTAAATCTGTTGCATCAAGAGTCAGGGAAATTTCAGTCTCGCTTTCAGGATCGAGCTCACCTTCTTCCGGATCGATAATCATCCAGCTAACATTAGGCTGGAGCTGCCAGACATCAATCCTGTCGTCACCACCGTCATTTGCTATCGCAATCAACGCAGAACTATATACATCGTAATTCTCTGCGACGAAGATCCCCGATGGAGAACCACCAATTTCTGTGTCGAGATAACTCACAAGCATGAATTCATCTTCGTCCGGATTGAACTTATGCAGAAATGGTCGGTTTGTTTCCGATTCTTTCGCGAACGAATAAACCGGGTATCCGTCCGGATCTTCGGACCAGTATGCGAGTCCGTAGATTCGCAATCCATGATCATCTAATTCGGTATGTACATTGCCTTCAGTATCTATTGCTATGATATCTGAAGTGGTTGAACACATCCACAACAATTCACGGTCTGGATCCCAAGCGAAAGATGTTCCTGATCGAATCGGTGAGTTGAAACTGAAATGTACTTCACCCTCCAGATCAAATCCATAAACAATATTGTTGGCTGCACCCCACATCAGATTTCCATCCCATGCCAGATCTTTGAAGCCTCGGATATCGTCTCCCGGTTGATCGAAAGACCGAACTAATTCACAATCGGAATTAAAGACATATATCTGCGGATTATCATCATGTCTGCCGGAAACGTAAAAGAGGCCATCAATAAAAACGACACCCTGGATGGAGTTATCCTCAGCAGCCTGACCGACCATCATCGATCGACGCAATTCAAATGGATCAACTCCGGCTTCCCCCTGCAGACATCTCTCTACCCACCAATCCATCAGACCGTTACCGTCGTTACGGATTTCGAAGGATTCTTCAGTTGACTCATTCTGGTTGAGCTCGGCATTGAATTCATCGATGGTCAGGATCATTTCCGGATGAGTCAACTCGAAATTCACCTCGAGCGTTTCATCAACGGCGATTTCAAGATTTTCGATGAACAAGTCGTTGTATCCGGGGATAGAGGCGGTCAGCATTTCATCTCCGAATGGCAGGAAGTAGCAACCCTCCTCGTCTGTCTCGGCAGTTCGACCGTATGTCGTTGAAACAACTGCGCCTTCAATCGCTTCATCGGTTTCAACATCCACAACTTGACCTTCCATAACGCCGAAGTTCATCCATTCTCGTGCATGGTCATGTAATCCATCTGTAACATTTGTAATTGAATTAAAAATCTCAGAAGCTTTCCTGTTTGTGAAATACAATGTCCCGGTATCTGTAGGTAGATGGAAAGTTATCAGATTTCCGGCTCCCCACCAGCTGCCTACATGATTCCAATAAGGAATTTCATCAATAACCATTCTCGCCCAATGCAAACCCACATCATGGATGCCATAAACACCTGCATTGACACGTTCAACCTCTACTGTCATCATCATATCAACAGTTGCGCTGTCAAGAATAGTGACATCTCCATTGCTACCATACTGATTAATGGTCAGGAGAAATTGAGTAAAATCCGGTACAGTGCATCTCAACATCGCGGCTGGCCATGGTCCCCAATGACATTGATGATACGCTTGACCGTTGGCATTGTAAGGTATTGCCATGTCCTCCGGTCTGTTCTCAAGGAATTCCTCAAGAAACCAGGATGCGCTTTCCATACCCAGAGGATCAAATATATTTTCCTGGCAGTAATCCTCAAAAGGAACTCCCGAAATACATTCAACAAGATATCCGATAAGAGCGGAACCAATACTACTGTAGTGCCAGGGTCCTCCAGGTTCGACGTTTCGCAAAAAATTATCATTGGCAACAAAGAACTGACCGCCTTCGACCAGATAGGCCTCCAGGAAATCACCCAGAGGCATTTGATAATCCTGTTCCCACGTGACGAAGCTCCGCTCTCCGTCCCAAACATCAGCGATTGAAGCTGTATGAGTAAGTAGCATTCGGTATGTAATTTGTGTATTTGGAAAATCCGGATGAATGACTTGAAAATTTTCCAGACGATCGTTAATAGGATCGTCAAGGCGGAACTCGCCATCTTCCCATAGCTGCATGAGAGCTGTCGCAGTAACAGTTTTGGACACCGATACCATTAGAAAAACAGTATTTTCCGTTACCGGAATGTCCTCAGCAATATTCGCAAGGCCATAATAGCCAGTCTGACAGATCCGACTATTTCTGACTATACATGCTGCCGAGCCAAAAATGCTGGAGTTTTCCATAGTTTCCTCAATAAACAAATCCAACTCATCCGGACTCATCTGAACCTCTGCAGGCAGCATTCGATTCTCGCATGGTTCTGTGAATTCACTGGCGAATATCGTCGCATTTGTGGAGATTAAAACAAATACGGACAGTAAGATAAGGAATGATCCTTTCATTTTTCTTCCCTCTTTTATCGGATTAACATTACTTTCTGAGTAGATAATTGACTCAACGCTTCAAATCTTACAAAATACAATCCTGACGGCATATCCGACGCGTTCAGCAACATCCGATATACACCAGCATCCCGCCTGCCTTCAAACAGTGTCAGTGCCAGCCGTCCGTGAAGGTCGAAGAGATGCAGTGAGATGTTTGATGAGACCGGCAAGCCGTAAGTGATGGTGGTTGTGGAGTTGAAGGGATTAGGGTAGATCGGTTCCAGTGAAAACTCACTGGGAAAAAGATTTCTCTGATCATTTACAGACTCAGGATCCAAATCGCTTTCCCACCACGCAATAAGGTCATAACCTGCACTAAATACATCCACGTCACCATCGTCGTCAATATCAGCAGGATAAATATATACCGCGCCAAAATCATCTGCTATGATATGTTCTTCAAAGTTCTGCTCACCGTCGTTTTCCCACCAGGCGCCACTCTCTCCACCAGCTCCGAGCACGTCAAAATCTCCATCGTTATCAATATCTGCCGTATAAACAGACTGAACGCTGTTAAAGTCATCTGTTATTATATGGCGTGTGAACTCTTGTTCACCATCGTTTTCCCACCATGCAATCATACTTGAATCGGAAGAAGCTCCAAGAATATCTATATCTCCGTCGTCGTCAATGTCTACCGCATATATTGAACGAACGCCAGCAAAATAATCAGCTATGGTGTGTTCAGTAAACTCCTCCTCACCGTCGTTCTCCCACCAGGTGATTCTATCGTCACTGTAACTGGCCCCGAGCACATCCATATCTCCATCGTCGTCAATATCTTCAGCCAGAACAGAGTTTGCCTCGTAAGAATCTTCCACCATAATTTGCTCCTCAAACTCCTGATCGCCATTGTTAATCCACCAGACAATAGCAGAATCAGCGCTACTTCTACTTCCGAGCACGTCTATATCACCATCGCTGTCAACATCGGCGGCATAAATAGAGTGGGCAAAAACAAAATCATCGGTTATCGTATGCTCATTGAACTCCCCCGCGCCTTCATTCTCCCACCAGAAGATGTACCCCCAAGCAGGTCCCACTCGATCAATTGCAGCGGAACCCAGAACATCCATATCACCATCGTTGTCCAGGTCGGTGGTATGGACAAAGTGGGCGCCATCGAATTCACCAGTAATGATATGATCGCGGAATTCACCCTCGCCCTGGTTCTCCCACCAGGTAATGTTATCGTGGATTTGATTTGCCCCGACCAGGTCTATATCTCCATCACCATCAAAATCTGCGGTATCAATGGAACATGCACCAGTATTATCGCCCGCAATGATATGATCCCGGAAATCCCCCTCGTCCCGATTCTCCCACCACATGATGTTATTGTCTATGGAAGCGGCTCCCAGCACGTCCATATTCCCGTCGTCATCAATATCCGCAGCATAAACAAAGCTTGCGCCCATAGGATGTGCAATTATATGCTGATCGAACTCTTGGTCTCCATCGTTCTCAAACCAGGCAAATTCGTGGTGTACGCCCATCCCAATTTCATCAAACGTAGATGCACTTCCGAGAATATCAATGTCATCGTCGCCATCAAGGTCAATTGCATGAACTGACGTTGCGTTTCTTAACCACCCCACCCGATGCTCTTCGAACTCCTGTTCGCCATTGTTCTCCCACCATGCAAACCCACCATTCCAAGCTGCTCCGAGGATGTCCATGTCGTCATCCCCGTCAACGTCTTCAGCGTAGACAGAATTCGCCATTTCAGCATCCGCAATATTGTGTTGTGTGAACTCCTGTTCGCCGTCGTTCTCCCACCAGGTGATTACATCACCACCAGCTCCGAGCACATCCATATCGCCATCGCTGTCAACATCGGCGGCAAAGACGGATTCAGCGCCATTAAAATCGTCAGCTATAGTATGCTCGCTGAATCCCCTTTCACCATCATTCTCCCACCAGGTAATCTCATTCGAGCCTATTGCAGCTCCCAGTGCATCAATATCGCCGTCACCATCAATGTCCTCGGCATATACTGAAAAAGCGCCTTCAAAGTCATCGGTGATGACATGTTCTTCGAACTCCTGCTCGCCATTGTTCTCCCACCAGGCAACACCTGAGTCCCAGCCGGCTCCAAGCACATCCATATCCTCATCGCCGTCAATATCTGCAGCATAAACACATCTTGCGTCTTCAAAATCACGCGTGATCGTATGCCCCGTGAATCTACCCTCACCATCGTTCTCCCACCAGGATATACTATTAGCATCAAAGGCAGCTCCGAGAACGTCCATATCGCCATCACCATCAAGATCTGAGGCATGGACACTGCAGGCACCTTCGAACGGATTCGATTCCTTAATGAAATGCCCGGTGAAATTAATCTGGGCTAAAAGGTTACCACCCACTATCATGACGATGCAGATGCTGATGAATAAAAGAGTTAAGGTTCTCATTGTTTTTCCTTTTTTATCTGACCAACATTACTTTCCTCGTAAACACATGCCCGGAAACACTTAAACGAACGAAATACAATCCTGATAGCAGATCAGCAGCATTCAGGATTGTGGTTTGTACACCAGCCTGTCTTTCTCCCTCAACCAATGTCTGAATCAACCGACATGACAGGTCAAAGAGTTTCAGCGATACATTTGATGCGACGGGTAGACCGTAGGTGATGGTGGTTGTGGAGTTAAATGGATTAGGGTAGGCTGGAAACAGGTGAAACTCCCTGGGGATAGTGCTTCCCATGTTTGGTTGAGCGTTAAGTGGCGGAATGAAAAAGGTGAAAATGTCGTCACTTTCAACATACCCACTATCGTCTACCGCACTCACCCACCATTCGACCAATAAACCTCCTTGATCCAGATCAATCCTCATAGAATCCGTCAGTGCCTCAATATCAATGATACCATAAGTCGTCACCGACAGGTTTTCGACCTCCCATTCTCCCTCTTCTGACCAGAAATGAAGATTATAGTGAACTTCGTCAAATTCCCACTCGTTTTGAGTTGCTTGTTGCCAGGCGAAAAAGATATGTGACGTATCCACATCAATGTCGTTTTCAGGGAGTAGAAGACGGAAATTGTTTGGAAGATCGTTGACGGGCAGAGCTGTCAGGCGTAGATATGTAGTGTCGATTATATCATCTGGATCGGTTACGATTAATCTTAGGGAATCAATCCCGTTCCAGTTAATCCTCGGTCTAATCCTTAATCCTTCTTCGGTCAATTCGCTGAAAAGGTTTTCGCCATTTTGAACTTCGATGAATAGTGATGAATCCGGTACGTATGGATTATAAATCTGATTTAAAAGAGAATCCATTTCGAAAAACACGGAGTCATCTTCTGCAATAACAATATCTGATAGCGGTTTCCAGCATGTTCGCTCCCTCCCGGTTTCAATCAATAAGAACTCACCTCCATTACCGAATGAATCTGTTTTCCCTGCCAGAACAAAACCACCATCATCTTTCTGGATTAAAAAATTGCATCTATCATCGTTCTCATCACCATAGGTCTGCGACCAGATTAAATTGCCTTCAGCGTCAGTTCGCACAAGCCGGATGTCAATAGAATCCCCACCTAAAAACCGTTTATACCCGCCCATTACAAATCCTTCATCAGCAGTTTGGATAAGCGCTTCACAACCCTCATGCCTCCCTCCACCGTATGTCCCGGACCAGAGGAAGTCGCCGTCTGCGGTGGTTCTGGCAAGCCAGAAGTCACTACCGGTTCTACCAGCGAGAGCGAAACCACCATCAGTTGTCTGGATAAGTACGGAACAGCCATTATTATTATTTCCTCTCTCGAAGGTTTGCGACCAAAGGGAATCGCCATCCTCGTCAGTTTTGACCAACAAAATTGCAAAGCCATTGCTCATTGTTCCAGCAAGAGCAAAACCACCGTCAGCGGTTTGAATAAGCGCATGGCAGCTCCCTCTCCCATATGTTCGTGACCAGAGGGAGTCACCGTCGGCGTTGGTTCTGACAAGCCAGAAGCCACGACCGACTCCGAACGACTCTGTGCAACCACCTAAGGCAAAACCGTCATCAGCGGTTTGGAGCAGTACATTACACTGGTCAAGTCTTTCTCCCCCGTATGTCCGGGACCACAGGGAGTCACCGTCGCTGTCTGTTCTGACAAGCCAGAAGTCCCTGGAACCCGCACCAAAGGAGCGGGTATTCCCGGCAAGTGCAAATCCACCATCATCGGTACGGACAAGTGAACGGCAAACATCTGGATTCTCTCCCCCATAAGTGCAAGACCAGAGAGAATCTCCATCCACATCGGTTCTGATAAACCAGAAGTCGGTAGAACCTGCACCGAAAGATTCCGTACAGCCTGCCAGCCCATAGCCTTCATTATCCACCTGAATACCCGAAAAGAAAGTTTCACCCTCTTCTCCTCCATACGTCTGCATCCAGAGTACATCTGGTTGGGCATCAACAACTCCGACACATGCGATTAACATGGTTATTAAAAGACAATTCAAAATAGGTATCATGATTTCCTCCTACTTTGCTAAGATTACTTTTTGGGTGAACACCTGCCCTGCTGTTTCAAGGCGAATGAAATAAAGCCCTGCCGGATACCTCGATGCATCCCAGGCAATCGAGTGGAATCCGGTCAACCAGGTTTGTTCAGTCACCAAAGTTATTTGTCGCCCAAAAATGTCGCACGCTGAAATCGTTACACTCGAAGCCTTTGGGATTCCAAATCGAATGTGAGCAACTGAATTAAATGGATTGGGATAGATTGGAAGAAGGACATATTCACCCGGAACAATGACCTGCTGACCATGTTTAATATTCATCGATGGAATGTTAAATGTGAACCGCTCTTCGCATTCAACAGAACCACTGTCATCAACAGCCGTCACCCACCATTCCACCGATATGTCATCCTCTCCTGATTCAATTCGAAGTGAGTCGAGGAGCATCCTAATATCGAGATCAGTGTAGGTCGTTACGGGATAGTTGGTGATGCTATATTCATTACTATCAGCGTTGAAGAACAGGTTATATTCGACTTCGTCAGGTTCCAACTCGTTCTGGACAGCTTGCTCCCAGACGAAAAACAATGTGTCAGAATCGGCTCTATATCCATTGCCGGGGTAGAGAAGCCTGAAGTTGTCCGGCAGATCATTCAGTTGATGTACCGTAAGATACAGGTTGGTAGTATCGATGTTTTCGTTGGGATCAGAAACCGCCAGTCGTACGTAATCAATCCCATTCCAATTAAGATCAGGTGTAATGATTAAACCCTCTTCATTCAACTCGCAGGAGAGATGTATGCCATCAACTACAGATATTTCCAGGGCAGAGTCAGGCAGAGACATGGTGGATATATGCTCGTGAATATAATCACTGTCTAATGTAAGTTGAACATCCTCAAGCAGCGTCGTATCAGGCAAAGCAATCCAAAATGGTTCAGGATCAGTCTTAACCAAAGAGAAGTCTAATTCGAAACTTCCCGCCAGTATGTAACTCCCCTGTTCTAAGAGTAAATGTGATCCAAATGATGTACGAATGCCTCCAACATCATAGGTTTCCGTCCATTGGATTTCACCTTCGCTGTTCGTTTTTATAAGCCAGAATGCGGCGGGTATGGGACCCCACGCCCAATCGCAAGTTCCAGCCAGAGAAAATCCACCATCGGGAGTCTGTATTACAGATCCTCCAATGTCCCAATCACCTCTGTCGTATGACTGCGACCAGAGTAAATCACCTTCATTGTCGGTCGCAGCAAACACAAAGTCTCCCATATTATATCCCAATAGAGCGAATCCTTCATTTTGAGTCTGAATTACAGAATTGCACCATACATCCCATTGCATATCATAGGTCTGTGACCAGCTTTCATTATTGGCGTCTATGACAACCAGCAGAAAATCTCCATCAACCTGACCTCCCAGGGCAAATCCACCATCAGATGTTGAAATAATAGAACTAATCCAACAATCATTTCCATCATCGTAAACCCGCGACCAGATTACTTCACCTTCTCCGTCCACCTTAACAAGCCATCCATTTCGACCATCACCAAATGAATTGGTTAATCCTGCCAACATGAAACCACCATCATCATTTTGGATTATTGATAAACAAAGGTCATCCTCTTCACCTCCGTACGTCCGTGACCAAATTTCCTCACCCTCTTCATCAGTTACTACCATCCAGAAATCCTCACCACCAGCACCGAACGATGTTGTGTATCCAGCCAGAGCGAAACCACCGGCAGCAGTCTTGATGAGAGCATGACAACCTTCAACCTCCTCACCTCCATATGTATTTGACCACAGTGAGTCTCCATTATCATCAACCTTGATCAGCCAGAAATTCCAACCGAATGAAGCTGACCATCCTGCCATTGCAAATCCTCCATCTGCAGTCTGAACAACACCACAACAATCATCCTGTCGATTACCCCCATAATTGCGAGTCCAGAGTGAGTCTGGTTGGGCATGGATTACACCCGTTGATGCGATCAGGCAGATTGTGATTGAAAAAGTTACTATTCTCATTGTTCTTTATCCTCTTTATCTGACCAACATCACTTTCCTCGTAAACACATGCCCAGAAACACTTAAGCGAACGAAATACAATCCCGATGGCAGTTCTGCAGCGTTCAGGATTGTGGTTTGTATACCGGCCTGTCTTTGTCCCTCAACTAATGTCTGAATCAACCGACCGGAAAGATCGTAGAGTTTTAGTGACACATTCGATGTGATTCGTAGACCGTAAGTGATCCGGGTGGTTGAGTTGAAGGGATTAGGGTAGGCTGGGGAGAGGTAATATCCGGATGGGATTAATTGGTTCGTCTTCTCGGCAATACCATCAGCTTCTGAGAGATCAATAATAAACATACCCAGTTCTGTATTTGTGACATATGCATATTCATTCTCCACATCAACACTCATCACATTTCCGGGTACTCTGATAGTTTGCACAATAATCGGATCTGCAGGATCAGAAACATCCAGTTTTTGCAATCCACCTGAGCGCGCTATAAACAAAAAATCTTCCCAAACAAATACCTTTCGAGCATATCCAAGTGGGCCAGGTAAAATTAAGAATCGTATCTCCTCCGGATTTTCAAATTCAGACATATCAATTACCCGGAGTACTCTCCCTCTATCCAATTCGTATACAATGTTTCCGGAAACGGAAATACTATTTGACCAATGTTCGTCAGGATCAAAAAAACCAACTTCCGCCATACTGTCTGGCTGGGAGATGTCGATAATCCGCAGCCCACCGGAATTGCCGGCTACAAAAGCATAATCACCCTCTACAATAACTTCATCCGCACTGGTTCGGACATTAAAGCTCCCAACGGAGTCAGGATCTTCAGGTTCTGTAATATCATATACATGAAGTCCTCTCCAGGCATCTGCGATGTAGACGTAATCACCAGATTGAAAAACATCAAGAGCTCTGCCGGGAGTGTATATGCAACTGACCGAATCAGGATTTTCAGGATCGGAAACATCCATGATGTAAAGACCTGCTGAATCATTCGCCATATATGCAAAATCACCGCTGACGAAAATTCCGCGAGCGTTACCGGGAGTATCTATCCCACCGGTTGGGACAGGATCTTCTGGGTTGTGTATGTCGATTATTGAAAGACCATTGGTATAGTCGGTAATATATGCAAAGCCATTTTCAACATCTATATCCCATGCTAACCCGGGAGTTGGAACGTAGACTCGTTCAAATCCGTAACCATGCAGGTTAACTCTTCTCTCAAAAACATCTTGTTCATCGGTTGTAATAATCAATTCACTGGTATACTCATCTTCTGCATCAGGTGAAAACGTTAGGATTAAATCAAAATTCTCATCGGGTTCGAGTTGAACTTCATCTTCAAAGTTACTGCTATAGGTATCTCCTGCAATCGTTATATCGGTAATGGTGATATCATTTTCACCTGAATTTAAAACATTGAGAATCAATTCTCTGGTTGAATCGGGGCGAAGCACTCCAAATTCCAGGATCTCCTGAGAGACGTCAATTGATGGAATTTGCAGAAAATAATAAATACTGAAACTGTTCTGGTCGGTCACATATGCCAGATTACCGACCGCATCCACACCTTTGCATTCCTCTATAGTATTATAGAATCCGACTAAGATAGGATTGGCTGCATCTGAAACATCTAAAGTGAGTAGTCCGGGAGTATGGAGTCTGGGATGTGCTGCGAGGCAAGCAACATCACTACTGATTCCTATACCATAACAAGCCAGATCAAGCCACCCATGTGTATAGGATCCGACTTCTGTGGGATTCTCCGGATTGGACACATCAATAATTGTGAATTTTCCGCCCTGAAACTCAACATTCCACTCTGCTACATAAGCGTAATCATCATTGATTTCCATATCAGTGATCTCATAACTCAATCTACAAAAACCGACCATCCCAACCTCGTCCGGATTGGAGATATCGAAAATCGATAACTTGTATCCACACACATAAGCGTAATTGTCTCTAATCCTGATTATATTTGGTTCTTCGTCAAGTTCAAGGGTATTAACTTCACCGGGATTTTCCGGATTAGAGATGTCCATTATACAAAGTGAACCGGAATGGTCAACGAGGTAAAGGTAATCTCCAACAACCTCTATCCCACTTAAGAAACCTTCACTTTCGAAAAATCCGACTTCTTCAAGTTCTTCCGGTACAGAGATGTCGATTATCCCCCAGCCGTTTTCTCCCATAACTGCAAAGGCGAAAACTCCGCTTAATGCAATGTCCAGAATATTCCCGGGAGTTCCGATCCTTCCTACTTCAACGGGATCTTCCAGGTTGGAAATATCAATAATATGAAGACCTGATTCCGATGCGGTCACATAGGCATAATCTCCCCTGACCGTCACATCGCAAGCTCCCTCCAGCTCGCAGCGACTGATACACGCTACATTGGAACTGTCCTGGGCGAAAAGGTTTGTATTCGGTATAAAAAGGACACCGATAATTAAAATTAAGAGAATCGTCTTTTGCATTATTCAACTCCTTTATCGAATTAGCATTACTTTCCTCGTAAACACATGCCCTGATGCACTCAAGCGAACGAAATGCAATCCCGACGGCAGTTCAGCAGCATTCAGGATTGTGATTTGAACACCAGCCTGTTTCTCCCCCTCAGCTAATGTCTGAATCAACCGACCTGACAGGTCGTAGAGTTTTAGAGATACACTTGATGCAATAGGTAGGCCGTAGGTGATTCGGGTCGCTGAGTTGAAAGGATTTGGATATGCCTGTAACAGGTAGAAATCTGTTGGAATGGTTGACTCGACTGTTACATCCAATACTGTGAAATCGTCATCTTTATATACAAGACCAGATCCGGTTTGTACTGATTCAATAGATAGTTTTCTGCCTAAATCCAGCAAGCACAGCTCGAAAGCCTCCCCTGAAAGCAAGCCATCAATCTCATCAGTGAATGGATCGTCTCCCCACACTGCCAATCCGCATCTGCCGTCATTGTCAATCATGCCGACTCCGACCAATCTTCCATTAGAACTGAACGCTCCAACCTGATTGCCAGTATTTACTTCGATGCCATATATTGAAGTTATAATAACACTCATATTTTCACTCGTCCCGTCATTGCGAACAAAGTGAAGCAATCTCTGAGTTTGCTTCGTCCCTTCGTTCCTCGTAATAACGTTTTCATCCAACTCCTCCGGATAATTCAAAACCACATCTTCATCAACTCTAACCTGATACCCCTGTGTCTCCCGCCAGGGAGGCATATTGGAGAAGTCGAAAGCCGGAAGCATAAAATTACCATCTCCGTCTTTGGAGATAAGAACATTATCAATAATCGGAGACAGGACATAATAATCCGGAACACTGGCATCCAGCTCATAAGTCGGATAGTATGCAATCAGGTTCCAGTCTCTTTCGAGAGGGACATCCGCATCCGACGGGATCGGTTCACCAGACCAGATCGCTTCAACATCTTCGTCTACTTTTACGAGATACCCCTCGGTCAGATCCCAGTATGGGATATTGTTGAAACCAAAAGCAGGCAGGTAAAATCGCCCATCCTCGTCTTTCAGGAGTAAAAGATGATGATTTTCCTCGTCAATTCGGAGCTGTTCGGTCATCAGAATAACATCAGGTCCTTCTTCACCTTCCCACATATCCTCCGCAGGTGTGACGTTGATTGAAATCATATTCCAGTTTTCTTCAAGGAGTACAGTCAGCTCGCGAGGTTCAATTGGTCCTAATTCTATGTTGACTTTTCCATGTCCGAAAAGATTGTCAGGTCCATCTGGACCCTGGTCAATGGCATTGGTTGCCAGAAATTCACGCAGATCACCGGGAGTCATATCGGGATTCACTGAAAGGACTAACGCTGCCGATCCAGCCACATGAGGAGTTGCGCATGATGTTCCACCAAGTACTCCAGTAGCCGTTTGAACATTTGTGGGCCCACAGATATCCGGCTTCATTACACCTGCATAGGTGGGACCGCGTGAGCTGTAGGCGATCGGTTCCTCATGGTCATTTTGCCAGATGTTATGATCAATGGCTCCTACAGTAATAGCCTCTCTTGCCCGACCGGGAGTCAGGATACTGCCTTCAGGCGTGTCGTAGAAATATCCATTACCTGTCCACAGCGTAAAATCCATCCCGCCATCAGCACCGTCACTGACAACACAAACACCAAAATATCCAGCAGATTGAACATTGCCATACATCCATTCAGCCGGCGGAGCATTACCATCCTGTGCACGGTTGGAAACTGCAACACAAATCCATTCCTCACCATTCCAATTGTACAGGTGCAGGTCATAATCCTGATTCGACAATGGGAAATCATCCCAATACAGGTAAGTGCTTATATAATCTCCTACATTAAACCACTTTGGCTGTCCATCAGCCCAGGCGATATGATTGATTGTTCCAAGCCACATACCATCATCTTCTCCGAAGCTGTGGAATTTTCTTCGACCCGGTCATCGAAAATTCCGCGATAGTGTTGATGAGCGCTGTTTCCAGCTGCTATTACAGGTAGCATTCTGTTTTCAAAGGCTCGGTTGCATACCATACTGAGGGGATCATCTCCGAGGAAGTAGCTGCTGAATGGCCAAAAATAGCCAAACGACATACTGACAATATCTACATCCCCATTGATAAGGTCATTCATTGCGTTTTCGACATGTGCCCAGCCACCTATTTTTACCAGCCAGAACTCAGCATCAGGTACAAAATCATACAATATCTCTGCACACCTTGTCCCGTGTGTGCTTCCCCAGCCGATCCCCTGTCCGGTGTAATCTCTCCCGACATAATTCGCAGGTAGTTCACCTTGATTCTGTAAATTGGCAAGATTGGTATAACCGAAGTCCATCACCGCAACAGTCACACCTTCCCCGGTGATCCCAGCATCGTGAAACGGTTCTCCACCCACCAGTGCGAATCCTTCACTGACAACAGTTTGAACCGGTTTTATCGGACTGTGCAGCATACAGACGATTTTGAGAGCTTCAGAGATCTGTGCGAGGTTTTCAATCGGTACATACAGAGTCATGAAGTGCTCGGATTGAGCATCTATTATTGCTCCGAATTCCTTTAGAGTTGACTCAGGTATTTCACCGGGAAGACGATCAGGCATCATAAGTAGATCAACCTTGACATTTCCGTCTTCTAAGTAAATGCAGTTGTTTTCGGCGAATTCACTCGCAGCTTCAAAGCCCTTTTCGTAAAAAATATCGAGAAAATTGCTCAGGCTTGAGTGTAATTTTGGAAAGGTGGGTTTTTCTTTTGGATAATCAGGATAGACGTAGACTTTCGCTTGTTCGGAATCTATAGATCCCACATTATTTCCCACCAGACCAGGTATGGGTGACAGGCTGAAGGTAACCACAACTAAAAGTATCAGTTGGTTACGAAAAACTTGGCTTGTTCGGCTCATTGTTGATTCCCTTCCTTGTAGAAATTTATGAAGAAATCACAGCAGCCAGTGCTCAAAAACTATTTGATTAACATTACTTTCCTTGTTGATAATTGTCCTACTGCCTCAAAACTTACAAAAAAAAGACTTGAAGATAAATTTTGAGCTGACAAAACACATGCATGAATCCCAGCATGTTTTTCCCCCTCAACTAATGTCTGAATCAACCGACCCGATAGATCGTAGAGTTTTAGAGAGATATTCGATTGGATGGGTATTCCATATGTTATTGCGGTTGTCGAGTTGAATGGATTAGGAAAGACAGGAAAAAGCTGGGGAGTTGATGGATATAGCAGTTCCTTATCCGAAACCGACATATCCCTCGATACCATCTGTGCGGGAAGCTCACGTTCCGAACTCCAGCCATTTATGGCTATATAGTATTCGGAATTATGCACACCTTCCGGCACCTGATCACCTGCAAAGACAATCTCCCAATCCGACTCCTCTCCAGGTTTTAACAACCTTACATCTGACCGGGGAATCAACCATGATGTATACAAGTCATATTTGAACAGCCGGTCGGGAGTATGCCCTTCTCCTTCCCAGACTCCAACTATAGTACCATAACCTTGGTGTAGATTTTGAGTTATTCCGAATCCCCCCGGACTGTAGCCTGCTCCCGGTGGCGAAAGCTCAAAAAGCGGAGTAATTTGTCCGTCACCTGTAGTCAACAGCGATAATATGTATATAGAGAAAATTGTTTCGGATACAAGGTAGAGTGCCCGGGTATTACCCTTAACACCGAGTGCTGTAACTCCAAATCCGATGTCGAACCTATCCAGTTCCCACATTTCGTCATCTCCGCAGATGATGATCCCCTCTTCACCTCCGAAGTATACATCTACTTCACCCTCAGTGAAAACGAGATCAACGCCAAGTGCCTGATAGCAATTGAAACCGGCAGGATCGAAATATTGTTCACCTAACTCTCCCTGTGTTGAAAACTCGACAATTTTCTCTGAGTCACCGCCATATATAAGATGGTCTCCTCCCGAGCCAAGATCGAGAAAGCCATCCCCGTCTGATCCTCCGGGTTGATCGAATTGATTTACGAGTTCAAATTCCTCATTGAGTTGATAAATCTGGTTGGGATCTTCACCGTTGTTTCCACCGGAGAGGAAGTAACCGGCATCAGTATATGCAACACCGTGAATTTCGTAGTCATTCGTTATTGCTGAAACATCTACGATCTCCAATTGAATCCCCTCTCGACAGCTCTCAACAGGCGTGACGAATATCGGTGCGGATGTCCCGTTTCGGAATTCAAATTTAGCTGGTCGTCTTTCATCTGTCCGTAATTCCATGGACAGAGTATCCGTCGAAAGCCCTTCGAGAACATCACCTGGAAAATGCATCCATCCCCGGTCGTTCCGGGTATTATCCGGGTCATCAGGCAGGTTTAGATCACCGCTGTTTTTGCAAGGTGAATCTCCCCTCAGGAGGCACCAGGTTGTATCAATAATGAAAAGCCCGGGATTATCAGCCGAATTGCCCTGCCCGTTAAAATTCCCCTCTACATGACTGTAAGTCACCGAAATCATGTTCGGATTGTTAAAAAGAGGTCTGCTTCCACCCCAGATAATGCAGCTTGAGAGATTGAGCCGATCATTGCCCCTCAAGAAGGCGATACTCGGTTCGCGATCAGGTTCTTCTGAGCTGTTATTTATAAAAGTGCAATTGGTCATTAATAAGGGCGTCTCACCCATTGGCCTGCGTTCATTCGACGCAAATGCTCCACCTAACCTGGCGGTGTTACTCACAAACAGGTTATGATGTATGTTACATACCGGCTGGTTCATTACTGTTAACGCGCCACCTTCAACCGCATTATTTCCAATAAACCGGCAATAGCGTACCTCTGTTTCTGCTTCAAATCGACTGCCATACCCTCCGCCGCCCATACCCGCTGTATTTGAGTAGAAATCGCACCACTCAATAATTATATCACTACCAGCACTAATAAATATTCCTCCCCCATACAAACCGGTGTTTTCTGTAAACGTGCAGTGATCAATGACAGCACTGCTGGCGTTCATACCAATACCACCACCAACTGCAGCATCATTATCGATAAAAACACAGCGTTCTACGCGAGCATTTGAATTATCCTCAATGCACAAACCACCGCCGTCCCATCCGGTGACGTTGCCTGTAAATCTGCAATCGGAAATGATTGGGAAAGATCGTAGATAAGCCTCTATCCCTCCTCCACACTGTTGACTGTGATTATTATTTATCAGGCAGTTACTGATCACGGGGCTGGCCTCCCAGATGGCGATACCACCACCGAATCCGCTGGCGCGACCATTTGAAATCCTTGAGTGTTCGATAGTGACGTCCCCATACTGGATGAGTATATTACCTCCACTCGACACAAGATCACCCCGCCCTTCCCCTGCCATATTAAGTCCATCGGTTACGACACAGTATTCAAGCCGGGAACTGTCAGCCCGGAAAAAACGTAATCCTCCCCAGCTCGCATTCTCCTCTACTACTTCAAAATAGATTGAATCCCTAACTGTTCCAGCTGCATGGAGATTTCCATGGATGACTAAAGGAATATTATTACTACTTTGAACCACAACCCCCGGTTCAATTCGCAACGATTGGTTATTCGCAATAGAAGTGACATCAACGAGGATATACGGACTTCCCTCTAAATCCCATACACCGCTGACATTACCACTAACATTTGTTTGTGCAATCGAATGTTCTGTAACGAGAACAAGAAGTACAATTAAAACACCTATACCACGCATGAAGGAAAATTTCAAAGTTGTCTCCAGTTTGCGGACTCAAGGGCAAATAATGAGCAGATTTCTCACAAATCAATCGTTCTAAAGCTCAATAATATTAACAATATCGCTTCAATATACGAAGAGAATTGCCGTTTGAAATCCTTTTTTTTGCACAAAGCCAAATATTGTAGAGAGGATACTCATCTGATTAACATAACCTTCCTTGTTACAAACCTTCTGGTTGATTCTAACTCTACTAAATACAATCCCGAAGGCAGGTCAGATGCGGAAAGGATGAGGGTGTGAAATCCTGCTGGTTTACTACCCTCAAACAACCTCCTCACTTCCCGACCGGATATATCGCAGAGTTTCAGCGAAAATGACGACTCTACCGGTAATCCGTAAGTGATTTCGGTAGTAGAGTTGAAAGGATTGGGATAAACGTTTTCGATCTGGTAATCAGAGGGTATGTCTGAGGAAAATACGAGCTCCTGATTACCACCATCGATTCCATATTCATTGAGCAGAAACAGGACGAACTCAACTTCATCAATAAGGAATCGCCCTTCTTCAGAACTCAGGATTTCATCTTCTACAAAGTCTTCGGTATGATTTGTAAATGCATTGATCTTATTGCATGCCGGTACAAGTTGATTGCGCTCCAACTTAGCGATTGCACCCTCGAGTTTGACTATCAGGGAGTTAGCCTGACCACGGTTCAGTATTCCGTCGTCCTGAAGAGCATGGACATGCTGAATTAAGCGCTGCAACAGATCAATTGGCGACACCCAAATTGCATTCCCAGTCATTGATATTTCCAAAAGTGGCTCGTCGGGATCGTTGGATGCAATTAATAGCACACCGTTATGCTCACCCAATTCTTGAGGATAAAATGAGATTGGAATACACCTGATCTCATCCGTTTCAAGTTTGAGCCTGCCGGGTAATTCAGCATTAAAACCTTCACCTTCGATGTAGATGTCAGTTATTGTAATATCAGTACTTCCGTTGTTGGTAATGGAGATGAATGCTTCCGAAGTCCGTTTGAATTCCACATCACCAAATTCCAGAGGTGATGGGAAAACGGAAATATCGGGTTCATAATCATATAGTAAATTCTCCCACCAGGCGATCTGATCAGCTCCGTATATTGCAGTAAGTATGTCCATGTCACCATCCAGGTCAAGATCCACAGCACGGGCTTGATCGATGTTTGTCAGGTCATCTGCGATGTCATTACGGGTAAACCGGAGGTCTCCCCGATTCTGCCACCAGGTCAGCAGGTTTTGTCCGTAAGAACTGCCGATGATGTCAAGATCGCCATCATTGTCCATATCCGCCGCATCGACATAGGAAGCATATTGATAATTATTTACTAAAATCTTCTTTTGGTAGAGGTTTTTGCAAAACTATTTCACCTCGATCTTATGGATGCTCGGATTGGGTC
>CAYLYZ010000012.1:0-74922 GCA_964387885.1 uncultured bacterium | reverse complement strand
CAAATATAACTCGACAATTACTATATCAGGTTTATTGTTTATCAGGAATTGTTTGGTTTTTGTCAGGCTTGAAACTTCGGAGATGACATACTCTCTCTCAGCTGAACTAAATGTCTCAGAAATATGTTCAGCAAGTTTGGGATTTTCTGTAATAAGCAAAATGTGAGTTTTTTTTGGTTCAGTGATCATAATTCCAACCTAGTCCAGTTTGGTTAAAAATCCTTAAGATCGTCAGTAATCCAGAGGATCTCACTTGAGAAAATTGCAAAACTTAGAAAATGGAAATGTACTTATGTACAATATTTGAATGAAACTTTTCAAAGATATGCTCAATAATTTTAAAAGTAAAGAGTAAATTTCAATTATCTATTCGTTTTTTTTTTCATATGAAATTGTTAATATGAGCTTAATTTATAATCACTTGTTAAAATTAATCTTGAAAAAACGTATTTAATTATCTTATATTATTTTTAATGAACTGTGATGATTTTTTTCCGAAGATAACTGAATAATTCAAATGTATTATAATTGATAATCTTAAATTGTGCCATTTCTGACACATAAAAGTCAGGGATTCTGCAATATTATCATAAGTTTACTATTTAATATATTTAGGTGCTGAGTTTATATTTCAAACTTGACACCGTTTTTCTTAACGCTCGAGAAAATTGAATCCCACCCCAAATATTCCAAATGTGTGAAAACTTACCACTTTTTGTAAGTTACTACTCGACTAATGTTGAAATGATTTCAGATTTGATCATTGGGTTTTGTCTTTTTTTTTATATTTTATAATGATCATAACTTTTCGAGTTTGATGACTCTAACTGCTTCTTCGATGTTAAGCTGAAGTGATTTTAATATTACCAAAGTGAGTAAAACCAATTATGTCAACCATGCCGACTAACATAGTTGTTCGTCGGGCACGAGACGCCGATCTGCCCGAAATGGCTCGTGTCCACCAGGCGTCATATCCGGGAGGGGAAATGACCCTTCAGGAGACAGTCGATCGATTTCGATCAAATCCTCGGATATCTCTCGAGGATTACTGGGTTTGCGAGAAGGAAAGGCGAATAGTTGGGTTGTTTGCGTTATATGGATTTCAAATGTACCGTGCCGGAACTATCATTCCTACAGGAGGAATCGGTAGCGTGGCTGTGGCTCCGGAAGCGAGAAGAGAGCGAATTGCATATTGGATGATGGCGCGAGCTGTTGAAATTATGGATCAAAATAGCACACCATTATCCCTGCTTTACCCATTCAGACATTCCTTCTACCATAACCTTGGATGGGGATTAATCGGCTGTATCAGGCTTTATAAATTTGCTCCGGAATCTCTTCCAAAATTAAGCGGTCGCGAATACGTTGTTCCAATGCTCACCACCGAAGAACAGGAAGAAGTAATGAGTTGTTATAACCATTATGCGCAAAGACAAAATGGGACAGTAAAACGAGACGATCCTTTCTGGAACGAGGTCGTCTTCAAAAACGCAATGTGCTATGCCTATGCGGCTCCTGATTCAGGATCAATTGAAGGATATGTAACCTATCGTTATAAACCATATTCCGATATGGAAGCTTTCCTATCATCTGATATTGAAGTTTGGGATTTCGTTTGGAACAGCAAACGAGCCTTGCATGGATTGCTGGCTTTTTTAGGTTCGCAACGAGATCAGGTGCGAACTGTCATCTTCCCGGATCAGACCGGTATTCCGCTTGAACATATTCTGCAAGAACCACTTATGCCGGGTGGAAAACGGAATTACCTCCTTGGAGCAGAAACTGCGCATCTCGGTTCGAACCTCATGGGTAGAATTATTCAGCTGAGAAGGGCACTGAGCCTAATAGGGAAGGTTGGTGAAGTCAGCGGTGAGTTTAATCTCTCTTTGACCGATAAGCTAAATCCTAATAACGAAGAACCCATTACAGTCTATATTGATTCTGGGAAAATTGAATTAAAAAAGCATAAAACTGCTCCAATTACTGTTACGACCGATATTTCAACCTTCTCCTCTCTATATTGGGGGGCTTTGGAGCTAAAAGATGCGGTTATTCTTGGTAAAGTTGAATTGGAAGGCAAAGGTGACGCAGGATTCATCAAGAGTTTTTTTGATGTGTCTCGTCCGATATGTCTCGATCATTTTTAATGGATATCAACACAATTCAGCTTAGTCAGAGCAGTGTGGACATACTTATTATTGTATGATTAAGTTTGATCAATGCAGAGGGATAGATTGGTCACATCAGATTGAATAATAACGTGAAATATCGTTTCCGTAATGCCTGTAAATGTCTGCATTTAAAAGTGTCGTAAATCCTTAATCATTTTACATACAAACTACGTTAGAAACATGCAATCATCTAAAGAATCAAAAAGACCTGAGTTTGAACCCGACATGAGCCTCTCGGAAGAAGCCCGTAAACTATCCGAAATGCTCATCGGTGCAAATAGAGTTGTTGCTTTTACCGGCGCAGGGATTTCAGCAGAAAGTGGCATACCTACATACCGCGGGGCAGGTGGCACATGGTCAAAATACGATCCGGAAAAATATGCCTCAATTGACTACTTCCGACGAGATCCAACCTATTACTGGCAATTCTTCAAAGAATGTCGTCATGGATCAATTGCTGATGCGCCACCCAATCTTAGTCATTACGCACTTGCAGAACTTGAACGACGTGGAAAACTAAGTGCGATAATCACACAGAACATTGATGGTTTGCACGCTCGCGCCGGTGCAAAGAGAGTATTGGAACTTCACGGCAATACAACGCGTTTCTATTGTTTAGGATGTAACAAAGAATTTGATCTAACTCAGGCATGGGAAATGGTTCATGTTCAGACTCCGGTGAAATGCGATAAATGCAATGGGATTATACGTCCGGATGTAGTAATGTTCGGGGAAATGCTCCCGGAAAGGGCTGTTATTGAAGCAGAACGGGAGTCTGGCGCGTGCGATCTGATGCTTGTTATCGGAAGTTCGCTGGTAGTTTATCCAGCCGCAAATCTGCCTTATCAGGCAAAATATGCTGGAGCAAAATTAGTGATCATCAATATCGATCCGACACCTCTTGACAGTCTTGCAGATCTGGTAATCAACCGTCCAGCTGCGAACCTGATGGCCCAAGCAGTCTGGCCAGATCCGGAGTGAACTTGAAGAAGACCTACAATGGAGTACCGACATTCTTGTACAATCGTAACTGTAGAATAGAGACGGACAGAAATGTCAGTTCTCCCTATATTTATGCGGGCATTGTAAAATGATTCTCTACCGATATTTAGTCCGCGAACATATAGGTCCATTCTTATTCGGGTTATCTCTCATTGTCTTCGTCTTCACGATGAATCTCTTCTTCCAGACTCTCGGACGAATTGCGGGAAAAGGGCTTCCGATTCTAACCATTCTCGAGTATTATGGGCTAAGTTTGGCCTGGATTCTTGCTCTTGCTGTGCCAATGGCGGTGCTCATTTCAACCGTTTCCGCGTTTGGTCGGATGGCTGCAGATAGTGAAATTACAGCTCTAAGAGCTTCAGGAATTTCGCCACGCCAATTAATCCAACCTGTCCTGTTAGTTGGAATTTTGATTGCGTTGTGGGTTGCCTGGTTTAATAATTATGTATTACCGGATATGAACCATCGAACCAAACTCCTCCAGATTGATATCCGCAAGAAAAAGCCCACCATGATCATCGAACCGAATATCTATAATTTTGACATTCCCAACTATATTATACTTGCAAGAGACGTGAACCGCACAACTTCTGAACTTAGTGAGGTAACGATATATGACGAACATGATCCCGAAACTAAAACTACAATAGCAGCAAAATCTGGCAAACTCGGATTTATTGAATCCGCCGAATCAATAGTTCTATCTCTTAGTGATGGAGAAATTCACAGACCATCTGTTCGCGAATCTGAGAGTTATGAATATACTCGATTTGATCGCGCCCAATTCCGGATAAATATGCCGGGATTGGCATTAAAGCGAGGCACAAAAGGTTGGCGTGGAGAAAGAGAGCTATCCGTAAGGGAATTAAAGGACAGAGTAAATGAGCTTAAGGGTAAAGACTCCAAAATTAACACGAGACAGATTGCAGCATTTATGGTGGAAATTCATAAAAAATTCTCGATCCCAGTTGCATGTATTGTTTTCGTGCTATTAGGTGCACCACTCGGGATGTTGTCTCACAAAGGAGGTATGGGTGTTTCCGGTTCAGTTTCATTACTATTTTTTACCGTTTACTGGGCACTGATCACGAATGGTGAAAAACTTGCGGAGAGAGGAATAATGTCACCGGGGTGGTCTATGTGGATGGCTAACATAATTCTGAGCATCTTCGGTTTGTGGTTTTTATGGATTGTAGGGAGAAGGATAACATTCCCCGGTATTCATACACTCACCCAATTTCTCTCAAAGAAATTTTCACGGAGATAAGCAGAGAATACTCAACTTATGAAAATCCTTGACCGCTATTTAATCTCCTTTTTTACGACCAAATTGTTGTGGGCTGTAATGGCAGCAGTAGTTATATTCGTTGTGATGGACCTGGCTGAGAATCTTGATGAGTTTGTTGATAATGATGCCTCCGGCGGTGTAATTTTAAGATATTATTACCTTTTTGTGCCCTATATATTCTATTTAGTACTGCCTGTAGCTGCTCTCCTGGCAACGCTTTTCACAATCGGTGGTATGACCGTTTCAAATGAATTGACCGCAATTAAGGTCGCTGGAGTCCCATTTCTCAGACCTTTATTTATGCTCGTTTTGGCTACCTGCGGTTGGGCATTTATCACATATACTCTGGGTGAAACTATTGTGCCACAAGCCAATCGTGAAAGAATGGATATCATGCGGTATGAAGTTAAAAAAGTTCCGCGTGAAAGCAGGGCACTCAAGGGCAGAATATATGTTCAGGTCGGATCTGACAGGCAGCTCTATATTGATAACTACAGGGCTGAAACTAAAGAAGCGTTTGGAGTACGTCTCCTCGAAGTTGAAAATGGTAAAGTGATTGACAGATTTGATGCCGCAAAGATGATCTGGTTAAATGATAACTGGATTCTTCAGGATGCAAACGAACTGCAGTTTACTGGGATCGATTCCATAACGGGACCGGTCTTGTGGCAGCAGGATATCAGGTTGAAAATACCCGGTGATGATCTGCGACCTGATGAACTTGAGAAAGTGCAGACAAAACCTGAAGAAATGAACGCTTCTCAGTTGCAGGAATTTTTATCTCGATTCAAACGGATTGGGGGGGAGTCCCGACGATGGGAGGTTGAACTTTATGCAAAAGCAGCTCATCCTGTTGCAGCAATAATAATTGTGGTTTTTGGTGCTCCCATCGCTGCTGTCAGAAGACGGGGCGGGACCGCTCTTGGTTTTGGTTTAAGTCTCTTTATATGCTTTCTCTACTTCGGATTAATCCAGACAGGGAAGATTCTCGGTATTAAAGGAGTGTTGGATCCGTGGTTTTCCGCATGGATTGGAAATATTGTTTTTGCAGTACTTGGAGTTGGTTTGCTGTTCAGAAAGACGGAATAAAAAAAAATGCCATGGGGATTTTTTAACGGAAACTAAAAGTGATAGAAATTCTATTTATACTTGGTCTTGCGGTGGCGTTCATTTTTGTTTATATTATTGGTCAAAGGCAGAAAACCAATCTGCGAAAACGCCGCCGAAAGGTGATAGACCGTTATCGTCAGTTTGATGAAATTGATGATGACAAATCATCATCCGATAGCAATTGACAGCGTGTGGAAATGTAGTTCAAAGCGAGAGTAACTCAGCGGTAGAGTATCACGTTGCCAACGTGAAGGTCGCGGGTCCGAATCCCGTCTCTCGCTCAGAAACCATTACCGGGCAAAACGCCCTGCAGATTAAAGAAATTATGGCGATGTCAATATGGCATCGCCTTTCTTTTGTCGCAATTTTTAAACACCCTAAACCACGTTTTCCCTTCGGAGCAATTTTTATTTGTTTTTTTTCATCATTCAATAATTGTTCTCTCATTTACTTGGAATCGAGCTGGTTAAACGTAGAACTTAAAAGAAAACACAAGATCAGTGTATACAACACTGACGACAAAATAAAGAGGAAAGACCATGAGCGGTGAAACTGTGAATCGAGTTGCGGAGATTAAACGACCTTCGGAAGAATTTCCACGTAAGTATGTTCCAGTAAACGTTGACCTTATGGATTGGGAAAGTATAGAACCGATATATAAAGAGTTGCTGGGTAGAGAAATCGATAGTATTGAATCTCTTGAAAAGTGGATCTTTGACAGAAATGAGTTTCAATCTGCTCTTTCTGAAGAAGGTTCTCGATCCTCAATTGCAATGACCTGCAATACAGAAGATAAGGAAGCTGAGAAAATATATTTACACCTTATCTCCGAGATTCAACCCAAATCAAAACCATACAATTTCCAATTACAGAAAAAACTGATTGAGAATCCTTATGTGTCGCATTTGGACGAAGATCGTTACGGTTTAATGCTGCGCAGTACCCGCAACAAGGTAGAACTCTTTCGAGAAGAGAATATAGAACTCGAAACTGAAATCGATAAGCTGTCACAGAAGTACCAGAAGATTATGGGTGCAATGACGGTGAACTTCAGAGGAGAAGAGAGAACCATGCAGCAGATGGGTGTTTTTCTCGAAGAGACAGATCGTGAATTGCGCAAAGAAGTGTTTGAGCTCATCTCAAACCGTCGTTTAGAAGATGTTGAGAAATTAGAAGACTTATTCAACAAAATGTTAAAACTCCGCATCCAGGTTGCAGGGAATGCCGGATTTGATAACTATCGCGATTACATGTTCAGGAAATACGAGAGATTTGACTATACACCCGAAGAATGCGAGAAATACCATAGGGCTGTTGAGGATAATGTCGTTCCGATGATGAAACGTCAGCGCGAAAGTCGAAAAGCTGCCCTGGGAATTGATACAATTCGCACATATGATATGTCATGCGATAAATATGGTCGGTCACCTCAAATACCTTTCAAGAACACTCAGGAATTGATCCATGGATGTCAAAAGATTTTTAACAGGGTTGATCCTGAACTCGGTGGATTTTTCCAGGAATTAATCGATCTCGGTTTACTTGACCTTGATAGTCGAAAGGGAAAAGCCCCCGGTGGTTATCAAACATCGCTGCATGAAGTTCGACATCCTTTTATCTTCATGAATGCCGTGGGTTTGAATAGAGACCTCTTTACACTACTTCATGAAGGTGGACACTCCTTCCATTCAACGCTGGCACGTAATGAACCTTTGATGTCACTACGTCATGCGCCAATGGAGTTTTGTGAAATCGCTTCAATGGCGATGGAACACATGAGTCTTCCTCATTTCGATGAATTTTATAATGAGGCTGATGCTGCACGGGCAATCAACGATCATTTCAGCGGTGATATTTCCCTCCTGGCATGGGTAGCAACAGTTGATGCTTTCCAGCATTGGATTTATACCAATCCCGACCATACAGATGAAGAGCGTGCTGAGTTTTGGCTTGAATTAGACAAGAGGTTTAATCCGGGAATTGATCATTCCGGTTATGAAGAAGTTTTAAAATACAGATGGCATGCTCAACTACACATATTTGAAGTGCCATTTTACTACATTGAATACGGAATTGCACTTCTGGGAGCTCTGCAGGTCTGGAGGAATTCACTACAAAACCTCGAATCTGCAGTTAATGCATACAAAGAAGCACTCGCTTTTGGTGGAACCAAAACACTGCCTGAACTCTTTGAAGCTGCGAACACAAAATTTGATTTTAGTGCTGATACGATTCAACCTTTAATGGATGCGGTTGAAGCTGAAATTGAAAGAGTGAGCAAACTGGAAAGTCATTAATTTGATCAGGCATTCCCGCCTGAAAGTAATAGTTCAAAAGTAGCGCGGATTTTAGTCTGCGCTACTTTTTTTTCAGTAGCACACGCCTCCGTGCGTGTGGAGATTCAATCACATATGGCAAGGTCAGCCATGTAAAAACAGATGGAGTAAAAAAAAGTTATATTCCCAATCCTCAGCATTCAAATAATGAGTTGACCATGATTTACAATGTGATTAACCCGGTCAGCTCTATATTCGTTTGTTTCGGGATATTTATTGTGTTTGTGTTCGAATTTCGTTGACAATCCACGGCTGACCGGGGCATAAATGGGTATTGTTAAGAGGTCCCAGGCACGGAGGCGTACGCTACTGACCTAAAATAATTAAACCAGATATCCATCCTGTTTCTTAATCTCATTAACACGTTGTCCCAACATCTCATCAATTTCATCCAAATCTTCCTTTTCAATCTCCCAACCCGATGCACCAACCGTTTCTTCTATCTGCGAAGGTCTTCGGGCACCAACGATAGATGATGTTACAACATCCAGGCGCAATGTCCAGGCAACCGCAAGCTGAGCGACAGTTTTTTCGTATTTATTTGCAATCTCTTTTAGTGATTTTGCGAAATTCTGGTTGATTTCGAGATTCGGTGACTTGAACTCATCGGATTGACGTCGCCAGTCGTTCTCGGCAACACGGTTCATATCGAAGCTGTCCGTTAGCAGACCGCATTGCATAGGGCTGTAAGGGACAATACCGATATCATTGTTTTTGCAGTATTCAAACTCTCCCTCTAACTCGACAGCACGCCTCAGCATGGAATATGGTGGTTGAAGTGAAGCTATCGGGTGTTTGGGCTGGCACTGTTCCAAGTGAGAAACTCGATAGTTAGAGACGCCTCCATAGCGAATTTTACCATCTTTAATCAACTGACCCATTGCTTCCCAGCCTTCTTCGATGTTATCGGGATCGTTTGGCCAGTGGATCTGGTATAGATCGATCCTGTCCGTTTTAAGCCGACGGAGGCTGTCTTCACATTCTTTGAGAATACTGTCGGCTTTCAGGCAGCATGATGTTTTTCCATTTTCGTCCCAGACAATGGAACACTTTGTAGCGATGATTACCTCATCACGAATACCCTCTACGGCTTTGGCTACGACGGTTTCACTGTGGCCATGTCCATAGATTGCGGCAGTATCAATCCAGTTAACACCAAGTTCGAGCGACCTGCGTATCGCCGCAATTGACTCGCTATCATCCTGTGGACCCCAGCCAAACGCCCAGCCGTCTCCACCAAGTGCCCAGGCTCCAAACCCGATTTCAGAAAGGTGAAGATCAGTAAAACCCAATTTTCTTGTTTGCATTTTCAAATTACCATTTATGTTACTTAAATAACCAAAGTAGCACACGCCTCAGTGCGTGTGAATTCGTGAATAAAACCACCAAAACTTAGCCCCGGTCAGCCAAAATTAGCCTTGCTTTCGGTTTGGAGATATCTCGGTCGATAAGCGCTTTCTGTTCCAACACGGCTGAATGTGTCACAAGTAATGTATCAATCCGTATTGGCGATTCGTGATTACGATTGATCAGGATCTATCCAAAATCGATGGACTTTGAGGGGTAATGTAATGTCACGTACATTACCCTTAGTAAAGTTATTTTGTGTTCACTTCACCAATACGATTTTCTCAACCGCACTTTGCACTCCTGACCTTATCCTGACCATATAAACGCCTGTTGTTGCATCCTTTGCATCCCATACTACGGTGTGATTCCCGGCTTTCATCTCCCGGCTGACCAATTCCGTAACCATCCGACCAGTCAGGTCGTAAACCGCAACCGTGACAACAGACATTTCCGGCAAGCCGAATGTCAACCGGGTAACGCTGTTGAAGGGATTCGGGTGAACAGATGATATTCCAAATTCCAGCAGGATAGCTGAATCAGCGGAAAGCTGTATTACCCAGAATCCATCAGTTGAATAAGTCCCTTTCCCAAGTACGGTAATAAATTCCGGCTGATTTTTTCCAATTTTCAGAGTGAGGTTTTCACCAGTAACAACTCCATCTGTTTCATCTGTTGTTGAGTCATCTCCCCAGACTGCAATACCACAAACTCCATTTTCGATAACACCGGAACCGACAAGTTCACCTTCCGCAAATATCTTAATTGTCCGTCCATCCAATTGATCAGCAAGAATCAAGACACTCATGTTCGTGTCTGTATTCGGATGGGAGGGAGTTTCGGGGATTTCTCGATGGGGTGACCGAGCAAATTCATTTTCTTCAGGAACTGTGTAAACAAGCTCAGTATCCTCAGTAATCTTTACCTGATAACCAAATCCCTCAGCCATATCACCCATGTTGCTGAATCCGAAAGCCGGTGAATAGAAATGACCATCTCCATCCTTTGCCATGAGTAACTGCTCAACTATCCCTGACAGCGCGACAACAGCATCTACCGGCTCGCGTGGGAAATAGGAGATCATTGACCACCCGATATCAAGTTGGATCGGATCGTCTGCATTAACCGGTTCACCTGTTAAAACTAATTCACCCGCTCCATCCATCTTGATCTGATATCCATCAGCAACATTCCATCCCGGAATGTTGCAGAATCCGAATTCAGGGCTGTAAAAACGCCCATCACCATCTTTCATAAGAAGTAGAAGATCGTTTTCAACCAGACCTGCAGTTAATTCAGGAATTTCATTTGGATCCGGCTGTACATTCGTCGAGACCATGTTCCAGCCATCATGATGCTCGATGACTCGTTCTTGTTCACCACCTCCGTCCCCAACTGTCAGTGTGATTGGTAGAGACACTTCATCACCCCGACCATTATGCACAAGAACAACCTCACCTTCAAATACGACAGCCGGTAAATCGGTAGCATCGAGAGTTAACACAAATTCCTGCGATCCTTCAGATTCGATAGCACCCTCAGCCGGTTCAACTGCCATCCAGTCTTTCCGGGCATCAATCTGCCAGATATCAATCCGATCTTCTCCCCCGTTATTGGCAACTGCCATGAATACCCAGCTATAAACGTCATACTCATTTGTAATGAAGGCTGCTGCAGCTGATCCTCCCGCTTCCGGTTCTAAAACTCCAACATGTTGAGCTTCATCGTTCTCGATATCAATCTTATCGACAATGTTATTCCCAATATCAGCATCTTTATGGAACACATAAAGTTGATGTCCATCAGGATCATCCGGGTAATATGCCAGTCCATAAATCCGTAATCCCTGACGATCGACTTCCGCTACAACATTACCTTCCCTGTCAACTCCGGTAATTCCGGCAGTCGTTGAAGCAACCCAGAGTAATTCGCGGTCACCATCCCAAGCCATATTGTTCGTCGGGCTGTATGGAGATTCAAAACTAACAGCGACTTCTCCGTCCGGTGTTAATCCGTAGATAACATCTCTTACCGCTCCCCAGATCAATTCACCGTCACTGGCGATGTCTTTCATGCCATATCTGTTCTCACCGGGCTGGATAAACAGATCGAGTAACTCACCTTCCCCGTTCAGAATGTAAATCGCTGGTTCATAATTGTGGGCACCCGCCACGAAGTAATTTCCATTAATGTAAACAGCACCCTGAATGCGCGAATCCTCCAATTGCACACCGACATCAAAAGACGTGCGCAAAGTCCACGGATCGGCATTTGCATCACCGAGCAACCTGCGATCAACCGTATAAGTCAAAGGCCCCGTCCCGTTATTTGTAGCGTTGAAGTTGACCTGAGTGTTCTCGTCAATCCCCAGTTCTTCAATAACCTCATCAAGATCGATTTCGCATTCGGCAAATAGCAGCTCAATTTCCAGATCGAGATCACCCTCATCACCAACAAGAGCCCGTGTTGTAAACGGTAAGTAACCTGGTGCTGAAAAGTTGAATTCATATTCATCAGGAGGGAGATCTGAGAAAAGGAATCCTCCTTCACCATTTGTTTGACGGGTCATGATGTACTGATCCAAGTTAACAGTAACATCTTCAATATTTTCTCCTGTTGCCGGGTCAGTAACTGTTCCGGAGACATCAAACGTTGGGCTGGCAATCGAAACAACAGCAGAGATTTCAATTACGAACGACTCTTCCTGATCAACCTCAGCAAACTCAAACGACAAAAGGAAGTTATAGACCCCGGCTTCAACCCCTTCAGCATTGGCTGATATAAGTATTAATTCGAGATCTTCAGCAGCGATGACTCCCTCTTCCGGATCAATTTCGAGGATGCTGATTTCGGCAACTCCATCGTCAATGATTCTAATCCGCGGCGACTGCCAGTGTGTTATCCACAGATTCTCTCCGTCATGACCGATACCGTCACGCGGATGTCCCATCTGCTGATCCTGTGCATCTGTAATAAATTCTTGTGTAAGTCCGGTTGCTGCCCACTCATCCGTATCAACCGCAACTTGCCAGGCATGGTTGTCACCATTCCCGGCACGTGAGTTCAACCAGAGCTGCCCGTTTGGATGCTCATCAACCCAGCAGACGCTTTGCACCAACTCATCATCCTGCAGGAAGTTTTCATAGTTTCTGAAATTTCCAAGTAGCTGATAGTCATTTTCAATATCGTAGATGTAAATCACCTGCTGAGCCATCGCAAACAGTAGACCTTCTGCACCACAATCAACGGCACCTGCACTCCCCTGAAGGTTAAAATTCCCAAGATTATCGCCCTCGGCATCAACCCTGAACAACCATGCGTGATTCGTCCAACCAACTCCGTAAAACACACCATCATAATACCCGAGTCCTGAAACCGGTTCCGGCATGTTAACCTGACCAACCATCCGATAGTTATCATTCGGATCAACAGCCTGAACGCGAGCATTGTCAGATTCAGAGAGCCACATCCAGCCATTACCCTCATCCCACGCAATACCGGTAACATGTCGGTTGACATTACCGAGTTGCTGTGGTTCAAATTCATCGATCAGGTCACCCGGATCATCGCGCATAGGACCAACCATCATGCCGTCCTCATCGACAAGACTGCTGGAAACACCGAATGACACATCAAATTCAAAGTTGTTGGAAACCTCAAGCTCGATTTCAGCGAGATCATTTTCAGCAACAGTTAATCCGAAACCGTGCGGATCGAAACTTATCTCAGCGGTAACGGTTGATCCAAACAAAAAAATGATAAAAACAAGTGTTAAGAAAAGGCGAGTTTTGTAAACGTTCATGATGACTTCTCCTCAAAAAAATACTACATCGGACGGTTTGCCGGTGAGGTGTGGATATAACAGGGGAATCAGATCTGAATGAATCCCGGGATTTCTAATATTAATATAGACCTGATTGATGATTAAGTCAAGATGTGACTGAGTAAGATGGATATGAAAAATTGGGATGTAATCTCCACACTTTGTAAGTTTGCAAAGAGAATCCAAACTTAACGTCAAACAGGAGTGCTCAAGCCATGCTCGAGCAGTAGTACTATTAATTGAGGAGGAAAAAAAACTCAAGCATGGCTTGAGTACTCCTTTCACATCCACCGTAACGAAACGTTGACTACTTGAATTGTACAAATTGAAAATTGTATTCAGATTTACCGATAAATTCCAAAATGATTGCAATTTAATGCTATAAGCTATATTTTATAAGTCAGCATTTTTGGAGTTTGCTATTGCAGCAATTTCCTGATAACATTAAACTTAACCTATTTTCCGGACGAAAGATTCCCAAGGGATCTTGTTCGGACACCGAGACCGGAGCAGGATGACTTTTCTGTACACCTTTATAATAATGATGGCTTTCTGGATACTTCTGTCCGGGAAGTTTGATATTTTCCATTTATCACTGGGCGTAATCTCCTGCCTACTGGTCGCGCACCTCTCTCGAGATCTCATTTTTTCGAATAAGACTAAAAAGGGAAGACTGCCTGAAGCATTCAGGTTTATTGCCTATATCCCCTGGCTATTGTACGAGGTTATCCTCTCTAACCTGAGTGTTGCATATTATGCATTGCACCCGCGAATGATTCGTGAGATTGATCCACAGATATACTATTTTAAGTCAACTCTCAAAAAAGATATTGCACTCGTCACACTTGGCAACTCGATAACACTGACTCCCGGAACAATCACTATCAGGATCATCGAAGATGAGTTCTATGTGCATACTTTGCACCCAAAATTCACCGAGCTGATCAAGGACAAGATGGAGAAAAAAATCGCTCATATCTTTGAGGAAACCGGATAATCATGGAGACTTTCTTCATCTATATCGGAGTTGGAATTCTCGTTCTGATGTTCCTCACTCTCTATCGCGGGATTGTCGGGCCAACTGCAATCGACCGGATTATGGCGATCAATGTCATCGGAACCAAGACAGCTGTTCTACTGATAATAATCGGCACTATTTTCAGGCGTGTAGACATGTTCGTCGATATTGCACTGGCTTACGCACTTTTGAACTTCATCGCCACGCTTGCAGCTGCCAGGTATTTCCAGGCTCGGAAAAATTTCATCCCCGGCGGATGGCGCAAGTCAGTAGATCATGAACATGTGGAGAGTGGTGAATGATTGACATAATCTCAGCAGGTCTGATTTGCGTTGGGCTACTCTTCTTCTTCGCGACAACAATAGGCATATTACGTTTTCCCGATTTTTACTCAAGGATGCAAGCTGCTGGTAAGGGGGATACCATGTCTTCAATGCTTGTGCTCTCAGGGCTGGCATTGTATAATCTGCATCACCTCTCTGTGGGTGCTGTACTTGTCAGTATTAAGATATTATTTATACTGGTCTTTATTTTTATGGCAAGTCCGGCAGCTACTCACCACATCATTGAAGCGGGATATGATGCGGGAGTGAAACCTTGGGCGAAGGAATCAGAAGATAATCCGGAGGATAAGCAGGATGAGGAGGGGGGGGAAAAGGAATGAGTCTCCATAGTTTCAGTAGGTCGAACATTCCTATCCGACAATCCATTGCGCTAAGTCCCAGTAGGTTGGACATTCCTGTTCGACCATCCGCTGCAAAGCGGATTCAAAATAATCCAATACTACTGCTCTCTGAATCCCGCTTAGCGGGATGGACAGGCAGGAATGCCTATCCTACTGGTTATGGGATTTATTTCAAATCAGGAAGTGCCGTCAGGTGTCCCCGCCTGACGGAAAAACAAATTCCCATGCGACAAGAGGGTATGTCGGATTCTCATCAGACTTCTCTGGGTTCCTGCGTTCGCAGGAACGACGAAGGGGAGGGAAAATAAAGATGATCTGGCAGTTTGATCTAATAATACTGATTTTGGTTGCTATCACTGCCATCGCATCCATCAATGCAAAAGACTTGATGAGTGCATCGATCATTTTTGGGACATTCAGTTTCCTGATGTGCTTGCTATGGGCTGAGATGGGAGCGGTTGATGTTGGATTCACTGAAGCTGCCGTCGGTGCAGGAGTCAGTACAATATTCTTCATCGCTGCTGTTTTCAGGACTACCCGGAGGACGAAAGATTGAAGATTATCGGTCTGATCGTTGTGATTGCTACTGGCTTGCTGCTCCTTTATGCAGTGAATGGTTTCCCGGACTGGGCTGATCCGCAGGCTCCGGCGAGTACGCATCTGTCACCTCACTTTATCACAGAATCAATTGAAGAGACATCCGTTCCAAATCTGGTAACCTCCGTTCTTGCCGATTATCGCGGTTTTGATACGATGTTTGAGACTGCCGTTGTTTTTGCTGCGGGAATTGCAGTCTATACCCTTCTCAGGCGAACCCGTCGCAAAGACCTCCATGAGAAACCAGAAGACACTATCGAAGAGCTGCCACATCAAACCCTGATTGTAAAGACAATCTGCAGACTGCTCGCTCCATTCATGCAGCTGTATGCCCTATATGTCATTGCCCACGGTCATCACAGCCCCGGCGGAGGCTTCCAGGGCGGAGTTATTCTTGGTGCGAGTTTCATACTGTTGGCGATTGGATTTGACCTTAAGATGGTTCTCAAAAGAATGCGCGAGAAAACAACCCTTGTGTTAGCCATTCTTGGTGTTCTAATCTACTCCGGAATCGGTGTAATTTGCATTATGCTCGAGGGAAACTTCCTGGATTACAGCGCATTATCAGCTATCCTCCCGGCAACGGACAACATTATGGCGCGCTCGCACGGGATACTCGGCGTTGAAATTGGTGTAGCAATTGCGGTGATGGCAAACCTGATTCTGATTTACGTCAACCTGTCATCCGATGGTAAATACGAGCGTGGACTTTAGAGCATGGAATTTATAATCGCCAAATACAACTACTGGTTCTATATACTGATAATGATGGTCGGTTTCTACGCAATGATTGCAAAGAACAACCTCGTTAAGAAGATGATCGGTGTCAGTATTTTCCAGGCGGCAATAATCCTCTTCTATGTCTCTATAGGAGCGAAACGCGGGGCGACCATCCCGATAATAGAGCACGGTCACGGCGCTGCTCACCACATCGATCCGACCGCATATATCAATCCGCTGCCCCATGTTTTGATGCTGACAGCTATTGTCGTTTCTGTCAGTACGCTTGGTGTTGCGCTGGCAATAATTGCGAAAATATATGCAAAGTACGGAACGATTGAGGAAGACGAAATTAACGAGCAGCTAACCGATGACTGAGTTTCAGGCACCCATACTACTGGTCATCATCCCATTGCTGGCAGCTTTCTTTGCCGGCCTGGGCGGTTTGCTGCACCGAAAACTCAGTTTCCCGATTACGTTAATTGCGATTGCACTTTCCTTCCATCAATCCGTTATTGTCTTACTGAAAGTAATTAGTGATGGAGAAATCAGCTACAGGCTTGGTGCATGGATGCCACCGTTCGGGATTGAGTACGTTGTTGACCATCTTAACGCAATGGTGCTGGTGGTCATCACGTTTGTAAGTCTCGTCAGCGTTATATACTCAAAGCTGATTGTCGAACGTGAACTTCCAGAAAAGATCCCGCAGTTTTACATCCTTTACTTGCTTCTGACCACTGGTTTGCTGGGAATTACAATAACCGGTGATGCATTCAACCTCTACGTACTGCTTGAGATTTCTGCTCTTGCAACTTATGCACTGCTCGCTCTCGGAAAAGACCGGGCACTTATATCGACTTTTAATTACCTGATCCTCGGCACTGTCGGTGCAAGTCTTTATTTGCTGGGAGTCGGACATTTGTACATCACAACCGGTTCTCTTAATATGGCAGATATTTACAGGATTCTGCCCTCAATATCCGGCAATAGTGCTGTGCTGGTCGGTTTTATTCTAATTATTGTCGGCATTTGGATCAAAATGGCATTTTTCCCGGCGCATGGCTGGCTGCCGAATGCCTATACACATGCTCCATCAGCTTCAATATGCCTGATCGCTCCATTGATGACTAAGGTGTCCGTGTACATAATGATCCGGATTATGTTCTCGGTTTATTCAGCGGAGTTTTCATTCGGAAATTTCGCCTGGCAAACTGCTGTTGTATGGTGTGCAGTTATTGCAATAATAGGGGGATCGCTGCAAGCGCTTGCTCAGCGTGATTTCAGGAAGATGCTGACATTCCTGATAGTTTCTGAGGTCGGGTATATGGTTGGAGGAGTCTGGCTTGGTAATACAATCGGGATCACAGGTGCGATTTTACACATCCTGAATGACGCACTAATGACGTTGTGCCTATTCCTGGTAGCCGGGATCGTAATATTCAAACTGCAACGACACCAACTTGCCGATTTCCATGGACTTTTCCGCAAAATGCCGGTTACAATGGGAGCTTTTATCGTTGGAGCACTATCAATGATAGGAGTTCCTCCGACATGTGGTTTTTTCAGTAAATGGTACCTGATTCAGGGCGCTATAGAAGCTGGCAGGTGGGAGTTCATGGCAGCGTTGATCCTTTCCAGTCTAATAAACGCAGTGCTGTTCTTCCGGATAATCGAAATAGGATATTTCAGGCATGAAACTGAAAGCCATGAGCATGCTGATGAGAAAGTTTCGGAAGCTCCAGCGGTTATGTTAATACCGTTGGTTGTAGTAGCAATAGCACTAATTATGATCGGATTGTACACGAATAATATTGTGACGAATGTTATTCAGTATGCGGTGCCTGTAATGTAGGTCGGAATCTTATTCCGACAAATAATGAACATGGTGGTAAAACAGCGGGATAAGTCACGTAGGTCGGGTTCTTAACCCGACAAGATATGATAGCCATTACGGCGGGATAAGATCCCGCCCTACTAAAGGAAGCAAAACAGAACATAAATGGATACAGTAACATCCATAAAACCATTTCTGGCAGTCCTGACTTCTATGCTTGTAGTAGTCCCGATATTACTCTCCCGAAAACACCCTAACGTTCGCGAAGGCTGGTCATTCCTCGCGGGTATTGTGAAGCTGGTAATAGTCGGTTCAATGGTACCGTTGGTCCTGAAGGGATCTGTTATCGAATACCAGTTAGTCGAGGTTGTTGCCGGTGTTGCGCTCAAATTCCGGGTTGATGCAATGGGGCTCCTGTTTGCCCTGGTATCTTCGACATTATGGATAGTCACCACTGGATACTCAATCGGCTACATGCGCGGTTTAAAAGAGCACAGCCAGACAAGATATTACTGTTTCTTCGCCCTTGCATTATCCGGGACTATCGGGGTTGCGTTTGCTGCCAATCTGTTCACATTATATCTGTTCTATGAGATATTGTCGCTGGCTACATTCCCGTTAGTCACACATCATCAGGATGCTGAAGCCCGAGCTTCCGGAAGGAAATACCTGACATTCATCCTCGGATCGTCAATCGGACTGGTGCTTCCTGCGATGTTGATAATATACAACATTACCGGAACCCTTGAGTTTTCCAATTCCGGGATACTCTCGGCTGGGATGTCTAAGGGCTTGATGTCGGTTCTATTTTTTATGTTCATCTTCGGATTCGCAAAAGCAGCGGTAATGCCCTTCCATCCATGGCTTCCAGCTGCGATGGTTGCGCCAACTCCGGTGAGCTCACTATTACACGCAGTTGCAGTTGTCAAGGTTGGTGTATTTTCTATCTTCAGAGTGGTGACGGGTATATTTGGAGTGAATAACCTGCAAATGTTTGAACTTGGAACAGCGCTATGTTGGGTGGCAGCATTTACAATATTAGCAGGATCTCTCGTTGCTCTGTCTCAGGACAGTTTGAAACGCCGTCTCGCATTCTCAACAATTGGGCAGTTGTCATACATAGTGCTTGGTGCAGCTCTGCTATCAAAACAGGGAATGACGGGAGGGATGCTGCACATTCTGATGCATGCATTCGGAAAGATCACTCTGTTTTTCTGTGCAGGAGCGATATTTGTCGCAACTGGACATAAATACCTCAGCCAGATGGTCGGACTTGGTAGACGGATGCCTGTGACAATGATAGCGTTCTTTATCGGTTCCTTAAGCGTGATAGGATTTCCGCCAACCGGTGGATTCCTGAGCAAGTGGTATATACTGCTTGGAACTCTCCAGGCGGATCAGCCACTGATGTTGTTTATACTGCTGTCAAGTACACTGTTGAACGCGGCATATTTCCTGCCAATTGTATACAGGGCTTTTTTCTGTACGGATGAAGAAGCTCAGTTTGACCGCAAGATTGAGGAGGCTCCCTTCTGGTGTGTAGGTCCTCTCGTTTTCACAGCTGTGGTTTCAGTTTTTCTGTTCTTTTACCCACAGCCGTTTTTGAATCTGGCAAAGCTCGCTGTTCAAACTTACACAGGGGGATAGGTTACCGTGACAGAAGAAAATAACAATACTGAGCACGAAGCAGTTCCCGGCTATAAAACCGCGCTGTTTGTAGCCATTGCAATTTCTGTAGGATACTTGATCCTGACGTTTATTCTTTAATTTCCTAACAAGAAGGGAAGCTTAGTAACGCATTAAATGAAGAAAGAGTTCAAAATATTTGACAATCCGCGCAACATAAAGATACTGGTTTGGTCTTTGTATATCGCGCTCGGCTTGCTGGTTGGGATTGACTTTTTCGTCCCTAAACACGGCTATTTCCCGTGGGAGGATAAGGTCAACTTTTACTCAGCATACGGCTTCGTGTCATATGTAATTTTGATCATCGTTTCGGTGGTACTGCGGTTTATTGTCAAGCGTGATGAGAAATACTATGATGAGTAATCTCCCACCGGCAGCAATTTTCATTGTTGGTGCGTTGCTTCTGCCACTCATCAAAGGCAAGCTGAAGCAAGTCTACATGCTGCTCCTGCCAGTACTGGTTTATGTGGTCATTCTCAGCCTGCCGGAAGGGAAATCGTGTGCATTTGTCATTCATGACTTCGACATTGTTCTGAACCGTGTCGATAAGCTCAGTCTCGTTTTTGCTTATATCTTCACCCTGATATCGTTCATTGGCGTCCTTTTCGCGCTGAAGGTCAAGGATGACATCCAGCACATCGCAGCTCTCTGCTATGCCGGAGGAGCACTCGGGGTAACATTTGCAGGAGATGTGTTCAGCCTGTACATATTCTGGGAGATTATGTCAGTCTGTTCGACTTTCCTGGTCCTCGCCAATCGGACAAAAGAATCACAACGCGCTGCATACCGATATGTGCTGGTTCACATAGTTGGCGGATTGATTCTGCTCGCTGGAATAATGATGTACATCCATGAACGTGGAACAACCGAATTCTCTTTTATCGGTCTAAATGGCTTATCCTCCTGGCTGATTTTCCTCGGGATAGCCGTTAACGCTGCAATTCCACCGCTACACGGTTGGCTACCGGATGCCTACCCCAATGCTACCGTTACCGGTGCTGTTTTTTTAAGTGCAATGACCACCAAGAGCGCGGTTTACCTCATGGCGAGGACTTTTCCTGGCACAGAGTTACTGGTCTGGCTCGGCGCGATTATGACGATATTCCCGATATTCTTTGCTGTAATAGAAAACGATCTCAGGCGCGTCCTTTCATACAGTTTGATGAATCAGGTCGGCTTCATGATGGTCGGCATTGGCATAGGGACAGAGCTCTCCCTCAACGGCACAGTGTCACATGCATTCTCCCATATCCTCTACAAAGCTCTGCTCTTCATGTCAGTTGGAAGTGTTCTGCAGATGACGGGCAAGGTAAAGTGTACTGATCTGGGTGGGATATACAAAACCATGCCATTGACGGCATTATTCTGCATAATCGGAGCCGCCTCTATTTCAGCCTTCCCACTTTTCAGCGGTTTCATTAGCAAGTCGATGATAGTTAGTGCTTCCGGACATGAACACCTCGTCGTAATCTGGTTAATTCTCCAATTCGCTTCAGCAGGCGTACTTCATCATGCAGGGATAAAGGTTCCGTTCTTCGCTTTCTTTGGGAAAGACTCTGGAATTCGTGTGAAGGAGCCACCTCTGAACATGTTAATCGCAATGGGTATTGCAGCCTTCTTCTGTGTTTTTATTGGAATCTTTCCGAAATTCCTCTATAACATTCTCCCATACGTAGTTGATTATGTGCCATATACTGCCGCACACGTGGTCGGTCAATTACAACTTCTGCTGTTCGCAGCATTAGCATTTGTATTTTTCACCTATTCAGGTTTGCACCCGGCAGAAATTCGAGCAACAAATCTCGATTTCGACTGGTTCTACCGCAAAGGTGGAAAATTGTTCTACAGGATCACAGACTGGGGTTTCAACAATTTTAACAAAGTAGCTGACCGAGTCTTCATCGGTGGGATCACACGTCGAGTCAACATTTTCGCTCAGGCAGGGATCGCAAACGCTGTTAATTTCAGTATCACACCGGTATTAGTAGTTTCCGGTTTCAATAAAGACTCCCGCGATTCAATCAGGGCAGTCATTAGACGCAGCATTCACAGGAGTATTTACCCTGTGGGTTTGATTACAATCCCAGTTGTTATCTATTTGTGTTTGATGTTTTTACTGTAACTTCAACTCTTGTTTTGAATTGTAGGGACCCGATGCCCGTGCCCCTTTTCCTCAGTAGCAATTGCGTAGGTCGGGATCTTATCCCGACAATAACCTACCGTAGAATAATTGTTCGGCGGAATAAGATTCCGCCCTACGAAACTGTTTCCTATAATCCCAGGAAAAATCCCTTTCGATGCGAGACTCCAAGACTGGCTCGGCAATGGGGACAGAAATAAATGATTCTTCGACTACCAATAATATCATTTTTCAGATCCCGTGCATAAACTTTGTCAATATCCTTTTTGCAATGTGGACAAATCGGCAAAAGGTCATCTCGATTTTCAACATTTAATGCCATCGTTTTTCCCTAATATTGAATTTCCAGATAATTTCTAATGTTTCATAATTGAAACTAACAAATTGTAATATAATTATGTAAAGAAAACAAGTGATATAATGATTGTGTTGGAGGTGTTTGATATTACCTCCATGAAGTAGGTCGGGATCTCATCCCGACAATAACCTACCGTAGATTAACTTTCCAGCGGAATGAGATTCCGCCCTACGAAACCGTAAAAGTCAATGTGAACATTTAATTGAGTTTTACTCCGAAAAGACAAAATTCAAATTCTATTATTTCAGTTACCTTTCAGAAGAATGGATTTGGTGAAGGCATTACTTCTGGAAAAGTTCGGGAGAATGAAAAACGCGGGTGTAGAGCACTGTTACCTTTCCTCAGCACCCGAACCAAATCCCTCGAATAGCGTGTATGAGGGTTTGGGTGTTTCAACGAAAGAGGTTTTTGAATTCTGGGTGAAAGCGTATTAGCGCAACCGAAATCACCGGGATGCAGTTGTTCCCGGCCTACCTCATTGCAATTCCGGATAGAAATGTCCATACTCCCTAAATGGTGTGATTCCCCAGTTCCATCGAGAATGGGATAAAAAAAGGCTGCCCAAAATTTTGAACAGCCCATCACGCAAAATCATGCAAACCACATGATTATTAATCAAGTTTCAATCCCACCGATGCAAGAATTTCAACCGCCGATTCCTTCTCCCAGTCCTGACCAATTTCCATCAAGACTTTGGCAGCAGCGAGCATTTCCTTTTTTCCTTCTTCTTTTTGGGATGGTGTGTGCTTGTACTTCGCTTTACCGATAAACATGCAGCACCACGCCTCTCCGTCTTTGTCTTCATTCTTCTGAGCGATAGAGACGCCCTCTTCGAGTTGTACTATTGCACCTACTGCATCTCCAGCAGCAAGTTTTGCGAGCCCTTCATCCCATAGTGCCCACATTAGTGGACCATCCTGTTTAATTTGGCGTCTGAGAATGACCTGCCTTTTAGCAGCTTCGAGTATTGTTGAGATATCCGCAGGAGCAACTCCCTCATCGAATTTCGGCATGAAAAAAGCTGAGATGTTATGCAGCAGCATCGCTGCAGGTAATTTATAGTCTTTATCAATGCAGTACTCCACTCCAGCCTGACCTATCACGGCGGATATTCGTGGATCTTTCTTAACATTGTTGATATCGCATTGGACACCTATCCAGGTATTGACTACAATCTTGTCTTCTCCGAGTCCTTTTAAATAGGCAACTGCTGAATCCAAATTGTCAGATGTGAGGAGGGAATAGATTTTTTCAACTGTCGCTTCATCGGATAAGTATTGTCCGTGTTCGTGTCCTTCGTCAGCCATCAGGTTACCCCCTAAAAGTAGAATTATCGTCAGCACCAGGATTAGCGTTGTGCCGAACGGTGTGTTTCTTTTGTTCATTAATCTCATCATTTGATGAATGAAAGTCGTCACAATTTTATACGACACGAACAGGATTGTGTTTGAAGTGAATTTGATAGCGTCAGTATTGTAGCACACGCCCCCATGAGTGTTGAATTTAGTTAATGCAGTGCCTGAGAGTGCTTTCGCATGACTATTAAAAGTGGTTACTGCCTGATTTCAAGCGAAGCGTAATCTGGCAGTTTACATTTACTTCGTTCATTTGAAAACAGCCAGAGACATCGTAAGTATCTATACGAAAATACTTTTGAGAAGTGTTAGAATGCAGGAAAAAACGCCCCAGACGTTTTCGTAGGCAGGGACGCCTACGCTACTGAAAACAGTTAACCCGGCCGAGGCGACCGGGTTAAAATATTAGGAATCCCGGACAGGAATGTCCGGGTTCCCCTCAGAATAGTGAGATACTTGCTGGATTCCCGCAGTGGGGAAATGACTGGTTGCTTAATTCCCAACCCCAACTGTCAAATCACGGAATCTTGTCGGAGCTGCACCATGACTCATCTCGGCAGTTTGACCGGGTTGTCCTTTACCGCAATTGTGAACGCCCCATAACGTCCAGTGATCCTGGTTTGCTACTGCATCAACCGAACCCCAGAATTGTGGAGTGATTCCCTGATAATTTGCGTTTTTGTAAAGTTGTCCTTTCTTTCCACCTTTGATCTCCCAGCATGCTTCGACACCAAATTGGAAGTTGAGCCGCCATTGGTCAATTGACCAGCTGCGGTTGGTTTCCATAAACAAACCACCTTCTGTGTCCGCCATCAAGTCGTCCAATTTCCAGCTTCCCGGCATGAGAGACAGATTAGTTATCCTTACAATCGGGATGTTATTCCACCCTTGTGCCCGGCTGTTACCACTTGATCTCTCTGCATTGATAGTGTGAGCTAATTCCCGGTTAAACTGGTAACCGACAAATTTTCCATTCTTAACCAGATGCCAGCGTTGGGCTCTTACACCATCATCATCCCATCCAAGAGTTGCCAATCCAGCGGGTACAGTTGAATCGCAGACGAGATTGACATGTTCTGAGCCATACTGGAAATTGTTCAGTTTTTCTGTTGTTACAAAACTCATTCCGGCATAATTGGCTTCCATGCCGAGTACACGGTCTAATTCTGTCGCGTGACCGACAGACTCATGAATTTGCAGACCCAACATGCTCCCGTCGATAATTGTATCACGCTTTCCAGGTGGGAGAGTTGGAGCCGTTAGCAGCTCAATTGCTTCTTCTCGAACTCGTTCTGCATGATCTTTAAGTCCCATTCCGCGGACCAGTTCATAACCTTGAGTCATATATTGCCCTCGGAATGAATTAGGATAACTTCTGACCTGAACTTCATCGTTGCCCACTGCAGTGGCTGAATATCCGGCACCACTGCGAATGAGTAATTGATCGATAAAAGAACCCTCACTCGTTGCCATCCACTGATGTTCAGATTTGAATGCAAGTGTACCCTCAGCGTTGGCTATTTTCTTGTCGGCACGAAGCAGTTTATCGATTTCAAAAAGTAATGCCAGTTTTTCTTCGAGAGGAACTGAAAATGGATCTTCAGATATGGGAGTCTGCCAGATTTCATCAACAACGGGTTCCGGAGCAAGCTTTACATCCTGAATCTTTAGTTTCGCAGATGCTTTTGCAATCCGCACAGCTTCAGCAGCTACTTTATCAATATTGTCAGCTGTCACATCCGGACTGTAAGCGAATCCCCACGCTCCATCGGCAATTACACGCACACCAAATCCAAGGTCTTCACCAATTCCGAGACTTCCAACCCGACCATTCTTGACTGTCATTTCTTCTTCTTTTATGAAGATAATTCGGCAATCTGCATAGCTTGCGCCACGTGTCTTTGCCGTTTCAATAGCTCGCTCAGCTAAATTACGCATTTATCACTCCTTAATTCTCGGTCTTACTGGTGAAATGGAAATCGTTAACCTTGATGGCTGGTACAACTGTGCCGCCACCACCCCAGAATGTTTCCGTCTTGTATAACTTACTCGACAGTGCTTCAACGTTGGAAAGAACGTGCAGGACAGATTCCGTATAGCGCATGTTCTTCACTCCGCCTGTTACCTTACCGTTTTTAATCGCAAAGAGGCCATCACGTGTCATTCCGGTTAACATCATTATCATCGGATTCAGGATATTTGAGTAATGAAGCCTCGTGACCAGAAGCCCGTTTTCTGTTGAAGCAATCATTTCCTCGATTGAAGATTCCCCGGGTGACATTACAAGGTTCAACGGCATTGGTCCGTATGTATCGGGCTGCGGGAGTGAGTGTCCGGTGGTCTCAACTCCGGCTTTTATCGCAGTTCTTCGGTCATGTACTGTAGTTTTGAAAACTCCATTCTCAATAAGAGTTACCGGTCGCTTGGCGCAACCCTCAAAATCAAAAGGTGTTCCGGGGGTGAGAGGATGGGTAAAATCATCACGTAACGTTATGTTATCACCTACGATTTTATTCCCAACTCTTTCAGTAAAGCAACTTCTTCCCTCAACAAATGAAAGACCATTTAAACCTTCCCACCCGAGAAAGAGTAAGAAATCTGCCACTGCAGCCGGCTCAAAGATTACTGTGTATGCACCTGGTTCAATCTCTGCGGGTTTTTTCCCGTCTATGGCTCCTTTTATTGCTTTTGAGATGACACTGTCAATTTCCAGCTTGCTGATGTCAGAATCGGAGTCTTCTGACCAGCCGGATGAGTCATCGCTCATTGCAGATAAAGAAAGGGTTGCCTGTGAAGATTGATTATATGCCCAGAGGCCAGTTGTGTTTGCTATTGCTGTTGCACTTCCGGAGTTAGAATGAATTCCAGCTGCCTGCAGGCTGTTTTTCTTGCATTCTTCTACCGCCTTGACGACGCCTTCTGCTCGTGCTTCCGGTGAAAGGTGATGAGATGCCTCAAAATAGGATTGTGGATTTTTGAGGTATTCCTGAGGTTCTACAAGAGGCAAAAGTTCATTGTTCGGTTCTGCTATTTTAAGCGTTGCTTTTGCTGTTTCATAGCAACGCTTAATCCCTTCATCAGAAAGGTTGCCGGTTCCCGCCTTTCCCATTCGCTTATCTTTTAACAGGCGGATGGTAAGACTTAAGTCACTACCGGCAACATTTTGTGTTATCACATTTTCACTGAAACGGGTTAAAGCACTGTCTCCAGAGGACAATAATACTTCAGCATCAAAACCGTCAACAAAACCAAGCGCCTTATTTGCTAAGGCTTTTAATTCGGCTTCAGTGTGCATTTGAATTCCTTAAAGAATCATAGATTTCCCTGAATGTCAGAAAAATGACATCCCATTTGATCGATTCATCTGAGACTAAGTCTATTGGATTTCAGAAAATCAATCAAGTTTTTATTTTTACTAATTTACGAATAAAACCTTACTCTTTCAACCGGCAGAAGTCGCAGAATAGCATTAAAAATTATATTCTCATCAGTTCATGTGACAATGTTTTTTGTCATCGAATAATCACTGATTATTGGTTGAGCGACACGTAGTTTTGAATTATATTATTTGTCTGGCATCGATTGCTGATTTACTGAACTTTCCAGTATTACAATATGGCATTTAAGATGTTAATTAACATACACATCCTGATTGGGGCTGTAGCTCAGCTGGGAGAGCGGTACGTTCGCAACGTACAGGTCGGCGGTTCGAGCCCGCTCAGCTCCACAGAATATTGAAACGACGTAGCGAATTTTGATTAAAAGAAAGCTGTCGAAAGGTGTTTTTTTGATATATTTGAATTTGGTATTACAAGTAATCCTGCTTTATGGATTAAGATGATCTGCAAAATGGCTGTGCTAGACGGGGAGCTAGCGGTGCCCTTTAACCCGCAATCCGCTATAGCGGGGTTGAATACCCACATTGAGGTTTCCCCTCCCCTGAAGTTGCATTAATTCGACGGCGTTAAAGGTCTGGTCCCACGCAGCGGACTCGCGCCGAACCCCGTCAGGACCGGAAGGTAGCAGCGGTAAGCGTTTTTGTCCGGGTGCCGTGGGATAGCCGGGCATCAGTCGGAGGTTAATGTAAACGTCAGTACGGAGACGATCGAAGGTGGGGCACAGCCGATTTCTTACCTGATACGAAATCCGAACTTGAGAATTCGTGTCAATATTTTTAGATAATTCGCAAGCAAGATAGGTCCTTGAAGGTATATTTACATCTTGAAATTAGAATAGTTACAGCCTGATTTCAAGCGAAGCATAATCTGGCAGGTTACATTCATTTCGTTCATTTGAAACCTGCCAGAAACATAAAACTTTAATGCGAATATACTTCTAAGCACTGTTTAACAACATCCACAGAACATACTGGAGATTATGAGCTATTTAGTTTTGGCTCGACGCTGGCGACCTCGCCGGTTTGAAGACCTCGTAGGTCAACCTCATGTAGGGAAAACCATCCTGAACGGTTTGCGCCAGGGACGTATGGCTCATGCCTATTTATTCAGTGGTCCGCGAGGTGTGGGAAAAACAAGTGCGGCTCGTTTGGTCGCTCATGCTCTGAACTGTCTCGAACCGGATAATGGTGAACCCTGTGGAAAATGCGAACCTTGCCAGGCCATTACGGACGGCAGATTTATTGATGTCATAGAGATTGATGCTGCATCGAACACCGGTGTTGACGATATAAGAAAGCTCCGTGAGGGGATAAGATATGCCCCGATAGAGGGTAAGACAAAGGTATATATTGTTGACGAAGTTCATATGCTCAGCTCCGGAGCCTTCAACGCCCTGCTCAAAACCCTCGAAGAACCACCCGATCACGCCTATTTTTGCCTTGCGACTACTGAATCTCAAAAAATCCCCGCGACAATAATTTCGCGCTGCCAGAGGTTCGATTTCCGACGAGTATCTGTTGCCGAATTGAGAGGTCACCTGCATAATATCTGTGAAAGTGATAAAGTTCCGTTTGAAGAAGACGCTCTCGATATAATTGCTCGAAAAGCAGATGGTTCCGTTAGAGACAGCCTGAGTTTACTCGACCAGGTTCTGGCTTATGCCGGAGGGCAGGTAATGAAAGCTGACGCGATGGAAGTGGTCGGCGAGGTCAGGTTAAATGAATATTTTCAAGCTATTGACCTTGTTCGCAGCAGATCCACTGCTGAGGCGTTCAAACTTGATGAGTCTCTTGCCGGCAGCGGTACGGATCCGCAGGACTTTTTACTCGGTCTGGAAAGCTATATGGTTCAGTTGCTGCAGGCAATGTCGCTCGGAATTGACAGGGTCGATATCCCACAGGAAGCACGGGATGACATGACTGCTGCAATTGATTTGCTGACAGAGAATGATGTAGTGAGGCTGTTGCAATTAACAACTGCTGCCGAAGCCGATGTCAGGAGAAATTTCAATCCTCGCGTTCGTATGCAGTTATTACTCCTGAAGTTTGCGGTATTTGAACAGAGTGTGATTTTAACTGATGTTCTGAAGAACTTGTCCGGACAAAAAGGAAATTTAGCTTCCACAGGCAATGTAAATAAAGTTCCGGGAAGAACCCAAACTGCAAAACAGGTGAGTTCCGGTAAAAAAATACCTGAGCAAAAGAATATGCTTAACTCGGCAAGTTCAGCCTCGACACAGCCGAATCCTGCTCCGATAGTCCCACATGCTAATCATGCTTCAAACCTCCCGGAGGTTCCGGAAAATCCACTGAACGTTGTTCAGGGAGCATGGAAGCAGATATGCGACAAGATTATTGAGAAGTATAATTCGCGTGGCAGGATGATTTTTCACGAGGGATTTCCGGTTGAATATAAAAATGGCAGGCTTAAAATTTACCTTACCGGAAAAGCAATTCTTGAGACTGCCAGAGCGCTTCAAATGCCACTTCTACAGGAAATTCAATCACATATTGGTCAAACGAGTCTTGAATTTCATATTGGAAAACTTCCTGAGAGAGGAGACAATCAACAGGTCCCCGAATCAGATCCTGCAGTAAAAAAGCTTATTGATAGATGGGATTCGAAAGTCATCAATTAAATACTGATTTATTTCAGTATAACTTAGTACGACACCTCGGGTACTTAAGTGCATTTAGTTAGTGAAAATTGCATTTTCCAATACTGAGGGGAGCGCGGACATTCCTGTCCGCGAGTTTAAGATGGATTTGACGGACGGGAATGTCCGTCCTCCTCTTGACTGAACGGATTTTAGCGAAGAAGTAATTTAAAGAAATTAAAACCGGAGGATATATCGTGAAGATGAAAGGTAACATGGGCAATATGAATAAGCTGTTGAAGCAGGCGCAGAAAATGCAGGCTAATATGGCTAAAGTACAGGATGAAATTGCTCAACTTGAAATCGAAGGTTCTGCAGGTGGGGACATGGTTGTCGCTAAGGTCAACGGTGCCAATGAATTACTCGCTTTGAAGATAGATCCTGAAGCAGTTGATCCGGAAGATGTTGAAACACTCGAGGATCTCGTAATGGCTGCAATCAACAGCGCATTGCAGCAGGCAAAAACTAAATCGGAAGAAATGATGGGACAGGTTGCAGGCGGAATGGGTGGATTACCCGGTATGCCTTTCTGATCAATCAACCCGTATGAAAAGTTAAATGGAACGAAGTCATGGCTAATAGACAGCAAGGTTACTACAGAACTCCCACAGTACATTACGACAGAGTGGTTTTTGTTTCAGAAAGTGATCTCTGGGAGGTGCCGGTACAAGGTGGACGTGCAGTTCGAATAACATCCCAGGTGGGTGGCATCGGATTTCCTCAATTTTCACCGGATGGAAAGTGGATAGCATTCCTCAGCACCGATGAAGGAGCTCCCGAAATCTATCGTATGCCCTCAGAAGGTGGAGAGGCAGAACGGCTGACATACATGGGTAGCATGTGTCACGTAGTGGGTTGGGATAAAAAGAACATTATTTTCGCGAGCGTCGCAGGACAGGCATTTCTTGGAATATTTGAGCTCTACTCCATCAATCCGGAAACACATGAAATAAAGAAGCTTCCCTTTGGGCCTGCTATGCATGTTGCTTTCGGTGAAAAAGGAATACTTATCGGACGCAATACGGGTGACTCAGCGCGCTGGAAGCGATACAAGGGTGGAAGAGATGGTCGCCTCTGGGTTGATTTGACGGGAAAGGGAAATTTCAAGTCGCTCGATATGTTGAAAGGCAACATTGCTTCACCTATGTGGATTGAAGATAGAATCTATTTTATCTCTGACGATGATGGAATAGGGAATCTTTACTCCAGTAAACCAAACGGTTCTGACCTGAAACAACTTACACAGCACAAAGAATTTTACACTCGTAACACTTCTACCGATGGGAATTCAATCGTTTACCAGCATGGTGCCGATCTATATCATTATGATCTGAGAACGAACGAAGCTTCAAAGATCGATATTGAGTATTCCACACCAAGAGCTCAAGCACAGCGTAAATTCGTTCCGACAGCCAGATACCTCGAACACTACTCGATAAATTCAGAAGGCAGTTCACTCGGTGTAATATCAAGAGGCAAAGCATTCACATTCGGAGACTGGGAAGGTCCGGTAACTCAACACGGCTCGAAGCAAGGTGTGCGGTACCGTTTGATTACATGGATGCCTAATGACGAAGAAGTTGTTTTGGTAAGTGATGAAAATGGTGAGGATCACCTTGAAGTCCACAATGTAAAAGGTGAGAAGAAACCTAAGGTCTATGACAAAATAGATATCGGTCGTCCATCCTGGCTCGAAGTCTCACCTAAAGGTAGTCACATCTGTGTAGTGAATCATCGGCATGAAATTCTGGTGGTTGATTTGAAAAAGTCAACTACTAAGGTTATTGACCAGAGTAAATATGCGCCTATCCAGGGTTACAGCTGGTCACCTGACGGGCAGTGGATTGCTTATGGGACTTCAATTAATAGTCAGCAGGTAATACTCAGAATATACAACCTCAAGAGCGGAAAAGTTGAAGACCTGACAGATCCGGTGCTGTTTGATGCATTCCCGGTCTTTGATCCCCTGGGTCGATTCATCTATTTTAGATCGACACGCATATTTAACCCTGTCTTTGATAATATGCACTTTGATTACAACTTCCCGCGAGGTGATAAGCCGTACCTGATTACTCTTAAGAAAGACCAGAAGTCTCCTTTTATACCAGAGCCAAAAGGTTTTGGGATGAATCAGAATGGTGATGATAAAAAAGAAGGATCAAACGGTGATGAAGAGGTCGTAGTTGAAATAGATTTTGACGGGATTAAAGATCGAGTGATTCCATTCCCGGTTGCGGAAGGTTTATATGGGACGATCGAAGCGACAAAAGAGCGAGTTTTCTACACAGCATATCAGGTTGAGGGAACACTTGGCAGGGATATTTTTGACAATACACCACCTGCAAAAGCAGTGTTGAAGGTATATGATTTGAATAAAAACGAAGAGAGTGTTTTTGAATCCGGAATCACCAACTTCAGCATCTCTTCAAATGAAGCAGCATTAGTATATCAGAAGGGATACAAATTACGGGTTGTTGATGCTACTCGTGAGACAACAGTGAAACTTCCCGCCGATCCGAAAACGAACCGCAAAAGCGGTTGGATAAATCTTTCTCGGTTAAAAGTAGCCATCGACCCGGTTGCAGAATGGCGGCAGATGTACGCTGAAGCATGGCGGTTGCAGCGTGATTATTTCTGGGCTGAGAACATGTCGGAGATCGATTGGAAAAGAGTGTATAATCGCTACTTGCCTCTTATCGAAAGAGTCGGAGCTCGTGCAGAATTTTCCGATTTATTATGGGAGATGCAGGGAGAGCTCGGAACTTCGCATGCTTATGAACTTGGTGGTGACTATCGATCCCACCCCAATTACAGGATCGGTTTCCTCGGTGCTGATTTTGAGTATGATAAACGAAAGAAGTCCTGGAAGATTACACGAGTTGCTAATGGTGATACATGGGTGAGTGCATCACCTCCTCCACTGAGACAGCCGGGCGTGAATGTTTCACCGGGAACTCTTTTAATAAGTATTAATGGTGAAAAACTGACCTGGGATAATCATCCTCACAGAGCTTTGTTGAATCTCGTTGGAGAAGAAGTCCGACTGGAAGTGAAGAGTAAAGGTGACAAGAAACCTCGAGAAGTTGTTGTAAAGCCTGTTGCTGCTGAAACCTCACATTGGTACCGTGATTGGGTTGAGGCAAACCGTGAATATGTCCACAAGAAAACCAAAGGCAAGGTTGGGTACGTACATATCCCGAACATGGGACCGGTCGGATACTCAGAATTCCACAGGTATTTCCTCGCGGAGTTTGATTATGAAGGCTTGATAATCGATGTTCGCCAAAATGGAGGTGGACACGTTTCCCCATTATTGCTCGAAAAACTCGCCCGGAAACGTTTCGGTTATTCAAAAACAAGATGGTTTGGACAATCCCCCAAACCAAACGAATCTCCCCGCGGACCGATGGTAGCCCTGACCAACGAAGCAGCCGGATCAGACGGCGACATCTTCTCGCACGGCTTCAAAATGCTGAAGCTCGGCAAGTTAATCGGCACCAGAACGTGGGGCGGTGTAATAGGCATCTGGCCACGCAACTCTCTCGTCGATGGCACAATAACCACCCAACCCGAGTTCTCAAACTGGTTCTTTGACGTCGGCTACGGTGTAGAAAACTACGGCACTGATCCTGATATCGAAGTCGAAATCAAACCGCAGGACTACGCTGCCGGTAAAGACCCGCAGATGGATCGGGGAATTAAGGAAGTTCTGGCGGAGATTAAGAAGAATCCGTTTAAGGTTCCTGATTTGAAGAAGGGCAGGCCGAGTTTGAAGTTGCCGTAAAGGTGTTGTAATATATCGATATAACCGTAGGGGCACGTCGCCACGTGCCCTTGCTTTTTTTTTTGGGGGGGGTGGTGATCTCTCTAACCGTATGGGCGATTCACGAATCGCCCCTTTTGCAAGTATCCGAAACTTCCAACCTACACCTGCTTTCCCTCCTCCGGCACCCTGAACAACCGATTTTTAATTCCTTCGCGGTCTTCGACGTAGGCGACCTCGAGGCAGTCGAGGAAGAGTTTTACTCCTTTCAGGTATGTTCCAAGAGATGCAGCTTCTCCTTTTTTGAACTCATATTCATGTACCGGTCGATGATTCCTGAAAACGCTTTCTAACAAATCAGCAAACTTCTTCCATTTTTTGCTCAAATCTCTTTTTAATGTTAAGCTGCCCCCGTATCCGTCATCCCATCCATCATCATCTCTCCACACTGGTTGAGGTAAATATTCTTCTGATGGGATATCTCTGATCAAACCGTCCAATTCTTTGTGAATTTCGCTATATCCATTATCTTTCGCAACTCGATTGACCTGGTTAATGTATACAGATATTTGCTGACAAAGGTTTAGATCGAAACCTTCAGAAAGTGTGTTGATAAATGTGTGGACGAGGGCAAGGGTACGGATTAGAGTAAAGTCTAGGTTTAGGGCTTGGTCAAGAGGATATGTCCATGTTAAACCAAGGTCTTGATCATATTTAAAGGCGATGGCTTGGTCGAGAGCCTGAACTAGGGTGATGCTTTCACCTAATTTAAGGTAACATTCTATGATCTTGGTATGGTCGGTATCCCTGTTTTGGGTATTGATGTAATTGGAATTGAAATCGTTGGAGAAATCAACACTGAAAGTACTGGCGATTTCTTGTATGTGTTTGATAGTATAGTTGATGTCCGTATCGAAACTGAGAGTTCGTTCTAAGTTACTTATACATTCATCTTTGTATTCATTCATTTCGCGATTAAAAAGGCGTCTTTGAAAGAAAAAGAACTTAATGGCTTCGACAAGATTATAGGCATATGAAGTTGATAGAATAACAATAATTGAGTTAAGCAGGCTTTTATGTAACAGAGGAGGAGACGGGAAATTGAGTTGATTAAAACTATTAGTGAAAATTATAAATCTTTGAATTCTTTCATTATTAGTGACATATTCATCCAATGTATTCTGGAAAATCTCAAAAAACTTGTCTGCGTTCGCCATCTTCTCGGTTGTCCTGAGAAATACCTCCCTCCAACGATCCTCCTGCCAGTGGTGTTTTATAAGTTCTTCTAGTGAACCTTGAAGAGCATGCTCGTGAATATAAAAAGCTGTAAAATACTCTTGAAACGAAAGATGGTTATAAGAATAAAATCCATTTGCGCGTTCAATGTAAATCCCGTGCTGCATCTCGATTGCCTTCAGAACAGTCTGTCCGTCAATACTCTCGTAAGTATTTTCTGGTGGTATTTTTCTAAGGTATTCTACAATTTCAGTTTGAAGGTGATCTTGAGGAAAAAGAAACCGATCCTTTTCAAAATTCTTTGCTGCAATTTTGGCGAACATTTGTTTTTTACGACCCAGATCGAGGTTTCGGTAGATTTCTTCGTGTTTGATACCCCTCTCTCCCCACCACTTGTAAAGAAGAGCATCTATTGCCTGATCATATACCTCAACATGCCGCTCGGGAAAAGCTTGGTGTACATCGTAAAGGAGGCACATCATTGCGAGTAAAAGCGGTGTTTTTGCCAATTCGCGAAGTCTCTTATTTTCGGATTTGTTAAACTCGTTGAGGAATTCGTTTGATTTTATTTCTTCACCCGAGGTTCGAAACCAGTTTTTCACGAACTTTGTAATTTGCATACCGCTGAAATCTGCCATCTCGATGTATGTATAACCGTGTCGCTGAAAGGCATAATCCGTAGCAGCGATTCGGCAAGTAACCACGAAATGACAATCCGTGTATTTATCGCTGAGCTTGGATATTTGCGTGATTACATCGTGTCTATTCTGCTCCCCAACTTCATCGAGACCATCAAACAAAATAAATGCCTTATTTTCGGAGAGGATGACTTCAATAAAGGGCTTTGCATTAGGAAACTGACAAATATCAAATTGCTCTGCCATATAATCAATCAAAGATAAATCTGATTCCGAGAACTTATTTAATTCGACGTAAATCGGAATTACCTGTTTGCCTTCATCTTGAAATAACCTGCCATGTATAGCTTCCTGTAATAGATATCTAAGAAAAGTAGTTTTACCTGCGCCTGGTTTGCCAAGTATGAAGTGTTTATTATACTTACGGATTAAATCCAAGCCATCCTTTCGTTCACCTCCCTCTGTAATATCTCCGAATTTGGCTTTATCCAGGTAAACTGCTTCAGCGAATTCTTTAGGTGCAGGATAATCAGTAGTGATTCTGGATAGTACATTGACATCGGTATAAGCACTCGAAAGCCTCATTCTTTTATTTAACGCAATGACGTGAATGTAGCCATGAAGTTCGAGGAGATGTTTGGCATATCTATCTGCCGCTTTTTGATAATCCTTTTCTTCCCATTTGGAAAGAGCTTTCTCCCATGTTTCCTTGAGAACATCTGGTAATAATTTCGAACCTACTCCTACAAGAATCTTTCCAATAACTGAACCGACTGTAACAGGATCAGACATATTTCCTCCTATTGTCAACATATTATAATAATGGAAATGTAACAAAGAATTGGGGGATTGTAAAGATTAGGTGCTTGAGTTGTGGGGCAATTCGTGAATTGCCCGTACGGGAGAGTTAGTGTATAAGGTTTTTACGTTGGGGTGAGTTTTGCTGGGGAAAATGGCACGTAGCAACGTGCCCGTACGATTCGATGCAAGAGTTGCAGTTATAATGCGTAGCCCGGGAGCGACCGCATCAAGGGGATGTCCTAATGCTTCTTCACCCAGAATTCAAAGACTTCTTTCTTCGAAATCTCTTATTTAACGATAACTATCTTTCTACTGCATGTTTTTCCAGTCTCTTCCAATCGTGCAAAATAAACTCCGGCCGGGAAAATTGTGGCATTAAACAGTACGGAGTGTTCACCATGCTCAAATGTACCCTCTTCCAATGTCTTGATATGTCTACCTCGATTATCATATAACTTCAAGCTTATGTCCGAGATAATGGGAAGTGTGAAGTTTATACTACCAATACCATTAAGCGGTTGGGGGTAAACCTCCTCAAGCGAGAATTTGAGCGGAAGGTCGCCCGTTTCATCAACTGAATTGGAAGTGTTTGCGTGAATTGGAATTGTGATCCGCTCGGTGGGATTATCATTATAGTCAATGACAAGAAAGGCCACAAATTCATCAAATCTCCTCGAACTGAAGTATACCCGGCATATCACAATAGAATCGGGATATACTTTAAATGGAGGCTCTGGGCCACTTAAAGTAAAAGGAGAGCGATTGGGCCGAATCCAGACATCTTGAATCTTTATTGACTCAAGACCGGGATTAGAAAACACAACTTCAATACTATCTTCGACACCAATAAGTATATCAACAAATTCTAAGGAGTCTTCAGGCGCAATAGTCAACACCGGTGTTATCCGACTGTTGCCCATCAAAAGAAGATTGAAATCCGGCTGGTCTCGTTCGTCTGAGTGGATTATCAGCTCTGCGCGGAACTCGCCCCGAAAGTCAGGATTATAGCGTACCCAAATTGCTTCCGAAGCAAACGGTTCCAGATCAAACACCTCTTGATCAGGCTGTAACGTGAAGCACTCACTTCCATCAATCTCAAATTCCTCGATATGCAGCGTTTCCATACCATAGTTGCTGATTAAGACCTGTTGACTGTCAATCGTGGTCGCTTCAATATCGATGAATGTCAATATTTTTGGGGCGACTTCAATATTGGCTTCTTCATCGCAATAAAAAGCTCCAACATCAACTCTGCTCCAATCAGGATCGAAAGGAGATTCCGGATCACCGTTATCAATGCAGGGACTTTCTGACGTCAAGTGGAAATCAGAGTTTTCCGGGTCAACAAATCCCGGATTATCTTCGAATATCCCATCGTCCAGATTAACAAACCCCGCATTGCCCCTGACATTGATCCTTTCCGCTTCTATCCTGGAATAGGAGACATGAACAGTATCAGAGGCAATTGATAAATCATTCTGATTATCAACCGCATTAAGGATGGAATTTGAAATGTCGAGATGGCTGCTTCCGGTTAGAATAATCGAGTTCTCGCAGACATTGTTGGCAATAGTCGTTTTGTTAATCACAACATTGGCGCGATCTTCTACATCAATAATTCCTCCCTCCGCTGCTTCATTTCCGAAAAACAAACATCCATCTATAATCGCGCCGTGATCATGCCATTCAAGGCTCAAGATACCGTGAAGAGAGTGTCGTCTTGCATTTACGTTATTGTATATTCTGCAATTTGTTAGTACTGGAACTCCGACATGGATTCTAATAATCCCTCCCCCATCGTTCCAATTAGAACTTATATCGCAGTCTTCAAGCTGCAAGCTGTCACAATAATCGAGAAATAATACTAAACCGGTGTTGTCATGGATATAGCATCGTCTGATAATTCCTGTTCCACCTTGATGTCCACTGAAAAAAATCGGCGTTCCGGTTATCTCTGTGAAAGTGCAACGGTCAATGAAGTGATCTCCGCGACTGCCGACCATGAGTGCTTCGTCTCCAGTTTCTTGTGCAAAAATACAGTTAATAAAAAAACTTCTCCCTTCATTGATCCTCGCTGAATTACCCCATCCGGCAACGTGCCGCTCGAAAGAACAATTGATGACGTTGAGTCTGTGACCGCGATTACTCCCTACGTGAATAGCTCCACCCCAAGAACCGGTATTATTGACAAATGTACAACTTTCGATGTCGACATTACTTCCGTTAATACCAATGCAACCACCCCAGGAACCGATATTCCCTTCGAAGTGACAGTCGAAAAATTGGACAGTTTGTAGTGTATCATTGGAGTGTGATCCGCAGTAGACGGCACCTCCTCTTGGAGCAGTATTGTTCGTGAACAAACAATGTGAGATTCTTGGATATGAATTCGAAATTTCCATCGCACCGCCTCGGTCACGATCCCCACCTGTAAAATGGAGCCCAACAATCTCGGTGTCGTTGGTTAGTTCTTCAACAAAGTTGAGTCCACCGATGATTTCAGTGTCACGGATTATAGATTTCTGGTTTGATAGAATGAAATTCCCGGCTAACACTAAGTCTCGACGGATAGTTAGATTCTCGAACCAGGAGCCCCTTGCGACAATTACCGTATCACCTTCCCCTGCACGATCCAGCCCCGCCTGAATTGTTTCAACATCATCAGGTACATTGATGATAGCACAAAAAGAGTTACCTACATACAAAAAGAGAATCGAGAGGATTAATAGAAATTTCATTACAACCTCGTATGATGTTCAATTTTCCTAGGTGTGAAACGAACTGTTCTTATTAATGTAATTGTACAAGAACATATTTGAAATAAAATTCCGTTTTTTCAGGATATTAGTATTATTCTGGCTAATAATAACATAATAAGATCTGCTGAAAGAACTTTACTATTAATGAGTCACCCTATACAGGGGAGGGCGGACATTCCTGTCCGTATATACCGGAATGGAAATCGAAGTTAACAATTTATCATGTAAACCTGAATCAAGAATTCGGTTCCTTCCCTACATCAAGAAACGACGAAAAAACACAACCCAGATCACCATTCCCAACCCGAAATTCGTATGATTAACGAGGCTGGTAACAATGTATGGCGATCTTTTTGATGCTTTCGAAGCCAGAAAACCAAGACCCATACTCGGGTACAGCCATAACCAGGGCAGAAGAACCGTTGCTACTCCGAATATCAGAGGCATCCACACCTGGTTACGAATTGTCGGCATTATTAACTCCAGGAGGAGGTAGATCCCAGCGAGGGCAATTCCGATCAGGTAATGAGACCATAATGTAGCTGATTTTTCATAATTCAATACGGGAGTTTTGTTGATATCCCTGTGCGTGAATTTTCCCCTTAACATATAAAGCGTCCAGCGTCCGACGGCTTCTGGTTTGATAAGTTGCCGTATGATTTTCGATTCAACAAGAAGAATCGCCAGCAAATCCATTACAAGGGTTGCAAGAACTCCCATCAGAACCATTTCTGTATAATTTATAATTTTTACTCCTGTGTACGGGTGGCATGTTTGACTTGTCCAAACATGTTTCTTCTATCTATTCCCCGGGTTCGGAGAGCACCGGGCTACAACTCTCATGGATTTATCTATATCCCTTCGAAATATATCCTGTGAAAATCCGTGAAGAACTGCTCCGACTTCTCAATCCTATCTTCAAACATCTGACGCGACACATCGAAGTTCAAGTGGGTTTTCATATACTCATGAAACTGCTCGCGGTCTTCACCTTTGTAATATTGGAGATGTTCCTTAATTGATTCATTATGATGACCACTCCAGTAGAAAGCCATCCAAATGTCAATAAATCCAACATGATCTATTATATCAGCGTCCTGTAAAAGTTTTGTAAAGTCATTGAAGGAGTCTGAATTCTTGCGTTTGTTGTGTAAGTGGATTGCTTCGCAAATAGTTTCCAGTGTCTCAGGAGAGATGAGATTACTGAGTAAATTTTTGGTACATTGAGCTCCAACCTGAGCATGATGATCCTGATCCTTACCAATATCGTGAAACAAACCTGCAACGTATAATTCTCCAGGATCAACACCCACTTTGAGTAACTCCCTCAAATGGCAGGCAATTCTACCCGTACGTTTCCCGTGGTAGAGACTCCATCCTGGCTCCCTGAAGGGTAGATCCTGACGCAAACCCATCTCAGCATGAGCCACCTCTTATATCTTGCTGATGTCCAAATGATACTCCTGAACACAAATGTGATTTCTGTGGTTTTTCACATCCAACTTACCGATTATTTCAATTGAATGGCAAGCAAATTTACTTATTTCACAGATTCGTTATATGAATTTATACGTAGTGCTACGTGCCCTCAACTGACACTTAGGTCATTGTTATCATCTGAAGGATGTCTGAAGAAAACAAAACAATGGGGAGGACGGACATTCCTGTCAGTCTTTGCTCAAAGGGCAATTTGAAGCAGTTCCAAATCCAGAGCCTTAACTCATCACGCTTCACTCAAAAATCTTGTTAACCTCTTACCTGAGCAATGTTAATTTATGAATTTCTAACGCAGTACTTGTCTTTATTTTTGCTAAGTACAATCCACTCGGATAATCATCTGCGTGAAATGTAATTGAATGATCTCCACCAGGTTGAACACCATTAAATAGTGTTTCGATCAATCTGCCCTTAATATCATGAATTGAAATATTAATTTCATCATTAATTTGAAGTTTATAATTAATAGTTACTTTAGGATTGAATGGATTCGGATATATGGAATTCAAGTGAAAGCTATCGCTTATTAGACTTTCATCTTCATCACTGACACTGTTTTGAATTTGATGCATATAAACTCCGATATTTGTCCGGTCAGCCACATAAATAAAATTATCATAAACAACCAGATCAAGCGCTTCACCCGGAGTATCATAACTTCCCACAATATCAGGTTCATTAATATCTGAAACATCAATGATCTTTAAACCACCATCTACCCCTCCGCAAACATAAGCCAGACAGTTATTCTGATTTGATTGAATTCTGACGGTTCTTCCCGGATACCCCTCAAGTTCAACACGAGATATTTCAGATGGATTTTCAGTATGCTCAACATCGATTATTAGAAAATAGGATCGACCTTCCTCATTGTCAAAATAGCTGACAAAGAGGTTAGCCTCATAAATATCTACTCCCACAATCACACCTGGGTAATCTAAGTTACTGATGAATCGAAACGAATCTTCATCCTGAATATCAAATATCCATAAACCACCTTCTCCTACGACATATACAAAATCATCAGTAGCAGCAGCATTTCTTGCATCCATTTCTTCAAGCTCAATATCACTCAAAAGTAGTAATTCATTTGGATTAGAATAGTCCATCCGGAATATGCTGTTTCCCGAAGGTAGAAATCCATATGTTTCGTTACAAACAAAATTATCAGGTCTTCCCGGAAGTGCATGACAATCAGTAATAAAACACCTATCTGGTTCAGATATATTCATACAAAACATACTGTTATTTTCAAGTAATCCGAGAAAATGATCTTCAATCGAAGCAACAAACCGTGCAGGGGAGTTCAATCCCATCCCCACGATTCTGTCAAAGATACCAAAATCATCAATTATCTGGTTGAGTTCTATGGAACCAAGGAGTACCGTAGTAACAACATTGTCATTAATTGTGATCGATTGAACATCGCCTATTAACGGATATCCCTGCCTGGTTTCAATTGTACTTCCGGTGCTATCAATTTCGGAAGGATCTGATACATCTAACGCCCATAACAATCCCTGACCGTCAGCAACATAACAGATATCTCCGCTAATAACCAAATCGTTAGCGCTTCCATTTTCTAAAATAAAATCTGAGATAACAGCCGGATTAGATAGATCAGCAAGATTTAACGAAACAATACCACCACTACCAATAGCTGCAAATCCGACATCATTTACAACTTCGATTTCCCGAATTGTTTCATGAAGATTAATCGTCGTCAGAGAATCCGGTTCATTCAGATTGGAAATGTCGAAAATTGAAAGTTCCCCCTGGCCATGTCCCAGGTAAACCAGTGAATCACAAACTCTGATCAAATGCGCCTGAGGATAAGGGAATGCCGCTAATACATCAACATTATGGTCAGGATCTTTACTCAGGATTACAAAACCGATTTCAAAATCAGCGATATACACAATATCACCTCTTACAATTACATCTCTTATATTCGAGTAGTCATGTATCTCTTCAACAATTTCCATGTTCTCCGGATCGCTGACATCTATAACTACTAATCCACTGCCGGAATCAGCGATATAAGCGTAATCATCACGTAATTGCATTGCTAAAGGTAAACCCGGAGTTTGGATTTCACCGACTATTCTGTAATTATCGTGGCCAGAGATATCAATAGCTATAAGTCCGGTTGCAGTATCTGATAGAGTCATAAACACTATATTTTCACCCACACAAATTGCATTTGCACTTTTTAAATGATCATCAAAATAAGAGGATTTTTCCAAATTTTCCGGATCCTCTACATTGACCAACTGCATACCGGATATTCCAGTTGCTACATATGCAACATTATCTACCAGTTCCAGTTGATATGCAGAATCCCAAATATTATAATACCTTTCCAAAAACACAATATTCTCACGATCCTGACCACAAACCTGAGAGCAACACCCTGATAGTAATAGCAAAGATAAAATGATTGTAAAGAACTTCAGCATTTTCCCAATCCTCTTTATAATTTAGAATTTCTCAAAAGTACGTCATTGCGAACGAAGTGAAGCAATCTCCTAACACGCCAATATCCGAAATGGACTTTTGTACTCTTTGTACATGCTCAATATATACAATAAATACAAAAAGTCAAGAAGAATTGTGAGGTTTTTTGTAAAGGAGTTTGAATTTTGCAGAGTTATTAGGGAAAATTGTGGTGAGTGTAAGAGGAAGGGGAGGGAAACTTCACGAAACCGGGAATGGTGACACTATACCTTCAATCGCCTCCCATCGTACTTGTTCTGTAGGGGTTGAAAATATTCAACCCTAATTCCCGACAAAATTGAATCCGTGTTCCCATTCGAACAGGGCTGAAGATTTTCAGCCCCTACGGAAAGTATGTTACCTTTTGAAAAAGTGGAATTACCACTTACAAAAACCTCTCCAGCTTGAACAGTTCAATCGGATTATCACGAAACATCCATTTTGCGATCTCTTCCGCTCGCGAAATACTTATCGAACCGTCGTTAACCTTATATGCCAGAGAAAACGCTACATTCCTGCGGGCGAGGTATTGATGCCCGTAAACACCATCTACAAAGCAGTAATCCCCGCCGAATGCATGAATCTTATTTGCGGGAACAACATCCAGCCATTCAATCAAGGCGCGTCGAGCGGCTTCCGGGCTGATAATATGCCCCCAGCACATATCGAGGAAGACGTTTTGGAAATTTTTGGCAAGAGTTCCCATTTCCATTACATAAGGATAACCCATGTGGAAAATATCAAATTTCACATTCTGATATTCAAGGAAAAGATTGCTTAGGAGTGTCGGATTTGAGTCGTAAATAATATTACCTGTTCCCTCCTGAATTCCAGTGTGAATCTGAAACGGTATGCGGTTGTCATCCGCTACTTTGCATATGAAATGCATCATGTAGTCAGAAAAAACCTTGGAAAGTTTCACAGTCGGACGGTACTTTGCTAAGTTCCTGTCCTCGAAGAGTTCATTAAAAGCCTTTTCAGCTTCCGCATAGGTTACCTTATCAAATCGAAGACTTCTCTCGTAGGCAATTGAGCTCTTCAGGCAGACGACTCTTGATTTCCCATTTATGAATTTTTCAATATACTTGCGGGTAACATCCATCCAATCCGAAAGAGTATGTACACTCATATCAACCACTGCACCCGTTTCCCTCAATTGATTGATATGATTCGTCAGTAAAAAGATGTTTGTATGTAGCGTAAACACAAATGGATGTGGTGGTTCACGGTAAGGAATCGGCATAGAATCGACAATAGAGAGATCAATTTTCGATTTTCCTTTTAGCACATTGTCGTAATGACCACCCTTTTCTTTAGCGTCCCTGAATCTATCGTTCAACTCACCTATTGTATTTGAGTTTATCGATTCGATCCCATAAATATCCCGAGCTGCAATCGAGAGTGCTCTCCCATATCCGGTAGATTCCGCAGCATGCCAGTAAGGTTCAACTTTTTTCCAGCGTTCGTGAATATCTTTTGAGCTATCTCTGACAAAGCCTAATTCCTTTTCTGATAATCCCGCGGAATGCAGGTCACAAGAGAAATAATGCTCCAACCATTCCTCGAACACATCCTCATCCTTAACCCGGTCAGATTCGAATCCAAGATGCTCGTGAGTGTCGATAATATTGAGAGAATTGATGTACTGCAAGAGGCGGTCGAATGTATCCATGAGTGCTCCTTCATAATTTTGTTTATACAAGAAACGATACAAAGAATATAACAGGATTACAACAGATGTGTTTTATTTTCCCGGGTGGGTACCCAATCCTATATCCTGACAAACCGGAATCTGTGTTGCCATTCCGTAGGGGTTGAATATCTTCAACCCATTCCCCGACAAAACAGGAATCCGCGTCACCATTCCGTAGGGGCTGAATATTTTCAGCCCTAAATCCCTAAAAACGAGAATCTACATTGCCATTCGAACAGGGCTGAATATCTTCAGCCCCTACACCCAGGGATTGACCATTTTCACCCCATCACCCATTCATCCGGATGTTCCCGGTCTAATTCCCATCGCAACGGATTATTCAATATATATTCACGTATGCTGTTCAATTCCTGTTCGTTACGAATGACATGTTCGTAATAATTCCGTTGCCAAACCGTATAAACATCCGTGTTCTGACGAAACCATTTGGTGACGCCAATTTTCAATCCTCGTACAATAGATCCAATTGAACCAGGGATAACCTTCTGAAACCTATTCAGTTTGGGTTGAACACCTTCAACCCTTTTCCCCGGCAAAACAGAATCCGCATTGGTATTCGAACACGATCCATGTAGGGGTTGAATATTTTCAACCCTATTTCCTGACAAACCTGATACTGTGTTTTTCTTCGAACAGGGCTGAAGATATTCAGCCCCTACGGAACGTTTACTACGTTTTGACATAGAAGATTCATCAACAATAAAAACGATCCCATGAACATGATTCGGCATAACGATGAATTCATCCAGAACAACATTGGGATAATGACTGGGAATTTCCAACCAGCATTTACGAACAACCAGACCGGCCTCATTCGGAATCATTTCTTTATTTGTCACCTCACCAAACAGACATTCCCGGTTATTCGAATCAATCGTCAGATAATACCCACCTCCGCTCGAGTAATCATATTCCTTCAATCGAATGGATCTGCGATGGTGTTTTTCGGGATTGTAAGTCATTGGAAGCTCGTTTTATGTATTTCATATTTATTTAATTCTTGCTTTTCATTTCCTGCCCCTGACATGATAAAATTTCCGGTATAAGCGAATCCACCTCTCCATTCGGGTATATTCCCGTAGGGGCTGAATATCTTCAGCCCTAAATTCGGAGATACATGTAAGACCGAACCAGACAATGCATCTGCATTAGATCCATTCAAACTGTAAACCACATCCAAATCCCAACAATCGGAATTACAAGTAACCCAAGAATGCAAGATACCTTATATTGAATTTCACTTGAAATATCGATACGAAAATAACCGAAACAGGCATGGATACACACCATAGTATTATTGGATAGAACCATCTTGTTCTATATCCAAAGTATAAAAGGAACGCAATACCTGCAAATCGCGCAACCGCGAGTATACAAGTTGTGTATAGTGCCCATGGACCATCTAGCCACATCTTTCGGTCAATGGGTGCAAGATTCCAACTCTGTGCATTGCGAGCAGCAAGCATACACTTAATCTGTATATTTTGAAACAGCTCAAAGATGAAGAATAGTATTGCAGTTAAAGTCATGTCAGTGATCCTTGAATATTGCGATTAAAGTTTACTACCAGAAGTATTTTAAATCGTTTTCTGAAAGACCTATGCGTGGCATGTTTGTCTTTTCATACAGACAGAAAACATAGGTAGTACTTTAATGAAGACAAAGGCTAGACCATCGATCCGCATAAGTTTTCTTAACCATTCAACCCAAGACTCTTAGTAATCTGTGACTTAAGCATTGCACTTAGCACATCAAATGGTACAGTCAAAGCTTTTTCATTCAATGTCGTTTTTACCTTAGACCATATAGACTCATTTCGGATTGAATCCAAGAAGTCATAGCCTTTCCAAGTAAGGCAAAACGACCACTTCAACAAATCTCTCGTTGGATTAGGGTTGATGGATTCAAATAGCCCACCACTCATCATCATTCGAAGATGCCCCTCCAAAATTGTTGAATCTAGTTTTTCCTTGAGTTTAGATTCGAAAGTCTTTAGATTGCATGCTGCATATGGCCTCTCTTCAGCAATTTCCAGGATTTTCTTGATTACGTCCCAATCTCGTTTCAATGTTCTCCCTCTTATAAAACAAAACCCCCACCCTTTGAATATGCCCAACAACATCACCATCGCTAATACTCCCAAATATAGATAAATCAATAGTATACGGCAACAGCAAATCATCAAGCTGATTCATGATCCTATACAACACCTTAAGCGTCAAATCCTCACCTCCGTAAAGAGTCAGGTCAATATCTGAGCCGTTTTTGTAATTCCCTTTAGCACGGGAACCGTATAGGACGGCTTTCTCTACTTCAGGAAAATTGGCGAAAACGCTGCATATTTGTTGTATAGTTTTTTCCTTGAGACCAAACCTCATGAAGTTTCCTCGATAGTGCGTTTATCAAGTTCTTTTTGAAGAGACAGAAAATTGTTGAAATAGGAATTAAGGATATCACTCGCTATTTCAGCCGCGGTGGATTCGTCATAGGTATGCGAGGTCAGGTTACGGCTCTTGATCATCTCCATCCATGATTCTCCGTCCTTAATCAGCCCGGTCTTGAAAGCCTCACGGGTTGTGTCTTTTGAACCGAACAAATCCTTAACAGCACGATTTTCGAGAAAGTCTTTCAGCGTTTTCCAGGCGAGTTCGTGGGTGTACTCAAAGGATTTTATTAATCCTTGTTGCTCAAGTTCAGTCAGGTCACGAGTCTGAGCCAACTCAACGGCTTTCTTTAGTTGTGAAAACGCCTTTTTGAAGTTATTAAAGCGTTGTATCCAGCGTATGTCAGGGGTACTCACTGTAACCTCTGTTTGAAGATTGTTATCTCATTAAATAAGCAATTAAACATTTGTTTGCAAGTATTTTCCCTCGACCACAAGGGTCGAGGCTACGATTTGGGGCGATTCGTGAATAGCTATTTTATGGAGTGCTCAAGCATGGCTTGAGCGTACCAGTCCAGTCAAATTGAAATTGAGCGACGAGTCGAACACACATTTGGAAAGCTCAAGCATGGCTTGAGCACTCCAGATATGATACTGATCACCTAACCAAAACCACCTTCCCAACAAACACACCCCGCCCAAAATCCATCCGAACAAAATAAACCCCCGCACTTATCCCCTGAGCCTCCCAAACAACCGTATGACGCCCTGCTTTCATTTCTTCATTTTTCAGTGTCTGGATTATCCTGCCATTTACATCATACACGCTTATATTTACCCTGGCTTGCTCTGGTACTCCAAAATGGAGAAGGGTTGTACTATTGAACGGGTTGGGGTAGGCGTTTGACAGGTAAAATTCGGTTGGGACATCGGAGGGATCATTGATTTTTGCAACCAGAAATTCGTCCGTGTGATATTCCATTCCATCACCCTGAATAATTTCAGGATTCTGGATTTCAACCGTTTCTTTTCTATCCTCATTCCACATAACAAAACGGAATGACTCACCATCCATTAAACCATCCGGAATCTCGGTTGATGGATCATCTCCCCAAACAGCGATTCCACATTTCCCATCCCGAATCATTCCTGAGCCGAACAATTGATCCCCACTGAAAATACCTATCTCACCTGATTGCTGATCTGCAAACACCAGCAAGCTCATATTCTGACTCGTCACAGGCGGAGTTGGAAAATGAACAGGATTTGAATTATCGGAAAAATCCGCCAGTTCTTCCTCTTCCTGCAATCGATAGACCAATTCCGCATCCTCGGAGAGTTTCACCTGATATCCCCGACCCGGTTCCATATCTCCCATATTGCTGAAGCCAAATGGGGGAGCGTAAAACCTGCCCTGTTGATCTTTTGCGATTAATAGAAGGTCACCTAAGCCTGACAGTGCAATTACTGCATCCACCGGTTGTGTCGGATAGTAGCTGATCATCTGCCAGCCCTGCGAGAGTGGTATCGGTTGATTCCATTCGACTGTCATACCACTCATAACAAGTTCATCCGCCTCAGCCATTTTCATCCAGTAACCCTCTTCGACATTCCACCCCGGGATGTTATTAAAGTTGAACTGGAGGCTGTAGAACTGCCCGGAACCGTTTTTCATCATTATGAATGATTCGTTCTCGACGAGTGTGCGAACAATTACTCGCACATCGGGATCGTCCGGTTCAAGGTGAGCCGATATCATATTCCAGCCTCTTCTCAGCGGAATCCGCTGATCTGCCTGACGAGGTCCATCACCAACAGTGAGAGTCACCGGGATGCTTGTTAATCCACCTATTCCATCATGGTTAAAAGCGAATTCTCCGGAGTATTCGTCCGGGATCAATCCTGTAGAGTTGAGGGTAACGCGGAATTCCTGAGTGTTTTCAGCTTCGATTATCCCCTGGGCAGGTTCGATGTTGAACCAGCTCGTATTGTTCGCAACCTGCCATATATTAAGCCTGTCGCCGCCGTCGTTCGGTGATACGCTGGCAATTGTCAGCATCACCCAGCTCAAATTATCGACCTGATTGGTTATGTAACACCCCTGAGTACTCCCTCCTCCCTCAGGATCAAGATAGGCGACGAACGTTGTGTCATCCTCCTCGATGTTAACCTTATAAACGATTTGCCGGTTTGTCTCCCGTTCTCGATTATAGAGGTATAGCGGTGAGTTATCCGGATCCTCCTGCCAGTAAGACATCCCGTATATTCTGAGGTCTGATCGATCAACCTCGAGGTTTTCGAGACGGTTCCCCTCTCGGTCATACCCGACAGGATTTCGCGTTGTACTTCCCAGCCACAGGCATTCCCGGTCGGCATCCCAGGCTATAACAGTTGTTGGATTATTTGGAGCGTCAAAGGAAGCCTGAACTTCTCCATCTGGACTGATCCCATAAACTGTATTCTCAACTGGCGCCCAGATCAATTCACCATCATAAGTCATGTCCTTAATCCCCCGCCTGGATTCACCTGGCTGAGCGAATGTTCCGGTCAATTCTCCATCTCGGTTGAGTATATAGATCACCGGATCATTATCGTTACCACCTGCGATATAATACCGATCATTAATAAATGCGGTTGCATAAATATTGCTGTCTTCTAATAATTCTCCCACTTGAAATGATTGCCTTAATGTCCAGGGCGCAGCATCGGCCTCACCGAGAAGGTGTTTACTTACTGAATATGTGAGTGGTCCGTTACCCCCATTTGTAATATCTAATGAAAGCTCCGTTTCAGAATCCAGGGCAAGTTCGGTAAAAATCTCATCCGGATCAGGTGTACATCTGGAGTGAAGAAATGCATGGTCAATTTCGACCTCTTCGACATCTGAGATATCAACCTCTTCGGTATAGGTCAGGTAATCCGGTGCGAGCAATGTCAGGTTATAAACTCCCCGAGGCAGATCATTCATTGCATAAACACCCTCATCATCCGATAACCGGTAATAAGCATACTCACCAAGACCAATTCTTGCTCCTTCTAAGACCTCTCCTGTTGCAGCATCCGTTATTGTCCCTACGATATTTGCGACCGGAGTTTCAAGCGAGACGACCATCGAAAAATCGATTTCTGTAATTTCCGGATTCTCCACATCCTCCCATAATTCAATCGAAACAGATCCATTATAAACTCCGGATTCGCTATTCTCCGGTGCGATAGTTACCGCAATATCCCGGACACCATTTGCTTCGACGACACCGGCATCAGGTTCAATCCCGACGTTTAATCTCTCCGGAACACCATCATCAATTACATACCAGATCCGTGTTTCACCGTCGTATGTTCCTCGCCATAAATTTTCTCCGTCGTGTGCGAGTCCGGTATGACCACTTTCAACAGTCTCAAACTGTCTTACAAGTTCCGCATTCCACTCTTCATCGACTCTGAACTGATACAAAGATTCCCTGTCACTCAGCCAGAGCCAGTTTTCACGATGTGAATGTATAGCCTCAACTCCATAGGTCTGATCCTCAATCCACTCACTGCAGTCAATAGCAGCGATCTCCTGATAATTATTTTCACTGTCTAAAACATAGACCTCACCCTGCCCACCTGCGTTAGGATACTGCACGACATAAATATACCGGTCATCTCCCCCAATGTGAGACCAGGTTAAGTTTCGCGGAACCCTGAAATTATTAACTTGTCTGCCCTGAGTGTCATAGCGGTAAATAACGCTGGGATTATTATTGTAACCACCGATATAGAGCAAACCATCATTGTAAAACATACTCAGTGTCGATCTGGGACATGCTCCGTTAAATAAAATGTCTCCGTTTTCAGGATCAAGTGCATATAGTCGCGTATCTGACCAGGCGAGTCCCCACATCCAGCCATTCTCATCATCCCATGCCATACCAACAGTGTTGCGGTAGGGCACATCATATTCCCTGATTATCTCACCGGGATCATCTCGAACCGGACCTCGACGTTCTTCTTCATCCTCAACAGGTTGGAAATTAACGATGTTAAAGGAAACGTTGTAATTATAATCGGTTTCAGAGTTGTTGTGAACGGAGAAAACAGTTTCCGTAACCTCTTCATTAGCCGCTTGAACGGCTATTCCTGCCGGATTTATGGAAATCTCTCCTGAAGCACAAATTGGGAAGGAGGTAAGGATTATCGCTAAGATGCAGATTAGGTTATATAGTGAGGTTCTTTGCATGGGATTCTCCGTTAGTGATTGGTATAGATCTCGGTTGTGTAGGTCGGGATCTTATCCCAACAAAAAGAATTTACGTCGGCTTAAGAAGCCGACCTGCATAACTACTCATTAAATAAGCAATTCTACATTTTATTGCAAGGTTTATTTCTGTGTGTTCCCCGACCTCTTGGATCGAGGCAACGGTATCTTAATCGGGGAGTATGGAATTCCTGACAAAACCGGGGAGGACGGACATTCCTGTCCGTCTTTGCCCGAAGGGCAATCAAGATGTGTTACCTATGTGTCCGAACCAAACTGTCAGTCAGACAATGTAATCCGTCGTATGTCTTTTAGACGAGTAAATATACTCGTCCTCCCCAGATTGGGAATACGGATTCCAGATTGGGGAGCGCGGATATATCTATCCGCGTTCAGCCAAAGGCTGAATCTGGCTGTGAACATCTACAAATTCTACCTTTTTACAAGCGGCGCCGCCATCCCATAAATCAACATCGAAACCACAACCACAATAGCTATTAATTGAACCTTAAACGGAACAAGAGCCGGAATAAAATTCGGGAGGAAAACGGCGATGATGACCGGGATAAGGGCAAATAATTGCGCGGAACCTGTGGTGGATGACCTCTTGCCACACTTGAGACATGTAACTGAAGAAAGAGGTCCGGTTCCAATTTTTGACCACAGAGATATCGATTCCTCTTCGCAGTGGGGACATTTGTACATTTGCTCTACTACTCCTAAAAAGTACTTCCCGCTTGAATAAAAATAATGTCCTGCTTTCTTACCGTCGCGCTCGGGAACAGGTGCCCCCACTGCAGGTGAATCGGACCTAATACTGTGTCTAAAGCAATATATACTGCTACTGAGCGCATCCAATCATCTTTAACAATCTGGGCGGCTGGATCGCTCCAACTACCGCCAATATCAGACCTGATTCCGATATAGGTGTCAGATAATGCGCGGCTGAGGAGATCAAAGCGAAGATCGATACCCCCAGTCATCTGAATAATGCCCTCTTTCTCATCCAGATTTAGACCCGGGAACTCATGTATACCGCCTAACCTGAACCGCTCATCGCGGGGTGTTGTCCTGTCCGCCGTCCGCCCGATAAATCTCATTCCAACAGTGTATCTGGGGATAAGTTGATAATACGTCTCAATTGAGCTTGTGAACTTATAGAAATCTACATCCGAACCAATAAATTTGCCTGAAGTCTCAAATTTCGATTTTAACTGTATTCCCTCGTTCGGATATGGAAAACGATCAAGGTTATCGAGCCCGAGTTTTAGGCCGATTGCCGAAAGCTGATAATGTTCTGTCTCTGTCTCGTAATAATTATCATGACTCTCCATCCGTGCAGTAAACGCCAGCAATCCCCAGCTTTCAGCCTGTGCTCCGACCTCAATCAGTCCACCCCACCGGGATTCCTCAAATCTTTCACCGCGAAGCCGTTCATGATCCTGATCATAGGGATATCGGTATTGTCTTGAATATCCAAAAATAAAATTATGCAGCACCGAGAGTTCATTTCCCATTTCCATTTTATATGCAATTCGATGCTCCGTGTCGATCTCACCTACCGATGTGTAGAATATGAGGCGCCCCGCGTAGTTAAACGGTCCTGGCCAGGTTAATTCTCCGAAACCCCTTGTTCGATGTTGGGATTGATAAGCCAGCCCGAGCCGTATCGGTGGTGAAATATGTTCCTGAACGTGAAAAACAACATGCCATTTCCCGCTACCCTCCGGATCATAGACCAATTCAGGATTTATGTTCCTGAATAGCCCGGTATTATAGAGTGCGGATGTCGCTTTCTGGATAGCGTAACTGTTAACCGGTTCGGATTCCTTTAACGGAACTTCACGTGTAATCGCTCCAAGTGGAACCTTTTTCAAACCCTTGAACTCAACACAACAGAGATTACCCTCATCAATTGCTAAAGTTAAAATTCCGGAATTTCTATTCAGATTCGCGCTCTTGATTCCAGCAACGGCATATCCGGACGACCGATAGATTCGAAGAATATTATCAACACCAACTTTTATTTGATCATAATTAAGTCTGTTCCCGATCTGATCTGAAAAACTTAAATGTAACAGCGAGTCTACAATTGATAAATTGCCTTTAAAAACCACCTCATTGAGAATCGGAGTTTGTTCAATCTTCAACAGAAGCGATTGACTTTCTTCAATATACTCTGCCCAGCAGTGCTCTACTTCACCAGAGTTCAGCAACTCAACCAGAAAACGCTTTATCTCTAAAATTTCCACATCTACATTAGTCCACGACTCAGGAACAGTATATTCATAACCCGGTACATCCTGAACTAAAACATGCTTAATGTAGAATGATGTTTGATCCTTTTCATCCTCCTGAGACTCGAGAAGTTCTCTTAGATCTTGCAATAAGTCATCCATTGCGTCTCGTCCCGCTTGAATCACCTGGAAATAATCCTCTGAGGCTTCGGGAGAGTTTATTATATTGGGGATAACTAAGATATCTGCTTCAGCACGTGATTTCCGGTTTGTCTCCCGCTCAAGTATCGTTGTGACCTGATCAACAATTTGCCAGGGTTGAGGTGGAGTTTTGAATCTATTTAATTCTGCTGATACATCTACCGCTACAACTACTCCATCTAACATTTCGCGTGCAAGATCAACCGGAATATTTGATGTAATTCCACCATCAATCAGTTTCAGAGTATCTATGACAAACGGATCGAAAAGAAGAGGAACTGTCATCGAACTACGGATAGCCGGCGTCATGTCGCCATTTTTAAATACAACTCCGGTTCCAGTACAAAGATCAGTAGCCTGAATGAGTATTTTCGTCGGCAATTCACTCCAATCGCTGACAAACCTGTATGGGAGATCAGATGTCAGTTCTAAAAGTCGTTGATAAAGTCTTTGTCCGGGGGATATTGCACCAGGCAGGATTGGAGTTAAATCATCTGATAACCTGAGCTCAATAATGTGCCTCGACAGGTCCTGTTTACGTGCGAGTAACATACTTCGACGCTCCGGTTTGTCAAGCATCAGGCTGGCAGGTTCTAACAGTCGCAGTCGATGAAGAATTTCATCAGTTGTAAAACCACCTGCATATAGTCCACCAATCAAAGATCCGGATGATACAGCAGCTATTCCATAGGGTACTAAGCCAGCTTCGGTTAGAGACTGCAAAACTCCGATATGCGCCAGACCTTTTAATCCCCCTCCGGAGAGTACAAGTGTGAACTGAGGAGTAACGGGCTTAACTCTGACAAGTCCGTTAGGATTACTTTTCAGGGATGTATCCAAATCCGGTGGTTGAAGGATGGGGAAGGTATCTACTTTCTTAACCGGTATTCGAATTTCTCGCGATTCCGCACTGATGGGAGTACAAATACAACAGTACAACAGGTAGAATGCAATGGCTGAAGTAAATTTACACACGCGTTTCTTGTTATCGAATTAGCAACATTTTTATCTGATTATTTGTTCTCTGGCTGGTAATATATCCTTTTGTATCCATTCGCGCAATATAGACACCGGAAGGAAATGCCTCTCCACTCCAATCAATTTGGTAAGAACCCGGAATTAAAGAACCATTTTGAATCTTATCGACAAGTCTACCACCTGAATTAAATATTTCTAATACTACATCTGTTTGCTCAAATACACTGTAAGAGAAGGTAATTATACTATTGAATGGATTTGGGTATGCCGAGTGAAGTTTGAATCCTTGAGGTTGAATATCACTGATTTCATACTCTGCCTCAAATATTGAAAAGCCGTTAAGTCGCCATGTTTCGTCACCCTTATTCAAGCTTAATACTAAGGGAAATTCTGTAGAACCCGCATTCGGTCTCCAGTACAAATCAAACTCTTCACCGATCACATATCCTTCAGTATCAGGTTCTACCTCCCCCCATACCGCTATTCCCACTCTCACCTGATCATTTTCGACATCTGCGACACCGGCAATTTGAGATTCTGTATCTCTTGCAATTATCTCCCCGTCTGGGATTTGACCTCTTATCAACAATATTAGACTGTGGTTATCCGGACTTGGCGGACGGAACCCTGACTCCTGATAATTTTCAAAGGGATCACGAGGAGTCATGGCTACATTCTCCCCTGGGTAGATCAATTCATCTGCTTCGCTTAATTTTATCAGATAACCTTCACCAGGTCTAAATTCGGGCATATTATTAAATCCAAATTCAATCGACCAGAATCTGCCATTATCATCCTTGGCAAAGAGAAGCGTTTCCTCAAGAGAAACAAGCGCCTCCGGAGCTGGTAATTCCTGATCAGGTAAATATCCCACCATATTCCAGTTCTGGTGAAGTTGGATTGGTGTATCTACTGCAATCCTCTCTCCAATCAATTCCAACTCGAATTGTTCGGTGAGATTTATCCAGTATCCTTGTGTAGGTTCCCAATCACCAAGTTGATTGAATCCAAATTGTGGAGCATAAAAACGTCCATTTCCATCTTTCATTATGATGAGTAATTCTCTTTCAACTAATTCACTGAAAATGTTACTAACATTCAAATCCACCGGCAATATCGGAGCACTGATCATCGACCAGCCCTGGTTTATGAGGAGATCAAATGAAGGCATATCAAATTCAACCTGCTCAGGCAAGCTCCAGAAAGAGACATCGCCTTCAGCATCGTGGCCGCGGACGTAGAAATCAACGAATCGGGCTCTTTGTCCGATTTCACCCATCCATGAATCATCTTCAATGTTTTCCGCAATGACCTCTTCCCATTCGACACCTGGAAGCGGACCGATGTCATCGATATAGATTTTGTCATTGCGTCCGGCACTCCGGAAATGATAATGCCGGAACCTGAGCTTAACCTGCAGACCCTCCCAGTCTCCAAGATCCCACCAGAATCGCTCCCAACCATCATCTGTATCAATTCTCTTCAATCCCGGACCATGATTATACTCATCCCTGATAATATCCTGAGTCTCTCTACCCGACAGTGCAAACCAGTCATATCCGTTTTCAGAAACCTCAACTGCAAGATTGTTATCAAAGGAGAGATCGAGTCTCATCCAGGCTTCAATCCTTTCTGGGGCAATGAATTCGGAACTTGTTGTTATTAGCGAGAAATCAGGTCTTACTTCCATTCTGAAACAATCGGGAGCGCTATGTGGATTGAATCGTGATCTTGAGGCTTCAAAAAGCTCCCAATCTCCCTCGTTATCTGAAATGTCATCAAAATAGGGATCACCGGGAATTCGAGCCATAATATCAAAACTTACAGGAGGATTATCCTCATCCTCAGGTATATCCCAGAATACTGAGATTTCCCTGTCATTTTCAATGTCAACTCCGACGTTATCCGGTGGTATCGGTGGCAATGCCCGGTTAGGATTATCGCAGAATTCGATTGCAGTCAGAATTGATTCAATGTTCTCATCTATCAAGGGTTGCACTCGATCCTGAGGTGGCCAGAAGTGATCCCGTCTGCTGCCAATCTCGATAGTGAATGGCAATATCAGTTCGTGTTCATCAGAACCATATATCCAATCGTCGGAATCACCATTCGTCAGATAAATGATCTCCCACCCGGTTCCTACAAGATAAGTACTCTCGACCGTCATTTTCTCACCAAGAGCCATGCAAACACCTCGATGCGGAACGTGCACATAATCATAGGCAGGTGGGATAAGGCACAGATTGCCATACGCATGAAAGAAGACAGAAACGGTGAAGTTTCGCTCATTCATAAACTCCCGACCAGCCTGGGTCTCAGGCTCAGAAAAAGGTTCTGTTCCTCGATAGGTATTGGAGTCCGGGTCAGGATCTGAACCGAGGTTATCCCTGCCCCACTCAAAACCCCAATTCCTGTTAAGATCAACACCCATTGATCCATCTTCATTCTCACGCCTGTTCTTACGCCACATCCCACCACCATCAGGATTAATTTCCTCATTATAAGCGTAGCCATCAGGGTTAAAACACGGTATGAACCAAATCTCCCTTTCATCGACCAATCTGGTCAATCTCTCATCCTGATTATAACCTTCCAGCAAGATGTGCATTACCTCCATCAATGCAGCCTGGGTAATTGCTTCGCGAGCATGGAGAAGAGATACAAAAAGTACTTCAGGCTCATCCTGATCTTCTTCCGGAAAGTCGGATATCTTTACAGCCCAGATATTTCTGCCTTCAATCGTCTCGCCTATCGAAATCGGTTCGGATATTATTTCGGGAAAATCAGCATGCATATCCTCCAATTCCGCTTCTATCTCGGCAAGTGTCCGATATCCACCCATCGGATCCCTGCCGGGTCTGTTTCTATCGATAAAATATTGCTCAAGATTTGGCTGTGAGATCAGGTAACGGAGACCTGTCCCTCCAAGGCGTTCAAGCTCATCTTCATCATGGATAACAACATCAGCCATCCGCCCATGAGAAACGTATGTCACATCGAATCCACCTCGCAGCAATATTTCGAGATCACCCGGATCTCTCAGTGCTACCTCCACCATGCTGGACGCATAGAGGTTTGAGATTTGAACAAATATCGTCAGGGTTAGCAGTGCGAGAATGGGGTTGATGTGAACAAACATTTTTCGCAAAGGGCACCTCGCAGTTATCCTAAAAGGGGGGAAAGAACCCGGGATCAGGGAAAAATCTAATTCCTTGATCCCGGACTCTTAATATCCGTCAGCCTGAAAATATAATTCAGGGATTATGATAAGCTAACTATTTTCTGGCTGATGTCTTTCGAGTCTTTCTTTTTGTAGCCGCAGATTTTATCTTCGAATCAACCGGCAGCAACATAACGTCAAAAACGTTGTCTATAGTTTTTACGGGAATAATTTCGAGCGGTTTGAGAACGTCGTCAGGTACTTCACTTAATTCCCTTTGATTTCGTTCAGGAATAATGACCGTTTTAACATCTGCTCGAACTGCTGCCATCAATTTTTCCCTGAGTCCACCAATGGGTAGAACTTCACCTCGCAGTGTAATTTCACCGGTCATTGCGACATCACCACGAACGGGTCGTCTCGAAAAATTAGAGGCAAGTGCAACTGCTATTGTTATCCCTGCGGAAGGTCCATCCTTTGATACTGCACCTTCCGGGAAGTGAACATGGACTTCCTTTTTTAGAAATTCCTCATCCTTAAATCCAATTTGATCTGCCCTGCTGCGTACCGATGTAAGGGCTGCACGAGCAGATTCCTGCATTACATCACCGAGTGATCCGGTAAGGGTTAAAGTTCCTTTGCCGGTCATCGATTCGGATTCTATCATAAGCAATTCACCACCCGTTGCCGTCCATGCCAACCCAACAGCTGCGCCTATCCTGTCCTTACCATCGGCGATCTGCCGGTCGTGAGGTTCTACTCCCAGCATCTTTGAAACTTTCTTCACGCCAATCTTCAAGGGCTTCTTGCGTTTAGGTTTTTCCATTATCTCACGAGCAGACTTACGCAGCACCTTTGCAATCTGCCGTTCAAGATCTCTCACTCCTGCCTCGCGAGTGTAACGCTCAATTATCGCATTTACGGAATCGTCGGATATATCAACATCTTTTTCTTTAAGACCGTTAAATTCCATTTGTTTCGGGATGAGAAATCTACGGGCAATCTCAAATTTTTCCTGGTGAAGATATCCGGGCAGTCGGATTATTTCCATCCTGTCCTGTAAAGCCCATGGAATCGCTTCCTGATAATTGGCGGTTGTTATGAATAGAACTTGTGAAAGGTCATAATCTACTTCGAGATAATGATCCGAAAACGTGTGATTTTGGTCAGAATCGAGAACTTCAAGCATTGCAGAAGAAGGATCACCTCTGAAGTCGGTACTCATCTTGTCAATTTCATCGAGCAGGAAAACCGGATTGACGGATCCCGCCTTTTTCATCGATTGAACAATACGACCCGGCAATGCACCAATATAAGTTCTGCGATGACCTCGAATTTCAGCCTCATCTCTTACACCACCTAAAGAAACCCGTACAAATTCCCGATTAAGGGCACGTGCTACTGATTTTCCGAGCGAAGTCTTGCCTACTCCGGGAGGTCCTACAAGACAAAGGATGGGACCACGCATTTTTCCAGCAAGAGCAAGAACTGCAAGATGTTCAAGTATTCTCTCTTTAGGTTTTTCCAAACCATAATGATCCTCATCGAGAATCGTCGAGGCTTTCCCAATGTCAGTGTTATCTTTTGTGGTTTTGTACCAGGGGACGTCTATTAACCAATCGAGATAAGTGCGAATTACAGTTGCTTCAGGGGACATCATCGGAGTATTCATGAGGCGCTTAAGCTCTTCATCAGCCTTTTTATTGGCTTCCTTTGACATCTTCGCTTTTTTTATCTTCCGCCTGTATTCTATTACATCAGAAATATCTTCATCGGGATCTTCACCGAGTTCTTTTTTTATCGTTCGGATTTGTTCCTGCAGATAATAGGCTCGCTGAGACTTTGTGATCTTCTCCTTAACCTGACCTTCAATATTCTGTTCAATTGTCAGAATTTCAATTTCATGCTGAAGTTCCGATGACAATTGTACAAGGAGTTTATAAATATCAGATGATTCAAGAACCTTCTGTTTCTTCCTAAGATCATGACCCAGATGAATCGCAACAAAATCTGCCAGATGTCTTGAATTTGAAATCTGATCAATTGTCATTGTGATCTCATCAGGAATCTGACGACTCAAAGTTATGTATTCTTTAAAAAGCGTGCTGAGATGACGGTGAGCAGCTTCAATTCGAGGTGAGACCTCGTCACTCTTTGTATAAATCGTGTACTTTGCTTGTAAATAATTACTACGCTTCTGGTACCTCACAACCTTCGCTCGGATCAAACCTTCAACAAGGACTTTCGCCAGACCATTCGGTAATTTCACCATTTGGACAATCCGACCAAGTACGCCTACCCGGTACATACCGGAAGCTGTAGGCTCCTCATCACCTGGTTCTTTCTGAGCAACAAGCAGGATCATCCGACCATTGAGCATTCCATCATCAACCGCTGCCAACGTCCCTTCACGACCAATAACAAGAGGCACAACCATATGCGGGAATACGACCAAATCACGTAGCGGTAACACAGGGAGTTTATCCGGAGCTTTTATCTCAGCTTCATGTATTTCAGTTTTCTTTATCGACATTACAACTTTGTTTAGTTTTTCTAAATTACTACAAAAAAAATCGTACGCCCGTCGCGGCTCGAACGCGAAACCTGCGGCTTAGAAGGCCGCTGCTCTATCCAATTGAGCTACGGGCGCAAAATAGTCTAACCATATAAAGATAAGCTAAAAAGACAAATAAAACAAGTTCATTTACAGCTGAAAACTTAGTTAGTGACTTTAGTGACAGCTTAATATCAGTTTTAAAAATGCACATTCTGATATTGAGAATATGGATAAACTCTGTGAATTCAATAAACGATCCCAAAGAGAACTTGTTCCCGAAAATCGTACTCTTTTAGATAAGTTATCACGATTGAGTATAAAGCTCATCCTCCACAACTTCTGTTACGCTTGATAATCGACGCAGCATTGTTTTTATCAACCTGTCCAATCCTATTGAAAAACCATCTTGATATTCAGCAAGCTCCCGGTACACTTAAGGTCAGAGAGCCGCCAAAGATGCGAACGTGATTGAATGTAATTGCCAAAGTGAAGCCGAATAGGTTTACAAAAATGGTCGGTCTTAAAAGCCTCGGAATACGAGGATTCGGACGGCGGTTATTATCCTCATTTGTTTTGAATTAGCGAATGAATAAAGATAGCAAAATCAAACCTAAAAAACACAACAAATTGATTCACTTTAGGCAATACGAGTAGATAAAGAAATGAACAAAAAGTTAACCAGACTGTACCGGTTCTTATTCCTTAATACTTTGAAGTGCGCCCTGAATTCAAATAATGCAAAAAATTCAGAAAATACACTTATTTCAGAACCTGACTTAATTTTCACTTTACCAGGAATTTGACAGGATTAGAGAAATATATTGTTGTACGAAAACAAGAAAATCATGTAATTAAGTTTGGAATTCCCAAAATGATAATCTATATTTCCTTTAAAATTGGGGTGACTTAGACTTTCCCCCGTGATATACAGATTCCAAACAATAGTCTATGATCAATTCCTTTTGGTAAACTTACACTTTAAACAGGAGGAAGTATCATGAAACAAAATTATCTAATTATTGTCTTCATCCTTTTCTTTTCACTTTTTCAAACTGCTTATGCTATCCGAGAGCATGAAGTAAAGTTAATCCCCGATGATGGTGCTGAAGGAGACTATTTCGGTCTTAGAGTTTCCATTAGCGGTGATTATGCTCTGGTGGGCTCCCCCTATGATGATGATAACGGTGATGGATCAGGTTCTGCTTACATCTTTCATCGTGAGGGTGCGGATTGGATTCAGCAGGAAAAACTAACCGCTAATGATGGTGAGGCAGCAGATCTTTTCGGGAATTCAGTTTCCATAAATGGTAATTATGCGATTGTTGGGGCTCCAATGGATGATAGTGATGACGGAGAAGATTCAGGTTCTGCATATATTTTTGTACGTGATGGGGAAGATTGGATTCAACAGGATAAGATAACCGCTGATGATGCTGCTCAATGGGACAGATTCGGAGTTTCAGTTTCCATAAACGGTAATTATGCGATTGTCGGGACCCCACAAGATGATGATAGTGGAGAACTCTCCGGTTCAGCTTATATCTTTTCCCGTGAACCAGATGGTGAGGATTGGGTTCAACAGGCAAAGATAACCGCTAATGATGGTGAAGCAGAAGACTATTTCGGGGTTTCAGTTTGCATAAACGGTGTTTCTGTGATTGTTGGAGCTTCAAGTGATGATGACAACGGAGAAAATTCCGGCTCTGCATATATCTTTGTCCAAGATGGCCCAAATTGGATTCAACAAAATAAGATAACCCCCGATGATGGTGAAGCAGATGACCGTTTCGGAGGTTCAGTGTCCCTGTGTGGTGTTAATGCGGTGGTTGGAGCTCTACACGACGATGATCGCGGAGAAAATTCCGGTTCTGCTTATTTCTTTTTACGAGAGGAACAGGATTGGATTCAACAGGAAAAGGTAACCGCTGGTGATGGCGCGGCAGAGGACTATTTCGGGTATTCAGTTTCCTTAACCGATGATTGGGCGATTGTAGGATCTTATTTTGACGATGATAATGGAGAAGATTCGGGTTCTGCATATATCTTTGACCGTGAAAACGAAAATTGGGTTCCAAAGGGAAAGGTGATCGCCAGTGATGGAGTGGCGCGTGACCGTTTCGGAATTTCAGTTTCCATAACCGATGATTTTGTGATTGTGGGAGCTTTCGGTGATAATGAAAACGGAGAAATGTCTGGCTCAGCCTATACTTATATTTTTGTGGAATTGGATTTAATAAATGGGTGGGGTAATGGTACCGTCAATTTTGGAGAGTTTAGACCTGGCGAGCAAAATGACATTGATTTGTATATTAAATACATCAAACTAGGGGTTGAAAGTGAAATTACAATTACGGATATGTCAACCCACAGTGATTACTTTACCACCAATTTTGAGAACGAGATAACCTTCGGTTCTGGTGATTCTGTAAATGTTCAGATAACATTTTCACCTGAATATGTTGGAGAATACTGTGACACTCTAACTATCACTACCGATAATATTTATATTGGTGAGAAAAAAGTTGTGCTGATCGGAACCGGTGTAGAAGGTGATTCTGTATTTGATAAACTCACCGGGGATATCCCGGATAAATTCATCCTTTTCAACCCAACTCCAAATCCTTTCAACTCAACAACCACAATCAGATACGGTCTACCTTATCCGGATCAGATATCGATGCAGGTTTACAATCTTTCCGGACAACAAATAACCACTTTATTCGAAGGTCATCAGCAACCCGGTATACACACTACACCCTTAAACGCCAGCGGTCTACCGACAGGATTATACTTCGTTCAGATGAGAGCATCTGAGCAGATGCTTATACAGAAGGTGATGCTTATAAAATAGTACGATGTTGAAAGAGTATAGGAACGTACGTCGTCAAAACATTCTGGAACGCAAGCAGCCCTGACCACAAGGATCAGAGCTGCTTGCGAAATCAGTCATTAATCCCAAGTTTGCGTGTTAAGATATAAAGCTCATCCTCCACATCTTCAGTTACACTTGATTATCGACTCAGCATTGTTTATCTTTATCTGTCTTGGTATTTTTAAAAGACCGGTTTGATAATCAACAGATTTTTAATCTGAAAAAATCCCCGCTCTAAACGAGGATGAAAATCGACAACTTTGGAAGGATCATGAAACTAAAACTTCACTGGCAGATTCTTATTGCAATGGGTATAGGTGTTATTTTTGGAGTGATTTTCCAGAATGTATACGATGGCACACCTACTGGCTGGTTTTTTACTATGATTACTTCGCTGGGGACAATATTTGTCCGTCTCCTGAAAATGGTTATTGTTCCATTGATCTTCTCATCAATCGTGATGGGAGTTTCAGGAATCGGCGATGGGAAAAGCCTCGGTCGATTGGGTGGAAAGACATTTTTATATTACCTGACAACAAGTTTGTTCGCAATTATTATTGGTTTAATGCTGACAAATATCATCCGACCCGGAGTCGGTGTTCCAGCACCAGAAAACAGCACTTTCGATCCCTCAGCAATTCAAACTCCGGGATCTCCCGCCGGAATTCTGATCCGAATGATCCCTTTGAATCCGATCACTGCAGCATCTACGGGTGATATGCTTGGACTTATATTTTTCGCGATTTTCCTCGGAGCGGTAATAACCAAGATCAAACCGGAACATAGAGATACCTTGCGAAATGTAATCGGTGCTTTTTTTTCTGCAATAATGAAAATCACCGAAATGGTCATCAAACTGGCACCACTCGGTGTATTGGGATTAATTACCAAGGCAGTCGCAACCTCAGGATTTGATCTCTTCGCAGCAGTTGGTATATACATGGCGACAATTGCAACGGGATTGTCTATCCATATAATTATTGTTCTACCGATAATCTTCTTTCTTGTTACCCGAATTAATCCCATCCATCATTATCGGGCAATGGCTTCGGCAATGGCAACAGCATTTTCGACAAGTTCATCCAATGCAACGCTGCCGGTTACGATGAGATGTGTTGAGGAAAACGTGGGTGTTTCAAATAAGATATCCAGCTTCGTGCTGCCAATGGGTGCAACCATTAACATGGATGGTACTGCCTTGTATGAATGCGCCGGAGTAATCTTCATCAGTCAGGTTCTCGGTATTGAACTAACTCTGTCCCAGCAGTTTATTGTCGTGTTGACCGCACTCCTGGCTTCAATTGGTGCAGCGGGAATTCCAAGCGCTGGCCTTGTGATGATATTTATTGTAACCCAGGCGGTAGGATTCAAGGATACTGACGTTGCACTGATTATTGGGACTATGCTCGCTGTAGACAGACCTTTAGATATGTTCAGAACGATGACAAATGTAACCAGTGACAGCATAGGAACTGCCATCATCGCAAAAAGCGAAGGTGAAAATGATCTTTACAAAAATACAAGAAAAGCTTAATATTCATCCGGAGGATTGATTCGGGATGTTATATATTCCAGTTTCTTCATCAGTTTGATGGACAGAAACTGAAATAGAGATATAAGAAATTTACCTTTTTAATAACTCATGTTTCGCTGTTACAATCTTTTAACGCAAGGTAGTACGGTCTATCGATGCAAGGGAGCGCGGACACCCTTGTCCGCTTATGCGAAACTGAATGACGGACGGGAATGTCCGTCCTCCCCGATTTGGGGGGCATGAGACTTGAGCAAATAAGTAACAAAACTTTTGAGGACACTATGAAGGGCTTACTCACAATTGTGCTGCTTCTGATCTATGTCGGCAGCTTGCATGCTGAGATCACAGATTGGTTCGGTTTGGTTTCATTTCGCCAGCGTAATGAAGTGAATAAAGAATTCACCGATTTTACAATAACAGGTGAACCTGGCACATGGAAAAAAACTCAAACTGACAACCTGACACGATTGGGCTATAAGATCGGGCTGAAATTTAAACTTACCGACTCTGATATGATCACAGGTGGAATAACTCTACGCTCCGGGATTAAATCGGTTATGCACCAGGACATAAACAGCTCTGAAGGTTTGAAACCCGGTTTGCAGGAGGCATACATTAACTGGAACACGCCATATGCGCAGGTTATACTCGGAAAGATTCCCCAGGCAGGCAATGCAATGTGGGACCTGTATACCGCGTTGGAGGTGATTGATTTCAGAATTTATGATCCAAGAGACGGAGTCTTCAATGACAGAGTATCGGCTCTAAACGGTGCCAAATTGCAGGTTCCTGTTCAACTATTTAATGAAATGCTGCTGGTGACTCCTCGAGCAACATTCCATACAGACGATGTAGATGGTTATAAGCTCGAGTTCAATGAATCGTATCAGCCTGAACCACACGCGATTGATCATTATTCATACCTTTTTGGTCTCAACGCCAGGTTTAACTGGGAAGGAATTGAGTATGAATTGGACGGAGATTTTGGATTGCCCTATCGATATGGGGACAAGGAGAAGAAACCAGATCCTGACTCTTTGTACACCGATGAATCTTTATGGGGTGTGACGAACAAGATAAGTTTCTCCGAATATTGCAATAGTGTCCTTCAAGTCAGTTATGGGTTTACTGAACGTAGCGGTATTCATGAGGCAACATACATGGATGTTATGGCTGCGGCAGAATATTACGGATTCCGACTGACTGGTAAATACCAGAGTGGAGTTCACGAACAAAAGATCTTGGCATTTAAAGATTCAAAAGCCCTGCGAACAGCCTGGCACCTGATGCTCAACAAGACTATTTGGGGGCTTGATATTCAACCCCGAGTAATATGGTTTGAAACCGAAATAGAACGGGAAGCACTTGGGGAAAAAGCAGTGCAAAAGTCAAAAACCAGGGTGGAACTTACTGCTACTGTGAGATTCTGATCCACTTTGAATTAGAGTTAGTAGAATAAATACAATACAACCCAGACATCGATGTCTGGGTTGTATTTTGTATTTTGTTCAGTAGCATAGGCATCCCCGCCTGCCTTAATACGCAGTACATTTCACATGCAAGTCTGCGTTAATAAGTGTACCTTTCACAAGCAAGGAGGCATGTGCTACTCGATTTGAAAGGAGAGTCTGACTAAGAATGCAAGCACTAAGAGTTAAAAACAGCCAGTTAGAATTGGCCGATGTCCCAAAACCTGAATGCAATGAAAACGAAGCCCTGATTCGTGTAGAAACTGCTGGAATCTGTGCAACAGACATTGAGATTATCAAGGGTTATATGAAATTTCAGGGAACTCTCGGGCATGAATTTGTAGGAGTCGTTGAAGAGTGTGACGCAATACCGGGACTCATTGGGAGACGTGTGGTCGGCGAGATTAATTCCGCATGCGGTCATTGTGATACATGTCGGAATGGTTTACCTCGACACTGCCCGAACCGGGATGTGCTGGGAATCTCCGGGCGAGATGGAGCTTTTGCTGAATATTTAACACTACCCTCGTGGAATCTGCACACTGTTCCTGACGAAATCAATAATTCTACTGCTGTTTTGACTGAACCCCTGGCAGCAGCTTGTGAGATATTTGAGCAGGTTCATCTCAAACCCTCCACTCCAATACTGCTTATAGGTGATGGGAAACTGGCTCACCTGATCGCCAGGGTAATGACTCAGAACTTCTGCCTTGTTGAGGTTGTGGGCCGCACTGAGAGCAAAGTGCGGAGAATGAAAGGATACATTTCAAAGGGGTATCTAAATACTTCACCTCCCGGTCAGAAATATCCGCTAATCATCGAAGCATCCGGATCTCCGCTAGGGCTGCGAACCGCATTAAAAGCCATTGAACCTCGTGGAACAATAGTCCTGAAGAGCACCTATGCATCAAAAATAAAGTTCAATCCCGCTCCATTTGTGATTTATGAAATAACCCTAATTGGCTCACGCTGCGGACCGTTCAAACCGGCAATCACCGCGCTGAAAACAGGATTAAAGGTTGATGATATGGTTGATGAAGAATTCGATCTTAGTGACTGGGAAGCAGCATTTGAAAAAGCTCAAGATCCGGATGTGATTAAAGTATTATTCAGGTTACCCAAATCTTGACCGGAAAATCAAACTCATTTACAATACAGCATCCCGTTATTGCAGATCCCGTTATTATTCCTGAAGAATGGGAAGATTTCTGGCATGATGCAATCAACGGAACAGTATTCAATTCACTCCGTTTTCTCTCCTATCACCCTCAGGACAGATTCAAAACACATCATGTGACGTTCCGCAGGAATGGTAACTTAGTTGGAATACTACCTGCGGTGATTTCGGAAGATGAAAAAGGTAAAAAGACATGGATTTCCCATCCCGGAGCTTCCTATGGAGGCCCGGTTTGGTCATCCAAATTGAGATATCATCATCTTGAATCGCTGCTGGATGCAATGGTAGAATACGCCAGATCTATTGGAGTAAATCAAATCCGGTTAACTCCTCCACCGGTTATATATAATGAATTTCCCGAGCAGCAGCTCGATTTTGCCCTTCAAAGAAAAGGATTTAAGGTCATTCGCAGTGAACTCACACAGGGAGTTCGACTCGATGTCCCGGAAAGTGAATTGCTCAATTCATTCGTAAACAAAACCAGAAATGCATTTCGAAGAGCTGAAAAAATCGGCTTAAAATTTCGAGAGATAGAAAACCCGACTCAAGAGGAGTTTGACAGATTTTGGGAAATCCTCGTTGAAAATAGAACCGGGCTTGGAGTAACACCGGCGCATAATCGCGATGAAATTGAATTATTACACAACCTCATCCCTGAACATCTTATGATGGCGGTTGTCGAATACGAGGGGAAGATAATTTCTCTTATCTGGAATTTCGGCTGTAATCGTCACACTGTTCTTGAGTTTTACATGGCTCATCAGGAACCGTTTCAAAAATTGCGACCTGTCCCTTTCCTGACCTACCATTCGATCTTATGGGCGAGAAGTAAGGGATACCGGTATTTTGATTTTGGCATTTCATCGATTGATAGTGATCCCACCTGGGGATTACTCCGGTTCAAAGAAAATTTCAATGCCCATCATTTCTTACGGCAGACATATCAGAAAAACCTTGAACCCTGATTGTGAATATTATGATGAGCTTCATGGGACTTAAAAAGAAACTTCACTACTTATACAACAGGATAATTTCCCGCTACAGAATCAAACATCGTGTCGGAGACTGGTTTGAAATAGACTGGAAAAAGAAAGCGGGTAGAGCTGACCGCAAAACCTGGATTTATACATACGATAAATCATGGGAAAACTGGTCAAAGCAGGATCTTGCACCCCAGGATATCACAAGGATATCTGATCTGACAGGCAATTGCAAATCACTACTCGACGCAGGTTGCGGTGATGGTTATCTTCTGGAGGGATTAGCCCATCTCGCTGAGTTCTGTACCGGAATTGACATCTCGCATGTTGCATTAAATCATGCTCGTAAACGCCTCGGAGTCAAATCGGTCTATATCGGGTCATTCATAGAAGAATTACCATTTACTGACAACTCATTTGAAGTAGTTGTATCCGCACACACCCTTGAGCATGTTCGTGATCTCGAAAAATCTGTATCAGAACTAAAACGAGTTGCATCAAAAAGGTTGATAATCCTCGTCCCATGTCAGGAATATTTGCCTTATACAGAAGATTATCATTTACATTTCTTCAGCGACGAGCAGGAATTAATTCGCATTGTCGGTATTCCGGATGCGGAGTGTATTAAATACAGGAATCCTCCGGGTAATTATATGTATTCAGGCGATATTCTGCTTCTTAATGCTGATCTCGAAACACCCAAAGGACGGGCATTGTGAAAACCCGACTTGACCGCAGAATCGTTACCGGACTGATTATCGCAGGTGTCGTTTTCCGTCTGCTATTACTGATCTTAATTCCGAAGTATCCGGAAATCCAGACTCTTCCGAGTTACAACGATGAACCTCTGCATCTCCATTATATCGATTACGTTGCAAGCGAGCTGAATATCCCGGTTTATAAGGCAACCGGTGTCGACAGTATAGACCACATAAACGGCCAGTTCGGTCAGACTCCGCTCTACTATATACTTTCTGCTCCGTTATATAAATTATGCGAACTTATCCATTCCGGTTGGGGATTGTATGGCGCAAGACTTATGTCTGTTGCGTTTGGACTACTCGCAGCTTATTTCGCCTATTTGATGGCATTGACATTTACCCGCAGTCAAATAGTCGCAGTAAGTGTACTCGCTGCCATGCTGATGGCTCCCAATGCAGCAGTATTCACAACACTCGTGACAAATGACGCGCTTCTGACGTGCATAGCATCCCTTGCAATGTATCAGATCGTCCGCAGCCGATGTGGAGATCAGACTCTCATGCGACAGGTTCTGACTGGTTTTTTCCTGGCACTTTCGGTTTATGCGAAACTATCGGGAATTTTGCTGTACCCGCTTATATGGTTCGCTGCAGATCCGAAAACAAGGCCCGGGGCTCAGTGGTTGACCAGGACACGAATTGCAATTTTTGCATGTATAATGCTGATACCCCTCGCAATCTGGAGCCAGCAGAACTACGGGCACCTTTTCCCCGGTCATGGTGTTGAAATGCAGGCGCAGTATCAACCCAAGCAAGCTGTTGGAGTCGTTGGTGGAGCCTTTTTCCACCCGATAAAAGCCACATTAATTTTCCTGAGGACTATTCCTCAACCATTCATAGAGCTCTGGGGATCTACACTTGAGAAAATCATCACCATTTCCTGGCTGTTGTTCTGGGGTTCAATGACTCTGCTCGGGACACTCCAGTCGCTTTACGAGCGTCCGAAGGGAACGATGTTTGTTGCAGCAGTCCTGACAGTAGCGGGAGGTTTTATCTACTGGAGCTTTTTCTCTTTCCAGGTTGAGTTCAGATTATTTATGCCCGTATTTCCCGCCCTGGCATTCCTCACAGCCCTTGGAATGGAGCGGTTAAAGATATCTGTAACTACTCAGGCGGTTGCATGGTGTTTTCCCATTCTGATTGCTATATGGCTATGATAACCATTTAATTTTACATGAAGAATAAACGTCATCGCGAGGATCAAAGAGACAAAGCGATCTATTAGGCATGGATCACAAAAGAGATTGCTTCGCTATGCTCGCAATGACGAAACTTTCAAAAAATGTGACATTCACCATTTCTGACTATTCACAATAAAACCTGTGTTAGATTTCTTGATTAAATACAAGGCAATTTCTATATTTACAATCATGCATAGAATTCTTTACAAAATACTCATCTTTGCGATTATCATCGGTTTCTCCGGCTGCGGTTCCTCCTATGAAGGCAATGGATTCAGGGATGACTCAAATCGCAGGTCTGATTCGGGAAAACCCGATTCAACCTGGATTTTCCCTCCACCTCAAACCGAAGAATTACCGCCAATAAAACCAGAAGTCCCGGGTTTCTACGTCAAGGAACCGAAACTCGAATTTGAGGAATACGTTCCAATAGTCGAGGAAACAGAAACGCCCGACTCTACAGAAGCTGAAAATTTAGAGACCAGAATCGTTGCGGGATATCGTATCCAGATATTCGCCGGACGCGTCCAGAAAATGGCTCTCGCGATAAAACGCGACATCGAAAGCCAGGTCAGCGTTCCTGTTTACTTGATATATGAAGCACCTCAGTACAAAGTCCGCGCAGGCAATTTCCCAGAGCGGGATGAAGCTATGGCATTATGCAGGCAACTCCGCCTCAAAGGATTCCCCGGAGCATGGGTGGTCAGATCGCAGATTGAAGTTAAAATGTAGTAAAAATGTAACCCGGACACTCGCTCGCCATGCTTCCGCAATGCGCGAAATAAGAAAGAATCGGAACTCTCCATGTAGATTAATCGTATATGCGTCATATTTGTTGATAATATACTACATTATTTGGTAAAAAGCAAGCTTCAACTCAGGGCAGGAGAATAAGGGGTGATATCACAAATTTTCGTCACATCGTCACACTATTGGCGGAACGTGGTTGTGGGTGGGGGATTGAGGGTGTGACGGAAATGTGACGGAAGTGACGGAAATGTGACGGAAACAAGGTTAAAGAGAATCTTTGCATAGTATCAAGGAAGAAAGTCGTGTACATCCAATCAGGACCATGAGAGGTCACATGTGACTTTTGTAATATATGGCGCACCAAATTTAAAGTTTCTAAGACCGGGAAGTATTATCTCACAATTTGACAAACTTCGGTAGTTGAGATACAAATCAGAAAATTACCTTTGAAAGTCATGAATTGCTTTTTATATTCCCTTTATTGGAGTAAATTTTAAGCTTTGGAACTGAGATTATACAGTGGAAAAAGACCTTAAATTCCTTGACCTTTTTGCAGGTGCAGGAGGCTTGTCAGAAGGATTTGTCAGAGCAGGTTTTCATCCGCTTGCACATGTTGAAGTCAACAAGGCAGCCTGCAATACGTTAAAAACCCGTATGGCATATTATTGGTTGAGAAACAATGATCTGGTTGACAAGTATTATGATTACCTGTATAAAAGGATCCCCAGATATGAATTGTACCAACTTGTACCAAAATCGGAAATATCATCGGTAATAAATGAGGAAATCAGTCAAAGAACATTGTCCGGGATATTTGACCGAATTGACCAATTGCTGGGGGGCAAATCACTTGATCTCATTATAGGAGGTCCTCCCTGTCAGACATATTCTCTTGTCGGACGTTCCAGAGATAAAAATGGTATGAGAGGAGATAAGCGCAACTACCTCTATACCTTTTATGCAAAATTCCTCAATAGATACAAACCCAGGTACTTCGTGTTTGAAAATGTTTCTGGTTTGTTATCAGCGAAAATCAACCATGATAAATCTTATCTGGATCATATGCGGAATTTATTCAAAACTGCCGGATATATTACGGAGTATAAAGTACTTAACGCATTTGATTATGGCGTACTTCAAAAAAGAAAACGTATTATCCTTGTTGGTAGACAAACAGACATTTCTGGTTATTATCCTGAACCCAAAACCTGGAATCTAAAAGCAAAAGTGAAGGATGTTTTGGACGATTTGCCAAATCTGCAGGCAGGTGAGGGATCAGATTCACCTTGTGAAATGAATGGAAATACTAATTCCTATTTGAGAAACGCGATGTTAAGAACAAATGGTGAGCCTGTTACATGGCATCAGGCTCGACCTCACAATGAAAGAGATAAAGAGATTTACCGAATTGCAGTCAATAAATGGAACAAGAATCAGGAACGATTAGACTATAACGATTTACCTGAGGAACTAAAAACTCATAGAAACCGCTCATCGTTTTTGGATCGTTTTAAAGTTGTAGGTAAAGATCTGCAGTCCTCACACACAGTGGTTGCTCACATTTCCAAGGATGGACATTATTACATCCACCCGGATATTAATCAGAACCGTTCGCTAACTCCCCGTGAGGCAGCACGATTGCAGACTTTTCCGGATGATTACTATTTTGAGAGCGAAAACGGGAAACCTTCACGAACGCATGCATTTTTCCAGATCGGAAATGCAGTTCCAGTTTTACTCGCTCAAAGGGTGGCTGAAAAAATGATAGAGGTATGGTGATGGAGGAAAGTGGTGTATATAAGATAAGACCAGCTGGTCGTCACCTTTTTACAATCGGACGGGATCTGATTCAAGACCAATATGCTGCGGTTGTAGAACTGGTAAAGAATGCTTATGATGCTGATTCTAAAAGTGTTGAAATAACATTTTCTTTATCCTTAGATCCAATAAGCCTTTCAATAATAATTGAGGATTCTGGACATGGTATGTCCAGGGAGACAGTTATAAATAAATGGTTGGTCCCATCTACTGATGATAAACAGAAGAGAAGATTGAGCCCCTATGGTCGAAGAATGCAAGGTCGGAAAGGAGTGGGACGGTATGCAGCTTCTATTCTAGGAAACGACCTCTTATTGGAAACAGTAAATAAGGAGGGAGAAAAGACAACTGTATATATTGAATGGGATCAATTCAGCAAAGAAGAGTATCTTGACAATGTAGATGTACTTGTCGAGACCAAACTAACGGAGTGCCAAAGCGGTACTCGCCTGACAATTAATGGAGATAGTAAACATTTGTCAGGTTGGACTCAAAAGCAATATAAAAAACTTAAGTTCGAATTGAAAAAGCTAATACCTCCAGTACCTAAAGAACTAACTGGAGGAGTTACTAATGATCAATTTGATATAAATCTATGCTTCAAAGGCTTTGACTATAACGAAGGAAAAGATATTTCATTGAAAATAGAACCCTATCCCATCATTGACCTATTTGATTACAGAATTCACGGAAAAGTTGACCAAAATGGTTCTGGTAACCTAACTTATATCAACCAAAAAGCACGTAATACGATAACAGAAAACATACAATTATCTTTAAAACCCACAAAATGTGGAGAATTGATATTGGATATTAGAGTATATGACCGTGAGGCAGTAGCAATTGAGCAATTAATTGGTAGAGGATTAACCGATTTAGCAGGAAATTACGTAGGTAAATTAGAAGCAAGACAATTATTAAACACATCAAATGGTATTGGAGTATATCGAAATGGATTTAGAATAAGACCACTTGGTGATCCTGATTTTGATTGGTTGGAGCTAAATAAACAAAGAGTTCAAAATCCATCCAAGAAGATCGGGAGTAATCAAGCTATTGGATATGTTCATATCCAATCTGAGGAGCTGTCAAATCTTGAAGAAAAAAGTGCTCGTGATGGTCTTCGCGAAAATCACTCTTTTTTAAAACTAAAGGAAATCACCTTAGAAGTAATTAATAAACTTGAGGACAGACGATTTCAGTTCAGGCGAAGTGAAGGACTTAGCAGATCTGCTTTAAAAGTTGAGCGGGAACTCGAGAAGCTCTTCCAGTTTGATGAAATAAAGAAGGGCATCAAATCAAAACTTTTGAGTAAACAAGTTGATAGAAAGACCGTTGATGAAATAATTACAATACTGAGTAAGAAAGAAGATGAAAACAACCTCATTGCCGAGGATATCAGAAAGGCGGTAGCAGTCTATCAGGGGCAAGCGACATTGGGCAAGATCATTAATGTAGTTCTCCATGAAGGTCGCAGACCACTTAATGTCTTTAAGAATCAGATACCAAACCTGGAATATTGGATTGAGAAAATTATCGATAAATATGAACGTGAAACTCTTGACGACATCATTTCTATAACCGGAGGAATTGGTCGAAATGCGAAAGCATTTGTAGACCTTTTCAGCAGACTTGATCCACTTGCTGCAAAAAAACGAACCAGTAAGAAGGAGTTCTTATTATCAGATGAATTAAATAATTCATTTAGTGTGTTCGAACATGAGTTTAAAGAAAAGGGCATTTCATTTGAAATAGATTGCAATCCCTCCCTGAAACTTTACGGTTGGGAACAGGATATTCAGATAATAATACTTAACCTTATTGATAATAGTCAATTCTGGATGTTGAACAAAAATTCTAAACATAAACATATTCAAGTATTTGTAAATGAGGACAAAGGTAAAATGCTAAACATTGATTATAAGGACTTTGGTCCAGGTATAGAAACAAACCTCATTGAAACCGAAGTAATCTTTGAACCTGAGTTTACTACAAAGCCCGGAGGGGGAACAGGTCTAGGGCTTGCTATTGCTGGTGAAGCTGCCACCAGAAATGGATTAGAGCTAAAGGCTTTTGAATCAGAAACAGGCGCGTATTTCAGATTACAACCAATTGAGGGAAAAAATAATGGATCAGATAAAAATTATGGTTCATCCGGTTAAAAAGTACTTTTGTGTCGAACAGTAATGGCATTTG